>NZ_JASISZ010000075.1 GCF_030063355.1 Streptomyces sp. PH10-H1
GGAACAGGCGAACCGCCCTGCCCGACGATCTACATGCTGGACACTGCCCCGCCACCAGCCCGAGCAGCCTCACCCGCCATCACACCAGAGGCCCTGACCAGCCAGAATCAAGATGGCGGAGCTTCAGAGAACCATGCAAACCCACTGAACTGGTAGCTCGCCAACCGAGCACCCAACGCGTGCGCCTGCACTGCCCGGGACAAACTCTTCGAACCCATCCGGCCCCCTCCACCCCGCTCCAACACACCGTCGCAGCAGGCCACACCCCATCCAGAACAGCGTTGGACAGAACCATCTTTGATGGAGGGTCAGACGAGACAGCTCCTGTGCGTTGACGGCGCGACGCGCAGGCAGCATTGCACCCTGCGTTGCCCTGCGCCCTCTGCGGGCCGGCCGCAATCGTTGGTCCTGGCCGGCCCATGTGCCTCACGTGCCTCTGGGCGCTGCGCGGGCCGGCTCGGGCGAAGAAGCTGTCCTACGATGATCGGCGAGGGCTGACTGCCCTGTTCTGACCGACCATAGGCCCGCACGGAGCCTTCCGCCTCGACATGGACAAGCGTTTCGGCCCGGGACTCCCGATCAGCGTCACAGTGACCTCAAGCGGGCAGGCCCCGGCGGGAGTTGCCGCCGGGGCCTGCCCGCTCGTTTGGTGAACGCACGCTCATCGTCTGGAGCGGTTGAAGGGTGACTCATCGAGGGTGATCCGATCGGCCGGATCTTCCCCGCTGTTGCCCGCCATGCTGGTCCACTGGGCGCTGTCACGGACCGGCTCGGGCAGCCATTCACCGATGTAGTTCTCGCGCCGGACCGGGCCGAGCAAGGTGGTCGAGACAGATCCGCGACGCGACCCGGGTCAGCCACGCCAGCGCTGTCTCGATCGCCCGCCGCGCTTGTTCGGGCAGGGCATACCAACGGGCATACGTCTCCTGGACGACGTCCTCGGCATCCTGCACAGAACCGAGCATGCGGTAGCCGACGTTGAGGAGCCTGCGACGCTCGACCATGAGGGAGCCGAGGGTGGGGTCCTGAGCGGGTTCAGATGGGGGCACAGCTCCGTCATCCTCCCAGCGCAGCGCTCTGGGAGAGCCATGCCTCGAAGGTCTGGGTGCCCCGGGGACCCGAGCCGGTCGGCAGCTGGCCGTCGCCCGTCATGGCGGCGCCCGTGGCGCCGGGGAGTTTGACCGGCAGCACCAGCCGGCGTTGGTGCCGGGCCCGCAGCAGTCGGTGCACCATGTCGACGAGCTGCTCGACCTGCGGTCCGGCGAGCTCGGGAGCCATGCCCTGCGGCGGGGCGAGGGCGAGGCCCACGAGGTGCCGGGCCACCTCCCGGGCCGCGATCGGCTGGGTGCGCATCCGGGGAACCATCGCAAGGGGCTTCGGGGACCGGTCGAGCATCTGCTGTGCAAACTCGTGGAACTGCGTGGCACGCAGCACGGTCCATGGCACCGGTCCGCCCTCGACCATTTCCTCTTGGCGGAGTTTGCCCTGATAGTAGCCGTAGCCCACCCGGTCGATGCCGACGATCGACAGGGCCACGTGGTGCCGGACCCCCGCCCGCGCCCCGGCGTCCAGGAGATTGCGGCTGGCGGTCCCGAAGAACGAGACCGCTTTCTTGCCGCTCATTGTCGTCATGTTGCTAACGTCGATAACCGCCTTCACATCGGCCATGGCCGCATCGAGTCCCGTGCCCGAAACGAGGTCAACACCACGGGACCTGGCCAGCACCACCGTCTCATGCCCGGCCGCGGTCAACTCTTCGACCACATACCGTCCGATGAGCCCGGTCCCACCTGCCACTGCCACTCGCATGCCACGCTCCTCCTTGCTGTTCCTGCTCGTCACTGCTTGCCGTCCCGCTGCGCGGAGTGCGACGGCACCAGAAGGAGCACCGACACCAGTACCAGAGCAGATAGCAGGACAGCGTTGAGCACCTGGCCGACCGGCTCATACATGCCAAGGTGCTGCAGGTGGTGGAGGAGGTGCAGCACGTTGAAGACCAGCCACACTGCGCCTGTCGCCTGCACGAATCGATTGTCCCGCACGTAGCGCGTGGTGATCACCGTCAGGCTCGCCAGCGCCAGAAACAGGGCCCCGGTGTCTTTGGCGAAGTGCTCGTTATGGGGACCGAGCTGCGGTAGCCAGCTCCTGCCAAAGCCCGGGAAGTTCGCATACCAGCCTTCGGGGCCATCACAGGCATCGGGTCAGCGCGTCCGCGCAGCAGCGCCCGGCTCGCGGCAACTGATGTGGCAGGGAAAGGGATATTCCCTGTCACATCCGCGAGCCCGGGCCATTCCGACGGACAGCGGGCAGGTTCACCAGTCGCCGCCGCCGAAGCCGTCGCCCCCGCCCCCGTCCCCGCCGAAACCGCCCGAGAAGTCACCGGGGTTGAAGTCGGCACCGGAGACGTCGCCGCCCTCCGGGCCGTCACCGCCGAGGGGCGAGGAGTCGGCGTAGGCGGGAGTACTCATCATGGAACCGAGCATGGTGCCCACGAGCAGGCCGGTGAGAATGCCGCCGGCGAAGTAACCGCCTGCCCAGGGGGCGTAGGCGGGTCCGGCGTTCCAATAGGGCTGCGGACCGTGAGCGGTCTGGATCATGCGGGACATGGGTTCCTCGCCGTCGGCCAGGCGGGCTGCGTCTGCCGCACACGCGGGTACGGTCCGCGCCGCCCCGCCCGGCGGGGCCCACTGTGCGTCCGTGGCGGACGGGCCGTGGCGCGGGTCGAAGAAGCAGGGCATCCGGCGCTCGGGCAGCGGGGCCCCGGTCCGGCGCGCGGCGAGGGTGGCCAGCGCGAACCGGCCGTTGTCCAGGGCTTCGGTCACCGGCCGCACGTCCTGCGGCTTCGCCGCGGCGTCCATCATGGCCTTGGCGGCCTCGTATGCGTCCAGGGCGCGGGTGTAGTCCTCGCGCATCGGGTCGTCGGCGCCCGGCTCGGACGGGGTGAAGTCGAGCCGGTCCAGTTCCTCGCCGAAGGCGGTGATGTCCTCGTCGACCACAACGCGCAGGGCTTGCAGCTCGGCTCGCTCGCGCTCCTCGCGCTTCTTCCTGCTGCGGCGGTAAAGGGCAAAAGCGCCCGCGCCACCTGTGACGACGACCGCGCCACCTGTGACGAGTCCGGCCGTCCCGATGCCGTCGTCACCCGATCCGCCGCCCCATGAGGCCGGGGCGCTGCCCTTGGCCTGCTGGTCGGCCTGGTCCACGAAGCTGTTGAGGAGCGCCTTGGTGTCGCCGCCGTACGAGCGCTTGATGGATCCGGCGAGGTTGTCGATCGCGTTCCGCGGCATCACCTTCCGGTCCGCGCCCGCGTTGAAGCCGCTGCCGCCGAGGTACACGGCGTAGACGCCGGTGATGCCGACCTTGGTCCGCAGGTCCTGCAGCATCGTCTTCTTCGGGAACGCGGCGGACTCGGGCAGCACCGCCACAAAGACCGGCTTGTCCGCGTCCTTGATCTTTTTCGCGAGAGCCTCGGCGTCGGCCGCCGACAGTTGCCCCGAGGCCTCGGGGGCGACATAGACCGGGCTCTTCCTGAGAGCCTCGGCCACCGTGTCGAGATTCGTGGCCGCATGGGCCGCCGGCGCGGACCCAGCCACCGCGGCCCATGCGAACAGGGTGACGAACAGGGCCAGCAGTGGCCTGGGCAGCGCCCTAAGAGTGGCTGGCATGGACTCTCCTCAAGACGGTACATGACGGGATATTACAGGGCAAGGCGGGCTGCCTCACCGAATGTTGACCATGGAAGAATGGAAGAACTGAAACCACCGGGGATACGGTCCGGACCCGCGCCCGACGGTGAGCGGCGCACCGGCTCATCCGTAGGACAGGTTGGAGCAGGGGTCGTCGTCGGCGGATCGCGCCTTGTCGGCTATCCCGGCGGCCAGGGCGGTAGGGGTGGGGGTGCTCGGTGACGGGGCGGTCGCGTAGTCCTGGCCGAGGGTGACGCTGATGCCGGGCGCTGTGGTGGTTTTGAGCTCGGCGCCGGGGAAGAGGCGGGCGACGGTTCTGGCCTGGTCCTGCTTGCCGCGGCCGTACTTGATGACTGTGGTGGCGTGGTCCTGGGAGCCCGCGGTCGCGGTACTGGTGACGGTGAAGCCGCCGGCCTTCAGGGTGTCCGCTGCGCGGCCGGCAAGGCCCTTGACGGTAGTGCCGTTGTAGACGGCGACGTTGATGCCCTTGCCTGAGTCGGGGGCCGGAGCGGTGGAGCCGGCCGACGCACCGGGGGACGCCTTGCCACCGGAAGTGCCGCTGGCGTCCTTGCCGTCCAAAGTGCGGTCGGCGCGCAGGGCCGCCCACAGCGTGTCCGCGTCGGGGTGGACGATCGCGACCCGTGCGCCCTGGTAGCGCCAGGGCAGGGTGATGAATTTGGTGTTGTGCAGGTCGATGTCCTTCATGGACATCGCGAAGGAGAGCAGCTTGTCGGCCGAGCCGAGCCCGGGGTCGACGGTCATGGACTTGGTCGCCGCGTTCGCGAGCGGCAGCAGCGTGGTGGGACTGAAGCCCTGCCCCTTCACCTTCTTGATCAAGCTGGAGACGAATGCCTGCTGGCGCTGGATGCGGCCGATGTCGGAGCCGTCCCCGATGCCGTGCCGGAGGCGGACGTAGTCCAGGGCCTGCTGGCCGGAGACGGTCTGCTGGCCCTTGGCGAACAGGAGCTTGCCGCGCGAGCCGCGGTTGGGGTTGAGATCCCCCTGGTAGACGTCCTTGGGCAGGCATACCTGCACCCCTCCGACGGCGGACGTCATCCTGGAGAAGCCCGCGAAGTCGACGACGACGGTGTGGTCGACGCGCAGTCCGGTCAGCTTCTCCACCGTGTTCTGGCTGCAGGCCGGGTTGCCTTGGGCGGTGTTGCCCACGGAGAAGGCCGAATTGAACATGGCATTGCTCTGGGGCTTGGTCCAGGTGCCGTCGGGCAGCTTGCACGGAGGGATGTCGACGAGGGAATCGCGCGGTATCGACACGCCGACGGCGTGCTTGCTGTCGGCGTAGACGTGCAGCAGGAACGCGGTGTCCGAGCGGCCGACGTCGCCCTTCCCGCCGCCAAGGCTGCTGTTGTCGCCCGCTCGCGAATCGGAGCCTATGACCAGGACGTTCTGCCCAGCGGTGGCAGCCTTGGGCCGGTCCT
This sequence comes from Streptomyces sp. PH10-H1, assembly GCF_030063355.1. Taxonomy (GTDB): domain Bacteria; phylum Actinomycetota; class Actinomycetes; order Streptomycetales; family Streptomycetaceae; genus Actinacidiphila. The sequence continues at coordinate 5,120 of NZ_JASISZ010000075.1, forward strand.
TCGAGACGCCGTCGGCGTCGAAGGTGTTGATGTTCCCGTTGAGCTGGATGTAGATCCAGCCGGCTCCCGCGATGAGCAGGACCAGGATCGCGACCGCTATCGCGGCGGCGATCCGCAGGGGGCTGCGTTGGCGCCGCCGCCCCGGGGCGGCCCGGTCCTCGCCCCCGCGACCCGCCCCCGCCTTGTGGCTGCCTGACATGTGTCCCCCTCGCCCGCGCGTTTCTGGACAGAAGACGCTTCGGCCCGGCCCTTGGTTGTACAGTTGCGCAATGTAGCAAGCTTTTCTGTGGGCGCGGCCACCGGGCCTGCGATCCCGATGACGACGAAAGGGTGGGGCGTCGATGCTTCACAACGGCATGCAACCCTGGCACCTGCTGGTCCTGGCGCTCGTGGTGATCTTGCTTTTCGGCTCCAAGAAGCTGCCGGACACCGCCCGCGCGCTGGGCAAATCGATGCGGATCCTCAAGAGCGAGGCCAAGGCCATGAAGGACGATGGAGCGCCGGCGACCGCTTCCCCCGCGCCCGCGCCCGGGGAGCCGGTGACGCCGCTCACCATCCAGGCCGCCCCCGGCGACACCACCTCCGCCCGCCCAGTGCGTGAGGGCGGGCCCACGACCACACACTGATCTGCGCGCGGATCAGGGACTGGCCGCGTCGAAGCTGTAGCGCACCAGCTCTGCGGTCGAGCGTGAGTCCCGGCGGTAGACATACATGGCCTGCACCTGAGCCTGAACCTGACCGCCGGACGACGGGGTCTCCAGCTCGCAGGGAAGAATCACCTGCAGCACCCACGGCCGGCCGGCCACCCGGATCCGGATCCCGTCTCCGGGACCGCCATCGAGCATGGCCGTCTCCCGCTCCGCCGCGTCATATGTCTTCATGGGCAACACTTTAGAGCTTGCGCAATCTTCAAAGTGTTGGGGGGCGCACCGGCCGCCATGGCGGCGGCTCAGGCTCTACCCTCAACACTTTAGAAGTTGCGCAACTGTGGAACCAGTGGGCGTGCTGACGCGTTGTCCCCGAAGGACGGCACACGACCGAATGAGCAATGGAGGAAGATCATGGGCGTGACCCTGGCCAAGGGCGGCAACGTCTCGCTGAGCAAAGAGGCCCCGGGCCTGAGCGCCGTCACTGTCGGACTGGGCTGGGACGTACGCACCACCACCGGCGCCGACTACGACCTGGACGCCTCCGCGATACTGTGCGACGCGTCCGGCAAGGTCGTCTCCGACCAGCACTTCGTCTTCTTCAACAACCTGCGCAGCCCCGACGGTTCAGTGGTGCACTCCGGCGACAACCTCACCGGCGGCGGCGACGGGGACGACGAGCAGATCCAGATCAACCTGGCCACCGTTCCGGCCGAGGTCGCAAAGATCGCCTTCCCGGTATCCATCTACGAGGGCGAGAAGCGCGGCCAGAGTTTCGGACAGGTACGCAACGCCTTCATCCGCGTGGTCAACCAGGCGGGCGGCGCCGAACTCACCCGCTACGACCTGACCGAGGACGCCTCCACCGAGACCGCGATGGTCTTCGGCGAGCTCTACCGCAACGGCACGGAGTGGAAATTCCGCGCCATCGGACAGGGCTATGCCTCGGGTCTTGGGGGCATCGCCCAGGACTTCGGCGTCAACATCTGACAGCGATGATGTGCGTGGTGATGTTGCCGGTGGGTCCGACTCACCATCACTGGGTTTCGACTGCCGCGTTGGGGATCTGTCGGCCCACCGGGAGCATCCCACCACTCCCCGCCCGGGCCTCACACCGGCACCACCCAGGGTCAGGACAGGTCCCGCTCGTAACGGCGGCGGCCGGTTTGGCGTGGGGCCGGGCGGCGGCGCTGTCCGGCGACGACCGGTGTGAGGATGGTCGCGTTTCTCCCGGGCTGGGTGGCGGCCCGGCCGGCGCTGTCGCTCACCTTGATCAGAAGGGCGACGAGCAGCCGGTTGGCGACCGAGGAAGAGCCGCCCTGGCTCCCTGGCCCTCCGGATGGGCATCTGGGCGCAGGCGGTCCCCGCCACGCGCAATTTGCATGCATGCGCGATATAGCAAGTACCTGAGGAGGGGCTACCGTCCAGGTGCCCGACGAGGACGCCACAGGAATACGAGACGCCACCGGTGGCAGGCACGCATGGTGACCCCGCGCCCCGGAATACACTGAGAGCCGTCTGTCCCCCGCACTAGACTGGCCGTTTTCGGGGGCGAGGATGATGCCCGGGCGACAGGAGCACGGTAGTGGCGACAGGTGCCGGCAACTTCGAGGATCCGCCTGCCGAGGTGTTGACGGAGGCCGCCGCTGCCTTCGGGATGCTCGCTTCGTCCGCCCGGCTGCACATCGTGTGGGCGCTGGCGCAGGGCGAGAGTGATGTGAGCGGGCTCGCGGAGCGGGTGGGTGGTGCGCTGCCCGCGGTGAGCCAGCATCTGACGAAGCTGAAACTGGCGGGGCTGGTGCGATCGCGCCGGGAGGGGCGCCGGGTGGTCTATCTCGTCGACGACCCCGATGTGGTGACTATGGTGCGCTGGCTGGTCGGACAGCTGTCCGACCGCGCCGACCACAAGCCAACGCCGAGGCGCGTTCGTGGCCTGGGCGCCTGAGACCGTCGCGGGCACCGGCACCAGCACCGGCCGTACGATCCCGGACCCGCACGGCCGTTCCGTACGCGACACGGCGGGACTCACTCCGCTGGAAATGTTGCGGCGGCTGGGAAGCGGGCCGCGCGGACTGCTGGAATCGCAGGCCGAGGAGCGGCTGCTCCAGTACGGCGAGAACACCATTGCCGCGCAGCGTCCCGCTTCCTGGCCGGTGCGCTTCGTGGGCAGCCTGCGTGATCCGTTCACCACGGTGCTGCTCTGCCTGGGGCTGGTGTCGGCCGTCGTCGCCTCCTGGGGAACGGCCTGTGTGATCGCGGTTCTGGTCGCGGTCAGCTGTGCGCTGCGCTCCAGCGGGGAGTACCGGGCCGACCGGTCCACCGCCGCGCTGCGCGAGCTGGTCGCCACCACCGCGACCGTCCAGCGGCGGTCCGGCGCGGCAGCGTCGCGGTCCCGGGAGATCCCCGTCGACCAACTGGTGCCCGGTGATGTGATCAGGCTCGGGCCGGGCGACCTGGTGCCGGCGGATCTGCGGCTGTTGCGTGCCTCCGGCCTGACCGTGCGGCAGGCGCCGCTCACCGGTGAGTCCGCTCCGGTCGCCAAATACCCCGTCGATACGCCCGCGGACCCCGGCACAGCCCTGTTCGATCAGCCGTACCTGTGTTTTCTGGGCAGCAGCGTGGCTTCCGGCAGCGGCACCGCGGTGGTCGTCGCGACCGGTGAGGCCACTCAGCTGGCCGGTACCTACCGGGAGCCCGCGCGGCGGCGGCGCGAGAGCGCGTTCGACCGCTCGGTGAACGGGATCTCCTGGACCCTCATCCGGTTCATGCTGCTGACCCCGCCGCTGGTGCTGATGGCCGATGCCGCGCTGCGCGGGCGCGGGCTGGAAACGCTGCCGTTCGCGGTGGCGGTGGCGGTCGGCCTGACCCCCGAGATGCTGCCCGTCATCGTCACCACGGCGCTGGCCCGGGGCGCGGCCGGCCTGGCGCACGGCAGCGAGGTGATCGTCAAGCGGCTGCCGGCGCTGCACGACCTGGGCGCGATCGATGTGCTGTGTACGGACAAGACCGGCACCCTCACGCAGGACCGGCCGATCCTCGACTGTCATCTGGACCCGGAGGGCCGCAGCGATCCCGAGGTACTGCACTGGGCCGCCGTGAACAGCCTGTGGACGCTCCAACTCGCTGATCTGCCGGCCCCGGATGCCCTGGACGAGGCGATCCTGGAGGCAACCGAGGATTGCGGCGAAGAACTGCTGGCTTACGACGGTGTCGCCGCACTGCCCTTCGACGCGGTACGCCGCAGTTCGTGCGCGGTGGTGCGCCGACCTAGCCGTACGGGCCTGCACACTCTGGTCGTCAAAGGGGCAGTCGAGGACGTTCTGGAGCGGTGCACCCGGCTGCGGGCCGGCGGCCGGGAGACGGAATTGGACGCCGCCGCCCTGGAGCGCCTGCGCCGCCTCGCCATGGACCAGGCCGAGGACGGTCTGCGGCTGCTGGCCGTCGCCCTGGCCGATCGTCCCGCGCGGCTCGGCCCGTACACATCCGCCGATGAGTACGGCCTGACCTTCGTCGGCTTCGTCGGGCTGCGCGACGCACTGAGACCCACCGCCGCCGATGCGCTGGCGGTCCTCGCCCGTAGGGGTGTCGCCGTGAAGGTCCTCACCGGTGACCACCCGGGCACCGCCGCCCGCGTCTGCCGCGATCTGGACCTGGACCCGGGCGAGGTCGTCACCGCGGAGCGGATCGATGGCCTCACCGGCGCAGGTCTGGCCGAACTGGCCGACCGCAGCACGGTCTTCGCGCGCTGCACGCCCGAGCACAAGGCCCGTATCGTCGGCGCACTGCGCGAGCGCGGGCACACCACCGGGTTCCTGGGCGACGGCGTCAATGACCTGCCCGCGCTGCAGGCCGCCGATGTGGGGATCTGCCCGCGCGACGCGGTCGATGTGGCGCGCGAGAGCGCCGATGTGGTGCTCGCCGCCAAGGACCTCACCGCCATCGACGACGCAATCCTCGCCGGGCGCCGCAGCAGCGGCAATATCGCGACCTATCTGCGCATCACCCTGTCCTCCAACCTCGGCAACGTCATCTCGATGCTGGTCGCCGGGCTGCTGCTGCCATTCCTCCCGATGCTCCCAGTGCAGGTCCTGGTGCAGAACCTGTGCTTCGACGCCGCCCAGCTCGCCTTCGCCTTCGACCGCCCCGGTCCTGCCGCGCTGCGTCGCCCCGCGGAGCTGCGCCCGCGTGACTTCCTGCGCTTCATCACCGGCTTCGGCCTGCTCAACGCCATTGCCGACCTGGCCACCTTCGGGGTGCTCGTACTCGCCGTGCACGGATCGGGCCGTCCCGGCGGCCAGGCGTCCTTCCACGCCGGGTGGTTCACCGAAAACCTCCTCACCCAGGCGCTGGTGATACTCGTACTGCGCACGGGGCGCCGGGCCGCCGAGGGCCGCGCCCCTACCCCGGTCCGGCTCGCCACGACGGTGCTGGCCATGATCGGCCTGCTGCTGCCGCTCTCACCCCTCGCCCCTGTACTGGGCATGGCCGCCCTGCCGCCCGTCTACTACCTGCTGCTCGCCGCCGTCCTCGCGCTGTACGGGGCAGGGCTGATGGCAGCCAGGGCACGCTACGAGAAGCGCCAGGAGCAATGGCCGCAGGAGCCCGGCCGCTGATGAGCGGCCGGGCTCCTGGGGGCTGGCGCCGGGTGTCAGCCGATCGACGCGCCGTACACGCTCAGTGCGGCGGTGACCGGCTGGAAGAAGGTCTCACCGCCGTTCGTGCAGTCGCCGCTGCCGCCGGAGGTCAGGCCGATCGCCTGGTCACCGTCGAAGAGTGCGCCGCCGCTGTCGCCGGGTTCGGCGCAGACATCGGTGTCGATCAGCCCGTTGATCGTTCCCTCGGGGTAGTTGACGGTCGCGTCCAGGCCGGTGACCGTGCCGCCGTGTACGCCGGTGGTGCTGCCGCTGCGCTGCACCGGCTCCCCGACGGTCGCGTCACTCGCGCCGGAGATGGCCTGGGTGGTGCCGTCGTACAGATCGACGGCGCTCGGGTGGTCGATGGATCCGTCGGTGTACCGCACCAGCGCGTAATCATTGCCGGGGAACGTGGCGCTTTCCACCGAGCCGATCTCGGAGCCACCTTGAGAGTCCGACCAGCTCTGGTACGCGACGCCGCAGTGGCCGGCGGTCAGGAAGTACGGCTGCCCGTCCTTGACGACGTTGAAGCCGAGCGAACAGCGTGCGCCGCTGGCCCAGATGGCGTCACCACCGGCGATGAACGGTGTGAGGCGGCCCGTGGAACGCCTCAGACGGGCGGCGCCGCCCAGCGCTTTGACGGTCTTCACCAGCCGGTCGAGCCTGGCGCCCGTCACGGTGCGGTCCGCGGTCACCACGACCTGGTCGGTACGTGGATCGATGGACCAGGCTGTGCCGGGGATCCGGGCCTGTGCGCCCAACGTGTGCGTGGCGCCCCGCAGCTGGGCGAGCGAGTGCTGGACGATCCGCGGCTGCGCACCCGCCTGCCGCACGCGCTCACCCGCTGACGTGTTCAGGACGTTGACGACGAGCTTGCCGCCGGCGGCGTCGTAGTAGGAGCCCGCGATGCCGGTCTCGCCCAAGCGGGAGGCGAGGTCACCCGCGAGGCGGGACGCGGCAGCGGGGGTGAGGGTCCTGGGGGCGGGTGTGGCCGCCTGCGCCTGCGGGAGCATCACCGCGGCGGTGAGGACAGCAGCGCCCGCCGTCGCGAGCGCAGTGCGATACCTGATGATCCGTAAGGTGTTCAACTCGACGCCTCCTGTGGGGGGTTGGGTCCGCAGGACGTGCGCGGGCCCCGAAGGTGTGCGGATAGGTTCCGCCGTGCCCCGTCGACCGGACATCTAGCGCGTCCATGCCAACGTTCACCGTCGAGTATTTCGATGCCTCGAGGCGCCGGACAAGACCGCGTTCCGGCCCATCGCGGCAGCTCCGGCGGCGTGGAATCCCGCCGCACACTCCGCCTCATTCCCGGACGAGCCCGTACGCGATAAGGCTGCCTGCGACCGGCCGCGCACAGCCGGTGAAGGCACTCGTGGCCGAGATGCGGCCGCTGTGCACCGGTTATCGGAATGCGGGGGCCTGCTCAGCGGACGAACGAGGGGAAGCCGGGGCGCAGGCGTACTTCGTTGGGCGGCCGCCTGGCGCGGCGACGCCTGCTGCGGCTGGAGAGGGGCGCCAGGCAGAGCGTGCTGGGGCAGGATGACGCGGGCGGGTTGGCGCGGCCGGCGGTAAGGGGCGTAAGCTACGGCCGGTTGTTTGGGCACCTCGTTCGGTGAGGCGTCTTCACGGACACAGGCCACTGATCCCACCCGTCGAGAGACGCTCCGGATCAGGACAGGTCTCCCCGACCTAAGGGGTGACCCCAAGTGGCTTCCCGCAATGGCGGGACTACGCCGTGGAGTGCCAAAGCTCTGACGAGTTGGGGTGAGCCGGGATTCCACCCGGTCCGCTCCTTGCCGAGTCGCTGCGACGCCCGCGTGGGTGTCCCCGGCCGGAAGGAGGCGAGATGGACAGTAGTCCGGGCCATAGTTGTTGGCCCCTTCCCGCGTTGTCCTCGTCGTCCTGCCGCGGCGCCGGGCAGCCGCTCCTTCCCTGACCGTCCGGCCCTCCACCGGTCGCCACCCCTGACGCCTGCCCGGCCGCCCCGCCGGGCCCGGCGGCAATGGGCGCGCGGCCACGGCCCGCCTGGTCACAGGGCGCATGCTGCCCGCCGCCGCCCACGCCCCGCCGCCGCGGGGCAAGGGGGTGTTCATCTTGGCCACCAACACTCTGTTCATGACCACATCCGCCCGCCTGCGCAACCGCAGGGTGCATCTGGAACGCCGCGCGACCGCCTCCAAGGCGGTCCGCGCCTCCCTGGTCTCGCTGGCCGGCCTCATCGGCTGCCTGGTCACCAACCAGGCCGGCGAAGAGGTCGGCCGCGTCGTGGACGTGGTCGCCCGCCTCTACGGCACCGACCCGTATCCGCCGGTCACCGGGCTGGTCATCCGCATCGGCCGCCGCCGCGCGTTCCTGACCGCCGACACCATTGACCAGGTCCGCAGCGGCCGGGTCCGGCTGCGCACGGCTCGGGTGGACCTGCGCGAGTACGAACGCCGTCCAGGAGAGGTGCTGCTGGCCCGGGACGTGCTGGACCACCAGCTCGTCGACGTCGACGGCGTCCAGGTCACCCGCGCGGCCGACCTCTACCTGGCGCCGCTGGCCGATCGGGTCGTGCTGGTCGGGGTGGATGTTTCCCTGCCCACCCTGCTGCGACGGTTGGGGCCCCGGCGCTGGCAGGCCCGCCCGACGCCGGAGCGGGTGCTGGACTGGCAGGCGGTGGCCCCGTTCGCCGAGCACGCCACCGACGGTCCGGCAGAGGTCCGGTTGCGGGCCTCGCGGTCCGCGCTGCACCGGCTGCGGCCCGCCGACCTGGCCGATGTCCTGGAAGACCTCGGCCGCACCGAGCGCCAGCAGTTGCTGGGCTGGCTGGAGCCCGCCCGGGCCGCCGACGCACTGGAGGAGATGGAACCGGCCGAGCTGGAGAACCTGCTCCGCGAGGCGCCGCCCGAGCACGCCGCGCGGCTGGTGGACGAGATGGAGCCGGACGAGGCCGTCGACGCGCTGCGCGACCTGCAGCCCGCCGAGCGCGAGACGCTGCTTGCCCGGATGCCCCAGGCCGAGGCCGCCGAACTGCGCGGGCTGCTGGCCCACCGCGAAGGCACAGCCGGCGGCGCCATGACCACCGTGGTGGTCACCGCCCGCCGGGAGGAGACCGTCGGGCAGGTTCGTGCCGTCCTGGCCGGGCAGGCCGAGCACCGTACCGAGATCGACGCCGTCGCGGTCCTGGACGACAACGGCCGCCTGGTCGCCGACATCGCCCTGTTCGACCTGGCGGTGGCCGAGGACACCACGACCGTCGGTGAACTCACGGACTGGCTCGCCCAATTCGGTCCGCCGGTCACCTTGGTTCCGCAAGCGCGCATCGCCGAGGCCGCCGCACTCCTGGTGGCCGCCCGCGTCTCCTCCCTGCTCGTCATCGACGCCGACCACCGTCCGCTCGGTCGGATCCTGGCCGATGACGTCCTGGACACCCTGCTGCCCGAGCGCGGGCGCCTGCACTTTCGGAGGTTCCTGCAGTGACCCGCGACCTCGACACCACCGCCACCACCGCCACACGTCCCACAGGGGAACGTCCCCGCGGCCTGAAGGGGCGGTGGCGGCGCCTGGCCCTGGTAGCGGCGGTCGCCGGTCCCGGCCTGGTCGCCGCCAACGCGGGCAACGACGCCGCCGGCATCGCCACCTACGCGAGCGCCGGCTCCCAGTACACCTACGGCACGCTGTTCTTCATGGTGCTGGTCACCGTCGCCCTGGTGATGGTCCAGGAGATGGCCGTCCGCCTCGGCGCCTACACCGGCAAGGGCCTGGGCGCGCTGATCCGCGAGCAGTTCAGCCTGCGCCTGACCGCCCTGGCGCTGGGCTGCCTGCTGCTGGCCAACACCGGCCTGGTCGTCTCGGAGTTCGCCGGGATCGGCGCCGCCTTCGAGCTGCTCGGCGTGCCCAAGTGGGCCGTCATCCCCCCGGCCGCGCTGCTGCTGTGGTCGCTGGTGCTGTTCGGCTCCTACCGGTACGCGGAGCGGATCTTCCTGCTGATGTCGCTGGTGTTCTTCGCCTACCCCATCGCGATGATCCTCGGCCACCCGCACTGGGGGAACGTCGGCTCCCACCTGGTCGTCCCGCACTTCGAACCCAGCAAGGCATTCATCCTGCTGGGAGTCGCGCTGATCGGCACCACCGTCAGCCCCTACATGCAGTTCTACGCCGCCGCCGGCGTCGTCGACCGCGGCGCCAAACCGGAGGACTACCGCCTGATCCGCGCCGACGCGATCCTCGGCGCGGTCTTCGCCTGCGTGATCAGCCTGACCATCATCATCGCCACCGCCGCCGCCATCGGTGGCACCGGCCCGCTGGAATCCGCCGCCCAGGCCGCCTCCGCCCTCGAACCCGTCGCGGGCAAGGACGCCGAGCTGCTGTTCGCCTTCGGCCTGATCGGCGCCTCCGCGCTGGCCGGCGCGGTGGTGCCGCTATCGGCCAGCTACGCGATCGGCGAGGCCGCCGGCGTGGAACGCTCGGTCTCCCGCAGCTTCCGCGACGCACCTTTGTTCCTGGGACTGTTCACCGCCCAGATCGCGCTGGGCGCGGTGGTGGCCATGACCCCCATCAACGTCATCCAGCTGCTGATCGGCACCCAGGTCCTGCAGGGCCTTATCAGCCCCATTGTGCTGATCTACCTGCTGATCCTCACCAACCGCCGCAGCCTGCTCGGCAAGGCCGCCAACACCCCCCGCTACCGGATCGCCGCCACCGTCGTGGTCGTGGGCGTTGGCGGGATGTCCACCATCCTGCTCGTGCAGACCGTACTGGGCTGGTTCGGCTTCGGCTGACCCCCGACCGGGCGGTGGCATACCGGCCCAACTGACAGTGTGAGCACGCGGTCGGCGCAGCCTCGCGCAAAGCACCCCTGGTGACAGGATCCGTCCCTGGTGCCGAGTATTGGGCCGACGGCGCGCACGGCGCTTCGGGTACTGGTGCGCGAGCGGTCAGCTCTTGCGCGAGGATTCCAGGTGGGCGAAGACAACGACGTTGTCCGAGTAGTCCTTCTTCTTGTGGTCGTACGACCCGCCGCAGGTGATGAGGCGCAACTGGGCGTTGGGAGTGTCGCCGTAGACGCGCTGGTCGGGGAATGTCCCCTTGGAGAAGGTCTCGACGGAATCGACCTTGAATGTCGCGACGATGCCATCGGCGCGGGTGATCTCGGCCGTGCTGCCTGGCTTGACCATACTGAGCAGGAAGAACACTGCCGGGCCCGTGGTGGTGTCGACATGGCCGGCGACGATCGAGTTGCCCTTTTCACCAGGCGTGGGGCCATCCGCGTACCAGCCGGCGAGGTTGCTGTTGTCTGTCGGTGGAGGGTCCAGCTTGCCCGACCGGTCGAGGTGAAGGGGCGTGAAGGGGGCGCTCACGCCGAGGATGGGGATCGTCAGAAGGGTGGGGCGGGAGGCGGGAAGCGCGTGGCTACTGCTGGTGGGCGGCGCCGCCGGGGGTGCCGCCGGGGGTGCGGCCTGTACGACGGCGGAGGCGGGGGGCCCGGCTTCGGAGGGGTCGATGGAGTTGTAGATCAGGAAGGCGCCGAGGAGGATCGCGGCGGTGGCCCAGCGCAGGACCCGCGACCGGCTGTCGCCACCCGGCGCGGAGTCCGCCGCGCGGGCGGTGTGCTGTGTCGTCTGCTGGGCCATGAGGTGATGCCTTTCATCAGCTCCGGGATCGACGGTCGTGGCGCCCGGCCAGGTGCCGGAACCGGCGTTGCCACCGTCATCGTGCGACGACGGTGGCAACGCCAGAACGGCGTGGTTCAGGTTCGGCGCCGGATCACACGGCCAGGCCGGCGGACGTGCTGCGGCGGCGCAGGACGTAAGCGCCGGCGCCGAGGCCGCCGAGCAGCAGGACGGAACCGGCGGCCAGGCCACCGCCGGACAGGGCCATGCCGCCACCGCCGGTGTGCATGCCACCCTTCGGCTTCTTGCCCTCGCCCTCGTGCCCCTTCCATCCGTCCTCGGACTTGGCGCCCTGCTCGGTCGAGGAGTAGCCCTCGCTGGAAGCGGACGAGGAGCCGGGGGTGCTCGGCTCGTACGCGTTGTGGGCACCCGTGGCGTGGGCGGCGGGAGCGGCGATGGCAAGGACTGCGGAGATGGTGGCTCCGGCCAGCAGGGTGCGAGCAGTGCGCATGGGAGGATTCCTTCCGTCGCGACATACGCTGGCTGACAGGGCATCAGCCACAGGAAACGCAGTAGCGACATGATTACCGTCAGTCATATGCCGCTGTTGTGCCACCGGAGAGGGCCGCACGGGGTGGCGGTGTCCGCTCTTCGGGTGGCGATGGACGGGGGCCGACGTCCCAGAGCCCGGCTGACGATGCCTTATCGGACAGGGCATTAGCCCGCCACCGCCATGGACCGCCCCCGCGGATCGCGTCATCGCTCTGTCGCGTCGCTCAACGCGTGGCCGCGCCTTAGTCCGGTCGACACGGCTGACATCATTCCGCCGGTGTCCTGACCCGTCGGCCTGCGCCACACCGGAGCCCTGGACGACAGCGGAGCAGCCGCAGCGCAGCTTCAATCGGAGGGGGTCTGACCAGGGAAAAGCGCTCGATATCGGGAAAGGCGGGTTCACCCTTCCGGTCGTACCGGCGGTCCCCCGCTGAGTGCCCCGTGCACGCAACCCTCGCCCGGATCTTGAACCGACCGCCGACAATTCAGGAACGACCACCTGCGCCCTGACCATCACCGGGAGTGCCGGCCCCCTCTCCCCCACCGAGGGCCGGCTGATCGACTGGTGACGTGCCCGTACCAGGCTTACGATCGAACGGTGGGCGAAACTGCCCGCAGCGTCTCCCGTGAGGGCCATGCGCCATGACGACCTCACAACCAGCACCAGCACCAGCACAAATGACAACCGCCCCGGCCCGGGGCGGCGGAAACGCAATCGCCCTGCTGGTCATCGCCTCGTGCCAGCTGATGGTGGTTCTCGACATCACCATCGTGAATATCGCGCTGCCGCACATCCAGAGCGCTCTGAACTTCTCCACCACGAGTCTTTCGTGGGTCGTCAACGCGTACACGCTCACCTTCGGCGGGCTGCTGCTCCTCGGTGGCCGCACCGGGGACATTCTCGGCCGCCGAAGAGTCTTCATCTTCGGCGTTCTGCTGTTCGTCCTCGCGTCCCTGCTCGGCGGCCTTTCACAGAACTCCGGCCAACTCATGGCCGCCCGATCCCTCCAGGGCGTCGGTGGCGCCATCGCCTCGCCGACCGCGCTGGCACTGATCACCACCACCTTCACCGAAGGCCCGGCCCGCAACCGGGCGTTCGGCGTTTTCGCGGCGGTCTCCGCCGGCGGCGGCGCGATCGGTCTGCTGGCGGGCGGCGTACTCGTCGAATGGCTCAACTGGCGCTGGGTGTTCTTCGTCAATGTGCCGATCGGACTGCTCATCGCCCTGGCCACACCTCGCGTGATCAAGGAGTCCGAGCGCCATCCCGGCCACTTCGACCTCGCCGGGGCGCTGACCGCGACCCTCGGTATGGTGTGTCTGGTCTACGGCTTCATCCGGGCCGCGCAGGACGGCTGGCGCGACGGCTTCACTATCGCGTCGTTCGCCGCCGCCGTGGTACTGCTCTCGACCTTCATCCTGGTGGAGCAGCGCTCGAAGCAACCAATCACCCCCTTGCACATGTTCGCGGACCGCAACCGGGCGGGCACCTACGGAATCATGCTGAGCCTCGCCGCCGCGATCTTCAGCATGTTCTTCTTCCTCACCCTGTTCGTCCAAAACGTGCTGAACTTCAGCCCGCTCCAGGCAGGTCTGGCCTTCCTTCCGGTCAGCGCGGTCATCGCGGTGGGCGCCGGACTGGCCTCCCAACTCCTGCCGAAGTACGGCCCCAAGCCCTTCATGGTGACCGGCTCGATCCTGTGCGCGGCGGGGCTTTCCTGGCTGACCCAGACGGACATCCACTCCACCTACCTGGGCAGCATCCTGGGACCGATGCTCATCTTCAGCCTCGGCATGGGCATGAACTTCGTCTCCGTGACCCTGATGGCCGTCTCCGGCGTGGCCCCGCATGAGACCGGCGCGGCCTCCGCCCTGCTCAACACCACCCAGCAGGTCGGCGGCTCACTGGGCCTGTCCATCCTGGTCACCGTGTTCGGCACGGCCAGCCGCAACGAGGCCCACAACCAAATACCGCAGTTCCTGGCCCAGGCCGGCCCCTTGGAACGCGCGAAATTCCAGCAGACCGGACAACTCCCGCCACCCTGGGGCGACCAGGTCCTCACCTCCGGAATCGCCACGGCCTTCATCGTCGCCGCAGCATTCACTGTGATAGCCGCGATCATCGCACTGCTTGCCATCCAGGTGCGCCCGGCCGATCTGGAACGCCTCCAGGGAGGGCTCGGGCCCGGGCCCTGAGGTCCCCGGACGGGGCCTCAGGGGCCCGGCGAGAACGGGCTGCTCAGATGGATGCCGGCGCCGTAGCCGCCGAGCAGCTGGCGCGGACCCTGCGCGCCGCCGGGCCCGACGCGACGCTGTGGACCCCCGTTCCCGGGGGATCCGCGGTTTTCTACGCGCGCCGGTTCTTGCATGAGACGGTCATCCATCGTGCCGATGCGACCCTGGCCGTGGGTGCGGAGTTCACCGTCGACGAGGAGGTCGCCCTCGACGCTGTCGACGAGTGGATGGACCTCGGCTCGCTGCCGATGCACTTCGAGGTCCACCCCTGGATGCGCGAGCTGCTCGGTGCCGGGTGCACTCTGCATTTCCACGCCACCGACACCGCGCCGGAGGCGGCGGCTGGGTGGCTGATCGACCTCGGGCGACGCCATCGTATGGCGGCGCGCGCACGAGAAGGCCGCAGTCGCGGTGCGAGGGTCGCTCACCGACCTGTTGCTGGTCATTTACAAGCGGCGTCCCGCTCGAGACCAGGGCATCGAGATCCTGGGGGATGCGCAGTTGCTCGACTTCTGGCTGGAGCGAGTCAGCTTCGGGTGACCGGGCTGTCCGATCCCGGTTCACGCATCACTGGATCCCATTCGCTGAGTGCCGGCCGACGATAGTCGCTGCGCGCGGCCTGAAGCGCGCCGGCCATGCCACAGCGTCTGGTGCGCGCGCCTGTTCGTTCCTTTCATTCCTTCGGGGTTCGGCGGCGCCGGAGCAGGTGCCGGGCGATCAGTGCTGCAATCAGGAGGGCGGCCGCGGCCAGGAGGTGCAGCTCGTAGCGTTGGATGGCGGGGTAGAGGGTGTCCAGGTGCTGTCCGGCGAGGTAGCCGAGGGTGACCCAGGCTCCGACCCACAGGGCGGCGCCCAGGGCGTTGAAGGCCATGAAACGCCGCCAGGACATCCCGCTCAGTCCGGCGATGATGCCGTTGGCCTGACGCAGGCCTTCGATGAACCGGGCGACGGTCACGACCTTGCCGCCGTGGCGATCGAAGAACGCCTCGGCCTTGGTGACACGGGCGGGAGTGAGCAGGACATAACGGCCGTAGCGGGCGAGGAGCCGGTGACCGCCGAAGCGGCCGATGGCGTAGCCGACGTTGTCGCCCGCTACCGCGGCCACCATGGCGATCACAGCAACGGCGACGATGTTCAACCGCCCCGCCCCGGCGTAGACGGCGGCTGCGATCATCACGGTCTCCCCCGGCACCGGCACGCCGAAGTCTTCGACGAACACCAGACCGCCCACGGCAAGGTAACCCCAGTGGTCCAGAACCGGGGCCACGTCGGCCAGCACGCCGGGCAGTTGGGGTGGCGCGGACATCGGCCCTCTCCTTGGGTCAGGGTGACGCGCGGCGGCGGGGTTGGCGACGAGCGCGGGAGGACGCGGCGGTTACGGCGATCATCGTGACCGAGGTCGATTCGAGGCCACAGGAACCTTGGCGAGGTGCCAGGTGCCAGGCGGCGGCCGCGGTCGTACCCGATAGGCCGGCACTGCGCCAACGCGGGCAGCGAGGCGGTCCCGCGAGCCGGCGCCTCCGACCCTCGGTGCGTGGAGCCCGTCTGCGAACGTGGCGCGGACGAACACGTTGGGGCGCGTTGCGCTCTGGTCCGATTCGGTACCTACCGCGGCCAGGCAAAACGCCACCAGCTCTCGCTGCATCGAGACACCCGGCGCCCCCGCTACGCAACCTTGATCCATATCGCGTGGCAGCACGCGTCACGGCAGGTTGCCGTTGAAGTACCACAGGGCGCTGACGTACCAAAACACCGCGATGACAGTGATCACGGTGCCTCCGGCCAGGGGCAGAACCCACCCGGGGAGGCGTCGGCTGCGCACCAGGAGAACCTTTGCCGCGAACGCGCCGTAGAAGAAGCAACCGGCGATCGAGTGCACCATGACGCGGGTGGAGGCGGTCTGGACACCGTAGGCCCGCATGCACTGCACGGCGACCGGTACGGTGACGGCGAAAAGGATCACCCCGCCGATCCGGTGCGCGCGCGGCACGCCACGCGGGGCTTGCCGCAGACCCGGCAGCCGCCCGTACATCCACAGAGCCAAGCCCAATTGGACCACCGCCAGGCCCAGGACCCCCGTGGCCATCCATGACTTGAGTCGGATCGCCGATACCCCGGACTGCCCGAACAGCTGCGCCGTGTAGTCGGGCGTTTGATGGCGGCCCGTGACGAACAAGGCCACCGTCACTGCTGCGGCCAGCGCGGCGGACAGCGCCAAACGCACGGCGACGGCCAAGGGACGACGGACGGCATACGACATGACGCTCCTTCACAAAACGCATCAACCCCTTGCTCTATACCGCACCACGCCCTGACCACAAGCGCCGCATCGAGCCGACACGCGGGTTGGGGCCGGTGAAGGCACCTTCGCCAGCCGGTTGGGCTCTCGAGGAGGCAGCCAATCGGACTGGCGGCTTGTGAGGGCGCGAGGAGTCCGGCACCGCGCACCACTCCCTCATTCGTGCGGCTGTCCTGGCACGGTCTGGGAGGTCGACCGCTACAGCAATGTCCGCCACGCGGTGACAGCCGCAATCCCTCGGCCGAAGTAGCGTGCCGAACGCCTCACCGCTGCATGGGTCGCGGCGAGGCGCACGAGTCGGCCGGGCGGGTTGTTGTGTTTGCCCGCAGTCGGGCGTGGCCGACCGTCAGTTGGGACATCCGCTGTCGGCGATGACGTAGTAGCCGGCAGAGGTCTCCTCCAAGGTGTGGGTGATGTAGACGTTATCCACGGCACCGCTGACGGCGTTCCATGACAGTGACACTGTCGTGCTGGTGGTTGCGGTCACCCTCCCGCCGGTGGGTGCGGGCAGAGTGCCGGTGCCGCCTCCGGAGGAGCCGTCCAGACCCCAGAACGTGGCGGTGAGGACGGCCCTGAGGCCGTGGGACGCTGTAGGCGTCGATACTCGGGCCGGCACGCACCGGCCTCTGCCGGAATATGCGCTCCTCAGCGGGCCAGGGCCGACGGGGGGATGCAGCTGCCGTCCTCGCTCCGTAAGCTCGTATACGGGAATGCTCGGCAACGGGCCGAGAGGCGCACCCGACATGGCGAAGGCAAAAGTACAGCTTGCCCGGGCAGAGGAAGATCCTTTCCCTGCACACCGACCACACGAACAGTGACCTGATCCTGGTGGACACTGCCGGCCGACTTCACGCCCGCCGTCCGGCTACTCGCAGCACGTCCGCTCAGCGATCGACGCGGCCCCCGACAAGGGCAGCTGACCTTCCCGCTCGGCGTCACACCGGGTGCCGGACCAGCTGCTCAGAAACGCACCGCCATCGATGCCTCTGACGTGGAGCCTTTCATGACCACACCGCGGGACCTCTCGATCGCCGCCATGGATATGGCGTCCGGTCGCCCTGTGAAACAAGGCGACCTGTCGCTTGCGCTCGCGGGAGCCGAGGTGATCGACCTCCTCGATGCCCAGGCCATCAGACTCGACGGCGATCACATCGTGCCGGGCCACCGGCCGGCAATGGCTGATCGCCTGCTGGATGAGGCTGCGGCGTTGCTTGTCCGAGAAGCGCCATACGAGTCGGTCGGCGACTGGCTGTGGCGCAGAGGTCGCGGCCTGTCCGCGGCCTATGTGGCCGCCCTTGAGGCGGAAGGGCAGCTCACTCGGCATCGCCGCCACGGGATGCCCTTCCGGCCCAGTCGGACGGTGCTGGTTGATTCGCCCGCTCGCCGCCAGGCTGCGAACCGCTGGACAGCGGATGAGCCCATCCTCGCCGCCCTTGCGGCGGCCGTAGGGATCCGCGACGAGCTGCCTGGAGACTCCATGAGTCTGGCCGACGACGCGGCGGTGACAGTGCTCGCCGCCGTCAATGACGCGTTGATGGAGCTGGAGGCTGTACGGCAACGGCGAGCCATCGAAGATGCGGCCTTCGACAACATTTGGCGAGGCCAATGACGACGGGGACAGCCCGTATGGACAACGTTCTGCCCGCGGATCGCCAACTCCTGACCCGGGTACTGGTGGACGTCCCACGTCAGCCGCCGCACCCTCCCTGGGCACGGTGGGCCTGGCGGTAGGCGCGGGGCGTGGTGCCGGTCAGGGGGCGGAAGTGAGGGCGTAGGGCGGCTGATGAGGTGAACCCGGTGCGGGCGGCGATCTGCTCGACGGGGTCATCGGTTTCCCTGAGCAGCCGCTGGGCCTCCTTGATGGGCGCTCGGAGCAGGTAGTGGAGGGGGCTGTGGCCGGTAAGGGTGCGGAAGCGGCGGGTGAGGCTGCTGACGCTGGTCCGTGCGTGCGCGGCGATGTCCGGGAGCGTCACGGCCCGGTCGCCGTCGCCCGACGTCGTACCGATGAGTTCCCAGCGCCCGCTCCTGGCGCGCTGCAGCTGCGGGCCGCCGGAGTCCCCGCTGCACGCCATGGCGCCCGGCTTCAGACTGACCGTGCACAGCCGGGTCCTCCCGGCACGGTTGACGCACTCGGCCTCGGATCCCCTGCGGGTGTCCAACTGCTGGAGCCGCTCCGGCCACACCCCCTTGTCCGGGGAATCGATGTCAACGACGGTACCAAAGCCCAGAATCCGGGTGGGCGTGCCCACGGGTCCCGCTTGTCACCAGTTCCATCGCTGCACCGGGACCAGCCCCTGCGTCTACCGCGCCGCTTTCCGCTCGCTTGCCGCCACCCTCACCTGGGCCGAGCGGGACAAGGCCGGGCCCCCGGAACACGCGGCGAGGCGGCGGCCGGCCGACCGCCTCTGACCACGCACGGTCACCGGCGGGCTGGACTTGACGGGGAACATGCGACAGTTGCATACGCGAGCTCACCAGCATCAACCCCCGGCTACTGAACCGATCCTTTGTCGTGGTGGCGCTCAGGCCAGGGCGGCTGGCTTGAGCACGTCCTCACACCACGAAGGGTCGGGCTGTGCGCCCCGCCTGGCTGCGTGAGTCAGGCGCTCAGTCGGTAGGTGATGCCGCCTCGACGCGCCGGACGAGGTTCGCGATCAGCGAGGTGATCTCGGGCCACAGCGCTCTCGGCAGGTCGTGGCCCATGCCGTCGAGCACGACGAGCTCCGCCCCGGGGATAGCTTGCGCGGTTGCCCGTCCGCCGCTGACATCGCACATCGGATCGTCAGCACCATGGATCACCAGGGTGGGCACGTCGAGCGACCGAAGCCGGGCTGTCTGGTCTCCCGAGGCGAGGGAGGCCACGGCCTGGCGGGCAATGCCGAGCGGATCGTAGGCGTGGTCGTAGGAGCGCCCGGCGCGGTCGGCGACCGCGGCCTCGTCGGGCCTCGAACCCGGGCGACCTGACGACCCGGGAGATCCTGACGATCTGGTCGATCACGTCCTGGCGGCTCTCGGTCCGCGGGCCGGTGAGGGCGCCGAGCGCCGCGGGCTTCGCCTGCCCCACGGACCGGTCGCCTGTCGTGGACATCATCGACGTCAGCGACCGGACCCGGTGGCGATGCTAGATCGCGATCGTCTGGGCGATCGAACCTCCCATCGAGGCCCCGACAACATGTGCGCTGTCCAGCCCGAGGGCATCCAGCAGGCCGACCACGTCGGCGGCCATATCGGACAGGGTGTAGGACGCCGAGGACATGTCACCGGAGAGTGCCGCCTGCAGGTCGGGCGTCGGCGCGTCGGGGAAGTGTGACGACAGGCCGCTGTCGCGGTTGTCGAACCGGATCACCTGCACGCCGTGAGCGGCCAGCCCGGCGCAGAACTCCTCGGGCCGGCCGAGCATCTGCGCGGCGATGCCCATCACCAGCAGTACGGGGGGTGCGTCGAGGTCGCCGAAGCGCTCGTATGCCACCTCGATATCCGATGGCCCGACATTCACGGCCTTCTCTTCGCTCACCGTCACTCCAACTCCTCGCTCAAATTGGACAGGCCGCGGGCGCCCTCAGCTACCGGACGGGAGGGGGATGGCGCCACGTCGCCGGAAGGGCCGGGCGCCGGTTCATGGCGCCGGCCACTCGCGCACCTCCGAATCTCCCAAAGCCCCGCATCGCCAAAATCGTTGACGCGCTCACACCAGGGTCCTACTGTCATGGCGTTCACATCCACACGCGTGGTTCACGTTTATGAACTCGATGGCGCGGAGAGATCCCCATGCCCATCGACCGAGACCACCGAGCCAAACGGGAAGGCCCCCCATGCGCATGCTTACGCTGCTCACCTCCCTGGCCGCCACCGCCGCCGCCGGCGGCCTGGCCTTCGATGCCTCCACCGCGCAAGCCACACCGAGCATCACCCACTCCACTGCCGCGGACATAGCCGGCGCACCCAGTATCCAGGGCGGCGCAAACTCCGGCGCCGGAACCCTCGCAGACCCGTCAGTCGCGCCCGGCGGCAACTTCGACCTGTCGGTGTGGCAGCTCCAGGAGCCAGTTGGTTCCCCCGGCTCGCCGACCACGATCCCGTCCTCCCGGCTCCAGGGGGCGAACGGGTTCCAGGACTCGTACTTCTACACCGGCACCGACGGCGCGATGACGTTCTGGGCACCGGAGAAGGGCGTCACCACACCGAACTCCAACTACGCCCGCTCCGAACTGCGCGAGATGAACCACGACGGCAGCTCCGCGAACTGGTCGCTCAGCGGCACCCACCGGATGAAAGCGACACTGCGCGTCGTGTCGGTGACATCGAACGTCTGCGTGGGACAGATCCACCTCGGCACGGGCGGTTCATCCACCAAGCCGCTGCTGGAGCTGTACTACCACTCGAACGGCGACATCGTCCTCGGCACGGAGAACTCGCCCTTCGGCGGTCAGACACCGCACACGGTCGGCCATGTGTCGGTCGGCACGACGTGGAGCTACACGATCGGCGTCTCGGGCGGCCACACGATCGACCTGACGGTCAACGGAAGCACGACGCACTACGCCATCCCGTCGTCCTTCAACGGCTACAAGCAGTACTTCAAGGCCGGCTCATACAACCAGTCCTCCTCCAACAGCACCACGAAGGGAGCTCGCGTCGGCTTCTACGCGCTCACCGTTTCCCACAGCTGAGCGCGCCGCGACACAGCAGCCCGGAGGCCCGGCCCCCCAATGCCGGGCCTCCCCATCCTCCTCAGCCTCGTGCGCACCGCATCGTCGTTGACCCCTGCGCCCTGCGCCACGGGCGTGTCACGAGTCACCGGAAGACACCGGTATGGCCGAGGGAGTACCGGCCAGGCTGCGGGTACACGCACAGACCATGCGGTCCGTGGCCGACGGGAATGCGCGCAAGGAGATGTCCGTCGACGGTGTCGATCGCGTAGACCTCAGAGTTGTAGCGGCCGGACAGCCACAGCACTTTGCCGTCCGCCGAGACCCCGCCCATGTCCGGGCTGCCCCCATGCGGGATACGCCAGGTGGCGCTCAGCTTCCCGGTGGCGAAATCCAGGACGGACACGGAGCCTTCGCCTCGGTTGGAGACGTAGAGCCGGCGGGAGTCACGGCTGACGTAGAGGCCGTGGGCGCCTTTGCCGGTGGTGAGCAGGACCGGGCGGCTGAAGGTGTCGCCGTTGAGGATCCATACGCCGTTCGCCATCATGTCGGCGACATACCAGGTGCGGCCATCGGGCGCGATCTTGACGTCCTGGGGCATGGCGCCGCGCAGGGGGAGTTTCTGCCGCCCGATCACCTCCATGCGGGCGGTGTCGACCTTGATCAGGTCGCCGGAGAACTCGCAGGAGACGATGAAGTACCGGCCGTCGGGCGAGAAATCGGCGTGGTTGACGCCTTCGCAGCCCGCTGGGACGGCCTTGACGACGCTCATGGTGTGGGCGTCGCGGAAGACCAGTTGCCGGTCCGCGGAGGCCATCACCACCGCGTGCCTGCCGTCGGGGGTGAAGTAGAGGTTGTAGGGATCATGGACTGTGACCGGGCGACCGGCGGCGCTGGTGGCGGGATCGATCGGTGTGAGGCTGTTTCCGAGGTCGTTGTTGACCCACAGGGTCTTCAGATCCCATGAGGGGACGACGTGCTGGGGTTGATGTCCCACTTTGAAGGTGCCGATCACCCGGTAGGTCGTGGGGTCGATGACGCTGACGGTGTCCGAAAGGGTGTTGGGCACATAGATACGTGAGGGGAAGCCCTTGACCGCGTCGGACAGCGCGTTCGGCCGGTCGGCGGCGTAGAGGTCGTGGGGGTCCAGCGGAGGCGGCATCCCCGGCAGCAGTTCGGACGGCGCGGGCGGCACGGTGCCCACGGGGGCGCTGGTGCCGGGCGCGGCGGAGGCGCTGCGGCTGACCGTCACGGAGGCCGGGGGCGACCCTGAGGCGGAACAGGCGGTGGCGGCGAGGGTCGCGCACACGGCCAGTATCAGTGCGGCGTGGCGTTTTGCTCGGGTGGGGGCCCCTTGGCGGCCGGGGGGAACCTCGGGATGGGTCGGCATCAGCGGAGCATCTCCGTTGCGGTGACCGCGCGCAGGCCGCGCTGCTTGAGGCCGGTGAGGATGACGGGCAGCGCGCCCAACGTGCCCGGGTGGCCCATGTGCAGGCTCACCACTGATCCGCCGTGCACGGCTGCAAGCACGGTGCGTTGTACTGCGGCGGCGCCGGGGTCGGTGTAGTCGAGGGAGTCCAGGCTGTAGGACAGACAGTGCTGGTATCCCGCCTTGCGGGCCTGCTGCTGTACCAGCGGGGTGGCCAGGCGGGATTGGGAGGGGCGGAACCAGCTGCCGATGGATCCGGTCAGCTGGTGCAGGCGTTGGGCGCACGCCTGGATCTCTGCGTATGCGGCGGCGGCATTCATCGCCGAGATGTCCACGTGGTGCTGGGTATGGTTGCCCAGGTCATGACCCGCGTCCACAATGCGGCGGGCCATGGCCGGATAGGTGTCGAGCCAGCTGCCGACCGCGAGCACGGTCAGGTGGGCTCCGGCGCGTTCCGCCGTGGCCAGGACGGCATCGGCCAGGGCGGGGTCGCCCTGGCCGTGGAAGGTGAGCGCTACCAGCGGGCGCTCGGTGGGACCGTGCACGATCTGGTCCGGGAGGGGTGCCGGGGACGCGGAAGAGGTGGGCCCGCGGCGCGGCGTGCTCGGCGCGGCGGAAGGAGAAGCAGGGGACGTCGGGGTTGCGTGCCCGTTGTCACCGCACGCGCTGAGGAAGGAGCCGGCCGCGCCGACGGCGGCTGCCCGGGACAAGTTCCGCAGGACGCTGCGGCGTTCGATCGGCATGTGGTCACCTTGGGAGGTCGGGGGTTGACCGCTTCGATGGTTACGGGCTGGCTGGTCCGGGGCTTCGAGCCGGCAGTCGTGACCGCGCAGGGTGGTGATCTCCGGCGGCCGGACGGCGAGGTCCGGTGATGCGGCGCGGCCTGCTGGAGTCTGCGTCGCAGTGAGGCCTGAGGCCATCGTGACGTCCAGGGTCTTGGTGGGGCCGAACCAGTTGTCCCACACCAGCGCCATGTGGTGTTCGCGTAACACGGCGGATGGGGCGGGGCCAAACGTCCGCGCGTTGTGTCCGCCGGGCACCTCGAGCGTACAGGCAGCGCCATCCGTGCCACGGGGGCATGTGGAGAGCGAGTGGACCATCACCGGCGGCGCGATGAGAACGCCGATCAGAGCGCAGCCGACCACCAGCGACGCCACGCCGCAAGTAGCCGGCTCGACTGCGCGCATGGCTGTGCGTATGGCTGTGCGTAGGACTGCCCCATAACGGCCCGTGCCTGGACGGCGGCGGCTGTGGCTGGCTGTGCGGCGTGCGGTGTGTTTTCCGCACGTCCGGGCCGGGTTGGGGCGCGTTCTGGGCGGAGGTTCGGCGGGCTGAGGGCACAGGCGGGGGGTTCGGATGAGGCATCGGGGGCAGTCCCGGCTTGGGTCGGACCGTTGTATGGCGGGCGGGGCTGACGGCCGCCGGGCCGTGCAGCCGTGGCGGCGCGAGGGCGCGGCCAGGAGAAGCCGGCGTGCCGGTCGGGTGCCGGGTGGCCCGCGCGGCTCGTCCCTCACCGCCGGACCCCAGGGTGGGCGACATCGAACACGGCCGCGCATGAGAGGCCGCCGGGGCCCTGCCGCACGCTCATCGCCGCGCCTCCCTTTTCCTACGGTGCGCCCGCTGAGGGCCCGGGGATAAGAGCCCGCCGTTGCTTTCGCTACGGCCACCTTGGGGCATCCGCCAGCATACTTCCTACATCTTGTAGGAGGTCGGGGAAAGGAAACCCGCTGGCCACAATCCTCCGCCAGGTAGGCGGAGCGGCAAGGGGGCAGCGGTGAAAGCCACTCGCCGGCAACGAGAAGCAATCCGGTGAGTTAAGAGGCGGTGTACCCCGAGGCGACGGGGCGCCCCAGGCGCTGGCCGACGCCATCTCGAAGGGATTCACGCTCATGCGCGCCGACACCGTCGGATTCCGGACCGACACCGTGGAGCGGCTGCTCGGACGCCGGCCACACACGTTCGCGGACTGATGCGCGCGCAACGCTCACGCGTTCCGACGGCCTGCCACTGTTCACCGCCCCGATGCCACGTCCAATTGCCGCCAGCCTTCTCCTCGGCGACTCGGGACTATCGACGTGTCCATGAACCCGACAAAGAGATGAGCGAACATGACCGCGGTACTTGACGGCAAGGTGGCATTCGTGACTGGCGGCAGCCGGGGCATCGGTGAGGCGGTGGCGCTCAGGCTGGCCGAGGAGGGGGCCGATGTCGCACTGACCTACCGGGACGGCGCCGAGCGCGCGGCGGATGTGGTCGATCGGGTCAAGGCGCTGGGCCGCCGGGCCTGGGCTGTCCGGGCTGACAGCTCAGATCCGATAGCGGTGCGTGACGCCGTGGATCAGGCCGCTGCGGAGTTCGGGCGGCTCGACATTGTGGTCAACAACGTGGGGATCGGCGTGCTCGGCCCCATTGAGGACATGTCGCTGGAGGACATCGACCGCGTGCTGAACATCAATGTGCGGGCGCCGTTCCTCGTATCCCAGGCGGCGGTCCGGCATATGACCGAGGGTGGGCGGATCATCAACATCGGCAGCTGTATGGCCGAGCGGGTCGCATTCCCCGGCGGTTCCCTGTACACGACGAGCAAGACCGCATTGACCGGCCTGACCAAGTCACTGGCCCGCGAGCTGGGCCCCAGGGGTATCAGAGTCAACCTGATCCACCCTGGGCCGACTGAGACAGATATGAACCCCTCCGACGGCCCGGGTGCCGACATGCAGAAGGGCTTCACGGCGCTCGGCCACTACGGGCAGCCGTCGGACGTCGCCGCGACCGTGGCCCACCTCGCGGGTGACGCCGGCCGGTACATCACCGGCGCCACCATCGCGGTGGACGGCGGTTTCACGGCATGAGCCCCGGGTGGTCGGCGGCAAAGTGCCGCCGACCACCCCGCGGAGCCGGCTGGTCTTGGCACAGCGGACGGATGACCGCTGCCGTCCAGGGCGCAGACGTCCTCGATCAGCCCGGCGTGACAGGGGTCGGCGGCTGCGTCGGCACACGTCGCGATGACGTCCTCGGCCCAGTACGGGTGTGCCATCAGCCGGCCGACTCGGTGTCCGCGGCCGGCGGGCCGCCACGATCCGGGGTCCGCTCCCTTGGAGAAAACGTCGGCGGATACTCCGCCTTGGTACCGGGCGACGGTCTCGACGGCAGTCACCAGCCCGTACGCGGTCAGGCCGAGCAATCGCTCGTGGCGGCGAATGACGACATACGACACCGGTACGAGACCGTTCTCCCAGCGGGAGATCGTGCTGGGGTTGACCGCGCCGGCCTCTCGGCCTCCGCCCGTACGCAGCGCGTACGCGCCCCGGTCACTGGCCGCCGACCGCGCGTTACCGCGCCTGTCGCTCGGCGCCCCCGGCGGCATAGTGGCCGAGCAGAGCGCTGATCTCGTCGTCGACCACGCGGTAGCGCACGATCCGGCCATCCCTGTCGCCGACGGCGACTCCGGCGGCGCGCAGCAGGCGTAGGGCCTGGGACACGGCGGGGTCCTTCATACCGGTGGCGACGGCGAGGTCGGTGACCGCCATGGGGCCCGCCACGTGGAGGGCGAGAAGCAGGGCGAGCCGTCCGGGGTCGGCGAGCAGGGCGAAGCGGTCGGCCAGGGCGCGGACACGACCGGGCTCGCCGATGGCGGTGATGGCATCGCAGACCCGGTGTCCGTCGATGGTGGGATGACCGGCGCGCTCCACGGGGACCAGATGCATGGGCGACATCCTGGCAGGCCGCCCGCGTGTGACCCAACACCTGCACATATATGCAGCCTTGCAGGCATCGCCGTGCGAACTCTAGGGTGGTTGGGCCGTGGTGCTCGGGAAGACCGGTGGGAAACCGGAGCGGCCCTCGCCACTGTGATCGGGGAGCTCTCGTCCTGCTTGCGCCACTGACCGCTGACCGCGGCTGGGAAGGCTGGGACGGGGGCGAGCGCGAGCGAACCCGTCAGCCAGGAGACCGGCCACGGCATCTCACGAGGCAATCCACGAGGTGCTGGAGCGTGACCGCATGACCCTGTCCACCGGACCCACCCCTACCGCTTTCCGCTGGCGGCGCGAGGACACCGTCCGTACAGCCGGACTGCTGGCGGTGATCGCCGCCATCCACGTCGTCGCCTTTGGTATCCTGTTCCTGCTCGTGATTCCTGACCATTACGAGGTCGACTCGAAGGCGTTCGGCATCGGGCTGGGCGTCACCGCGTACACCCTCGGCATGCGGCACGCGTTCGACGCCGACCACATAGCCGCCATCGACAACACCACCCGCAAGCTCATGGCCGACGGCAAACGCCCGGTCTCGGTGGGCTTCTGGTTCGCCCTCGGTCATTCCAGCGTGGTGGTCGTCCTGGCGGCGCTGGTCGCCGGAGGCGCCCAGCTCGCCGGCACGCTGGTCGACGAGAAGTCCGGCACCCATCAGGCCCTCGGCATGGTCAGCGTCACCGTCTCCGGGACGTTCCTCTACGTCATCGCCGCGCTCAATCTGATCGCCCTGATCGGCATTCTGCGGGTGTTCAAGGCGATGCGCGCCGGGCGGTACGACGAGGCGGAGCTTGAGGCGCACCTGGACGCCCGCGGCTTCATGAACCGCATCCTGGGCCGCTTCACCAAGTCCATCACGCGCCCCGGACAGATGTTCCCTCTCGGTTTCCTCTTCGGGCTCGGCTTCGACACCGCCACCGAGGTCACCTTGATGGTCATGGCGGGCAGCGGCGCCGCCGCCGGGCTGCCTTGGTACGCGATCCTGTGCCTGCCGCTGCTCTTCGCCGCCGGGATGAGCCTGTTCGACACGCTCGACGGCACCTTCATGAACTTCGCCTACCAATGGGCGTTCTCCAACCCGGTGCGCAAGGTGTTCTACAACCTGGCCATCACGGGCCTGTCGATCGCGGTCGCCTTCCTCATCGGCACCATCGAGCTGGTCAGCGTCCTGCACGACAAACTCGACCTCAACGACCGGCTCACGGGCTGGATCGCGGGGCTGGACCTGGGCAGCGTCGGCTACATCATCGTCGGACTCTTCGTCGTGGTGTGGGCCGCCGCCCTCGCGTACTGGCGGATCGCCAAGGTCGAACAGCGCTGGGCGGTCCGCGCCGCACCCGGCGACTGACGCGCCACCGCGGGAGAGCGGAGGCGAGTACCGGGGTTCACTCTGGGGCGTGTTGACCCCGCTTCTCATTCAGTGCTCTTGAGCGTAGGTTCCCACCCGAACCGGGAGCGCACGCGGCCGGCGGCGATATGTGCGAGGGCCGCAGTGTGGTAGGGCACCGTGTTCCGGGGGATCTCGTCGAACGCGTACCAGCCGATCCCGCCGCACTTGGCGGGCTCGGCGTTGTACGGCTCCCCCTGCCAGGACACGGCGCGGTAGAAGACGCCGAGGCGTGGCTCCTCCCCGGGTGCGCGGTGGTCGATGAAGTGGACGAATTCCAGGTCGTCGCAGTGGACGCGGATGCCGATCTCCTCCAGGCCCTCGCGGGCAGTGCCTTCGTCCGTGGGTTCCAGCGGTTCCAGGTGTCCGCTGGGACCTGCCAGAGTCCTGCCGCGTATCCGCCCTGACGCAGGCCCAGCAGCACCCTGTCGCCGCTGACGAGGAGGAGGTGGACGTCGCAGATGCGCCCATGGCGCTGTGCGGAGGTTGCTGTGGTCACGGTGATGAACGTTCCCTCGTGCGTCCGGTGAAGCCATCGATCATGGCCCCGCCAGGCCGCCGCCTGACTCCCTTCCCCCGTTCGTGTCGTCCTTCAACGCTGCCAGGCCTTTCATCCACACGTGCGCGAGGGCGCGGACAATCTCGTCGTGGGAGAGCCCGGTCCTGCCGGTCTCAAACACCTGAAGTTCTTCGTGGTATGCAGAGTCCATGCGTATCCTCGTCCCGCTGCCCGACCGCGATTTTGACGTCACCGAAGTCGCAGTGCCCTGGCGGCTGCTGAGCGACGCCGGCCACGACGTGGTGTTCGCCACCGAGCACGGCGACGGGCCACCTCAGGCGGATCCGCTCCTGCTCACCGGTGTCCTGTTCGGGCAACTCGGCGCAGAACCCGAACCTCTGGAGTTCTACCGGCAGCTCACCCGGGAGGCCGCCTACCGCCGCCCAGTCGCGTGGAGCGACCTGGAACCGGCACACTATGACGGCCTGGTACTGCCTGGCGGCCACGCCCCCGGAATGCGCCAATACCTTGGCTCCCCAGTGCTGCGGGAAAAGATCGCCCAATTCTGGGGATCGGGCCGACCCGTCGGCGCCATCTGCCACGGGGTCCTCGTACTCGCCCGCACTCTGGACCCGGTCACCGGCCGCAGCGTCATCGCCGACCGACGTACCACGTGTCTGCCCAAGTACATGGAACGCAGCGCCTATTACCTCACCGCCTGGCGGCGTGGCAGCTACTACCGCACCTATCCCGCGTATGTCCAGGACGAGGTCACAGCCGCCCTCAATGACCCCGCACAGTTCGAGCGGGGTCCGACCGAGCTGCGGCGGCGCGGAACCGCCGACGACGACACACCCGCATTCGTGGTGGTGGACGGCACATACGTGTCCGCTCGCTGGCCCGGCGACGCGTACCTGTTCGCGCGGCGCTTCGCCGCCCTGCTCGCCTAGGTATGCGGGGACCACTACCCGAAACAAGCCACGCTGTCGGTGCCGTCAGGAGCCTTCGGTCGCCTGCTGGCCGGCCCTGGCGTGGGCGTTAGCCGCGCCGCGCTGGTGATGGGCAAGGCCGGGGGCTCCTCAACTGGAGGGGGAGGTGTCCGGCCGGTCGGGTTCGTCCGGCTGCCCGGGGTCCTTCGCTGCGTCCGGCGTCATCCGGCGGATTACGAGAGCCGTGACGGTTCCGAAGAGAAAACTGGTGACGGAATAGTCGTTCACCATCGCGTCGTCATACAGACCGCTGCGGATGGCGACACTGAGGACGAAGCTGAACGCGCCCACGCCCACCGAGAAGAGCAGATCGATGAAGAATCCGTTGCGCGGCTGAACGCTCATGGCCGCACTGTAGGCCGCGAACCGATGGGCCGGGCGGTGTCCCGCAGTGATTGGTTCCGGATCTATGGAGATGAGGACACCGCCATCGGCGAACCGGGCACAGGCTGGGACCTGTACGCATACCGCCCTTCCCGGTTCACCCGCCACGGGTGGGCGGGGCGAGCCTGCTGATGCCGATGGCCACGTCCCGTCAGAAACCGTGATGGCAGCCGGCGTCCGAGGCGAGGAACGTCGCCGCCGACGCTTGGACGGCGCCGGAAGACCAGCACCTTTGCACCTAGCCCGCCCATCCGCGCAGAGCCCGGTCCGCGCACTCGCCGCGCACCGGGCGTTCGGCACAGCTTCCCCTACATCGGGAGTACCCCGAACACGGGTGACAGCAGGCCAAGCACCGGGGCGAGGCCCTGGCTCGCCTGGCCGATCTTGCCGACCTGGTTGAGCTGGTCGAGCTGGTTGAGTTGGTTGGCGGCGCCGGGGCGAATGCCCTCGGTGGCGGTGGAAGCATCGGCCGCCGGGGCAGCCAATGCAACGGCGCTGACAGCGAGCGCCGCAGCAGCGAGAAGATTCCGAGAGTTGGTCATGCCGATGACAACGACAGGTTAATCCCCTGGTCACTCACCAGTTCCAGGCCGAGGTGGCGCCGGTCGGAACAGCCGAGGTCGGTGCCCAGGCGGGCGCTCTCCGCACAGGACCGCCTCTACGCCGACCGCGGTGGCTTCACGTACCACCGTCCGAGTGGTCGTCAGTCGCAGTCGCAGCCGCAGGAGCCGCTCTGCGGCGGCTGACGACGGTGGTCGCCGCGGCCGCGCTGACCGTGAACGCCAGCAGCACCGCGGCCGGGCGGTCCAGCTTGTGCCTCGTGATGTGGTCGAGCGAGTACCGTCCCGGCCCGGCGAGCCCGAGACCGGCCGCGACGAAGCCGAGGAAGGCCGGGTACTCGAAGCCGCCCCCCTGGGCGAAGAACCCCGCGGGCGCGTGCACCGAAACGGCCCCTGCCATGGCCCCCGCCGCGGCGGCGCCCGCCACCGGGGTGGCCAGTCCCAGCGCGAGCAGCGCGCCACCGCCGGCCTCCCCGAGCCCGGCCGCGATCGCGCTCTGCCGCCCCGGGGTGAAGCCCATGTGCTCCATGGCCTGGGCCGTGCCATCGACGCCGCCGCCGCCGAACCAGCCGAACAGCTTCTGCGAACCGTGTGCGAAGAGCACACCCGCGGTCCCCAGGCGCAGGGCGAGCAGTCCGAGGTCCTTGCGATAGATGAACGGCATGTCAGGCCTTTCCACAGACGCGGGCAGCACGATCCGCTCCCCAGCCTGACGCGAATACACCGCCTCCGCACCCGCTGCGGGTGTGCTCGCGCAACGGCATAGCGCGCTCATCCACAAACCGATCCACCGGTTCTTCCGGCGGTGCCGCCCTCGGCGTCCGGCGGTGCCGCCCTCGGCATCGTTCGGGAGTGTCCAGCGCACGGCACGGCGAGCCGGGCTCGGCCTTGCAGCGGGGGCAGGGGTGGCACGCGACGTCGTCGCCGTCCCGCGGCGAGGGCTCTTGAGGGACCGTCATGCTCCGGCCACCCACTCACCAGCGTCCGGGCGGTCCCTCGCGCCTCTTGTTGATCTTGCTCCGGGAAATAGGGTCGTTCATGAAAGCTGGGGAGTGTCTCCGGGGCGCGTGCTGATCTCCTTCGTCCCGTCACTTGCGGGAGCAGTGGGTACGGGGAGGAGGTTCAGGCGTCTGGCTGTGTGGCCGTCGCCGGAGGAGCGGCCGCGCAGGCGTCGGCCGAGCCAGGGATTGAGGAAGGCGGCGGCCCATCGTAGTTCGCCTGCTGCCGTGCGCCATCCGGCGGGGGTGGCCGCTAGCGGACCGGGCAGCGGGTGGGTCCAGGAGTCGTCGCTGCCGGGCAGGTCGAGGGCCTGGGCGACGGCGGCGGCGATCCGTTCGTGGCCGAGCGGGCTGGCGTGAAGCCGGTCCGGGCTCCACAAGCGGGGGTCGGTGACCACGGGGTGGTGGGAGGTCTCGGCGACGGCTACGCCGTGCCGGTGTGCCGCCTGCCGGATGCGGTGGTTGAGTGCGGTGACGCGGGAGCTGATGGGGCGGGCGAGCGGGGTGATCCGGGCGACGTCGGGGAAAGTGAGGGTCGCGACGCTGGCGCCTTGGGCGGTGAGCGCTGCGAACATCGCCTCCAGGTGGCCGGCGACCTCATCGGCGTCGAATCGGGGCCGCAGCAGGTCGTTGACCCCGGCGACGACAGTGGCCAGGTCGGGGCGCAGCGAGAGGGCGGGTGCGAGCTGTTCCTCGTGAACCTGCCCGGCGAGGCGGCCGCGTACGGCCAGGTTGGCGTACTGGATACCGGGGTGGTGCAGCGCGAGCTGCTCGGCGAGCCGGTCCGCCCACCCCCGCAGGCCCGTGGTGTCGTCGCCGTCGCCGACGCCTTCGGTCTGGCTGTCGCCCAGGGCGACGAGGAAGCGCAGGCGGTTATCGCCGGGCATGGGCCGCCCGCCTCTCCCGCAGGATTGCCACGGCGCGCTCGTACCAGTCCCGGTTGGACCGCTCGAACTCCAGGCCTCGCAGGCAGGTCAGGTAGGGGCCGATCCGTTCGCCGTGGCGCAGGAACTCCTCCTCGCCGCGTTCGCCTCGCATCTTCCGCAGCAGTGCGTCGAACAGTCCGATCTTCGCCTCGGCGAAGACGGCCCGCTCGGTGAGTTGCGCGATCAGTGCCGCGGTGTCGACGTGGTCGGCGGCCTGGACCTTGACGAGCAGGTCGTCGCGGATGAAGGAGGGCTTGGTGGCGGTTGCCGTGAATTGTTCCAGCTCGGCCAGCCTGGCGCCGGTGACCCGGAACAGGCGCTTGTTGGGCCGGGTGTCCGGACCACCTCCCGGCCCGCGATCAACCCCTCCTGCTCCAGCTTGGCCAGCTCGGCGTACAGCTGCTGCGGCAGCGCGTGCCAGAAGTTCGCGACACCCATGTCGAACGCCTTGGCCAACTGGTACCCGCTCAGCTCCTCGTCGAGAAGCGCCGCCAGCACGGCATGACGCAAAGCCATCGGACTACCTCCTCACCTCTGTTCACTCTCGCGGAAACCGCGGGCCGGGTGTCCGTGATGCGCTCGACGGCGTCGGTGAGGGCGTGGACCGCGACCGCGGCGATGTCGGCGGCGTCGATGAAACCGACCCGGCCCTGAGCGGTCGCGGACATGATGACGCCGTCGTCGCGGATGCTGTGATCGGCCAGTGCTCCCGCGCAAGGAACTCAAAGCAGCGACAGGGAACATCACCTCTGTGAAGACCGCTCTCAAAGCTGGCCTCACCAGAAGGCGTCATGCGCAACGCCGGTTTCGTCACCATCTGCTCGCCGATCGGAACCGGCCTGCCGATCCCGGTCGGGATCTCCGGTGCGAACACCCATACGGCGCTGCCGATGACGTGCGGCCCCGGGCGATCATGACCGGGACGACCGTCTGAACCGTACTCGCCTCGGACACACGCCAAGAGTGCGGCTACCCCTTCCGGCTGTATCTCGACCGGTCCCTGCACCGCGCTGGCCTGGAGGCTCAATTCGATGCCGTCCGGGTGCGGTCCGCTGAGCGGAACGTCGCTTCCGCCTGTGTGTCATCCGATGCCATCGTGAATCGGGAAGGCGGCGCGGTGGGCGCCCCCCGCAGGGTCTTGTCATTCGCGCCTTCGACAGGTCCCGGACCCGGATCCGCAAGTCATCGAGCAACAGGGGGAATTCGCCATGCCGGAACCATCATTACCGCTTCAGGACGGCCAGGTGGCCGACACCGTCATACTGACCGCGGCCGGGCAGGTCGGCGTCCATGAAGGGCGTTCGAACGGCAACTGGAACAACATCCAGCGCTACAGCGATGAGGTCCCCGGACTGGAGTGGTCGCAAGGTCAGCCCTGGTG
>NZ_JASISZ010000076.1 GCF_030063355.1 Streptomyces sp. PH10-H1
CATTCCGAAAACGCACACGAAAACAAGACGACTGATCGTCGTTCGTTCGAATGAGTGTTAACGGAGTGGCTGCCTCGGGACCGACTCGCGTCGGCGTTCACCGGCGGGCAACTCGGAGAACACTACGCAGCCATCCGCAGGGTGTCAACTTGGGTCAGTCGAGGTCTTCCAGGCGGCCGCCCGCGTCCGGCTGGGTGACCTCCACGCGGCGCAGCAGGCGCTGGAGCATCTCGCCCAGCACGGCCCGTTCATCCGCCGAGAGGTCCTGGAGCAGGTCCGTCTCGAAGGCGGAGGCCATGCGCATGGTCTCGAGCCACTTGCCCCGCCCTTCGTCGGTCAGCTCGACGATGACCCGCACCCGGTTGGACTCGTCGCGATCGCGCGTGACCAGTCCCTCCGTGACCATTCGGTCGATGCGATGGGTCATGGCAGCCGGGGTGAGGCCGAGCCGTTTGGCGAGGTCACCGGGGCCCAGGCGGTACGGCTTGCCGACGACGACGAGCGCCTTGAGGACCTCCCACTCGGCGTTGCTGATGCCGAGGGCGGAGAGGTGCCGGCCGTAGCCGACGTTCATACGGCGGTTGAGCCGGCCCAGGGCCGTGACGACCTTCTCGACCTGGGGGTCCACCTCGGGAAACTCACGCTGGTAGATCGCGATCTGTTCGTCGAGGTCCAGCTCTTGCGGGGGACTGGCGGGACCGTCTGCTGCTGGCATGGGCCGAGTATCGCACGTAACCGCTTGGCACTAAAGCCCTTCTCTGTGTACTCTTTAGCTTCTAACTTTAACTCTGAAGTCTTCGAGACTCAACGACAACCTAGGTAGGTGAGTGTGACCACCGAGATGGGCGCGGCTCTGCGCCGGATCCAGCTGGGCAACGCGCTGAGCGCGTTCGGCAACGGCTTCACGGTCCCGTTCCTGTTCATTTACGTGGCACAGGTACGGGAGCTCGGCGCGACGACGGCGGGTGTGGCGCTGACCGCCTACGCCGTGGCCGCGCTGTGCGTGCTGCCGTTCACCGGGCGGGCCATCGACCAGCGGGGGCCGCTGCCCGTGGTGATGACCGGTGCGGTGCTCGCGTCCATGGGCGCGCTGGGATTCGGGCTCGCGTCGAGTGCCGCGACCGTGGTCGCGGCGTCGGCCGTCATGGGTGCCGGGGTCGCGATCATCGCGCCGTCGCTCGCGACACTCATCGTGTGGTGCTCCACCACGAAGACCCGGTCGCGGGCCTTCGCGACGCAGTTCTTCCTCAACAACCTCGGCCTCGGCATCGGCGGCCTCATCGGCGGCCTGATGGTCGATACCTCGCGGCCGGACAGCTTCACGCTGCTGTTCTCGATCGAGGCCGTGATGTTCCTGGTGCTCGGCGCGGTGGTCGCCACCGTACGGCTGCCGCGGACGTCGCGGATCGAGTCCGCGCCGTCGGACAAGGCGCCGGGCGGGTGGCGGCTGCTGCTCAAGGACCGGGCGATGGTGCAGCTGTGCGTGCTGGGCGGCGTGATGTTCTTCGCCTGCTACGGACAGTTCGAGTCGGGGCTCGCGGCCTTCGCGACCGAGGTCACCCGGATCCAGCCGGCGACGCTCGGCATCGCCCTCGCGGCGAACACGGCCGTCATCGTCGCGGCGCAGTTCCTGATCCTGAAGACGGTCGAGCGGCGGCGGCGCAGCCGGGTGATCGCGGCGGTCGGCCTGATCTGGACGGTCGCCTGGATCGCGGCCGGGGTCTCCGGTCTCATCCACGGCAGCCACGCGGTGGCCACGGTGACGCTGATCTCCACGTACGCGCTGTTCGGGCTCGGCGAGGCGATGCTGTCCCCGACGGTCGCTCCGCTCGTCGCCGACCTGGCGCCGGCGCGGATGATCGGGCAGTACAACTCCGCTTTCGCGCTCGTGAAGCAGCTCGCCCTGGCGATCGGGCCCGCGGTGGGCGGCCTGATGGCGGGCGCCGGGATGTGGGGCGCCTACATCGGCATGCTGGTCGCGTTCTCACTCGGCATCACGTGGCTGGCCCTCCGAATGGGCCGCCGCCTCACCCCGTTCCAGGACAACCCCCACGCCGCGCTGCCGTCGCCGACGGCCCCCATCCTCCGGCCGGCAGCACCCGCCCAGCAGCTCGAAGCCCCCGTCGGAGCCTGACACCCTCCGGGCGGGGCTTCGACGGACTTACGCCAGCCAGACTGCCGCCGCCGCACGCGGCGGTGCGCCGTCTCGCGGTCCGGAACAGGTGGGGCGCCCACCCGTGAGGACGTGAACGACAGCCGCCGGGCCGGGCGCCGTCGGGCGGACGGCACCAGCCGCGTCAGCAACGTCGTACAGCCTCGGCACCGGCCGGTGCCGCATCCGCCCCCGGGGCCCCGGCTATCCCCGCGCGGCTCTGCCGCCGCCAGTCGTTTGGTGGGAGCCCCGGACGGTGGGCGGCCAACCGCGTGCGTCGTCAGCGTCGTAGAGCCCCGGCGCCGGCAGGTGCCCCATCCGCCCCCGGCCCCCGGCTATCCCCGCGGGAGGGCGAATTCGCACCAGACGGCTTTGCCGCCGCCGGGCGTTCGGCGGGAGCCCCAGCTGGAGGCGATTGTGGCGATGATGGAGATGCCGCGGCCGGCTTCGTCGGCGGGTTCTGCGCGGCGGCGGCGGGGGAGGTGGTCGTCGCCGTCGGTGACTTCGATGATGAGCCGGCGGTCGGTGCGGCGGAGCCGGAGCTTCATGGGCGGGGTGCCGTGCTGCAGGGAGTTGGCGACCAGCTCGCTGGCCGCGAGGACGCCGAGGTCGCGGAGTTCCGAGGGGAAGCGCCAGCTGGACAGGACGCCGGTGGCGAAGGCGCGGGCGCGGGGGGCGGCTTCGATGCCGCCGAGGAGTTCGAGCGAGGCGTTGCGGAAGAGTTCGGCGTCGGCGCCGGTGTGGTCGGGGTACTGGAGGACGAGGACGGCGACGTCGTCGTCGTGTTCCGAGGTCACGCCGAGGGCGCGGAGCAGGCGGTCGCAGATGACCTGCGGGGTGCCGGTGGCGCCGGCGAGGGCGCGCATGAGGGCGTCGATGCCCTCGTCGATGTCCTCGCCCCGGCGTTCCACCAGACCGTCGGTGTACAGGACGGCGGTGGAGCCGGGGGCGAGGGGGATCGATCCGGAGGTGTGGACCCAGCCGCCGGTGCCCAGCGGGGGCCCGGTGGGCTCGTCGGTGCGGTGCACCCGGCCTTCCGGGTCGCGGACGAGGATCGGCAGATGGCCGGCGGTGGCGTAGGAGAGCCGGCCCTCGCTGGGGTCGTGGACGGCGTAGACACAGGTGGCGATCTGGGTGGCGTCGATCTCGGAGGCGAGGCCGTCGAGCAGCTGGATGACCTCGTGCGGAGGGAGGTCGAGCCGGGCGTAGGCGCGCACCGCGGTGCGGAGCTGGCCCATGACGGCGGCGGCGCGGACGCCGCGGCCCATGACGTCGCCGATGACGAGGGCGGTACGGCCGGCGCCGAGCGTGATCACGTCGTACCAGTCGCCGCCGACCGCGGCGTCGGTGCCGCCGGGCTGGTAGGTGGCGGCGACGCGCAGGTCGTCGGGCTGTTCCAGTTCCTGCGGGAGGAGGCTCCGCTGGAGGGTGACGGCGGTGGCGTGGAGCCGGCGTTCACTCTCCCGGAGGCGCTCGGCGGCCTGCACCTGGTCGGTGACATCGGCGGCGAAGACGAGAACGCCGCGCTTGGCCTCGGCGGCGTCCTGGGTGCCGTCGGGCTCGGCGCCGGTGTGTACGGGGGTGCAGGTGAAGGTGAAGTAGCGGTCCCGGTCCGGCAGCGTGACCTTGCGGGCCTTGACGGTGCGCGGCTTGCCGCTGCGGTGCACCTGGTCCATGAGCGGGAGCAGGCCGAGCTCATGGAGCTCGGGCAGACCGTCACGGGCGGGTTCACCCGTTCTGCGCGGGCCGAAGACTTCGGTGTACGCCTCGTTGACGTAGGCGATGCGGTGCCCGGCGCCGTAGGTGACGGCGATGAGCGCCGGGACCTGGCTGAGGACATCGTGGACGGAGAGCGCGTCGACGGCGTACGCCGGCGCTTCGGGATCTTCGGGATGCTCGGCGCGGGCCGCGGGTACGGCGGATGCGGCGGATGCGGCGGGTGGGGCGGGTGCGGCGTCGGCCGTGCGACCCGACGCGGCCGTGCGTCGCTGCGTGCCGGGGAGCCGGGAGCTCCAGCGCGTGAGGTTCACCGAGCTCCACCTCGTGATGTTGCTTGGGGCAGCCCGGACCACCTGGCTCTGCGCGGGGGTACGGGGGGTCGTTCCCCGGGAGAATTCAGCAAACGTCCGATTCCTCGTAATTGTCACTCTTTGCAGGTGCTGACGCACGCATGGTCACACGTCCAGTGTGGCCGACCCGCGGCCCCGGGGGAATCGGATGGCTCAGGGCGCGTCCGGCTTGGGGCCCCCTCCGGCAGCCAGTTCGAACTCGGCGCGCGGGTGCTCCAGCGAGCCCAGCGAAACGATTTCCCTCTTGAAGAGACCGGACAGTGTCCACTCGGCGAGCACCCGCGCCTTGCGGTTGAACGTGGGCACCCGGCTGAGGTGGTACGCCCGGTGCATGAACCACGCGGGGTAGCCCTTGAACTTCCGGCCGTAGATATGCGCGACGCCCTTGTGCAGGCCGAGGGAGGCGACGGATCCGACGTACTTGTGCCGGTACTGCTTCAACGGCTGCCCGCGCAGCTCCGCGAGGATGTTCTCGGCGAGGACCTTGGTCTGACGGACGGCGTGCTGCGCGTTGGGGGCGCACTCCTTGCCGGGCTCGTCCGCCGCGAGGTCCGGGACGGCGGCGGCGTCGCCCGCCGCCCAGGCGCCGTCGACGCCCTCGATCTTGAGCGTGGCGGTGCTCCTGAGCCGGCCGCGCTCGGTCAGCGGAAGATCGGTGGCGGCGAGGATCGGGTGCGGCTTGACGCCCGCGGTCCAGACGACGGTGCGGGTGGGCAGCCGGGTGCCGTCGGAGAGCACCGCGACACGGTTCTCGCAGGAGTCCAGCCGGGTGCCGAGCCGCAGGTCGATGTTGCGGGCGCGCAGCTCGCGGATCGCGTACCTGCCCATCTCCTCACCGACCTCGGGGAGGATCTTGTCGCTGGCCTCGACGAGCACCCACTTCATGTCCTCGGGACGCAGGTTGTGGTAGTAGCGCGAGGCGTATCGGGCCATGTCCTCCAGCTCCGCGAGCGCCTCGACGCCCGCGTACCCGCCGCCCACGAAGACGAAGGTGAGCGCGGCGTCGCGCACGTCGACATCCCGGGTGGAGGAGGCGATGTCCAGCTGCTCCAGGACGTGGTTGCGCAGGCCGATCGCCTCTTCGACGGTCTTGAATCCGATGGCGAACTCGGCGAGACCGGGGATGGGCAGAGTGCGGGAGACCGAGCCCGGGGCGAGGACGAGATGGTCGTACGGGATCTCGATCCCCTCGGTGCCCGCCTCCTCGGTGGCGAGGGTGGCCACGGTCGCGACGCGCTTGGAGTGGTCGATGCGCTGCGCCTCGCCGACCATCAACTGGCATTTGTCCAGGACGCGTCGCAGCGGAACGACGACGTGCCGGGGTGAGATCGATCCGGCCGCCGCCTCGGGGAGGAACGGCTGATAGGTCATGTAGGGCTGCGGGCCGACGACGATCACTTCCGCTTCGCCGCGCTTGAGCTTCCGCTGCAGGCGCAGGGCGGTGTACATGCCGACGTATCCCCCGCCGATCACGAGAATGCGCGGGCTTGGCTGGGCGCTTGGCTGGGCTGCCGACTCCGTCATTGCTCCATGACGCAATGGATGATGGACGTTTGTCCACAGGGCGTACCGCAGTGATTCACTGGATACCTGGATTCGGCTGGTCAGGGATGTGTCGTTGACCGGGCAAAGGCGGTGAAAGAAGAACGGACCGGCCCGCTACTCCGATCGGGGACGCGCCGGGCGGAACGGACCCCCTTCTTTCTTGACCTGGGCTCAACTATGTTCGTACTCCATCGGGGTACGTTCGTTGTGCGCCGGTGATCATTACGGGTGGGGAGTCTCCGGGGGGAGACGTCATAACCGGGGGATACACATATGCACATTCAGGACTCTCAATGGACCGTAGCGGCAGGCGCGGAGGGCAACCGCGGTGTAGGCCGCGCGACCCCGCTGCGGGTGGACGCCCAGCGCAATCTGGAACATGTGCTGCGGGCCGCGCGTGAGGTATTCGGGGAGCTCGGCTACGGGGCGCCGATGGAGGACGTCGCGCGCCGGGCCCGGGTGGGCGTCGGCACCGTGTACCGGCGCTTCCCGAGCAAGGACGTACTGGTGCGGCGGATCGCCGAGGAGGAGACCTCCCGGCTGACCGAGCAGGCACGGACGGCTCTGGGGCAGGAGAACGAGGCGTGGTCGGCGCTGGCGCGCTTCCTGCGGACCTCGGTGGCCTCGGGTGCGGGGCGGCTGCTGCCGCCGCAGGTACTGCGGGTCAGGACCGGCGTGTCCGGCATCGCTGACGTGTCCGGCGTGTCCAGCGTGCCGGGTGTTTCCGGTGCGTCGGGTGCGTCCGGTGTTTCCGGCGCGTCGGGCGAAGAGGCACGGGTTCCGCAGCAGCGGGTGCCGCTGAGTGCGGCGGTGGATCCGGCGGGGCCGTCGGTCGACACCTCGGTCGACCCGTCGGCTGATCCGTCGGTCCATCCGCTGGGAAGCCCGCTGGGCGATCCGGCTTCCGCGCTGCGCGCCGCCGTCCTCGGCGGTGGCGGGGAAACGGAGAGTGCCGGGATCCCGGCACTCCTGGACGTCGTCGGACAGCTGGTGGACCGGGCGCGCGCCGCGGGCGAACTACGGGGTGACGTATCGGTGGCCGACGTGCTGCTGGTGATAGCGACGGCGGCGCCCTCGCTGCCCGATCCGGCACAGCAGGCGGCGGCTTCCGCGCGGCTGCTGGAGATCCTGCTGGACGGGCTGCGGTCGCGTCCCGGGGAGCGTGCCGCGGAGCGCTCCGCAGAGCGTGCGGAACGTACGGGGGACGGCTCGCGGGCTCCCTCCGAACTCAGCTGGAGCACTGCCCCGATCGAGTGAGCAGAGCGAAAATTGAGGTTCCGGTGAGCGAATCGCTCCCCGGACGGGTGGTTCCCTGTCGCGGCATATCTCGGGTTGGGCCGGGTGTGAAACTCTGGCGCGGTGGATGAGGCGAACGGCGAGTCGAGCGCTGCTGCGAGTGCGGAGGCGGGCGAGGGACTGCCATCGCGCCGTGTCCCGGTGCAGCGCGAGCCGGAGCCTCAAGTACCGCTGTCGGACGCCGATCTGGTCGCACGAGTACGCGGCGGCGACGACAGCGCGTACGAGGAGTTGTACCGGCGGCACGCGGACGCGGTACGCAGTTGTGCCCGCAGCTGCTGCCGGGACGCGCACACCGCGGACGACCTGACCGGCGAGGTGTTCGCGCGCACGCTGCAGGCGGTGCGCGGCGGCAGCGGTCCGGATTCCGCGGTGCGCGCCTACCTGTTGACGACGGTACGGCGGGTCGCCGCATCCTGGGGGAACACCGCCAGGCGCGAGCAACTCGTCGAGGACTTCGCGGTGTTCGCGGTGTCCGCGGCGGGCTCGTCCACGAACGAGGACACGCTGGATCTGGGCGCCGACGTACGCGCCATGCACGAGGCCGAGCAGTCGCTGGCCATCCAGGCCTTCCGTACGCTGCCCGAGCGCTGGCAGACGGTGCTGTGGCACACCGCCGTCGAGGAGGAGTCGCCGAGCGAGATCGCGCCGCTGCTCGGCCTGACGGCGAACGCCACGGCGGTACTGGCGCACCGGGCCCGCGAGGGCCTGCGGCAGGCGTATCTGCAGGCGCACGTCAGCTCGACGCTGACCGACGGGAGCAGTTGCGCGCGGTACGCGGACCGGCTCGGCGCGCACGCGCGCGGCGGCCTTCGGATGCGCGCGGACCGGGAGTTGAGCAAGCACCTCAAGGAGTGCGAGCGGTGCCGGGCGGCGGCGCTGGAGCTGGCCGACGTCAACTCGGCGCTCAAGGGCCTGCTGCCGGTCGCGGTCATCGGCTGGTTCGCCGCGGCGTACGCGGTCAAGGTGGCCGGAATCGTCGCCGGCGTCGGAGCGGCGAGTGCCGCGGGCGGTGCGGCGGCCGCCGCGTCGGGCGGCAGTGCGGGTGCCGGGGCTGGTGCCGCCGGCGGCGCTGCGGCCGAGGGACTCGGCGCGCCCGCGAAGGCCGGGATCGTGGCGGCCGTGGTGGTCGCCGCCGCCGGTCTGGCGTTCGCCGCGATGAACATCGGGGACAGCTCACCCGCCCCCAAGCCGCAGGCCAAGCCGGCGGTGGTGGCACCCGTCACCGCCCCGCCCCCACCGCCCGCCCCGAAGCCCAAGCCGTCACCGAGCCCCGAGCCGCCGCCGAGGACGACGCCCCCGGCTCCGAAGCCCACCCCCAAGCCCGTCGTTCCCGTGGTGAACCCGAAGCCGAAGCCGGCACCCACGCCCACGCCCACGCCCGCACCGAAGCCCACCCCTACGCCCTCGCCGACCCCGCCCTCCGCCCCGGCCGTCTACCAGGTCAACCAGCTGGGCTGGACCGGCATCGGTGACAACACGAAACCGACGGTACGGCTCGCGCGGAGCAGCTGGATCTGGGACCGCTGGGGCCTGCACATCGGCGGCGATCAGTACAGCCACGGCATCAGCGTGAACGCGCCGTCATCGGTGCTCATCGACCTCAACCGCGTGTGCACGACGTATGACGCGCTGGCCGGCGTCGACGACATGACGATGGGCCTCGGCGCGGTCCGGTTCTCGGTCTACGGCGACAACGGGCGGCTCTGGCGGTCGCCGGTGGTGCACGGAGGCGACGCGGCGGTGCCGGTGAGCGTCGGGATCGCCGGGCAGAAGACGATCCGGCTGGTGGTCGAGGCCGCCGATCCGTTCGAGATCGTGAACATCGCGGACTGGGCGCAGTCCAGGATCAGTTGCCGGTAGTCACGCCGGTGTGCGGGACTTCGCAGGCTCCGTCGGAGCAGGCGTCGCCGTCCGACCCGGTCACGGCCGCTCCGGTCACGGCCGCTCCGGTCTCTTTCGCGACCTGTTCCAGGACGCGGAGGAACGTGGACGTCTCCTGGCCGCCCTGGATGGCCCACTTGCCTTCGAAGACGAAGGTCGGGACGGCCGTGATGCCGCGCTGCCGGGCCTCGTCGATCTCGGCTGCCACCTCGTCGTGAAGGTCGTCGCCGTCGAGGAACGCGACGATCGGGTCGCGGTCCAGGCCGACGGCCACGGCGGCATCGGTGAGCTGCCCGCGGTCGCCGATGTCCAGACCCTCGCCGAAGTGCGATGCGAGCAGCCCGCCCTTGAGGCGGACCTGCGCCTCGGGTCCGTACGTGTCGAGTACGAAGCGCAACAGGCGGTGGGCGAGCAGCGAGTTGTTCTCGATGACGGTGTCGAAGTCGAAGGTCAGGCCCTCGGCCGCGCCGAGCTGGGTGATCCGCTCGTCCATGGCGGTGGCCTGCGGCCCGTACTTGTCGGCCAGCACCTTACGGTGTGGCAGCGGCTGCCCGGGGGCACTGGGGTCTAGCTGGAACGGCCGGTAGACCACTTCGACGGACGCAGCACCCGGGAAAGCGGCAAGGGCGCGCTCGAAGCGGCTCTTGCCGACGTAGCACCACGGGCAGGCGATGTCGCTGTAGATCTCGACCTTCACGGACACTCCCAAATTGCTTGAATGATCAATATTCGACAACGGTGACGGATTGGGAACTATTCCCCGGCCGGTGCCGATGCCGGTGCGGGCGTCCGTGCCGGTGCCGCTGCGGGCGTCCGTGCCGGTGCGA
The DNA here is from genome assembly GCF_030063355.1 of Streptomyces sp. PH10-H1. Classification (GTDB taxonomy): domain Bacteria; phylum Actinomycetota; class Actinomycetes; order Streptomycetales; family Streptomycetaceae; genus Actinacidiphila. The sequence continues at coordinate 9,774 of NZ_JASISZ010000076.1, forward strand.
TGGCTGCGGATGAGGCCAGGAGGTCTGCCGCGGCCGCCGGGTCCAGCCGTGCGCCGTCCGCGCGGGCGGCCTCGTAGCCGGCGTCGCCCAGCGCGGCGCGGGCGCCCGTCTCCGCCTCGCGGAAGCTCTCCGGCTCGGGGACCGTGCGGGGCAGCAGCGCAGCGCCGACGCAGCCCCGTGCAGCCGGGCCGCGGTCCCCGCCTCGCACAGCACGACGAGGAGCTCGGCCCCGTACTCCATCAGGCCCGCGACCATCGGCTCCGTGCAGCCCGTGTCGATGCCAGCCGCAGCGTGGCGCCGGCCTTGGCCAGCGCGTCCCACAGATCACCGTCCGCCGCCGCGATCCGGGCGAAGAGACTGTCGACGACCACCGCGAAGACCGGCGGCGTAGTGCCCCGGCCGGCCTGCTCCCGGGCCAGCTCGCACAGCCCGCGGGCCCGCTCCACGTCGCCGCGGCGCAGCGCGAGCAGCGCGGACACGGTGCGGACGTAGTTCCGCGCGTCCATCACCCCGTACCGTTCCGCCTCGTCCTCGGCCCTGCGGCACAGTGTCTCGGCCGCCGCGTCATCACCCGAACGGATGGCCAGCTCGGCCAGCCTCCCGATGATGAACGGCCCCTCGCCGCGCGCGCCCAGCTCCTCGCAGAGCCGGAGCGCCCCCTCGAAGTCCGCGCGGGCCGCCACCTACTCGCCCCGCATGACCTCCATCTCGGCGCGCGCGCCGTGCACCTGGGCGAGGATCCGGCGGTCACCGACCCGGTCGCTGAACGTCATCAGCTCGGCCCAGGCGTCGTTGGCGCGGACCAGTCCGCCGGGCAGGTCGATGGTGACGTGCGTACGGAACAGCAGCGCGGCCGACAACTCCCAGTCACCGCCGTGCTCGCGGCAGTTGTCGACGACCACGTCGGTGCTCTCGCGGAGCGCCACATGGCCGTCGCCGACATAGCTTGCGATCGGCCACAGCAGGCCCGGGAAGCGGGCGGCTGCCGGTCCGGCCTCCCGGTACGCCGAGGCGATCTGCCCGGCCGTCGCGCGCACCTGCGCGGTGCCCAGGAACTCCTCCGAGGCATGGTCCGTGCTCACGAAGTACATCAGCAGCCGGGCGTCCATCCGCTGCCAGAAGCACGGGCCGTCCCGATCGCCGGGTTCACTCACTCCGGTGACCCGCGGACGCCGTCCTCTGCGCCGGTTTGGGGGCCGGTTTGCCTGCCGCCGGGCTCTGTTGTGCCTTCTGTGTCCTCGTGCCCCTTCTGCGGCTGCGCCGCGACCACCAGGGACTTGTCGACCAGCTGGCCGATCAGCTCGATGACGTCGTCCCCGCCGACGACCGTCTCCGCGGCGCCCAGCGTCCAGCCGCCCGCGAAGACGCTCAGACTGCGCAGCGCCGACCGCTCCGCCTCCGACAGCAGGTCCCAGCTCCAGTCGACGACGGCCGGCAACGTCTGCTGGCGCGGCAGCAGCGTGCGGCTGCCGCTCGTGAGCAGCTTGAATCGGTTGTCGAGGCGGTCGGCGATCTGGCGCGGGGACAGCATGCGGAGGCGGGCCGCGGCGAGTTCGATCGCCAGCGGCAGACCGTCCAGCCGGCGGCAGATCTCCTCGACGGCCGCGACGTCCTGCTCCGGGTTGAACCCCGGGCGCACCGCCACGGCCCGCTCGGCGAACAGCCGGTGCGCCGTCTTCGGCGACAGCGGCTCCACCGGCCGCACCGTCTCGCCCGGCACCCCGAGCGGCTCCCGGCTCGTCGCCAGCACCGTCACTCCCGGGCACGCGGCGAGCAGCTCGGCCGCCAACTCGGCGGCGGCGTCGATCACATGCTCACAGTTGTCCAGCACGAGAAGCAGCCGGCGGTGCGCGCAGTGCTCCAGCAGCCGCACGGTCGGATCGCCGGGCTCACTGCCCGCGCCCGCCATGCCCTCGCGGGTCACCCCGAAGATCGTCGTGTCCCGGCTGCCGCCGAAGGGAACGGGGCCACCGGCGGAATCACACGCTTCTGTGGCGCCGAGGATGAGCTACCGCACGGGGCCATTCTGACTGGTCGCTTGCGGTTTGCTTGTGGGTCGGGGGCCCCTCCCGTCAGATCCACCCCTGCGGCCCCGGCGCGGGCCGACGTGCCTGACCGTGCGCTCGCCCCTGCGGGGGGCCCAGCCCGGCGGGCCGGAAAAGGGCGGTGGGTGGGGAACGGCCCGCCGCAGGCGCAACGGTGGCGGGGGGCCCGCGTACGTGCACCCCCGCCGGAGGCGGGCCGGCTCGCCGCAGGCGGATCGGCGCTGATGTACCCGCTTAACCGCCCGCCGGAGGCGGTCAGCGGCGAGGGGTCGGGCCGTCTTCGTCGTCGTGGGTGCCGAGGAGTTCGTCGGCGAGGGTGGGGAGGTCGTCGAGGGGGGTTTCCTCGGCCCAGTCGGAGCGGGGGCGCCGGGTGGCCGGGGGCTCCGTGCCCGGGGTGACCTGGGGGAGCTCGCGGGTGCGCTCGTTCTCCGGGGTTGCGGGGCGGAAGAAGGACGGCGGGACGCGGTCGGCCGGGTCGGACCCGGGGCGTACCGGGGGCAGCACCGTGGTCTCCTCCGCGGCCGAGGCCGGAACCGCCGGCAGCACCGCGGTCTCCTCCGCGGCCGAGGCCGGAACCGCCGGCAGGACCGTGGTCTCGTCCGCGGCCGAGGCCGGGACCGAGGGAAGGACCGTGGTCTCGTCCGCGGCGGACGACTTCAGCGTCGGCTTCGGGGTCGGCGTCGGCGTCGGCGTCGGCGTCGGCTTCGGCTTCGGGGTCTCCACGGTCTGCGTGGTGTTGCTGGCCGCTGCCGCCGAAGCGGCGGCGGCAGCCGCGGCCGCCGCGCGGGCCTGTTCGGCGCGGCGGAGGGCGTCCTCGGCCTTGCGCTGCTTCTCCAGGCGGCGGGCTTCGGCCTCGGCGCGGAGCCGGGACTCCTCCTCGGCCTGGCGGCGCAGCCGGTCCTGTTCTGCGCTCCGGGCGGCCTCCTCGGCCTCGCGGCGGAGGCGCTCCTCCTCGGCGACGCGGGCGGCCTCCTCGGCGCGCAGGCGCGCGGCCTCGGCTTCCTGCTCGGCGGCTTCGCGGCGGGCGGCCTCCTCGGCGAGGCGCTGCCGCTCGGCCTCCTCCTCGCGGAGGCGGGCGAGCTGGGCCTGGCGTTCGGCTTCGAGACGGGCTACCTCGGCGAGGCGGGCGGCCTCTTCCTCGGCTCGGACGCGGGCAGCTTCCTCGGCCTGGCGGCGGGCTTCCTCGCGGGCGTCGATCTCCTGCTGGGAGAGCGGCAGCGCCTGGTCGAGGCGGTGCCGTACGACGGTGGTGACCGCTTCGGGCTCCTGGCCCGCGTCGATGACGAGGTAGCGGGCGGGGTCGGCCGCGGCGAGGGTGAGGAACCCGGCGCGGACCCGCTGATGGAATTCGGCGGGCTCGGATTCGAGCCGGTCCGGGGCCTCGGTGAAGCGCTCACGGGCGGCTTCGGGCGAGACGTCGAGGAGCACGGTGAGGTTCGGGACGAGCCCGTCGGTGGCCCAGCGCGAGATCCGCGCGATCTCGGTGGGCGCGAGGTCGCGCCCGGCGCCCTGGTAGGCGACGGAGGAGTCGATGTAGCGGTCGGAGATGACGACAGCGCCGCGTTCGAGGGCCGGGCGCACCACGGAGTCGACGTGTTCCGCACGGTCGGCGGCGTAGAGCAGCGCCTCCGCGCGGTGGGACAGGCCGGCGGACGAGACGTCGAGCAGGATCGACCGCAGGCGCTTGCCGACGGCGGTCGCGCCCGGTTCCCGGGTGACGACGACCTCGTGGCCCTTGGCGCGGATCCACTCGGAGAGCGCCTCTACCTGGGTGGACTTCCCGGCGCCGTCGCCGCCCTCTATGGCGATGAAGAAGCCGGTGGCGGCGGGTGCCGCGGCGGGTTCGCCGCCGCGCAGGGCCTCTCGCAGGTCGCGGCGGAGCGGTACGCCCTGGCGGTCGTCGGTCTTGCCGAGGACGAGTGCGGCGACCGGTAGCAGCAGGGCGCCGATCAGCATCAGTGTGAAGGCGGCGCCGCCGTGCTGGAAGGTGAAGGCGCCGTTGGCGAGCCGGTGCGGGCCGATGAGTCCGGCGAGCAGCGGGGCGCCGATGGCGGCGATGGCGACGGCGACGCGGACCACGGCGTGCAGGTGGTCCGCGGTGCGCGCGCGGCGCGGCTCCTCGGCCTCCTGCTCGATGAGGGTGTGGCCGGTGTTGGCGGTCACGCCGGCGGCCGTGCCCGCGAGGAGCGCCAGGAGCAGGACGGTGGTCTGGTCGGGGACGAGACCGGTGAGCAGCAGCGCCAGGCCGGTGACGGCGATGGCGATGGCCAGCAGCCGGCGTCGCGAGAGGGTCGGCAGGGTGCGCGGGCCCACCCGGATGCCGGTGACGGTGCCCGCCGTCAGGGCCAGGACGAGGAGCCCGAAGCCGACCGGTCCGAAGCCGAGGTCGGCCGCGTGGAGCACGGCCACCGCGACGGCGGCGGCGATCGAGCCGGCCACACCGGCCGTGGCCAGGACGAGGAGCGGGAGGGCTCCCGTGCGGCCGTGCTCGGAGCCGTCCGGTCCCTTGGGGAGCCGGAGGCCTTCGAGCGGGGAGTGCGGGCGGACGGTCGTGGTGTCGGGCAGTTCGAGGAAGTACAGGATCGCGATGGAGGCGGAGAACAGCCCGGCGGCCACGTACGAGGACAGCGCGACCTGGTGGAGGTCGAACCAGTCGACGCCCAGCGCGAGCAGGCTGTTGAGCAGGGCGACGACGACCAGCACGGCCGCGGCGAGCGGCAGGGCGACGAAGCCGGTGCGCAGGTCGAGGCGGCGGAGCGTCGCAAGGTGGTCGGGGGCGGGCCGTACGGCCGTGTCGCCGGGGGTCGGGACCGGGAGCAGCCCGGGGGCCGCGCCGTCCTTGGCGACCGTCCACAGGCGTTCGGCGATGCCGGCCACGAAGGCGGTGACGAGCAGCCAGGTGACGGCGGTGGCCGGCACCCAGGTGATCCACAGCGGGGCGACGATGAACAGCGCCAGGCGTACGCCGTCCGAGCCGATCATGGTCCAGCGCCGGTCCAGGGCTCCGGCGGTCGCGGTGAGCGCCGACAGGGGCCCGAGCAGTACGGCGCCGAACAGCAGCGTGGCCACCAGCCGGGCGCCGAGCACCGCGGCGACGGCGAAGGCCGCGCCCCGGTAGCCGCCGCCGAAGGATCCGGCGGATACGGCTGCCTGCACGGTGAGCACGAGCAGCACCAGCAGCCCGAGCCGGTCGGCGATGCCACCGGTCAGCTGGGCTCCCCACAGCTTCCGCAGTGGCGGAATCTTCAGGAGGGCACCCACCGCGCGTTCGCGCGAGTCCGCCGCGAGGTCGCCGGCGAAGGCGTCGGTCACGTCCCTTGGCCGCTCGGATCGCGTCATCCCGACAGCCTATCCGGAGCGCGGAAATCCATGACCCTCCGCCCGAACAAATGGGCGGAGGGTCATGGCCGGGACGGCGGTACGGCGGGTTATTCGCTGGTCTGCGACGCCGTGGTCTTCTTGGCGACGGCCTTCTTGGTGGTCGTCTTCTTGGCCGCGGTCTTCTTGGCGGCCGTGGTGGTCTTCTTGGCCGCGGTCGCCTTCTTGGCCGGAGCCTTCTTCGCCGTGGCCTTCTTCTTCGCCGGCCCCTTGGCACGCTTCTCGGCGAGCAGCTCGTAGCCGCGCTCCGGCGTGATGGTCTCGACGTCGTCGTCCTGGCGCAGTGTGGCGTTGGTCTCGCCGTCGGTGACGTACGGGCCGAAGCGGCCGTCCTTGACGACGACCGGCTTCTCGCTGACCGGATCGGTGCCCAGTTCCTTGAGCGGCGGCTTGGCGGCGGCGCGGCCGCGCTGCTTGGGCTGCGCGTAGATCGCGAGGGCCTCGTCGAGGGTGATGTCGAAGAGCTGGTCCTCGGTCTCCAGGGAGCGCGAGTCGGTGCCCTTCTTCAGATACGGGCCGTAGCGGCCGTTCTGGGCGGTGATCTCCACGCCTTCGGCGTCCTTGCCGACGACGCGCGGGAGCGACATCAGCTTGAGCGCCTCGGCGAGCGTCACCGTGTCCAGCGCCATGGACTTGAAGAGGGAGGCGGTACGCGGCTTGATCGCGTTCTTGCCGGTCTTCGGGGTGTCCTCGGGGAGCACTTCGGTGACGTACGGGCCGTAGCGGCCGTCGCGGGCGATCACCGGGCGGCCGGTCTCCGGGTCGGTGCCCAGCTCGAAGTCGCCGCTCGGCTTGGCGAACAGCTCCTCGGCGTACTCGACGGACAGCTCGTCCGGCGGGAGCTCCTCATGGACGTCGGCGCGCTGGTGGTTCTCCTCGCCCTTCTCGCCCCGCTCGATGTACGGGCCGTAGCGGCCGACCCGCAGCACGATGCCCTCACCGATGGGGAAGGAGGAGATCTCGCGGGCGTCGATGGCGCCCAGGTCCTCGACGAGCTCCTTGAGGCCGCCGAGGTGGTCGCCGTCGCCGTTGCCGGCGTCGGCGGCGGAGCCCTTGGCCGCGGAGTCGTCGCCGCCGAAGTAGAAGTGCCGCAGCCACGGCACCGCCTGGGCCTCACCGCGGGCGATGCGGTCGAGGTCCTCCTCCATCGAGGCGGTGAAGTCGTAGTCGACGAGCCGGCCGAAGTGCTTCTCCAGCAGGTTGACGACGGCGAAGGAGAGGAAGGACGGCACGAGGGCCGTGCCCTTCTTGAAGACGTAGCCGCGGTCGAGGATCGTGCCGATGATCGACGCGTACGTCGAGGGGCGGCCGATCTCGCGCTCTTCGAGCTCCTTGATCAGCGAGGCCTCGGTGTAGCGGGCCGGCGGCTTGGTGGCGTGGCCGTCGACTGTGATCTCTTCGGCGGTCAGGCCGTCGCCCTCAGTGACCTGCGGGAGGCGCCGCTCGCGGTCGTCGAGTTCGGCGTTCGGGTCGTCGGCGCCTTCGACGTAGGCCTTCATGAAGCCGTGGAACGTGATGATCTTGCCGGAGGCGGAGAATTCCGCCGCCCGGCCGTCGCTCGACGTGCCGCCGATCTTCACGGTGACGGAGTTGCCGACCGCGTCCTTCATCTGGGACGCGACGGTGCGCATCCAGATCAGCTCGTACAGCCGGAACTGGTCGCCGGTCAGACCGGTCTCGGCGGGGGTGCGGAAGCGGTCGCCGGAGGGGCGGATCGCCTCGTGCGCCTCCTGCGCGTTCTTCACCTTGCCGGTGTAGACGCGGGGCTTCTCCGGGAGGTACTCGGCCCCGTAGAGCTGGGTGGCCTGCGCGCGGGCGGCCTTGATCGCGGTCTCCGACAGTGTGGTGGAGTCGGTACGCATGTAGGTGATGAAGCCGTTCTCGTACAGCTTCTGCGCCACCTGCATCGTCGCCTTGGCGCCGAAGCCGAGCTTGCGCGAGGCCTCCTGCTGCAGGGTCGTGGTGCGGAAGGGCGCGTACGGGGAACGGCGGTACGGCTTGGACTCGACGCTGCGGACCGCGAAGGCGCTGTCGGCGAGCGAGGCGGCCAGCGCGCGGGCGTTGGCCTCGTCCAGGTGGAGGACGGTCGCGTTGTCCTTGAGCCGTCCGGTCGACGCGTCGAAGTCGCGTCCCTGGGCGACCCGGCGGCCGTCGACACTGGTCAGCCGGGCGGAGACGGTCGACGGATCGGACGCGTCACCCGTCCGGCCGGTGGCAAAGGTGCCGCTCAGGTCCCAGTACTCGGCGGTGCGGAACGCGATGCGCTCGCGTTCCCGCTCGACGACGAGCCGGGTGGCGACGGACTGGACACGGCCGGCCGACAGGCGCGGCATGACCTTCTTCCACAGGACCGGCGAGACCTCGTAGCCGTAGAGGCGGTCGAGGATGCGGCGGGTCTCCTGGGCGTCGACGAGCGGCTGGTTCAGCTCGCGCGGGTTCGCGACCGCCGCCTGGATGGCTTCCTTGGTGATCTCGTGGAAGACCATCCGGCGGACCGGAACCTTGGGCTTGAGGACTTCCAGCAGGTGCCAGGCGATGGCCTCGCCCTCGCGGTCCTCATCGGTGGCGAGGAAGAGTTCGTCGGACTCCTTGAGGAGGTCCTTGAGCTTCTTGACCTGCGCCTTCTTATCGGCGTTGACGACGTAGATCGGCTCGAAGTCGCTGTCTACGTTGACGCCGAGGCGAGCCCACGGCTGGCCCTTGAACTCCGCCGGCACCTCGGCGGCCCCGTTGGGGAGGTCGCGGATGTGCCCGACGCTCGCCTCGACCACGTAGCCCGGGCCGAGGTAGCTCTTGATCGTCTTCGCCTTGGCAGGCGACTCGACGATGACGAGTCGGCGGCCGCTCTTTGCGGTCTCGCGGGTCGGGGACAACTTCGCTCTTCTCTCCGGTTCGAAGGGGGTCGCTGCGGAGTGTGACCGTACATCCCGGCCCCATGTCAAATGGGAATGGTCTGCAACGCCACTCGAACGGTAACCCGATATACTTTATAACGATTACAGCACACAACCGCACAACAAAAGGGGTAGCAGGTGAAGGCTACGTCGGCGTGGCGACTCGTGCCTGAGCTTGAGAAGGCTCTAGCCGAAGGGATGAGCGCCGGGGAATGGATCGGCGGCCGGCGCCCCGTCTGCTCCTATGCCCGTATCAGCGAGGACAGACAAGAAGAGGAAGCCATCGGTGTCAGCCGACAGCACGCCAACAACACCGAAGCCGCCGATGGCTTGAAGTGGGTGGTGGTTGCCCGGTACACAGACAACCACCTCACCGCGGCCGACCCGGACATCCAGCGTCCGGCCTTCCTTCAGATGGTGCGGGACCTCCGAGCGCGGCAGACGGCCGAGGGGGTCCCCGTCCGGGGCCTCCTCGCGGTCGCCGAGGACCGGGTACGCCGGCTTCCGGAAGATTTCCTGCGAGTCCACCGAGCGCTCACGGTGGACCGCGACGGGTGCTTCTACGTGCTGGACGAGAAGCGGTACATCGATGTGCACGCCGATGGCGCACAGGTCGTCGGTCTCGTCACCTCGTCCACGGACGGGCGGGAGGTCAAGAAGATCGGACAGCGCACCGCGCGCTCGGTCCGGGACCGGGCCAAGGAAGGCAAACAGTCCGGCGGACACCGCCGGTTCGGGTGGCTGCCGGCGGACAAGAAGGCAGATCGGCCGCACAATCACCTACTCGATCCTGTCGCATCCACGTACCTGCGCAGAGCCATTGAGATGATCATGGCCGGCCAGTCCGAGAGGACTGTCACGCAGTGGCTCATCAAGGAGAAGGTCCCCACCGTGAAAGGTGGGAAGTGGAGCAGCACGACGGTCCGGAACATGGTCAGCAACCCGGCCGTCTGCGGCTACCGGATGCTTGACGGTGAACTCGTGCTCGACCCGGAGACCGGCCTGCCGGTGGTCGGTCCGTGGGAGACGGTCGCCACCCCTGACGAGTGGCGGAAGATCCTCGGCCGCTACACCAGTTACTACAAGGTGGACCCGAAGACCCTCAAGGGGGACCCCAGCCGCGGGACGCGCTCCAAGCGCCGCAAGGAGGTCACCCAGACCCGCAAGTACACGCTCTCCGGATACCTGCGCTGCGGCAGACTGGACCTGTCGGGACAGAAGTGCCTCTCGACCATGGTCGGGAACCCCGTCAGCACGCGGACCCCCCACGGCGCATACGCCTGCAACGCTTCCAACTGCCAAGGCGTCGCCCGGCGAATGGACCTGGTCGACCAGGCCATCACCGAGCTCGTGCTCAAGATTCTGTTGGAGCGGTACGCCGCCAAGGAACCTGAGCACAGAGAGTGGCACGGACAAGCCGTCCTGGATTCCCTGCTGGAGCGGAAGCGGCTCCTCAAGGACGGCTACAACAGCGGACAGGTTCAGCCCGCCGACTTTTTTGACATGCTTCCCGATCTCGACGCCCAGGTCCAGGAGTCGGAGAAGGACAGGGCCGAATTCTTGGCAGAACAGGAGGCCGGAAACTTCCTGGCAGGCTTCACCAGCGAACGATGGGCGGAGTTCGACCTCCGCCAGAGGCGGGTGGCGATCGGCACGGTCATAGCGACAGTGATCGTTCACCCCCTGCCCAAGGGCCGTTCCACTCGCGCACCGTTCGACCCCTCCCTCCTGGAAGTCGTCTACCGGCCTATGACGTAATCAACACATGCGGGCGTGCGACGTGCGCTTATGCCTGTACGAGACACCAGACGCCGGTGACGAGGGACAGCGTCCCGATAAGAGTGGTCAAGGCCGCGCCGGCCGCACTGCCTCCCTGCGTCACCGGCGCGCGTCGCGCCGTGCGTGCCCCCGCCCAGACCAGAAGCGCCGCCCCGAACAGCGCGAAGACCGTCCCGGCGAACAGCGAGGGTGTGCTCTCCATACCCGTCTCCTTCTCCGTGACCTGCTATGGCTCGCGCCGGAGAATCGCACCTCCATACGGCGTCCGGGCGAACCCCGGGTGAATGGCGGCGCACATCAGAGCGGATGGGAGTGGATCGGAGCGCTCTACATCACATACAGCGTGGCGTGTTCGCCACTGCCGTGTTCGCAGACCCGCTGGCTCATGCTCGACGAAGAGGGCACCTGATCGGGCATCACCTTCCAACGTAAGGAGGACGCCTCACCCGTAGGCGGCCGATGCGGATCACCCTCGCATTCTGCCCCGGGCGGGACGAGCACTCGTGCGAGCTGGAAAGATGTGCCCGTCGACCGAAAACCGATGTGTCCTTCGACCGCCGTCACCCAGCAGGGGGAGCCACCCGCCATGTCCGACCAGAACCCGTACGGCCAGCCGCAAGACCCCCAGCAGCAGCCGGGCGCGGCCTACGGCTACCCGCAGTACGGCCAGCCGCAGCAGCCCGGGCAGAACCCGTACGGCCAGCCCGCGGGCGGCCAGCCCGGTTACGGCTACCCGCAACAGCCGGGCATGCAGCCCGGCTACGCGCAGCCCGGCGCCTACACCGGCGACCCGGCCGCGCCCTACGGCTACGACCCCTACGGTCGCCCGTACTCCGACAAGTCGAAGGTGACGGCGGGACTCCTCTCGCTGTTCCTGGGCGGCTTCGGCGTGGGCCGGTTCTACACCGGCCACATCGGCATGGCGCTCGGCCAGCTCTTCACGCTCGGCGGCTGCGGCATCTGGTCGCTGATCGACGGCATCATCCTGCTGACGGGCAACAACAACACCGACTCCCAGGGCCGCGTCCTGCGTGGCTGAAACCCGCCTGCGGCCGACCGCCGGCCGGGTGCGGCGCATCGTCTCGCACCCGGCCTCGGTCCCGCTCGCGCTCCTCGCGGGAGCCGGGTATCTGTGGACCACCAACCCGCATGAGCCAGGACACCTGTTGCCGCGGTGTCCCTTCAACTGGGCGACCGGGCTGCTCTGCCCCGCCTGCGGGGCGACACGGATGCTCTATGACCTGATGCATGGCGATGTGTCCGGTGCCTTCCATGACAACGCGGCGCTGTTCCTGCTGGCGCCTGTGGGCCTGCTCCTCTACGGGCGCTGGCTGGCGGAGGGGCTGCGCGGCCGGGCGTACCGGCCGGTCGTTCCGGGCCGCTACCAGGCCGTACTCATCGGCGGGGCACTGGTCTGGGGTGTACTGCGCAACATCGTCTAGCACACCACTGATCACATTTGAATGAAGTCCGGCGAATTCATGTGACTCCCGATGAGCGTTGATGCCAGGATCGGGCCATCGCATCGGGGGCGGAGCATCTGAGCACGTCCCTTTGGTGTTTCGTCCCCAACGCAAGGAGCCATTTCATGGCCACGCCCACCCCTGACGCCCCGTTCGGTTACGACCCCCAGGGCCGTCCGCTGTCGGACAAGTCCAAGATCACCGCCGGTCTGCTGCAGCTCTTCCTCGGCTCCCTCGGCATCGGGCGGTTCTACACCGGCCACACCGGCATGGCGCTCGGCCAACTCTTCACGCTCGGCGGCTGCGGCATCTGGTCGTTCATCGACGCCATCATCTTCTTCACCAGCAAGGACCGCACCGACTCCAACGGGCGCGTGCTGCAGGGCTGATCCCCCGGCTTGCTGCACCGCGGCCCGCCCCCGTTCCGCTGCGGAGGGCGGGCCGCGGTGCGTCCGGGGGCCGAGCCGGGTGGCGGGGCAGCCAGGTGGCCGGGCAGTCCCTGCGTCAGCCCTCGACCGGGTCCAGGAAGCCCTGTTCGACGAGGAGCCGGATCGATTCCGGCGTACGGTCGCGCAGTATCACCGGGTCCTCGCCCAGCAGCTGGGCGATGGCGTCCAGGATCCGGCCGGCCGGCAACGTCCCGTCGCACACGCCCGCGAAGCCCGCGCCGACCGTGTCGACCTTGGTGGCGCGCCGCATCCCGCGGTTGGCGCGCAGCACCACGTGCTCCGGGTCCTCGGCGCCCGGCAGCCCCACCTGCTCCTGCACGACCTCGTCGGTGAGCCGGAAGCGCGCCTCCAGCAGCGCGGCGTCGTCGTGCGTCCGCAGGAAGTCCTGACGGCCGAACCAGTCCTTGATGTGGGCGCCGAGCGGCTGCTCCACCGGGTGCGGCCATTCCTCGGCGGTGATGGCCGGGTGGTCGGAGCCGGATTTGCGGAGCGTGATCCAGCCGAAGCCGACGCCCTTGACCTTGCGCTGTTCGAACTCGTCGAGCCAGGCGTCGTAGCGGGCCGCGTACTCGGCGGGGTCGGCGCGGTGGTCGCCGCCGTCGCGCAGCCACAGCTCCGCGTACTGGGTGATGTCCTGGACCTCGCGCTGCACGATCCAGGCGTCGCAGCCGCGCGGCACCCAGCCGGCCAGCCGCTCGCGCCAGTCCTCGCCCTCGGTGTGCTGCCAGTTGGCGAGCAGCTGGCAGTAACCGCCGTCGTTGAGGTGCGCGGCGGACTGCTGCACGAGGGTGCGGCACAGATCGTCGCCCCGCATTCCGCCGTCGCGGTAGGTGAAGCGGCCGGCCGGGGAGATGACGAACGGCGGGTTGGACACGATCAGGTCGAAGCGGGCCTCACCGACCGGTTCGAAGAGGCTGCCCTGCCGCAGCGCGGGCTCCGGCGCTCCGGAGAGCGCGAGGGTGAGCCGCGCGAAGTGCAGGGCGCGCGCGTTCACATCGGTCGCGGTGACCCGGGTGGCGTGCCGGGAGGCGTGCAGCGCCTGGACGCCGGAGCCGGTGCCGAGGTCGAGCGCCGAGGCCGCCGGCTCGCGGACGGTCAGGGCCGCCAGCGTCATGGAGGCTCCTCCGACGCCCAGCACGAGATCGGCCCGGTCCACGCCGGGCGCCGTGCCGATGCCGCCGGCACCGCCGACCGCGCAGCCGAGGTCGGAGACGATCCACCAGTCCTCGCCGCCGTCACCCGCGTACGGGCGTACGTCCACGGTGGCGCGCAGCTCGTCGCCGTCCCGCACCAGCCAGCCGTCGGCGAGGCACACCTCGACGGGCAGGGCGGCGCGCAGCCGCTCGTACGCCACGGGCCGCTGCAGCAGGAAGAGCCGCACGAGCGACTCCAGCGGGCTGCCGCCGCGGGTGGCGCGCAGCGCGGGCACGGTCTCGGCCCGGGACAGGGCCGCGTAGGCGGAGGCGCCGAGCAGGTCGAGGCAGCCGTCGGCGGTGAAGGCGGCGGCCCGCAGGGCGTCACGCAGCCGTTCCGCGTGATCCGGGGCGGGAAGGGGCGGGGCGGTGAAGCGGGGCATACTCACGCCCCCATTGTCGCGGAACGAGCGCGGCCCGGCGCCCCTCGGAGGGATGCCGGGCCGTGTCGGTACGTCGGATCAGGTCAGATCACGTCGGGGACGCGCCGTAGACGTGCCATGGATGTGCCGTGGCCTCCGCCAGGACGTGTCGGACCGCGTCCGGCCGCGTCCGGCCGCGCCCGGCCCCGCGTCAGGTCTTGGACGGTGAGGCTCCGGTCTGCTGGCAGCCCTGCTGGCTGGACATGGCCTTGCCCACGTCTCCGTTGCGCAGGGTGTTCAGCGCCGCCTCCGCGGTCTTGTTGGCCTTGTCCGCCTCCACCGAGGCGGCCGTGAGGCCGTCGGCGAACTTCGCCTGGTCCCCGGCGTCGAGCCCGTCCACCTTGCTCTTCACCGCGGCGTAGGCGGCCGATGCCTTGGTCAGATCGGCGATCGAGTTCTTCTGCTGGTCCGCGCCCTTGTCCACAGGTGGCGCCCCGGCCTTGCTCACGATGTCCGCGAGGGACTTGTACGCGTCGGAGATCTGCTGGAAGGCCGCGGAGTCCGCCGCCTTCACATCCGCCGGCTTGCCGTTCTTGTCGACCTTGGTGATCGCCGTGTTCGCGTCGTTGATCTTCTTCGTCTGTGCCGAGGCCTGGTCGCAGACAGTCTTCGCCCAGGCGTCCAGCTTCTTATTGGAGTTGTCGCTGCTGCATCCCGACAATGCCAGGAGCAGAGCAGCACCGGACAGCGCAGCCAAGAGCTTCTTGTTCACCGGATGTGTCCCTTCCATGGCTCTACGGCCCCGGAACTTACACGCCAATCGGGTGCCGACTACGAGTCCGGAGTGGGATTCACCCCCTAATGGGGCCATTTGCACCAAGGAACAGTGACGCGAACGATGACACAGGACGCTCGCGCACGGCGGCGGGTCGATTAAGGCCTTCGCCGGCTCGGAGTTCTCTTCGTCACCCATGGCGATTCCGCGCCGCTTGGAGATGTAGACCGCGCCGACGATGACGGCGATCGAGATGACGGCGACGCCGATGCGGACACCGAGGTTCGCGTCGTCGCCGTAGGAGAACTTCACCACCGCCGGGGCGATCAGCAGCGCCACCAGGTTCATGACCTTGAGCAGCGGGTTGATCGCCGGGCCCGCGGTGTCCTTGAACGGGTCGCCGACCGTGTCACCGATGACGGTCGCGGCATGGGCCTCGCTGCCCTTGCCGCCATAGTTGCCGTCCTCGACCAGTTTCTTGGCGTTGTCCCAGGCACCGCCGGAATTCGCGAGGAACACCGCCATCAGGGTGCCGGTGCCGATCGCGCCGGCCAGATACGAGCCGAGCGAGCCGACGCCGAGGGAGAAGCCGACGGCCACGGGCGCGAGCACGGCGAGCAGACCGGGGGTGGCCAGCTCGCGCAGCGCGTCCTTGGTGCAGATGTCGACGACCGCCCCGTACTCCGGCAGCTCGGTGCCGTCCATGATCCCGGGGTGCTCGCGGAACTGCCGCCGCACCTCGTAGACCACCGCGCCCGCCGACCGCGAGACGGCGCTGATGGCGAGTCCGGAGAAGAGGAACACAACGGCCGCGCCGAGCAGCAGTCCGAACAGGTTGTTTGGCTGGGAGATGTCGAGGCTGAGCCATCTCATGTCCGACGCGGAGATGTTGGCGCCCGCGACCGCGGTGTCGATCGCCTCCTTGAACGCGCCGAAGAGCGCGGTCGCGGCGAGCACGGCCGTGGCGATGGCGATGCCCTTGGTGATCGCCTTGGTGGTGTTGCCGACGGCGTCCAGGTCGGTGAGCACCTGGGCGCCCTCGCCGTGCACGTCCCCTGACATCTCGGCGATGCCCTGGGCGTTGTCGGAGACCGGGCCGAAGGTGTCCATGGCCACGATCACGCCGACGGTGGTGAGCAGCCCGGTGCCGGCCAGGGCGACGGCGAACAGCGCGAGCCACACCGAGGTGCCGCCCAGCAGGAACGCCCCGTAGACCGACAGCCCGATCAGCACCGCCGAGTAGACCGCGGACTCCAGGCCGATCGAGATTCCGGCGAGGACCACGGTGGCGGCGCCGGTCAGCGAGGACTTGCCGATGTCCTGGACGGGACGGCGGCTGGTCTCGGTGAAGTAGCCGGTGAGCTGCTGGATGAGCGCGGCGAGCACGATGCCGATGGCGACCGCGACGAGCGCGAGGACGCGCGGGTCGCCGGAGTGGCCGGCGATGTCGGCCGGGACACCCTTCAAGTCGGCGTAGGAGGACGGCAGATAGAGGTAGACCGCCACGGCGACCATCACCAGCGAGATGACGGCGGAGATGAAGAAGCCGCGGTTGATGGCGGTCATCCCGCTGCGGTCGGAGCGGCGTGGCGCGACCGCGAAGATGCCGACCATCGCGGTGAGCACGCCGATCGCGGGGATGAGCAGCGGGAAGGCCAGGCCGGCGTCCCCGAAGGTCACCTTGCCGAGGATGAGCGCGGCGACCAGGGTGACGGCGTAGGACTCGAAGAGGTCGGCGGCCATGCCCGCGCAGTCACCGACGTTGTCGCCCACATTGTCCGCGATGGTGGCGGCGTTGCGCGGGTCGTCCTCCGGGATGCCCTTCTCGACCTTGCCTACGAGGTCGGCGCCCACGTCGGCGGCCTTGGTGAAGATGCCGCCGCCGACACGCATGAACATCGCGAGCAGTGCCGCGCCGAATCCGAAGCCCTCCAGCACCTTCGGCGCGTCGGCCTTGTAGATCAGCACGACGACCGAAGCGCCCAGCAGGCCGAGGCCCACCGTGAACATTCCGACCACGCCGCCGGTACGGAACGCGATCTTCATCGCGCGGTGCGAGACATCGGTCAGATCCGCTTTCGGTTCCCCGGGAGCGGGCGTGGCCGACCGCGCGGCCGCCGCGACGCGCACATTGGCGCGCACCGCCAGCCACATGCCGACATAGCCGGTGACCGCCGAGAACACGGCGCCCACCAGGAAGAACACCGAACGGCCGATCCGCTGCGAGGTGCTGTCCGAGGGCAGCAGCATCAGCAGGAAGAACGCCACTACGGCGAAGATCCCCAGCGTACGGAACTGCCGTGCGAGGTAGGCGTTCGCGCCTTCCTGCACAGCAGCGGCGATGCGCTTCATGCTGTCGGTGCCCTCGTCCGCCGAGAGCACTTGACGTACCAGCACTCCGGCGAGCGCCAGTGCTGCCACCGCGACAACCACGATGATCAGCACGAGATTGCGATTGCCTTCGGTCAGTACCGGCCCGGCGGCCAGAGACTGAGCGATGTCCTGCGTGTGAGGGGTAAGTGGCCCCGCCATTCGTCCTCCTTGACGTTTGGCGCATGGGCGCGCGGCTCCTGCGACTCCCACAGCCGCGACGCTCAGCGAGCTGAGCAAAGATGGACGGATTGTAGGGAGCCGGACTAGATCAAAACAGTGCGCGGGATCAGAATTCGCCTGCACTGGGGAAGCCGAAATTCCTCTTGGGCGCGTAAACCACCGAATGCGGTGAAGATTCGGGCGTCACGAAACCGCCCACGAAGATCACCCGAATGATCGTTTGACGGCTCGCCAGGAGTGCGGGGGGCGAGGCGGCCGACGGGAGCCGCGCGGGGCTACGGAGGGCCGCGGGGCGCCGCGCGGGGCACCGGGGCTACGGAGCTACGGAGCTACGGAGCTACGGAGCTACGGGGAGAGTGTTGGCGGGGGAACGTGCGGGAGACGGCGGCTACGGGTGCACGGCGGCGGACGCCGTCGGCCAGCTCATGCGGATGACTCCGCCGTGCTCGCCCACGGTGACCTCGACGTCATCGACCAGGCCGCTGATGACGGCAAGGCCCATCTCGCCCTCGTCATCGGAGTCATCGCCGGCGGACATGCGCGCCGACGGGACAGACCCCGCCGGGGCACCCGGCGCCTCGTCACCGACCTCGATGGAGAATTTCTTCTCCTCCTCGGTCAGCAGCACCCGTACGGGGCGCTCGACGCCGTTGCTCAGGTGCAGGCCGACGGCGCGGCTGCACGCCTCGCCCACGGCAAGCCGCACCTCGTCAAGGACTGCCTCGTCCACCCCCGCCCGGCGCGCTACCGCAGCCGCTACGAGCCGTGCGGTGCGCACGTGCTCGGGCTGAGCGCTGAAGAGCAGTTCTACGGTGGGCATGGCCTCCCCCTCGCTCCTATGGGTGGGCATCACAGGGGTCCGGGCGACGAAACCGCCCGGTACCCCCGTCCTGCGACGATCGGGATGATCAGTCGTTCGCCGCGACAGCCTCGTCGACCGAGGTGTGGATCGGGAACACCTTGGTCAGGCCAGTAATCCGGAAAATCTTAAGAATGCGCTCCTGATTGCACACCAGGCGCAGCGAGCCTTCGTGAGCACGCACCCGCTTGAGACCGCCGACCAGTACACCCAGACCGGTGGAGTCGAGGAAATCGACTCCCTCCATGTCCACAACCAGGTGATAACTGCCGTCGTTCACCAGCTCTACCAGCTGCTCACGCAGCTTGGGCGCGGTGTACACATCAATCTCGCCGCCGACCTCGACGACCGTACGGTCGCCAACGGTTCGAGTCGACAGGGACAGGTCCACGGATCCTCCAGCACCTTGCATCGAGCGGCGTCGCCCCCGGGGACCTCCCCACCGAAGGGGAGGGGACGGATCGGCAGCCGCGATGGCATTCAATCACTTCACAGCGGGCCAGCACGACGCCTTCCTGCGATTGTCCGTCACGCCGGTGACACACTGAGTGCCGATGGCCCAGGATCAACTTCCGCAGTCGGCGCACGGCCGCCCGTCCCCCCGCACCGTTCTTGAGCGGCTCGCCACGGGGGCAGGCCGAGCCGCACGCATCACCCATACGGAGCACTTGCCCCCGCGGGTCGGTCGCCATGCCGATTGGCCTGATCAGATCCGTCCGGAGGTGCTTGCGGCCATCCGGGCGGCCGGCATCGCGCGTCCCTGGGAGCATCAGGCGCACACCGCGGCCCACGCGATGCGCGGTGAATCGGTGGTCGTCGCCACCGGAACCGCCTCCGGCAAGTCCCTCGCCTACCTCGCCCCGGTCCTCAGTGCCCTCCTGGACGGCTCGGAGGCTCCGAACGGCCGTGGGGCCACCGCGCTGTATCTGGCGCCCACCAAGGCCCTCGCAGCGGATCAGCGGCGGGCCGTCGCGGAGCTCGCCAAACCGCTCGGCTCCGCGATCAGGCCCGCGCTCTACGACGGCGACACCCCGTTCGAGGAACGCGAGTGGGTCCGCCAGTACGCCACGTACGTCCTCACCAACCCCGACATGCTGCACCGCGGCATCCTCCCCGCCCACGCCCGCTGGTCCTCCTTCCTGCGCCGGCTGCGGTACGTCGTCATCGACGAGTGCCACACCTACCGGGGCGTCTTCGGCTCCCACGTCGCTCAGGTGCTGCGGCGTCTGCGCCGCCTCTGCGCCCACTACGGGGCGGATCCGGTCTTCGTGCTCGCCTCCGCCACCGCCGCCGATCCGGCCGTCTCGGCCGGCCGTCTCACCGGTGTCCAGGTCGCGGAGGTCACCGACGACGCCTCCCCCCGCGGCGAACTGGCCTTCGCCCTCTGGGAGCCGCCGCTGACCGAGATGCGGGGCGAGCACGGCGCGCCGGTCCGCCGCACCGCCACCGCCGAGTGCGCCGACCTCCTCACCGACCTCGTCGTGCAGGGCACCCGCACCGTCGTCTTCGTCCGGTCCCGGCGCGCCGCCGAACTGATCGCCCTGATCGCCCAGGAGAGACTGGCCGCGGTCGACCCCTCGCTGCCCTCCCGGGTCGCCGCCTACCGCGGCGGCTACCTCGCCGAGGAGCGCCGCGCCCTCGAACGCGATCTCCACTCGGGGCGGCTGCTCGGCCTGGCCTCCACCACCGCCCTCGAACTGGGTGTCGACGTGTCCGGGCTCGACGCCGTCCTGCTGGCCGGCTATCCCGGCACCCGCGCCTCGATGTGGCAGCAGGCGGGCCGCGCCGGACGCGCCGGGCAGGGCGCCCTCGCCATCCTCGTGGGCCGCGACGACCCCCTCGACACGTATCTCGTCCACCACCCCGAGGCGCTCTTCCAGCGTCCGGTGGAATCCACCGTCCTGGACCCCGACAATCCCTACGTCCTCGCCCCCCATCTGTGCGCCGCCGCGTCCGAACTCCCGCTCACGGATGACGATCTGCCGCTCTTCGGCCCCGAAGCCGCCGACCTGCTCCCCCAGCTGGAACGCCGCGGACTGCTGCGGCGCCGGGCCGGAGGCTATTACTGGACCCGCCGGGAGCGCGCCGCGGACCTCACCGACATCCGGGGCGAGGGCGGCAAGCCCGTCCAGATCGTCGAGGCGGCCACCGGCCGGCTGCTCGGCACCGTCGACGACTCCTCGGCCCACACCTCCGTCCACGACGGCGCGGTCCATCTCCACCAGGGCCGGACCTACGTGGTCGAGCACCTGGACCTCGAGGACGCCGTGGCCCTGGTGGCGGAGGCCGACCCCGACTATTCGACGATGGCCCGGGAGACCACCTCCATCTCCGTCCTGTCCACCGACATCGCGGAGGCCTGGGGCGATTCCCGGGTCCACTTCGGGTCGGTCGAGGTCACCCACCAGGTCGTCTCCTTCCTCCGCCGCAGACTGATCACCGGCGAGGTGCTCGGCGAGACGAAACTCGACCTCCCGCCGCGCACGCTGCGCACCCGCGCGGTGTGGTGGACCGTCACCGACGACCGGCTGGAAGCCGCGCGGATCCACCCCGAGGAGCTCCCCGGCGCCCTCCACGCCGCCGAACACGCGTCCATCGGCCTCCTCCCGCTGTTCGCCACCTGTGACCGCTGGGACATCGGCGGTGTCTCGATCCCCCTGCACGCCGACACCGGCCGCCCCACCGTCTTCGTCTACGACGGCCACCCCGGCGGCGCGGGCTTCGCCGAGCGCGCCTTCCACACCGCCCGCGGCTGGCTCACCGCCACCCGCGAAGCCATCGCCTCCTGCGAGTGCGAGTTCGGCTGCCCCTCCTGCGTCCAGTCCCCCAAGTGCGGCAACGGCAACGAACCCCTGGACAAGCCGGCCGCCGTCCGCCTCCTCGACTGCCTCCTGGCAACGGAACCGCCTTCGGACCCGGACGCGGAACCGACTCCGGAACCGGATGCGGAGCTGGGTCCGGCCCCGGGCTCGGATCCGGTCCAGGGCTCGGATCCGGTCCAGGGCTCGGATCCGGCCCCGGGCTCGGATCAGGCCCGGGACTGAGCGTCAGGCCCGGGCCGAGGGTCAGCCCCGGGCCGGAGGACCGGCGCGGGAGCGGACCCGCGCGGAGCCGACGGCGGCCGTGACATCGGCGACCTCACCGGTCACGTCGCACTGCACCAGCCGGGCGTCCTGAGCCGCCGCTGTCCGCGCGGCCAGCGCGCAGGCGGCCCCCGCACCGTCCAGCGCATGGTCGGCGGCGGCCAGGGCGGCCATGTCCGCCGCGCCGCCTGCCCGGTGGCGTTCGGCGACGGCCTGGCCTATGACCAGCACGGCGCCGAACGCCAGACACAGCACCCCCATCAGCAGCGCGACCCAGACCGTGGCCGACCCCCGGTCCCCCCGCTGCCCGCCGCTCACCGGACCGCGTCCTCAGCGAGCGCCGCCGCCTCCGCGTGCAGCGCGACCTCCAGGACCGGCGAGCGGGCGGTGACCCGCACCCGTACGAGCTCGCCGTCACGGGTCAGCGAGACCGCCGCCCCGCGCGGAGCGGCGCCGCGGGCCGCCGCCAGCGCGGCGGCCTCCGGCTCGGAGCGGGCCGCGGCCCGCGCACCCGCCCGCGCGGCGTCCACGCACTGGATCTGCGCCGCCGCGGCCATCAGCCCGCTCAGCAGCGCCGCGGTGAAGAGCACCATGACCGGTACGGCGACGGCGGCCTCCGCGGTGACGAATCCCCTCTCGTCCCTTCGCACGGAACGGGCCAGGGAACGGGCCAGGGAACGGGCTACGGAGCGAGCCACGGCAGGCGGCTCTGACGACCGCTCAGCAGGGAGCTCGGGCGGTCGCTCAAAAGGACACATTGAGCGCCCTCTCGATCAGACCGCTGAGCGCAGACTTCACCGCGCCGCTGGTCACGACGTTGTAGAGCACTGCGGCGAAACCGCACGCCGCCAGGGTGCCGACGGCGTATTCAGCCGTGGTCATTCCCGCGTCCGCGGCCGACCGAAGCCGCCCGGCCGTCCTGCGAAGCATCCGGACCAACATGACGTTCCCCCTCATCTCGACTTGCTCGATTTGCTCGAATTGCTTCGACTTGCCTCGCATGAACGCGAATCGGCTCGACTCAGCTCGAACCGCCGGCGAGGATCTGCGCCGCCAGCCCCATCACCACCGGAACCACCCCGACGAGCAGAAACGCCGGCAGAAAGCACAACCCCAGCGGGGCCGTGGCCAGCACTCCGGCCCGCCGGGCCCGGCCGAGCGCCGCGCGGCCCCGGGCCGCGCGGTAGTCGGCGGCGAGCCGCGCCACCTCATCGACCGGCGCCACACCTCTGTGGGAGGCGCGCGCCAGGCAGCGCGCGAGCCCCCGGGCGGCGGGCAGCTGTCCGAATCGCTCCCAGCACCGCACCGGATCGCCTCCGAGCCGCAGTTCGGCCGCGACCCGTATGAGCCCGTCGCCCAGCGGACCGCCCAGCGACCGGCCCACCGCTTCGGCCGCGTCCCGCGGATCCCCGCCCGCGGCGAGGCAGGCGGCCATCAGATCGGCACAGAGCGGGAGTTGGCGTCCGGATCCCTCGTCATGGACCGAGCCGCCGGTCTTCCGTGAGCGGCGCTGCCAGCGCCTCGTCCCGTACGCGGCCAGCAGACCGGTCACGCAACCTGGGACCCCTCCGACGAACACGGCCGCACCCAGCGCCACCGCGGCGACAGGAAACCAGGACCGCAGCACCGGCAGCCGCGTCCACCACCGGGCATCCGGAGTCTTGGTGATCCGTACTCCGAACAGCAGCCGGAGCCTGCCGCGCGCGACACGTTCACGCCGGGCCTCGATCACCGTGACGGCCAGGCACAGTACGGCGGCGGCGACCGAGACGGCTGTCCCCATGCTGTGGATTCGGTCGCCGTTCACCCGGACTCCTCTGCGGCTCGCACGATGCGGCCGGTCCAGGCGAGCCCCGCCCACTCCAGCAGCCCGCCGGCCACCAGACAGGCCAGCCCGGTCGGGGTGCCCAGCAGCGTTCCCACCGGATCCGCCCCCAGCCCCACACCCAGCACCACCCCGAACAGCGGGAGCAGTGCCAGCATCAGCGCGGTCGAGCGGGGTCCGGCCAACTGGGCTCGCAGATCATCCCGTTGGTCGCGTTCGGCGCGCAGGGCGGCGGCGATCCGGTCGAGGCCCGCGGCCAGTCCCGCGCCACCGTCGACGGCGACCTGCCAGCAGGCGGCGACCGCGGCCAGCCCCTCCGCGCCCTCCTGGCGCGCGGCGGCCCGCAGCGCTGCCGGCACATCACCCCCGAACCGCGCCGCGGCGAGCAGCAGCCGCGCGGCATCCACGAGCTCCGGGGCGTCTGGCCAGCCGTCGTCCTCGAGCGCACCCGCCAGCGCCGTGTGCGGTGGCCGTCCGGCCCGCAGATCGCCTGCCACCGTGCCGCACAGCGCCCCCACGGCGGACACCCGCCGGTCCGCCGCCCCGCGCCGGGCCCGCTCGCGCAGGCGGCGGCCGACCAGCGGCACAGCAGCGGCCCCGGCCAGGGCGGGCAGTACCGAATGCGCCGCCAACCCGAGCACCAGGCCGATGGGCAGACAGAGGGCTTCGCGCCCGATCCGCCAACCGAACCGCTCCCGCAGCGGCGCGAGCACCGCCCGTCCACAGGACTCCAGACCACGCCACATGCCGGGCCCCCACCTCTGAACGGTGTCCGGCGCTTGACCGCCGACGAGCATCAGCCGTGCCCGGCGCAGCGCGGGATCCCATTCGCTCAGCAGCCACCCGGCCGCTCCCGCGCAGAACACGGCGGCCCACAGCGCCGCCATCCCGGTCCCGGCCCTCATGACGCACCCCGCTCGCACAGGCTCGCCAGCCGGTCCCAGCCCGGCCCCCGCTCCGCGGCTCCCCGGGCACCGCGCACCACAGCGGGGACGGTCACCACCAGTCCGTCGCCGCGGCGCTCCAGCACATGGATCTCGGCGACCCGGCGCTGCCCCGAGCGGTCCCTCGCCAGGTGGATCACGACGGACAGCGCAGCCGCCAACTGACTGTGCAGGGCGGCCCGGTCGAGTCCGGCCGTCGAACCGAGGGCCTCCAGCCGGGCCGGGACATCGCAGGCCGCGTTGGCATGCACCGTGCCTTCTCTGAACTAAGGACTTCCGCCCCGCATTTGGGTAATCGGCACCGCAGGTGTAGCTGATCGGGGCATCATGGGCGTCAGAGGAAGTGCGCCCTTACGAGGCCGCTCACTG
The DNA here is from genome assembly GCF_030063355.1 of Streptomyces sp. PH10-H1. GTDB lineage: Bacteria > Actinomycetota > Actinomycetes > Streptomycetales > Streptomycetaceae > Actinacidiphila. The sequence continues at coordinate 33,745 of NZ_JASISZ010000076.1, forward strand.
CGGAGCACTACCTCAGCTCTGTCGGCGCCATCATTGGCGCGGACTGCCAGTAGACCGAACATCGAGCACGCGCCTCGTGTATCACGTTGGCCCGTCACGGTATTGGCTCATGGCGAGGGCGGACACCTGTCAGGTGGTCCGCGGCCTTGCCATGTCCTCGTTCAGGGCATCGGACCACCACGTCCGAAAGGCCCTGCTGTGACGGAAGTTCTCTCGATGGTCGCCGGCGTGCTCGGTGTCCTGAGTGCCGCGTTGAGTCTGGCGTCCGAGGTCCGCCGATCCCGCTCGCGGCGTGATGGCGATCCGGGCCGGGCTGACGAAGCCGAGCGCGAGGACGGCAGCTCGTCCTCCGCCTGACCAGGGGGTGGGTCCTGCCGGTAGCGCAGGACCCACCCTCGTCACGAGGACTCCTGGGGTGTGGCGACGGTCGAGGACCGGGCAGCGATCTGCCGGAAGGTCGGCATGCCCATTTCGATAGCCTGCCCTTTCCTGGCGGCTTGTGCGTCGAGCTGTGCCAACTTCTCCTCGGTTGCTGCGAGGCTGATCCCGAGGCCGTCGATCTCGCCGAGCCATCCCTCGCGTTCGGCTTCAGCAATCCGATCAATTAGGTTGTCACGAATATCTACCAGTCGTGGACGCTCATGCGGATCGGCCAGCAGCATGGAACATCGAATACAAGCATGCTCATGAACACAAGGGCTATTGTATGCGCGGCCGCACGTTCCGAGGGAGAGTTTTCGGCGCTCGAAATGACCAAGGAAGGACTCCCATTCCTCGGGAGTCGGCATTCGATACTCTTCGCCTGGCCGCAAATTCCGACGGCGACCAATGAATGCACGGTGGGATTCGATCACGTCGGCAGGATAGACAGTGTTGTAACCCATGGTTGTATTGATGTTCGAGTGTCCACAAATAACCATGGCGATATGTGGAGGGAGCCCACTCCTGATGGCGTCGGTGACGAAGATTCTGCGGAAATCATGTGGTTGGTAGCGCAGTGGATTCCCCGACGCATCCGACAGCCCGGTCGAGTCCAGCGTCTCGTAGATTGCGTTGCGGACGGTGTTCACTGATACTGGGACGTTCTGTCCGCTGACGTTCCATTGGAAAAGAAGCGGCATCGGAGGGTTCCAGGTTTTCTCTGCCTGATCGTAAGCGGCGACTAGCGGGATTGCTCCCGTGCTGTTGCGAACCCTTGTAACGATCGCGCTGAGAACATCAGCAAGTTCTGGGGTCACCAGCAGGACACGCTCTTCGTCGGTTTTCGAGGGAGCGATCTGGAGGAGAGGAACGATCTCTCTCGTCGTAGGAAGTGTGTATTGCACGATGCTGTGATGGCTCGCCTCCAGCATCTCCTCGACTCGGGCGCCTGTATGGCGAAGAAACTCGATGGAGGCCCAGGCCCAGAAGGCTCGGCGCTCAGCCATTCCCAGGTCAAGGCGCTCGCCGTCCGTGTCGTAGACGACCGTTGTCTTACCTGGATCCCTCCAGCGATTACTGCCGATGGCCTTCGTGTAGGTTTCGCTGAGGACCGTGAAAGACGAGCCCGCCGGCGCCGCTCGCACCGCGTCCAGGCGGGCTTTAGCGTCCTTGAGCCTCTGGTCCGCAGCACGGACCAGGACAGGGAGCACTGGCAGCCGCTCACGGGTGCGTTGGTCCGTCCTGGCCTTTACCCGTTTCTCGTGCTTCTTGGTTGAGATTTCTGCGGGTTTGATAGGGCATGGGGCAACCCATGGACCCCATCTTCCAGGTTCTTCCGCTGCCCATTCCGCGAGGTCCAGATAGAAGGCTCGCACTTGCATCAGTAGTGCACCGGCGCTTGCTCGGACACTTTTCACCTCGACGATCGTTCCGTCCGGCTGTTTCCTTCGAGCGGTCTTTGTCTTGATCCGTTCCTTCCATTCGGAAGCGACCTTCGGAGCCAGATGGAGGGAATCGATTCCAGGCTGATTCCGTTCGAGATCTGCCCAGAAGTTGGATGCAAGGGCCCGCGACATTTCTTCCAGCGTCCCGTAGTCGAGGGCGGGCTGCCGTTCTTTCAGGTAGGCGACGATTAGGTCCCGGATCTCCGGGCATTTGAGTCCGTAGCGGTCGACGAGCCGTTCGACGCTCACCTGCCCGGCCAGCGATTCCAGCTGACGCAGGGTCGCAGGTGCGTCAGAGGGGAATATTCCCATGCGCTGAAGCCAGACATAAAACAGAGTGCGATTCCCGCTGTTTCGACCTCGGACCAGGTCGAAAGCATCCCGAAGTTCCAGGCAATCGCCCACGGTAATATCGCGGACCAAGCCGCCTTTCGCAGCGAGGATCATGGAGATCTGATTGCGTGCCTCGAAGCCCACTTTGGAGGACCAGTCATCAACGCCTGCAACGATTTCAAGGGTCGCAAAGCCTTCTGGGTCCCGACTGGCGGCCATTGCTTCCCGAAGGAACCGTGAGCGGCGGGCCGCGAGCCATGGAAGGCCCGGCCGTACGACGTCGGCGCAGAGCAGGGCCAGCGTTCCCGAGGTCAAGTCAGCCTTGGTTGGCCGCCTGCCGACGTTCTGAAGCGTCCAGGCTTTGGCCTCTTCCATCCACTCGTGCGGCTCGGCGAGCGCGGGACAAGCCTGCCAGCGCTGCTGCCAGCTCTCGCCGGGGAAAGCTTCGAGCCACTGCAAGATCCGGTTCACCCCGCGGCGTCTGGAATCCCAGGCGAAGTGCCCGGGGGGCCGCAGTGGTGGTCGATCTACCCGTTCGAGGACCTGTTCCAGGGGGTGCATGCTGGCGGGCCAGGACTCCGGCACCGAGCGTGCCGGGAACTTCAGCCGCAAAGCGTCTCCGGCGGCACCAGCGAGCGGTCGGAAGCTATCTGAAGTGCCCTGCGGGGATGTGGCCTGGGTCTGCGCGCCGACGGTCAAGCGGAGCCTCCGAACAGGATGCCGAGCGAATCTGGGTTGTATCCAGGGGCTGGCTGGGCGGGTGCCGGGGCCTCGCGGAGCCGGGCCTGCCGATCGTGATGGGCCAGGACGTTGCTGATGACCTCATCCTTGCTGGGGGTGAGGTAGACCTGGGTGGTGCTGAGTTCCTTGTGAGCGAGGACCCATTGGACGTCGACGAGGGACAAATCGGGGTCCTGGGCCATGCGGTAGGACGCGGTGTGACGCAGGTCGTGGAGCGTCCAGTTGGAACCCAGAAGGTCGTTCGCGCGGTTGAACATGGCGCGGGCCGCAGGATAGTTCAGCGGTCGCCACGGCCGCCGCAGCGTCCACCACAGCGGCTCCCCACGGCCTCTCGGCACTCCGTTCTGCCAGGCCTGGGCGTTTCACCAGAGTGGCTGGGGTTGTTGACGGAGTGTGAGACGAAAAGAAGAGGTGCCTTCTGACCTGCTTGGATGCGACTTGCTGAGGGTCGTATCGGGGCGGGTCGGAAGGCACCTTTCACGTGCAGGATAGCGAGTGGAGTCGGGGTCTGGCCATGTCGGCGGACGGCAGGGGCCAGATCGGGCACGTCGGCGGGGTTCACCTACGGTTGCTGGCCGAGCGCACCGGGCTGACCAGTGCATTGTCGGGCGCGTTGCGGCGGCGGGGGTTCCATCCGTTGCACGACCGGGGCCAGGTACTGGTGGACCTGGCGGTGGCCATCGCGCTAGGGGCGACGTGCATCCGCGACATCCGCCTGCTCGAGCACCAGCGCGCGGTCATCGGCCCAGTCGCCTCCTTCCCTACGGTGTGGCGCGCGCTCAAGGAGGCCGACGAGGCGGCGCTTCGAAGGATCGAGCGCGCCCGCGCGGCTGTGCGCCGCCACGTGT
>NZ_JASISZ010000077.1 GCF_030063355.1 Streptomyces sp. PH10-H1
GGGTACGGATTGCGACCACTCATCCCGCCACCCAAGCGAACCCCGAACGCCTGACCGGCAGAGACGCCCCAACGCCACCCCATCGAGCGACACCAAACCCGGCATTACAGTGCGAACCGCACTCTGAGAACGGGCCAGCGACTCCAACGCCCCCTTGGAGACGCCGTAGGCGCCGCTCTGGACGAACGCCCGGTGCGCCTGCTGGGAGGTGATGTGGATGATCCGCCCGAAGCCCCGTTGCGCCATGCCGGGCCCGAACCGCTGCCCCAGCAGGTGGGGCGCCTCCAGGTTCACCGCCATCGTGGTGTCCCACACATCGTCGCCCAGATCGCCCATCGGCGGCCGCAGATTGACCCCGGCGCAGTTGACGAGGATGTCGGGCTCCCCGAACGCCGCGGCCATCTCCTCGGCCGCGGCGCGCAGGCCTCCGCGGGTGCTCAGATCGGCGCTCACCCAGGCCGCCGGGCAGCCGTGGGCCGCCAGCTCGCCGACGGTGGCGGCGAGTTCCGCCTTCCCGCGGGCGACGACCACGACGCTGGCCCCTGCGCGCGCGAGGGCGCCGGCGATGGCCCGGCCGATGCCGGAGCTGCCGCCGGTCACCACGGCGACCCTGCCGTCCAGCGAGAAGAGTTCGGAGAGATAGACCTGCGACGTCATGCCCACACACTAAACGGCGTGCCCGCAGCACCAGCTCCCAGGCCGGCGCCGTCCGGGATGCGACGAGCGGAGGGCGGAGGTCCCGGCCTCTCCGAGGCGCTTCACACCGAAACGCCTCGACCGGGCTCCTCAGCCGGCGGGCGTCCAGCGACCCGGGCGGGAGCCGGTCCGGCGCGCAGCCGTTTCCTTTCCGTCGCGAGGAGGACGCCCATGGCGACGACCAACACAGCACCCACGGCGTCGAAGACCATCACCACCGGATACTGAGCGCCCAGGCGACGCGGCAGCGTGTTGGCGACCATGCTCAAGCCCATGAACAGCGGCAAGGTCCTCGCCACGTAGAGCCGGAAGCGCACCCTGGCGTCCGGTTCCGTGTTCCCCCGCGCGGACATCACAAGGCCGAAGCCTGTGGCGGCCAGGACGGTACCCAGGCCGATGACGCACCAGTCGGCGGTCTCCATAGCGGTGATCATCCTCTCCCTCGGCCGACGACGATAGTACCTCGCGGCAGAAACGCGAACGGCCTCCGTGGACGGTCGCTCTCACTGTCGGCTCAGCTCGGCGGCACGCTGATAGCCGACCGAATCCACCGCCTTGTTGACCGCACTCCCCGCGAAGCCGGACACCGCCCTCCCGTCCCACCGGGTCGGGCAGACCGATTCAAGGATTATCCCAGGTTTGTCCTTGGCCGGTCCGACACAGTGGGGCCGAGCAGGATTCGGCACCCATCACGAGGGACCACAAGTGCGGCCCGAGGCATCGGCCAACGATGTCTCCGACAGGACCCGCAGTGATGTGATGACACCGAAGACGGGGGTCTCGTCGGTGAGGCAGTTGAAGAAGCAGGAAAGTCGCGCGCCCGAGTCCGGTGGCGGGTCGGTGTGTCCGCCGTGGGGCGGGGGGCGGAGTGTGCTGGAGGGCGCGTTCGGACTGTTGAGGGCAGTGGAGCGGGCCGGGGAGGCGGGGCTGTCGAGGCTGGCGTCGGAGTGCGGGCTGCCCAAGACGACGGCATATCGGCTGCTGGAGCAGCTGGTCGGGCTGGGTGCGGTGGAGCGGTGTGGCGGCAGTTACCGCGTGGGTCCTGGGATGTTCCTGCTCGGGCAGGGATGGCAGCCGCATCCGGGACTGCGGTCCGTGGCACGGGAGCCGGTACGTCGTCTGGTGGGTGCCACGGGTGTGACAGTGGGGATCAGCGTGCTGTGGGAGGGGCAGACCCTGGTTCTGAACTGGGCGCCCGGTGAGGCGAATGATGTGCTCGGCTCGCTGCAGAACGGTGTGACCTGGCCGTGGTTCACCGCGGCGGGCAAGGTCCTGGTGGCCGCCGCGCATCCCGCCCTGCCGCTGGGGCCGATGCCCGGTTCCTGGCGGCAGGAGTCTGCGGAGATCCGGGAACGGGGGGTCGCGTTCGACCGGGAGGAGGTGGTGGAGGGGGTGTGCTGCGTTGCCGCGCCGCTGTACGGCGCGAGCGGTACCCCGGTGGCATCTCTGTGCGTGCTTGCGGATCCCTCACACAATCTGGAACGGCTCGCTGACGTCGCGCAACGGACCAGCCGGGCGATCAGCGCGGGGCTGTGCGGACGCCTCGGCCACAGGAGACCGGTGGGCTCAGGGCGCGGGCCCGGGCCGGCGAAACCACGTTGACCAGCGGGTGAGGTCGGCTCCTGTCGCGTGCGTGCGTGGGAAGGTAGGGACGTCACGTTCCTGTGAGGATCAGCGTTCACGACAGGGAGCCGATGAGCACGAAGTCCGAACGTCCGCGCCATCTGCTCAGATACCCCGGGATCACGTCCATCTGCATGATCGTGGTGGGACTGCTCGGGTTCCTCACGATGGTGCTGTACACCGTACCCAGCCACGCCAAGGTGACATCCGCCCTGACAAGCCACGGGGCCCACACGCAAGGCACCGTCACACGATGCGAGCAGGCCACCACCGATGAACACGGTGACCGCGGATTGACCAACTGCCGGGTGCGCTCCACCCCTTCGGGCGGCCATTCCGTCGAATCGCCGCTGGCTTTCGGATCGCATCTTCAGGGCGGCGAGGCGGTGGAGGTCGCGTACGACCCGGGGAACGTCGGAATCGTCGCTCTCCCTTCGGATCTGGGCTACTGGCCCACTTTGTACCGGAACTTCGGCGACATGCTGTTGCTGTTCATTGCGGCAGCGATGGTCCCCATGGGAATCGCGGGCCTCTTCCTCCGGAGGCTGCTCGCGTCCTTCATGAAGCGGTACACGGACGAATTCGGTGAAGTGGACCCGGCCGTCACGCAGTTCCTTACTCCGGACGTCGCTCAGGCCATGGCCCAGGCCTGGACCCAGCAGAAGCCTCCGGCGAAGTGAGTCGGACCGGACTGTCACCCAGAACCCAGTGCCGTGCGGGGCGGCGGTTCCTTTCCGAGTTCCTCGTACAGCCATGGGGGCAGCGGATCGGGCGGGAATCGAATGGATCCCGTGAGGAGGGCGTACGTCTGCTTGCGCGCCTCGGCGTTGGTCAGGGTGCCCGCCCGGTGCCGCTGGAGCGCATCACGGACCCGTTCCAGCTCGGGATCGGTCTCTTCCTCAGCTCCGGTGCCGGTGCCGGAATCGGTGCCGGACGGGACGGGAGGGGGAGGCTGGTCATCGTCCGGGTGGGCGGGGGCGGAGTCGAGGAACAGCTGGATCGCGGCTCGGCGCAGCAGTACCTCGGCTCGCAGCAAGGGAGAGACGGAGGAGGGATCGGGATCGGGATCGCGCACCGCGCGGGCAGCGCGGGTGAGGACGAGCTGGGCCTGTTCATAGGAGGCGGCCGCGATGTGGATGACGCTCAGGCCGATCAGCGACTTCAGCAAGTAGGGAAGGCTCCCTCTGCGTTCCCAGTGGTCGGCGGCGAGGCTTCGCAGCTCAACGACGGTGGCGGTGTCACCGATGTCCTCGGCGGCGCAGGCCCCGTTCTCGCAGGCGACGGCCGCGTTCCACCAGTGCTCGTCTGCCGCGTAGAGGGTCGCAGCCTGACGGCTCAACGCGATGGCGTCGAGCCGCTTCCCCGCCATCCGCTCCGCCAGCCCCCGTTCCAGCGCCGCCGACGCCTGCGCGTCCGTGTTCCCCCAGCGCTCAGCCAGTTCGGTCGCCATCCGGCCCCATCTCACGGCCTTGGCGGCATCGTTCGCGGTACGTGCCAGCAGGCAGTTGTTGTTCGCGATGGGAACGGCGGCCGCTTCCTGGCCGATCGCGGTCAACGTCGAGGCGGCCCGCTCGCCGGCTTCCAAAGCCGCAATGAATTCCCCCTGTTCCCACTGGAGCACGCTGAGTTTGAAGTCGGCCTCGGCGACCCGGGCGATCAGTCCGTGATCGCGCGCGATCCGGGCCGCCCGGCGGGCAGACTCCACCGCCAGGGGTCCGGCTTTGCCGCGCAGCGCATCCGCGTTCACGAGGCATGCCTTCACCGCCTCCTCCGGCTGCCCGTGCCGCAGGTGCAACTCGATACGCGTCTCATTGATCGCCACGATGCCGTCCAGCTCGCCGCGGGAGGTGTAGAGGACGTGCAGGGCGACCACCAGGTCCGTGGCGAGGTCGAGCCACTGCTCCTCCTCGGCCAGGCGCTCGGCGGCGTGAAAGCGGGTGGGGTCGAGCTCTCCCGACAGCTGGGCCTCCCCCGCCTGGTCGGTGATCTCGATCAGACGGTCCCGGAGATATGTCACGGAGCGGAACCGGAAGTCCCGCACCGTGGACTCCGGCTCCTCTTCCGCCAGCCGCTCCCCGGCGAAGAGCCGGACCAGGTCGAACAGCGTGAAGGTCGCGAGGAGAATCCCCGTGAAGGACCGGACGATCTCCGACTGGGCGAGACTGCGGTCCACCAGCCGGTTGAGCAGCAGTTCCTGGCGCAGCGGGGACGTGCTCAGGCAGTGCCCGAGTTCTCCGCCCGTCACCGCCGATCCGGGGGCGGCAGTGACCAGCCGGAAGGCCCGGCGGGCGGCCTCGTCCAAGTTGTCGTAGCTCAGTTTGATGGCGGCCCGCACCGCCCGGTCGCCCGCGTCGAGGTAGTCGAGCCGGGTGGTCTCCTCTTCCATGACCTGCACGAGGTAGTCCAGGGTGAGGTCGGGGCGGCTGGTCATTCTCGCGCCGAGCATTCGCAGCGCGAGCGGCACGTCGCCGCACAGGTACGCGAGCCGGTGTAGCAGGCCGGTCTCATGCGCACGCCCCTCGTCGCACAGGGCCAGCACGCGGACGGATGCGTCCCGGACGAGTGGTTCGACGCGGAAGACGAGCCCCGGGTGTGCGTAGCTCTGCACGCGGTCGCGGGACGTCACGATGATTCCGCACGTGGTGGGGGCTTTCACCAGCAGTGCGACATGGGCGGCGTCCAGCGCGTTGTCCAGCACCAGCAGGACCTGCCGGTCGTGCAGTTGCGCGGTGAACGCGGCGATCAAGCTGATGTCGTCCATGGTCTCGGAGCCGAGGTCGAGGCTCAGCGCCTCGGAGACGATCCTGACCACGGTGCGGACGTCCCGGCGGGCGCCGGGGACCAGGCCGTGGAGATCCACATGGAACACTCCGCCGGGGAACGCCGGGATCAGCAGGCGTGCCGCCTCGATGGCCACGGTGGACGTTCCGACGCCCGGCTGTCCCGAGAGGAAGGCGGTGGCCGCCTGATGCCTGGACATCCTCCGGTCGATCGCGCCGACAACGGTGGCGACGAGGTCCGTGTGGCCCGCCAGACAGGGCTCGGGGTCGGGGAGCCGGCACATCTGTACGGCGACGGCGGTCAGGCCGAGCTGGCGGTAGCCCATCGCGCCGCCGCCCGGCGGCGCGGCCGCCGAGGATGTGGAGGCGGCGGAGGCCGAAAAGGTCGCCGAGGCGGATGACGTCGACGAGGCGCCCGAGCCGGAGTGGCCGACCGGATGGGCCAGAACCGCCTCGACCGACGTCGACCGCAGCGGCGGCAGATGTGCGGCCACGGCATTGAGGAAGCCGGAGAGCGGGATCGTCCGCCCGTCCGTCAGCCCCTCGTGCAGCAGACGACGGCAGGCCTCGGACATGTCGGCGAACAGCTCTCCGGACACCTCATCGACGAGCACCCGGACCAGGGACGTCAGTAATCGCGAGGAGGCGGCGCTCCCATCGGGCCGGTCCGTGCCGCCGCTGAGCGGCTGCGCCCAGCGCCGTACGGCCTCGTCGTGCTGCGCCATGCGCGGCAGCAGTACTCGGGGATCCAGGCCCCGGGCGCGGATCCTGGCGCGGAAGTCGCGCACGGCCTCCTCACTGTGGATGCCGTCGTGCGCGGCTTGGGCGAGCAGCGACTCCACCACCTCGTCGAGTGCGCCGAGCCCGCGGCAGGAGTCGTCCAGGGCGGTGAGTACCTTGGCCGCCTCCAACGCCGCCTCGCGGGGGCCGCCCAGCGCGAGCGGCTCCTCCGGCAACCTGCTGGCGTCCGCTGCGGGCAGAGGGATGACCAAGGGGACGGACGCGCCGGGCGGCCGGGCGGAGTGGAGCGGTCGGGCGGAGTCGACCGCTCGGACGGAGAGGACGGAAGTCACCTCGTCGGCGAGGACCAGCCGAGGACCGACTGCAACTCCGGGAATCGTGGCCAGTAGTTGCGCCAAGTCCTCGATGCGGGCCACCCAGACCGAATCGCGCAGCCAGCCGTCCGCGCTGTTGTAGCGGGCCGAGACGACTCCGACGACCAGGTTGTCCGACAGCCGCAGCACGGGCGCGCCGCTCATGCCGGGCACCACCGAGGACGACGCGAGCCGCCCCAGCGCCACGTGAGTGTCGCGTACCGTCCCGCCCTGCCAGGTGCCGGTGGCGTCGAGGTGCCGGTAGTCGTGCCCGGGGTCGTCCACCGCGGACACGCCGGTGACCACCACATCGGTCAGTAAGGTGACCGTGTCCGTGTGCGCAAGCCCCGCGACCGTTCCCCGCAGAGGCGCCGCCCTGCGCAGTGCGGCAAGGTCGCGCGCCGCGTCGACCGCCACCACCTCCGCCTGGGCGGGTGCCGCGGAACCGTTCAGTGCGTCCGACGCCACCCGCGCCCCGATCCGATCGCACCCCAGGTCGGCCAGGACATGGCAGGCCGTCACGACGATGCGGGGCGCCACCTGGAAGCACGTGCCCACCGCCGCACCGTCCAGATCGAGAATCCGCCCCAGAAACCCCGGAATCCGCAGGTCACGGGTCACGTCCCCCACATCACTCCCGATGCTGTCCCGTCCCGCACGCCTACGGCACCGACGCCGGTTGCGGCGCCGGCTGCGGATGTGGATGCGCCTGTGCTGCTTGGTACATCACTTTGATCACCAGGGACGCCTCGCCCGAGGTACCGGCCACGACGACATTGCCCTGCGCGGAGAACTTCAGTCCGAACTCCACTTCCACCTGCTCCGGACGGATCGCGCGGTCGCCCAGCCGCTGGATCGCCTCCGCGGTCGATGAGGCAATCTCCACGATCGCATCGCGTGCGTGATCGAACGCGTCCACCACCCGCCCGCCCGCGTCCTGGAGCCTCGAGGTGGATTCCGATCCGGCGGCGGCGACCGTCTCCACCAACAGATCGACGTCACCGACGCGCCCGGGAAGCATTCGACTCGCCATACGGCCAACCTGCCACATCTGCCCGCGTCTTGTGGATACAACGGATACAACGCAACCCGACCAGGGCCCCTGGCCCCCGACCGGGGACCCGCGCGGGACCGCTGACGGATCAGGGCACAGGCAGTCCCGGAATGGAGAGGACAAGCATGGATCTTCTTCCCTTCGCTGCGGCCCACGCGGTCACCGTGGCGAGCTGGCCGGCCTCTTCCTCGGAGGTCGCCATGTGGTGCGGGCAGCAGGAGTTCCCCCTCCCCGCGCAGACGGTCGCCGCATGGCAGCAGGACGACGACCTGCGGGATGCGGGTCACCGAGCGGACGGCACCCAGGAGGCAGAGGAGGGCGAGAAGGGCGGCGGTCAGTCCGGGGGCGACGAAGTGCAGCATCTGTTGTGCCCCCTTGCGGTCCTGACCCACGCTGCCGATGCCCGCGGCGATCATGCCCGGAGTCCACAGCAGCATCCAGCAGGCGATCAGCAGACCGGCCGGCGCACGTCCGGTGCGGCCCGCGGAACTCGCCCGGGATACGTCACCGACCACCATCGGGCCCAGCACGAATCCCGCCAGCGGGATGAACCAGGCCCCGATCGCCCAGCCGGAGGACCACTGCGGGTCGGCCCCCGGGATCAGGTCGGTGTTGAGGCGCGCCCCGTGGAGCCAGACCACGAAGGTGATCCCGATGGCGAAGTTGCAGCACCACGGCGATCATGATGCTCAGATGGGTGGCCACCACCGTTCCCGCCATGTCGCGGGCATCGGTGTACGAGCCCATGTCCAGGTGGCTGAGGGGCACCTTGTATACGTAGAGGTGCCACCAGCGCACCGCCGCCGCTGTGATCAGCAGTAGCGCGGCTCCCGCTGGGGCAACTGCACCAGCCGGGGAGAGCTATTGGCCTCGTGCGAGCTCCGGTTCGAGGCTGGCGCGGGTGACGGGCTGTCCGCAGTGATCGCAGACGTAGTGGGCGTCCAGGCTGTGCCCGCAGTCGTGCCGAAGCGTCAATGCGGACGGTTCCCCTGCCCACTTGTCACCCCAACGGAACAGCGAAAGCATCACCGGAAACAGTTCCAGGCCCGCTTCGGTGAGGTGGTATTCGTAGCGCGGCGGATGTTCGCTGTACTGGCGCCGCTCAACGATGCCGGCGGTTTCGAGCTTACGCAGCCGGTCGGCGAGGATGTCGCGCGAGGCGCCGGTGAAGCCGGCGATTTTCGAGAAGCGATGAACGCCGTAGCCCATTTCGCGGATGGCCAGCAGGGACCACCGCTCGCCCAGGACGTCCATCGACGCGGCGATCGGGCACGGCCTGACCGCAACGGGCTGGTCCGCCATGACCGACAGTGCGCCATTCCCTTCGCTCTTCCCTGTCTTCTCCATTCCCCCAGCCTACTCTGTTGTTGTTTCCAACCCACTCATGTAGCGTCCGCTCAGTAAGTTGGACATCGCAACACACCGCCTGCCGAGGGACACCATGACCACGTCGGAACCTGCCCCCGCCGAGACAGCGGACGAATCGAGTCCCGGCGCTGCTGCGGCACTTACTCCGTCACAGGCAAGTGCGGCCAAGCGGCACGCACGGCGGGTGCTCGCTCTGGGCAGCCTCGGGGTGTTCATGGTGTTCCTGGACACCACGATCGTGAACATCGCGTTCGAGACGATCAGCCACAGCTTCCACACCACCACCGGCCACCTCGCCTGGGTGCTCAACGCCTACAGCCTGGTCTTCGCGGCCATGCTCATCCCCGCCGGCCGGGTGGCCGACCGCTACGGACGCAAGCGGACATTCCTGATCGGACTGGCCGGCTTCGCCGCCATGAGCGCCCTGTGCGGCATCGCGCCGAACATCTCGATCCTCATCGTCGGCCGTGCCCTGCAGGCCGTATTCGCGGCGTTCGTGGTCCCGACCTCGCTGGCCCTGATCCTGCCCGAGTTCCCGGCCAACCGGCGTCACGTCGCCGTCGGCACCTGGGGCGCGATGGGTGCCGCAGCGGCAGCCCTCGGTCCCACCCTGGGCGCACTGCTCACCCAGTACGCCTCATGGCGGTGGATATTCCTCGTCAACGTACCGATCGCCGCGCTGATCATCCTGTTCGGCGTTCGCCTGCTCCGCGAGACCGTCGACCCCCATGCCGCGGGTATCCCCGACCCGATCGGCGCCCTGCTCATCGCCGCCATGCCGGCGCTTCTCAGCCTCGCTATCATCGAGGGCCCGGCCTGGGGCTGGTCCGACCCCCGGGTGATCGGCGCATGCGTTCTCGCCGTGGCGTTGCTGCCCGTCTTCCTGTGGCGATCCTCGGTCGCCGCCCATCCGGTGATGGACCTCTCCCTGTTCAAGGTCCACCAGTTCCGCCTCACCAACGCCGCGACCCTGCTGTTCGCGACCGCGTTCTACGGGATGCTGCTCGGCAACGTCATCTTCCTGCAGACCGTATGGCACTACTCGGTTCTCGCCGCCGCCCTTGCCGGCGCCCCCGGCCCCCTGGTCGTCACCGCGATCGCCCGCTCGACCAGCAGGCTGGCCGCCGCTATCGGCCATCGTCCTGTGCTCCTGGCCGGCGCGGCGTCCTGGGCGGTCGGTTCAGCAAGCTTCGCGCTTCTGGTCGGCAACTCACCGCATTGGGCCACTCATTGGCTCCCCTGCACGCTGCTCATCGGTCTCGGCATCGGACTGACTCTCCCCGTCCAGTCCGGCGCCGCGGTCGCCGCGCTGCCGGCGGCCCGCTACGGAATCGGCTCAGCCATCAACTCCAGTTTCCGACAACTGGGCGCCGTGCTCGGCATCAGCCTCTTCGTCGCAGTACTGGGCACCCCGACCCCGGCCAGCGCCCTGAACGACTTCCGCCACACCTGGTGGGTCTTCGCGGCGGTGGGCCTGGCCAGCGGCGCCGTACTGCTCCTGCCGCAACTACGCCGCGACCCCGCACCAGCGGCCCAGCCGAGCTGACCGCCACGACCGCCCAGCCGCTCGGCGCGCCCGGCCGGAGCGTGGAGCCCGCCTCGGACTGCGTTACCACCCAGGCGGTCCAGGAGGTCCGGTCGGCGCCCTACGACTGCCCTTGCTTGCGAGCCATGAGGTAGGCCTGCTGGTTCTTCTCGGCCCTCTCGGGCTCGCGCAGCAGCCGAGCGTGCACGGCGAACCCGGCCTGACTCAACAGCTCTTCGACCCAGTCGGGCGGCAGCCGGTAGGCATCGAGCGACACCGCGTGGCCGTATGCCTGCTCGAAGTGCCGGCGCTCGTCACCGACCTGGAAGGCGAGCAGCAGGTGGCCGCCCGGAGCCAGCACCCGGTGGAACTCGGCGAACACCACCGGCAATCGCTCCGGTGGGGTGTGAATGATGGAGTACCAGGCGACAATGCCGGCGAGGACGCCGTCCGCCAGATCCAGGGCGGTCATCGAACCCTCGTCGAACCGCAGGTCCGGGTGGTCCCGACGGGCCACCACGACCATCTCCGGCGACAGGTCGACGCCGAAGGCGGACAGCCCGAGAGCGTCCAGGTGCGCCGTCACCCGGCCGGGGCCGCAACCGAGATCGGCGACCGGCCCGGTACCGGTGGCCTCCACGAGTTCGGCGAACGTGGCCAGCATCGCCCGGTCCAGCGGCTTGGCCGCGAGTTCGGTGCGCAAGAGCTCGGCGTAGTCGACGGCGACGATGTCGTACGCCGCCCGGGTGGCGCTCAGGTAGGAAGGTTCAGTCATAGGCGAGGACAATAGTGCGCTGCCCGAGCCCGTCTCCCCCCGGTCCTTCCAACGTCAGCTGGCGTGTGCGCAGGTGCTTGCCGACGGACTTTTTGCGTCATCCTGTTTCCGTGAGAAGCGTCACGGAACCATGCCAATGCAGACGTATTTCCTGCCAAACTCCTTGAGCGCCGTCGATCTTCCCGCCTCAAGCAGCTCTGGCAAGTGCCACGAGCAATATCCACGCCATTCAACTTTGTACATTCATGCATCGATTGTCCGATATGCAGCCAACCCCTCCCCGGCGCCTACCGGGACCCCGATCCGGACTGCCAGCATGCCCACGGGCGATCATGAACTCTCGATCACCCGCGAAGAAGCGTTACTCCTGGGGCAGTTGCCACAGGAGACGATCCAAGGGGGATTGTGCATGTCTGACCTCACCCGCCGCCGTGTCCTGCGCCGCGGCGCCATGGCCGTGGCCGGGGCCGCATTTACCGCGACCGCGCTGTCCACGCCGGTGGCTCTCGCCGCCCGACGCGGCGATGAGCCCGAAGCCGGCGGTGCCCGCTCCGCGGGAAGCGGCGGACCCGCAGCGTTCGACGAGATCTACCAGGGCCGCCGTATACGGGGGCAGGCCACGCACGGAGGCGGGCACCACCACGGCGGCCCCGGATACGCCGTCCTCATCGACGGCAAGGAGCTGCACGTGATGCAGAACGCCGATGGCACGTGGATCAGCGTCATCAATCACTACGAGACCTTCACCAGTCCGCGCACCGTGGCCCGCGCCGCCGTGAAGGAACTCCAGGGCGCCACGCTCGTTCCGATGAGCTGAATTCCCCGCGTAAGCGCGTAAGAAGGAGAGAAGTACTTCCATGGCAGTCCGCAAGAACCAGGCGAACCTCACAGCCGCCGAGAAGCGCGATCTAGTCGGCGCGCTGCTGGAGCTCAAGCGCAGCGGCCGGTACGACGGTTTCGTCAGCACGCACAACGAATTCATCGTGTCCGACACCGACTTCGGAGAACGGGTCGGCCACCGCTCGCCGTCGTTCCTCCCCTGGCACCGCAGGTTTCTCCTGCAGTTCGAGCAGGAGCTGCAGCGCATCAACGCGTCGGTCACCCTGCCCTATTGGGACTGGACGGTGGACCGCACGGCCGGCTCCTCCCTGTGGGCGGCCGACTTCCTCGGCGGCACCGGCCGCGGCAGCGACGGCCAGGTCACCAGCGGGCCGTTCGCCTTCAGCACCGGCAACTGGCCGATCAACATACGCGTCGACAACCGGAGATACCTGCGCCGTTCGCTCGGCGCGGCGTCCCGGCCACTTCCGACCGGGCCGGAGGTGGACTCCGTTCTCGCCATGACGGTGTACGACACCGCGCCCTGGAACAGCACCTCCGACGGGTTCCGCAACCATCTGGAGGGCTGGCGCGGCGTCAATCTCCACAACCGCATCCACCTGTGGGTCGGAGGCCAAATGGCCACTGGGGTCTCCCCCAACGACCCGGTCTTCTGGCTGCATCACTGTTATATCGACAAGTTATGGGCCGACTGGCAGCGCAGAAACCCGGGGTCCGCCTATGTGCCCGCTGCGCAGACGCCGAACGTCGTCGACCTCCACGAGGCGATGAAGCCGTGGAACGACACCACTCCGGCCGACATGCTCGATCACACGTCCCACTACACCTACGCCTGATGCGGACATCACCCGTCCCGTGTCCGTGGTAGGCGCCGGCTGGGCAGGCCGGGCAGGTCTCTGAGGCGCGGCACTGTGGTGCCGACGCGCCACAGCGCCACAGCGCCGCAGTGCCGCAACGCCGACGTATCGGCTCGCAGCTGCGCGGGAATTCCCATGTTGAACACGTTCAGATCACGGCGTACAGTCCGCCGCGAAGCACATGATTGAACGTGTTCAACATGGGGGTGGGTGCGATGACGGCACTGGTGAACCTGATCGTCATGCTCGGCATGATCGTCGTGATCCCCATGGGGCTCACCTTGATCGACGGACCGGGGCTCACCACGCTCCGCAGACTCTGGCCGCTCGCAGCCGCCGCCGGCCGCGACCACCCGGCTCCACCGTCCGACATACCGCTCGTAAGCCGCGCCAACGGCCCACACCTCACCACCCACGCCTTCGGCCCGGACAGCTGAACAACCGCAGTCGCCCCAGCTTCCATATTCAGCTCAGCACCACAACCGATGCGCCGAGCGCACCTGCCCGATGGAATGACGCGCGTATCGCCTTCGCTGGAGAAATACCGCGGTCAATCGGCTTGCGTGAATTCTTCCATAGCCGACACCAAGGCGTCGTTTCGCTGAATGGGTCCGGCGGTGGCCCACCCCCTCCCACCGCGCGGTATCCCCCGGATGGCCGCATCCTGGATGTATGGAGGATTCTCTGCCGGTGGTGGTGTTCCCGCCGGTGAACGGTGCGCGCCGGGTAAGGATTCGCGGCGAGGACGTGGGGCGCGCCTACCGGCTGGCGGATCTGTTGGAATTCCTTCGCCGGGCCGGCATGGACGAGCAGGAGATCGAAGAGACCAAGCTGATCGACTGGCGCGGCGGCGGACCGGAGAAGTGGGCCGGCTGAGTCCACTCGTCAGCTCGGGCCGGGGCCCGGTGAGGCGTCCGCCTTTTCTCCGTCGGCCTTTTCGGCGTCGGCCTTTTCGGCGTCGGGGTGGTTGTTGGTCCAGGCGGGTTCGCCGCGGCGGACGGCACCGGCGGCCCGTCCGGCGGGTCGGTATCCCTTGCGTTCGGAGGAGGTCAGCTGCCAGGGGACGCTGATGACCATGACCCCGGGGGTGAACAGCAGCCGGCTCTTGAGCCACAGGGCGGACTGGTTGTGCAGGAGGTTCTCCCACCAGTGGCCGACGACGTATTCGGGGATGAACACGCTGACCACATCGCGGGGGCTGGTGCGGTTGACCGCGCGCACGTACTCCACGACCGGCCGGGTCACTTCCCGGTAGGGCGATTCCAGGGTCTTGATGGGCACGTTGATCCCGTAGGCGTCCCACTGCTCCTGCAGGGCGTTGGCCTCGTCGCGATCGACGGCGACGGTGAGGGCTTCCAGCGTGTCGGGGCGGGTGGCGCGGGCGTAGGCCAGCGCCCGCAGCGTGGGCTTGTGGACCTTGGAGACCAGGACGATGCCATGCACCCGGGCGGGCAGCACCGCCTGGTCGGACACGTCGGTGATGGCGAGTTCGGCTGCGGTGTTGTCGTAGTGCCGACGGATTCCGCGCATCATCAGCCACAGCAGCACCGCGGCGATCACCGCGAGATAGGCGCCCTGGGTGAACTTGGTGGCCAGCACGATCACCAGCACCAGGCCGGTGACCAGCGCCCCGAGACCGTTGATCGCCCGCGCGGTGTGGTGGCGGCGGCGCAGCGCCGGGTCGGTCTCGGTGCTCAGGGTGCGGTTCCAGTGCCGGACCATGCCGGTCTGGGACAGGGTGAAGGAGGTGAACACGCCCAGGATGTACAGGTGGATGAGGTTGGTGACCGAGGCGTGGAAGGCCCACAGCAGGCCGCCGGCGACCACGGCCAGCGCGACGATGCCGTTGGAGAACGCGAGGCGGTCGCCGCGGGTGTGGAGCTGGCGGGGCAGATAGCGGTGCTGGGCCAGGATCGAGGACAGCAACGGGAAGCCGTTGAACGCGGTGTTCGCGGCCAGCACCAGCACCAGCGCGGTGGCGGCCTGGATGAAGAAGAACCCGACGCTGTGGTCACCGCCGAAGATCGCCGCAGCGAGCTGCGCGATGACGGTCCGCTGCGGAGTGGTGGCACAGTCGCCTGCGACCCCCGTCAGGTCACAGGTGTTCTCGGTGATGTGGACCTTGGCGATCATTGCCAGCGCGGTGATGCCGGAGAACATCACCACCGCGATGATGCCCATGGCGGCCATCGTGCTCGCGGCGTTCTTCGACTTCGGTTTGCGGAAGGCGGGCACTCCGTTGGAGATGGCCTCCACCCCGGTCAGCGCCGTACAGCCGCTGGAAAACGCCCGAAGGGCGAGCATCAGCAGGGCGAACCCGGCGAGGTTGTCGTGCCCGGGATCGGCGTGGATGCCGTAGGCCGCGGACTCCGCCACCGGTGCGTCGCCCAGCATCCAGCGGATGAAGCCGGTGGCGCACATCAGAAGGACACCGGCGATGAACAGGTACGTGGGCGCGGCGAACACCCGCCCCGACTCGCGCACCCCGCGCAGGTTGACCGCCGCCAGCAGGGCCACGAACACCACGGCCATCACCGTCCGGTACTCGTTCAGCGCCGGGAGTGCGGAGATGATGTTGTCCACCCCCGAGGCGACCGACACCGCCACCGTCATCACGTAGTCCACCAGCAGCGACGCGGCCACCACCAACCCCGCGGACGGCCCCAGGTTGGTGGCCACCACCTCGTACGACCCACCGCCGGAGGGATAGGCGCGCACCACCTGCCGATAGGACAGCACCACCACGGCCATCAAGGCGACCACCGCTATCGCGACCCACGAGGCCAGGTACAGGTAGGCCAGTCCGCCCAACGTCAGGACGAGCAGGATCTCCTGCGTGGCGTACGCCACCGACGACAGCGGGTCGGAGGCGAAGATCGGCAGCGCCAGCCGCTTGGGCAGCAGCGTCTCCTGCAACCCCTCACTCGGCAACGCCCGACCGATCACCACACGCTTGACTGCATCCACGAATTTCGGCACGCAGGGAGCGTAAAGGCACGTCAAGTACGACGATCGCCGCTGCGCGGCCGTGGAAACCGCCTACGGCGGTCAATCGGTCCAGGACACCCGGGTCACACACCTCGAAACGGTCCGTAGTGGACACTTTGTACCTGTTTGTACCCAGGTCGGCCGTCAGAACTCTTAACGTAATCCATACGGCCTCCCAGTTGGCCACGACCGCCCCGAGCGGCACGACGGAGCGGCGGTCGAGGTCGAGGAGATACCGGTGGTGCCCAGGAACGGGCCGATCGCCGGATGGGAGAGCAGCCCCTCGTAGACGGTGTCGCCGCACGATGCGGTCTCCGCGAGAGACGGCGGAATAGACAGCACGTCTGCGCTGACGACGAATACCGGCCTTCTTTCCGCCGGTGATGTCGATGACGTACCGCGGAGGTCGAGCAGCCCGAGAGCTCGTATCGGGTCCGGCCTGCGACTCGTCGGAACGGGGCACATCCCGAGGAGAACGACGGTATCCAGCCGGCCGAGGGGATTCACTTTGTCAATCCTTGAATCGGTCTGCCGGACCCGGTAGGACGGGGGGCGGTGTCCGGCCTCGGGGGGAGCACGGTCAACATGGCGGTGGAATTCGGTGTGCTCGGCAGCATCGAGGCCAGGATCGACGGCCGGCCGGCGCAGTTGGGCCATGCCCGGCAGCGCGGTGTGCTGGCGGTACTCCTGGTGGACGTCAACCACCCGGTGACCACCGATCAGCTGATGGACCGGGTCTGGGGAGATCGCATTCCCCAGCAGGCGCGCGGCACCCTGCACGGCTATCTCTCCCGCCTCCGACAGGCCCTGGCCGCCACCGGCGAAGTGAAGATCGCACGACAGCACGGCGGCTACGTCCTCACGACCGCCGACACCGCGACCGTGGACCTGTACTCCTTCCGACGGCTGATCGCGCAGGCCCGCACCAGTGCCGACGACCATCGCGCCGCGACCCTGTTCGAACAGGCCCTGCGGCTCTGGCGCGGGGACGCCTTCGCCTCCATGGACACCCCCTGGATCAACGCCCTGCGCGACACCCTGGACCAGGAACGGCTCGCGGCCCAAATGGACCTGGTCGACCTCCAGCTGCGCTTGGGACACCACACGGCGGTGCTGCCCGAGCTGTCGGCCCGCACGGCCGCACAGCCGCTGGACGAACGCCTCGCCGGCCAACTGATACTCGCCCTGCACCTCAGCGGCCGCCCCGCCGACGCCCTGGCCCACTACCAGCACACCCGGCGCCGATTGGCCCAGGAACTCGGCATCGGCCCCGGCCCGGCGCTCCGCGATATCGAGGCCACCGTCCTGCGGCAGGACACCGCTGCCGTTCCGCCCCCTCCCCCGCCCCCAGCGCGGGCACGGCCGAGCACCACCCCGGCCCAACTCCCGCTGGCCATCGCGACCTTCACCGGCCGCGAGCTCGAACTCGCCCACCTGGACGGCCTGCTCTCCGGCCCGGACCGCGCGCGGCCTCCCGCGGTGGTCATCTCGGCGGTGTCCGGCACCGCCGGAGTGGGCAAGACCGCGCTGGCCATGCACTGGGCCCATCGGGTCGCCGCGCGCTATGCCGACGGGCAGTTGTACGTGAATCTGCGCGGCTTCGACCCCCGCGGACTGCTGGTGGACCCTGCCGACGCGCTGCGTGGGTTCCTGGCGGCGCTCGGGGTCCCCGTCCAGCGGATACCGGCCGGCCTGGACGCCCGCGCCGCTCTCTACCGCAGTCTGCTGACCGGCAGACACGTGCTGGTGGTCCTCGACAACGCGCGGGACGTCGAGCAGATCCGCCCGCTGCTGCCCGGCTCGCCAGGGTGCCTGGTCGTGGTGACCAGCCGCAACCAGCTCACCCCGCTGGTCGTGGCCGAGGACGCCCACCCGCTGACTCTGGATCTGCTCTCCGTCGCCGAGGCTCACGACCTGCTCACCCGTCGTCTGGGCGCCGGCCGCACGGAGGCCGAGCCCGACGCCGTAACCGAGATCATCACCCGCTGTACCCGGCTCCCCCTGGCCCTGGCCATCACCTCCGCCCGCGCCGCCACCCGTCCCGCGCTACCGCTCTCCGCCCTCGCCGCTGAACTGCGCGCCGCGGCCGGCGCACTCGACGCCTTCCACGGCGATGACCCGGCCAGCGATGTGCGGACGGTGTTCTCCTGGTCCTACCGGGCTCTGAGCGCCGACGCCGCGCGACTGTTCCGATTGCTGGGCCTGCACCCCGGCCCTGACATCACGGCAGCCGCATCGGCCGGACTGGCCGGCGTCCCCCGTGACCGGGCACTGCGCTCGCTCGCCGAACTCACCCGCGCGCACCTGCTCACCGAGGACGTCCCGGGGCGGTACGCCTTCCACGACCTGCTCCGGGCCTACGCGGCCGAGCTGGTCGCCACGCAGGACAGCAACGACGCCCGGCACACCGCGGTGCACCGAATGCTCGACCACTATCTGTACACCGCCGTATCCTGCGCCCGGCTGATGAACCTCCACTGGGACCCGATCCCTCTTCCCCGGCCCCAGCCCGGTGTGGTCCCCGAGACGGTGGCGGATCACGATGCGGCCCTGGTCTGGCTGACCGCCGAATATCCCGTGCTGCTCGCCGTCATCGAGCAAGCCGCCGGCTCCGAGTTCGACACCCACCGCTGGCAACTGCCCCAGACGCTGACGGACTTCTTCGAACGCCGCGGGTACTGGCACGACTGGGCCGCCGTCCAGCGCGGCGGCCTGGCCGCGGCGCACCGGCTGGCGGACCGGCTCGCACAGGCACAGATCCATCGCGGGCTCGGCCGCGCGCACATGTGGCTGGACCATCACGACGAGGCGCGCGCGCACTACGAACAGGCCCTCACGGCGTTCCAGGATCTCGACGACCGGGTCGGCCAGTCGCGCACCCACCACAACCTCTGCCAGATGGCGGACATGCGGGACCTGCCCGAGGCCGCGCTCATCCACGCCCAGCAGGCCCTGGAACTGATCCGGCCGACCGGCGACATGTCCGGAATCGCCAAGCAACTCAGCACGGTCGGCTGGTGCCACGGCGTGCTCGGCGACCACCGGCAGGCCCTCGCCCACTGCCAAGAGGCGCTCACCCTGCAGCAGGAACTCCGCGACCACAGCCAGCAACTCGCCACCTGGGACAGCATCGGCTACGCGCACCACCACCTCGGCGACCACCGGCAAGCCGTCCACTGCTACCTCAAGTCCTTGAGCCTGAGCCGCGACATCGGTGACCGCCACGGCGAAGCCAACGCGCTCACCCACCTGGGCGACGTCCATCACGCCGCGGGCAGCACCGACGCCGCCCACACGGCGTGGAAGGCGGCCCTGATCATCCTCGACGACCTCTCCCACCCCGATGCCGGCCAGATCCGCGCCAAGCTCGACGACGGGTAGCCCTTCGCGAAATGGGGGCCGCCCGGTCCGGCGTCGCGGGTCAGTCAGCTCACATTCAGTGCCGTGTCGTCGATGACGAACGATGTCTGCAGCTTGGAGCCTTCAATGCCGGTGGACTTGATGGTGACGGTCTGCCCGGCGTACGCACTGAGATCGAAGCTGCGCTGTGTGTAGCCGCCGACCGCGTTGAGGTTCGAATAGCCGGCCAGGGTGCTCAGCACGGTACCGCTGCCGTTCACCACCTGGGCCTTGAGCGTGTCGTACGCGGTGCTGGTGGTGGTCTCGGCGGTGTCGATGTGCAGGGCGAAGCCGAGGGTGGCCGCGCAGCCGGAGGGTATGGTCACCGACTGGGACAAGGTGTCGGTGTGGGCGGCGCCTTTACCGCCCAGCCACGCTTTGTAGGAGCCGGACTGGGCGGGCTCGCCGCTGCTGTTGGTGATGACGCCGCTGGTGGCGGACCAGACGCTGCTGCCGGACTCGAAGCCGGGGTTGCCGAGCAGCTGGGCGGCGGTGCAGGTACCACCCCCGCCGCCTCCCCCGGTGCCGGTCGCGCCGAAGAGCCATTCGGTGGCGTTCAGGGCGACGGCTGCGTTGGTCGCGGAGGAGTCGTTCCAGCCGTCGTAGAGCGTGTTGCCCGGCTGGCCGGTACCGTCGTCGATCGGCGAGCTGTCGCCCCAGACCGCTACGCGTCCGCTGCCGAAGGTGCTGGTGGCGAAGAAGGCACCGGTGGTGCCGGAGGAGCTGTAACCGGTACGCCAGAGCAGGCCCTTGACCGCGGAGTTGTCGGCCGGCTTGAGGGTGAACGTCGTGCCGCTGGCGATGAGGCTGCCCGTCACCTTGCCGAACGAGCCGTTGAGCACCGGGTTGGTGGCGTCACTGATCGCCTTGGGGTGGTCGGAGCTGATGCTCAGCGTGTCGACGGAGAGGCCGAACGGGCTGGTGCCGTAGGTGATGGTGCTGCCCGAAGTCAGCGTGTCCAGCGTGTAGTTGCCCGTCTTCTGCAGCGCTACGCCCCAGGAGGAGAGGGCGCCGGTCCAACTGGACTCCGAGGTGGGATTCGGGTTCTGCCCGAGCGGACCTTCTGGATCCGAGCATCCGGCATACCTCAATGAGGGGGTGGTCAGAGGCGGTGCGGGCGTCAGTCTTCGCGCGTAGAACAGCGCCCGGAGGTCAGCCGGGCGACGCGCACTTGAACGGTACATGACAAGCTTGTGATGCGGCAATGGTCAGCCGACGGCTCCCCGTTGGGCAAGGCCGCACAAACCGGTACCGGCGCGTCCCCTGCCGGCCTCCGGCGGGTCGGCGACCTCGACCAGGAACTCCACCGCTCCCTGCCCCGGCTTCGGGGACTGACCCGCCACCAGCCGGTTGCCCCAGGGATCGCCCAGCATTTACAGCATTTCGTGACTGGCGGTCAGCGACCAGCTGTCGCTGTACTCGATCAGCGAGAACGGCTGTCCGTTGCTGTCCATGTGGACACCTGCCGCGCCCGGTTGGCCGATGTCGTCCCTGACGATCATCGGCCAGTAGCCGACGGGCACGTCGTCGAGTTTGTCGAAGGCGTCGACCGTGACAGGTATCTGCCACAGCGGGCTGAAGTCCCGGATGGCCTGCTTCTGCAGTGCCGCGGCCACCCGATTGAGCCGGGACGGAGTGATCTGAGTGGTCTCGGCGACCGGGGCGAGTTGGGTGACCAGCATGTGGGTGTCCTGTGCTCTCTGCTCAGTGCCGCTGGTGCGGTCGCACCAGCGGCACAGGTGACACGAAGAGTGGGTCAGTCAGGTCAGCAGTTCGGAGAGCTGGGCTCCGTAGGTGCTGGGCAGATTGAGCTCGCTGGCGAGAAGGGCCAGAAAAGCGGCGTCGTCGGATGCGGTCAGGGCATCGAGGGTCAGCGGGACCAGTCCGTCCTGCTGGGCGGGCTGTGCGCTGATCTCCGGACCTGTCGCCTGCGGGGAGGTGCCGCTCGACGCCAGGCGGGGGCGCAGCTCCGCGCCGGTGGGCTGGATCTCGTCGAGTGCCAGCTGCCAATGCACGCCGCCGTCCGGACGCGCCGTCAGATGCGGGTGGGCCGCACTCTCCGCCAGGGCCGGGAGGTCGGCCAGAGCCTTCGTGAGCCGGCTGGTCGCCTCGGCCAGCGTCACCCCGGCGACGACGGGGTCGGCGGAGGCCTGCTGCAGGTTGAGCACGTGATCACCGGGGACCCCGGGGGCCGGGTCCTCCAGCGGCACGCCAGGGGCCAGAGCCTGCATGAGGTGCCGGGTGCCGTAGCGGGCGACACCGTCGATGGCGACCAGGGTGATGTCCGTGTCCCGGGCGTCGATCAGGGCACCGTAGGGATCGCCCTTGGTTCCGGCGATGGTGAGCAGGTCGGCGCGCATCCCGGGCTGCAACGACCCGAGGACTTGTTCCCAGCGGAGGATGGTGGCCGCATCCCGGGTGGCCATGGCGACCAGCTCGCGGTCGGAGAACACGTCTCCGCCGGCCGTGGAGGCCAGACGGGCGGCTTTGAGTTCTCCCAGCAGCCCCTTGCTCCCCGAGATGGCCCAGTCCGACCCCAGTCCAATGCGGAGACCGGCCCGTTTGGCGGCTGCGATGTCCGCGGTCTTCCCGTAGAGCAACAGGTTCGACAGCGGTGACCACACCATCGAACCGCCGTGGGAGGCAAGGATCCGGAAGTCCTCGGCGGTCAGCGCGGTGCAGTGTATGCCGACCAGGTTTTCGGTGATCGCCCATTGGCCCGGCTGGTACTCCAGGGCTTGGAAGTGAGCGCGGGCGGCGGCGTCGGTGCCCTCGGCCAGGTGCAGCAGCAGCCGGTGCGGCTGCCGCAGCCGGGCCAGGAACCGTTCGGCGTTCGTAGCCTCGACATCAGCGATCCGGGAGCCGGCTTCCGGCAGTGCGGGGTCATCGGTCTGCTCGACGTTGCGGACGATGCCCCGGTACATCCGGCGGGCTCCGGCGTTACTGAACAGGGCGATGCCCTGGCTCGTCGTCGTCCCGTTGACCAGAGCTTTGGCCTCGACATAGCGGACCACGGCCGGCATCAGGTGGGGATCCTGGCCGAGCACCGTCATGGGGCCCGTCACGAGGCGGTGGTATTCGGTGTTCCCGCTGCCGCCCCACTGCGACCGGTTGCTGTACCGCTTGGGCACCGGCCACAGTTGCAGCACGTCGTACGGCAGATGGTTGTGCAGTTCTATCAGCCCGGGATAGATGGTCCCGCCGCTGTCGACCGGGACGATGTGCTCGAACCCCAGTGGTGCGGGCGCCCGGGCAGGCTGTATCGCCTCGATCGTGCTGCCACGTATGTAGAGGACACCGTCGTCCACAACGGAGTTACGCGGGTCGAGAGTGACAAGCCGTCCTCGCAGCGCGAACCGCGACTCGTCCGGGGCATCTGCTGGGGGCGGCATATGTGCATCCCTTCGCCTCGCCCACAAGGGGCGACAACCGCAGCGGGTGAACCATTACCTCCGAGCCACAATGCCGCGACTTCACCGAGATGTCATTATTTGTGAGATATGGTCGTCCGCATGGAGTAGGAGCCCCACGTGCATGACTTCGACCCGGGCTACGCCCACGAGCCGTACGCAACTCTGGCCCACACCTACCCGGGCCCGGAGACCTACCCGGCCAAGGAGTTCCGAGTCGAGTGGGGTCCGATCTTCCACCGCGGACGCCTCGACGGCACCGCGCGCGTCCTGGTCATCGGCCAGGACCCCGCCGCCCACGAGGCCATCACCCGGCGCATCCTCGTCGGCACCGCCGGCCGCCGCTTTCAGGGCTTCCTTGGCAAACTCGGCATCGACAGCAGCTACGTCATGGTCAACACGTATCTGTACAGCGTCTACGGCCAGAACGCCGGCAACGCCCACGCCACTGACCCCGCCATCGCCGCCTACCGTCATTCCTGGCTCGACGCCGTTACGGCCCACAACCCGATCCAGGCCGTCATCGCCCTCGGCGGCTTGGCCGACACCGCTGTCAGCACCTGGCGGACCACGCCGTCCGGCGCCACCTACACCGGCGCCTACCAGCACATCCTGCACCCCACCTACCCCGACAGCGCCGCATCCTCCGGCACCGACCCGGCCCAGGCGATGGCCAAGCTCCTCACCAACTGGAACGCGGCGCTCGACGCGCTCCACGGCACGGTCACACCTGACACCGACCGCCCCTTGACCCATTACGGCAGCACCCTGGCCGCCGCGGACCTCGGCACCATCCCCGAAGGCGATCTGCCACCGGGCCTCCCCGCATGGATGCGCTCCGACGAGGCCTGGGCTGCCCGCCAGGGAACCACTCCAGCCGAAAAACGCGCCACCATCCTCGTGCAGATCCCGGCGGACCAAAGGCCGTTCTGACGCCGGGTGGCCGACTGATCGGCCCCGACCTGGTCAACGCGCAGTCTCGATACCTCGGGCACGCGGGGTGTGGTGTCGACTTCACGCCGTGAGGTCACGGTCTACGACGATGGATCGCCTGTGAACGCAGGCCCCAGCAGGGACCAGCTGCGGTCGTCGCCCCAGATGGAGAACGAGTCCACATATGGTCGCAGCAACGCCGTGAGTTCTGCGTCGCCCCGATGGTTGAGTTCGTCCGACGCTATCTTTCGCGCGACTCCGGCGAGGAAGTCGGCAAGCTGAACGCGTGGATCCGAGCGTGAGTCGACGAACGTCAGGCTGGTCAATCGACCTCGGGGCGACGAGGCGAGATGCGCAGGGTGCGGCTTTCCGAATACTTCCTTGAGCCATGCAATGCGCTCTTCCGTCAACGCGTTCTGCCGATCGTGGACGATCGAAACGGGCCTTCCGCCTTCACCCCAGTAGGCGACGGTCTGGACGATGGCTGGAATCATCGGGTCCAGTGCCGGAATCATCTTCGGGTTGTCGAAAATCTGCGCCCGGAAAGCCTCAGCGCGTGGCCGGGCCTGCCGCATCAGTTCCATGATCTCGCCAATCCGGTCCCCCGCGCCGGCCAGGCACAGGACGTCGACCACGCGAAAGAACGAGTCGACCGGCGTCTTCACGTCCCAACGGTTCTTGGCACGCATCAGGCCGATGGACGCTTCCAGAAAGTCCCGCCACTGTTCACTCCCGAACGTACGCTGACCCTCGCGATACAGTGTGACAACCATGGCCTTGGCGCGTTGATCCTGGCCCGGACTTGCACTTGTCGCGTGCTCGGCTTCTCCAATGAGCAGGTCGACAACTCTGCCGACGACAAAGAATTGCTTGTCGGTCAGATGTACGTGAGCGTTTCCGTGGATTGGCCCCGATGGCCCTAGCAGCCAGGTAAGGACCGGTCGATGCTTCTCTCGGAGCAGATGATTCGCCTTGTATTCCTGCGCCGGAGAACGCACTCGATTCCGTATCTCCTGGATGTGATCGGCCGCCGACTCGGAGGTCAATTGCACGCCGGCATGTGCGAACACATCAGTATTTCCACCGATGAGATTCTCGCCATCAGAACCGGACTCGTCGCAGGCGACCTCAAGGGGTTGGGCGGTTGCCACCGCCTGCACCGGGTCGGCGTGACCGCCTGACCCCGGGGTCGGACTCTGCGCCATCGAAGTCTCCATCGCACCCCAGCAGGTTCACGAACATCCTGGCAATCATCGGCGATACGCGCGGCATCCACCACGTGTTTTCAATGGAGCGCGCGCTCTCGCCGCACTGGCGTGCGCACGGGCCCGGGCCGTCGTGAACGCCGCCGAGTCCCTCGACGCCACCGGCCGTTCCGGCGATGCGGTGTTCTCGTCGCGCTACATCCTCACCCACATGATCGAGGAGTACGCACGGCCCAACGGCCAGGCCGACCTGCTCCGGGAGTGCATCGACGGAACCAGTTCCAAACGTCGTCCTGTTCCGCTCGATCCCGCCTGGCGAGAGCACGGCGAGGGTTATGGACTGGGGCCGGCGCCACTTTCGTGGAGGTCCGTGATGAGGAGGTCCGTGATGAGGAGGTCCATGATGCAGTCCCGGCCAGAATTCCGTGTGCGCCGTGTCTACGATCCACCGGAAGCGGCCGACGGCCTGCGGGTACTGGTGGACCGGTTGTGGCCGCCCCGGATGCGGTGCGAAGCCGCTGGCCGAGAACGTCCGCACCTTCGAGCTGGCGGCCGCTGCCGAGGCCGCGGGTTTTCGCGCCTGCCTGCGATGCCGTCCGTACCGGATCGCCGGCCCCATCGGGCCGCACTCACCCGAGCTCGTGTGCCGCGCGGTGCAGCTCATCATCGAGGGCGCACTGGACGAGGGCACGGAGGCCGCCCTCGGCGCGCGCCTCGCGGTCTCGTCGCGCCACCTGCGGCGCCTGTTCAACGACCACCTCGGTGTGACCCCCGACCAGCTGGCACGGTCACGGCGTGCCCACTTCGCCCGCCGCCTCCTGGACGACTCCGAACTGACCGTCGCGGATGTGGCGTTCGCGTCCGGGTTCGGGAGTCTGCGCTCGTTCAATCGCGACATGCGCGAGGTGTTCCGGGCCTCGCCCGTCGAGCTGCGCAAGCGCCGGCGGCGGGCCGACCGGCTGGCCGCTGACGGTGGTTTGACGATGCGGCTCCCGTTCCAGCCGCCGTTCGACTGGGACAGCATCGTCGCGTTACTCGCTGAGCGTGCGGTACCAGGTGTGGAGTCGGTCGAGGACCGGGTGTACCGCCGCACGATCAGCCTGGACGGCGGAGCGGGTGTGCTGGAGGTGCACCCCGGTGGCGCGGACCACCTGCTGCTCCGTGCCCACCTGCCGTACGGGGAGGGGCTGATTCACGTCGTGGAACGAGCGGGCCGGATGGTGGGGGTCGATGCCGACGCCGGTCCCGCCGTGGCGCACCTCGCCGGCGATCCGACGATCGGGACGCTCGTGACCGCCCGGCCGGGAATCCGTGTGCCGGGCGCCTGGGGCGCGCTCGAGGTGGCCATCCACGCCATCGTCGCCCAGGATGGCGACCTGGCCCAGGCCAGGGCGCGCATGGGGACGCTGGTGCAGAACTTCGGGCAGCCCGTCCCCGGCCTGGACCACGGGCTCACGCATCTCTTCCCTTCCGCCGACGTACTGGCGGCCGGGGACCTCGCAGCAACCGGCCTCCCCCCGACGACCGCTGATGCCGTCCGGGCGCTCGCGGCCGGCGTGGCCGCGGGCGATGTCGTCCTCGACAGCAGCATCGGGCTGGCCGACCTCGTGGACTCCCTGACCGCGATCCCCGGAATCGGGACGACCGCGGCACACCAGGTCGCGCTCAGACTCGGCCAGCGCGACGCGTTCCCCGCGTCGGATCCGTACGTCCGCTGGGCCCTCCGCGCCCTCGATGCCTCCGGTCCGGCGGAGGAGATCACCTCAAGATGGCAGCCATGGCGCGCCGTCGCGGCAACGCACCTGGTCGCCTACGCCGCATCCGCGCCATCACCGGGATCGCCGGCATCGTCGGGATCGCCGGCATCGGCATCTGCGGCCCACGTCTCGGCGAGCCGTCGATGACCGGGACGCGCCCCCGGACAACAGCGGCGCCGGCAGGGGATTCACCGGCCGAAAACACCATGCGACGCGACACCGGCTGAGATAGCGTCGGCGCCCATGACTCCTCCGCTGCCCCCTCCTCGTATCCGCCCTCCTTATGAAGGCGACGAGCGGACTCAACTGGTCGGCTGGCTGGACATGCAGCGCGCGATCATCCACTGGAAGTGTCAAGGGCTGTCCGACCCGGATGCGCACCGGTCCGTCCTTCCGGCCTCGCCCCTGATGACGATGGCAGGTGTCGTCTCCCACATGCGGTGGGTCGAGTACCTGTGGTTCGAGGTCATCCTGCTGGGCCGGCCGGCCAAGGGACCGCATTTCGACGGCGGGCCCGAGGACGCCGACATGATGGTGGAAGGCATCCCTCTGCCACAGCTCCTCGAGGAGTACGAGCGGCAATGTGCGGTGTCGAACGAGATCGTGGCGGCCCATGCGCTGGATGAGGTGGGCCAGCACCCGGACTTCGGTGCTGCCGCCGCGAACCTGCGGTGGATCATGCTCCACATGATCGAGGAGACCGCCCGGCACGCCGGTCACGTCGATGCCATCCGGGAGCTCCTCGACGGCGAAAAGGGCTACTACTGACGGAGCGGGTCCTGGGCGGGATCCCGCCGGTCCGACTCGGTCGAGTTCTTCGGAACCCGGGGCCTGGTACAGGTGCGGCGAGGGATGAACGCAGCGCGGCCCCGAACTCCACACGGGAGACGGGACCGCGCGCAGCGCTGATCAGCCGGTGTTCGCGTCGACCCAGCCGCCGCTGACCGGGTTCTGCACGATCTCGCACATCGCGATGTTGTAGCCACCCGACGCCTCCGCCGACGACACCACCTTGCCGTTGATCTCCAGCATGCACTTCACGTGCCCGCCACCGTTCAGCTGGGCGCTGATCGCGTAGTAGGCCGCCTTGCCGAGTGTCTTCGTCACCTTCAGCGGCACCTGCCCGCTCAGGCTCGTTCCCGCCGGCCCGTACATGATGTCGGCGGAGCTCCCGGTCACCGCGTAGGTCAGCTTGTCCTCCGGCGGCGGGGCCTCCGTCGTGGCGGCCGGCTCCTGTGTAAGGGCCGGCGCCGTCGTGTCCTCGACGGCCGGAACGGCCGCCGGCGCTGCGGCGGCCGTTGCCGTGGATGCGGTCTGCGGCTTCGTGCCTCCCGATTTCGCGGCTTTGCCTCCGCCCGCCACGGCCCCGATCACCCCCAGCACGACAAAGAACGCGACGACGAAGAACAGCACCGGCATCCAGCGCCCATTCTTCGGTGCGGGCATGGGCGGACCCCATTGCTGTGGGCCGGGATTCTGCGGATAGGACATGGCGCCCCCAAGGCTCGTCCTACAGAGACCGGGAGTATCACAGGCAACACGTCACCATCAGTTCATAGTTGCCACTTCGTGACAAACCGGAACGAGGCGATCAAGAACGGCGACGCGCCCGCCGCCTGACGGCCACGTGACGACCACACGGGGCACAGCGCACGTCGCGCACTGGCGGGGCACCGCGCGATGAGCGCTCTGAGCAGCTACTTTGCGTATCGGCCTGACCGCTGCCACCTGGAGAACCATGACGAGCCATCACCACCACTCGGCCCAGGTGCGCGCGGGCCGGGTACTGCGCAACCCGAAGATCTGGGTATTCCCCACCGGCATCGTCGGGCTGGTGGCGCTGCTGCTGTCCCTGCTCTACATGGGCGGCATTCTCAACCCGCGGGCGGACTTGCACCATCTGCCCATCGGACTGGTCAACTCCGATCGCGGTGCCGCCGTCGCAGGCCGGCAGGAGAACCTCGGTACGCGGATCACCACCGCCATCGCCACCGCCCCGGGTACCGGCGACCAGGTCTCCTGGCGGCAACTCGACCGTGCGGCGGCTCAGCAGGGCATGGCGTCCGGCAAGCTGGACGGCGTCCTGGAAGTTCCCGACGGCTTCACCGCCGCCGTAGCCGCGCTCGGCGCCACCGGCGCGCAGGCTCCCGCGCGACCGACGATGACCGTGCTGACCAACCCCGGGGCGGGCAGCCTGGCCTCGTCGCTGGCCAGCACGATCGCCCAGCAGGCCGCCCATCAGGCCTCGCTCAAGCTCGGCAC
This sequence comes from Streptomyces sp. PH10-H1, assembly GCF_030063355.1. Taxonomy (GTDB): domain Bacteria; phylum Actinomycetota; class Actinomycetes; order Streptomycetales; family Streptomycetaceae; genus Actinacidiphila. The sequence goes on from NZ_JASISZ010000077.1 coordinate 28,567, forward strand.
CTCCCTGACCGCCTCTCCCCAGGCCCGGGCCGCGGCCCAGGGCAACGGTTCAACCGCTGCGGCACGGCTGCTGCTCGCCGACCCCGCCACCGTGGCCGTCCAGGTCGGCCACCCGATCGGGTCCCACAGCGGCCTGGGACTGACCGCGTTCTACTACACCCTGCTGCTGGTGCTCTCCGGGTTCCTGGGAGCCAACATCATCAGCAACGCGGTCGACGTCGCCCTGGGCTACGCGGACAGCGAGCTGGGGCCCTGGCACACCCGACGCCCCGTGGTGACGATCAACCGCACCCAGACTCTGTTCATCAAATGGGTCATGTCCATCGTGATCGCTGTACTCACCTCCAGCCTGATCATGCTGGCCACCGTCGCGATCCTGGGCATGGACGCTTCCCACCTCCCCCTGCTGTGGGTCTTCTCGTTCTGCGCCAGCGTCGCGGTGGGCCTGGGCGTGCAGGCCATCAACGCCGCGTTCGGCGGCATCGGACAGCTCGTCAGCATGTTCATCTTCGTGGTCCTCGCACTGCCCTCCTCCGGGGCCACGATCCCCCTGCAGGCCCTGCCGTCCTTCTACCGCCTGCTGTCCCAGTTCGAGCCCATGCGCCAGCTCAGCGACGGCGTGCGCGCGATCCTGTACTTCGGCGCCCGGGCCGACGCCGGACTCACCCGCGCCTGGATCATGATCGCCATCGGTATGGTCGCGGGCCTGGTCTTCGGCCTCGCCATGACCTCCTACTACGACCGCAAGGGCCTGCACCGCATGGTCCCCGAAGCCACCACCTGATCACCCGGGCCGCCATGGACGACCATGGGAGGCGTTTGGACGTTTGTGCGCGGCGTTGTCCATGTCTCCTGACGGCAGTCCACACGCCGCCTGCCCTTCACCAAACCCTTGCTTTCAGGGGGTGGACTCGGCGATGGCGTCGCAGCACGCTTGCGCTCGATGTGCCGTAGGGGCACGCAGCTGACAAGGGCGGACGCATGACACCGATCAGTCGTAGAGGCTTCGTAGCGCTCGGCGCGGGCGTGGCGGCGGGCGCCGTGCTTCCCCAGGAAGCCGGCGGTGCGACCATCGCGACCACGGCGAGCGCGACCACCACGACCGGCACGGTCAAGGACGTCAAGCACGTGGTGATCCTGATGCAGGAGAACCGCAGCTTCGACCACTACTTCGGCAGGCTCAAGGGCGTACGCGGCTTCGGCGACCGCAGCGGTATCACCCTCGCCGGCGGGCAGCCGGTCTTCAACCAGCCGAACGGACTCGGCCGCCAGCACCCGTGGAAGCTCAGTTCCACCCCCGCCGCCGGCGGAGTGGACGGCGAGACGCTCGCCCAGTGCAACGGCGACCTGCCTCACAGCTGGTCCTCGCAGCACTCGGCCTGGAACAAGGGCCGGCTCGACAACTGGGTGTCGGGCGTCGGCAACGTCCGCACACTCGGCTATCTGGACCGCACGGACATCCCGTTCCACTACGCGCTCGCCGACAACTACACGATCTGCGACGCCTACTTCAGCGCCACCCTGAGCGCCACCGGCCCCAACCGCACGTACCTCTGGAGCGGCAAGGTCGACTCCTCCAGCAGCGACGGCGGCGACGAGTCGGGGCTGACCTGGGAGGCGTACGCGGAGGCGCTGCAGCGCGCCGGGGTGAGCTGGAAGGTCTACCAGAACGCCGGCGACAACTACGGCGACAACGGCCTCGCGTACTTCAAGAAGTTCACCGACGCCAAGGCCGGCGACCCGCTGCACGACCGCGGCATGGGGTCCGTCCCGGCCGTCACCGGCTCCACGCCCGACGACATCGCCGCCGCGATCAAGGCGGACGCCCTGGCCGGCACCCTCCCCCAGGTCTCCTGGGTGGTCGCCAACCAGGCCTTCTCGGAGCACCCGTACGCCCCGCCCGGCGACGGCGCCCACTTCGTCGACCTCGTGTACCGGGCGCTCGCCGCCGACCCGGACACCTTCAACTCGACCGTCCTGTTCCTCAACTACGACGAGAACGACGGTTTCTTCGACCATGTCCCGCCGCCGGCGCCGCCCGCCGGCACCGCGGGCGAGTTCCTGAACGGCACCCCGTACGGCCTCGGCTTCCGAGTGCCGATGCTGGTCATGTCGCCCTGGACGCGCGGCGGCTGGGTCTCCTCCGAGGTCTTCGACCACACCTCCGTGCTGCGCTTCCTGGAGACCTGGACGACCGCCATCGGCAAGCCCGCGAGCTGCCCCAACATCAGCGCCTGGCGCCGCAAGGTGACCGGCGACCTGACCGGCGTCTTCGACTTCGCCAACCCGGTGTACGGAATGGCATCAGGACTGCCTGCCACCAAGGTCATCGGCATCAGCACCTGCGGTCCGCTGCCGAACCCGGCACCGCAGACCAACGCCCTGCCCGCCCAGGAGACCGGCACCCGCCCGGCGCGCGCCCTGCCGTACCAGCCGAACGGCAATCTCGACCGGCTGGAGTTCGGCACCAGCGGGAAGATCCTGGCCTGGTTCGGGATGGCCAACCAGGGCTCCCCGGCAAGGAGCGCCGCGCACTTCTCCATCCACCCCAACGCGTACCGCTCCACCGAACCCTGGCAGTACACGGTGGATCCGGGTGGTATGGCAGCGGACTTCTTCAACATCGGGACCGGGTACGGCGCCGGCAAGTACGACATCACCATGGTGGGCCCGAACCGCTTCCAGCGGCGCTTCACCGGTGACGCCACCAAGGCCGGCAAGAGCATCGAGGTCGCGGCCCGGTACGCCGCCGCCCCTGACACCGGCAAGCAGGCGATCTGGTTCAAGCTGGCCAATACCTCGTCGGCGACGGTGACCTTCACGGTCAAGGCCACCAACTACCGTGCGGACGGACCCTGGACGTACTCCGTGCCCGCGGGCGGTTCGACGGAGGACTACTTCAACGCGGTGGCCGGCCAGAACGGCTGGTACGACTTCACCATCACCGCCGACAGCGACACCACCTGGTCCCGCCGCTACACCGGCCACATCGAGACCGGTATTTCCAGCATCAGCGGCTAGACAGCACCGCCGGGCGCCGCCGGGAGTACGGCGGGCTCGACGACCCACCACCACACCGCATCCGCGGGGGCACCACCTGCGGATGCGGTGTGCGGTCCGCGGTCGCGACCGTCGGAACACCCGAGCTCGATCCGTCACGCCCACAGCGCCTGGGCCAGGGCCGCTCCGGTGAAGGCCGCGCCCAGTCCGGCGACCACGCTCGCCACCACATTCGCCGCCGCGAAGAAGCCCGCGCCATCCTCGGCCAGGCGCAGCGTCTCGTAGGAGAACGTGGAGTACGTCGTCAGCGCGCCGCACAGGCCGGTGCCGACCAGCAACTGCACCTGCGACGAGGCGGCGCCCGCGGTGACGGCGCCGGTGAGCAGGCCCAGGATCAGGCAGCCGACGACGTTGACGGCGAACGTCCCCCAGGGGAAAACGGTGTCGTGGCGGGTCTGGACCGTGCGGTCGGTGAGGTAGCGCAACGGGGCTCCGGTCATCGCCCCGATGATCACCAGCAGCCAGCTCACCGGGCTCCTTCGTCGTGTCCCGTGACGGTGTCGCCCCCGGCCGCCGGTTGGGGGCGGATGACTTCGACCTCGTCGAGGACGACCAGGCCCTCGCCCACCAGCGCGTCGAGTTGGGGCAGGAAGGCGCGGATCCTGTCCGCGCTGTCGATGATCACGATGACGACCGGCAGGTCTTCGCTGAGCGACAGCAGCCGGGTGGTGTGGATGAGCGAGGTGGCGCCGAAGCCTTCGACGCCACGAAAGGCCGAGGCACCGGCCAGCCCGGCGTTGTGCGCCCGGTGGATGATCTCGGTGGCGAGCGGCTTGTGGTGCCAGGTGTCGTTCTCACCAATGAAGATCATGACGCGCAGGGCGGTACCGGTCAGCCCCATTGCTGCCTCCATGCGATTGCACGCCGGGTCATGACCGCCGCGATCCATACGGACGCCAGCGCAGCCAGGAGAGTGGCCGCCAGATAGACGAGGCCGGTTGGTGCCTGGCCGCCTTTCACCAGCCGCTGGATGTCGACCGCGTACGTGGAGAAGGTGGTGAACCCACCGAGCACGCCGGTACCGAAGAAGGGCCGCACCAGCCGGTGCGCCGACCACACATCAGTGATCACGACCATGAACACGCCGATGACAGCGCACCCGATCCCGTTGACCAGCAGCGTGGTCCACGGGAAGGCGTCCGGTGCCGTCGGCCACAGCAGCGAGGCGCCGTAGCGGGCGGAGCCTCCCACACCGCCGCCGAGCGCCACCGCCGCGAGGACCGGCCACTGCCGGTGACGCAGCGCGTTGCGCTGCGCGGGCATCGCGGGCATGGGGAGGTCGACGTCGTGGTCGGTGGGTTCGTTCAGCACGTGGGGTCGGGCCTCTCCCATGCGTGTCTCCTACTCGCAGGCCACCCGGCAGCGGGTGCACTGGATCGCAAGTAGGGACCGTTGGCGGCACAATCGCCGCGGTTGGGTACGGCGGGCCCCACCGCCGCGCGGCAGGGATCGCCGCAGGGGTCCAGCGTAACGGAGCCGCCCCGGGCTCGCGCGGCGGGCCGGTTGTCGTGATCCCCGCGACACGCGACACTGGCCCCACGGCGACGGGGCTCGCCGCAACCGCACCAACAGGGTGCTGACGGCCTCTGCGTGATCCAGACATCTGGCAGCATGGAGGTAGGAAAGATGCCCCGCAACACCATCGCAGTGGAATCGGCCACCAGGTCCGGCAGCGGACGGCCGACCGAGGCGCGCCATGCTTCCCCGCGGCTTGCCGGGAACCTGGCGTGAACCGCGAGCCTGACCTGAACAGGTCGGCCCGGTCGGGTAGCGTCGGCGGTGTGCTCCGTGTCATCGACGGCCGGACGAACCGGCTCGTGGAATTGCCCGCCGTGCGCGGCAGGTTGCTGCGTATGTGTGTCCACCTGCCATGTCCCGACGGGGCCGTGGGCGGCACCGAGGTACGCGCGTTGCTGGTCGGCGACGTACTGCTGCGCGCCGCGGAGACCGGCGGGGTGCAGGTCGGGTACGCACTGGCCGTCCCGGAACTGCCGCCGGAGCAGACCAGGACACTCAACCGCGTCGTGGCCGCGCTGGGCATCCACCCGCCCTCCGAAGACCTGGGAGGCGATGGCGGCACCGCCACCGTGCATGTGTTCGCTGACGGGCACCGGGACGCGGAACGCGGGGTCTGGATCGAGGTGGGCCGGGTCCAGCAGACGACAGCGACCCTCCCGGGCCTCGACCTCGACGGGGCGGACGGAGCCGATCCACTGGCCCTACGGCTGGTCCTCCTAGGGCACGACTACCGCGAGCCGGTGACCCTGACGGCCCATGCGCTCACCGAAGCCGGTCGCACACTGACGCACTGGCGGGACTGCGTGGCCGGCTGGGCACGGATGCCGTCCAAGCCCATCCCCGCCGACGTTCGCCGCCGGGCCCGCGCCGCGATCGACGTCGATCTCGGTACGCCCGGTGTCATGAACGTCCTGCGCCACGTCGAAGCGGCGCAGGACATCCCTGACGGGGCGAAATTCGAGACCTTCGCCTACTTGGACCGGATCCTCGGTCTGGAACTCTCCCGTGAGGTGGGCCGCTCCTGATGAATGCTCCCGTCCCTGCCCCCGTCCCCGCCCGCCTGGTCGTCCTGCGGCACGCCAAGTCCGCCTGGCCGCAGGACGTGGCCGACCATGAACGCCCGCTCGCCCCGCGCGGTCTCCGGGACGCTCCAGTGGCGGGTCAGTGGCTGCAACGGGCCGGCCGGGTGCCCGACCTCGTGGTCTGCTCGCCCTCCCGCCGTACACGCGAGACGTGGGACCTGGTCGCGCCGGAACTCGATGCCACGCCACCCGTGGTCTTCGAGCCGGAGGTCTACGACGCCAGTGCAGAGGCGCTGCTGGATGTCGTACGCAAGACCCCCGAGGAGTGCCGGACGCTGCTGTTGATCGGCCACCTGCCCGGTCTGCAGGACCTCGTGCTGTCGCTGACCCGCGACGCCCACGGCGACACCCTGACCCGGGCGACCACGAAGTTCCCGACGTCTGCCATCGCCGTACTCACTCTGCCCGGACTCTGGACATCCCTCGCGCCGAACACCACGGCCTTCACCCACTTCACCGTGCCGCGCGGCACGAAGAACGGTCCGCAGCGCGGAAACCGGTAGCGCCGACCGGCGCACCCGACCGCGATCCCGGCCCCCACCACCGTCGGTTTCCCGGGTCGTTCACCCGGCACGAGGCCTGATTGCTGACCGAATGTGTGAGGAGGAGGCGGTGGAACCCCGCCTCCTCGAAGGCCCGCTCCACCAGGGCCGCGACGGCACGCGGGGCCACGCCGATGCCGCGGGCGGCGGATGTGTGGCTACTTGCAGGAGCGCCGGCACCCGGTTCGCGGGACTCAGGTGACCGGCCAGCCGGCGAGGGCGACCGCGACGCCGAGGGCTCCCGCTGCGAGCAGCGCGCTGACCACGCCGCGCCGGGCGGCCGGCAGCCACACCGCGGCGGCGGCGAGTACGCCGTACTGCCACAGGTGCTGCAGGGCCATCGCGAGCGGAATGGCGGAGCCGGTGATCGCGCCGATCACCGCGGGTCCGGCACCGGTGAAGAACGCCTGGACGCCCGGGTCGGTCCGCAGCCGGTCGAAGCGGCGGCCGCCGAAGATGACGAAGAGGAACGAGGGGGCGAAGGCCACGGCGGCGGTCAGCATGCCTCCGGGGATCCCGGCGGCGTAGCCGACCACGGCGACGGTCTGCACGACGGGTCCGGGGGTGATCTGGCCGAGGGCGACGGCGTTGAGGAACTGGCCGTCGGTCATCCAGTGATACTGGTGGACCGCGTCGGCCTGCATCAGCGGGATGATGACGAAGCCTCCGCCGTAGGACAGCGCACCGACCTTGAACGCGACCCATGCGAGCGTCGGCAGCCCGCCGATGGCCGGCGCCGCGACGGCCAGCTGCACCCGCCCCGCGGACCGCCGACCGG
>NZ_JASISZ010000078.1 GCF_030063355.1 Streptomyces sp. PH10-H1
CCACATCACCGTCATTGCGGCGGGCCCCGCCGAACGCACCCGGGGCCCGCGCATGACGCGAGAGACGACAGATCGGAACCGAACCCGTGTCCCAGCACCCCACGACCCGCCCGCCCCTGCTCCGGGCGCCCGACGGCACCTCGAGATCATGCCGTACTACGCGATGCCCATCGGCACCGAATACGAGGAGATCGGCTTCGGTTTCAACAAGGGCGCCGAACACCTGGGCCGGCTGACCCGCGTCGAACGCATCCTCGACGCCGGTGCCGACCAACTCGGCGGTGAGGCCTGCCCGGAGCTGGTCGTCGAACTCGTACGGAGCGGCAGGGTCGGCGAGCAGCGCATCGATGTCTCGGTGAGCCGCCTGCTGCGGGAGAAGTTCGTCCTGGGCCTGTTCGACGGCCCGTACGGGGACCCCGACGCCGCCGCCCGGATCTGCGGCAGCGGGGAATTCTGCGACGCGGGCACCACGGCGCAGAGCCCGCTCGATCACCGTCCTCACCGACCGCCCGGACCCGTCCGCCTCCGCCCTGCTGCCCCTCACCACCGGGCTGGTCCGGCGGTGCCGAGTCAGCCGGTGTGCAGATCGTCGGTCGTAGCGCGGGGTCTTCGTTGGCTTGGAAGGTCGCGTGACCGGAGCGGAGCGTGCCCGGACTCCCGGTAACAGCCACCACGCCCGGCCGTCACCCGACGGTGGCAGCCGTCCTCTTGACGCCGGCGGCCTCGCAAACGGCCTGGACGAAGGCGCGGACGCGGCTGGTCTCCGCGGAGGTCGGCCAGAGCAGGCCGTATTCGATGGGCGGTGCGTCCCGGAAGGGGATGAAGGCGACGCCGGGGCGGGCGTGGTAGTCGGCGGCGCGGGCGGAGACGGGGGAGACGCCTTTGCCGGCCGCGACGAATGCGAGGACTTCGGGCCAATAGGTGGCGGCCGGGCCTTGGGGGATGGGGCGCCCCGCAGGGGTGGAGGTCGGGAGGTGAAAGTCCAGCCAGTTCTGCGGGATGTCTCCGGCGATGGTCACGAGCGGGGTGCGAGCGAGGTCCTCGACCGACACGGTCTCCTGCCGGGCGAAGGGGTGCTGGCCGGGCACGAGGAGGGCGCGGGGTTCGGAGAAGATGACGGGGCCGGCGGTGATGTCGGGCTCGTCGATGGGGAACTCGGATATCTGGAGGTCGAGTTCACCGGACCGCAAGGGGCCGAGGGGGTTGCTGAGCTGGACTTCCTGGAAGTGGACGTCACAGTCGGGGTGGCGGGCATGGAACATGTCGCCGGCTTTGAGGGCGAGATCGCCGACCCATGGGGTGGAGTAGCCGACGCGAAGCGTGCCCGTGATGCCTCTCCCGGTGGCGATCGCCCGCGCGATCGCCTGCTGGATCTGCTCATGGGCGGGGAGCAGGTCGTCGCGGAGCTGCCGTCCGGTCGGGGTCAGCGCTACGCGGCGGCTGGTGCGTTCGAACAGCGGAACGCCGATGCGGCGCTCCAGCTTCTTGATCGTCTGACTGACCCGGCCCTGAGCCACTCCCAGCCGCGCAGAGGTGCGCCTGAAGTGCAGCTCCTCGGCCAATGTCAGGAACGTCTCGATCTCGTGCCGCTCCACCGCCCACCTCCACCGGTGAGTTTGAGTCACCGACCCTTTCACACTCCACTCTTGATCCGAATATACGAAACATCGAGGGTGGTCATGATCGGAAGTGTGCGGAGAAGGGGAGGGCCAAGCCCGCCGTTGCCGTTCAGTAGGGGCCCCGTGGTCGAGTTCGAGCGGGATCCGTCAAGAAGATCACCTGAGCACGGAGCCGGACCCCTGCGCCGCACCGACGACCCGGTGCATGGCCAGGTCCTGGCACACCATGGCCCGCCGGCCACTTGTGGGGGACGGGCGGCCTTGGCGATTTCGTCGTCACGTCAGTCCTCACGTCAGTCCTCACGTCAGTCCTCACGTTGGTCCTCGCGTTCGTCCTCACACGGCTGGTCCACGACGGACGGCCCACCAGAGCAAGGGAGTACGACCATGCGTGCCATCGGCCAGGACTCGTTCGGCGGACCTGACGTACTGAAGGTCGTCGAGGTGGCACGCCCGGAGCCGGGACCGGCCGAGGTACTCGTCCGGGTGCACGCGGCAGGGGTCAACCCGACCGACTGGTGGCACCGGGCCACCGGCGGGCTGGCGGGCGACGTCCCGGTCCGGCTGGGCTGGGACGTGTCCGGCGTGATCGAGGCCGTCGGACCGGGCGTGACCCTGTTCGGTCCCGGCGACGAGGTGTTCGGCATGCCGCGCCAGCCGCTTCCGGCGGGGACCTACGCCGAATACGTGGTGTCTCCGGCGCGGCACCTGGTCGCCAAGCCGGTCGGGCTCTCCCACGTGGACGCCGCCGCGCTGCCGCTGGCCGCGCTCACCGCGTGGCAGGCTCTGGTCGACACCGCCGACGTCCGTCCCGGCCGGCGCGTGCTGATCCACGCCGCGACGGGCGGCGTCGGGCACCTCGCCGTCCAGATCGCCAAGGCGCGCGGCGCGCACGTCATCGGCACCGCCCGTACGGCCAAGCTCAAAAAGCCCATAGGCCCGGAAAGACGGACCCATGCGACTTTTCCTCTCCTCCTGGAAACTCGGGGACGACCCCGGGCAGCTGGACGACCTCTCGGGCGACACAAGGACGGTGGCCGTCATCGGCAATGCGCTGGACGCCGCACCCGGCCCCGTGAGACAGCAGGGGCCACCGAGCGGGAAGTGGCGGCGCTGCGGGAGCGTGGCTATGGCGTGACCGAGGTGGACCTGCGCGACTACTTCGACGACCCGGACGGTCTTGCGCAGCGCCTGTCCGGCTTCGGCGTGGCATCGGTGCACAGGGGCAACCCGTTCGTCCTGCGCCCGGCCATGGCCCGCAGCGGCGCCGACACGATCCTGACCGGCCTGCTGCGGCGCGACGCCATCGTCTACGCCGGCTGGAGCGCCGGCGCCTGCATCCTGTCGCCCAGCCTGCACGGGCTCGAACTCGTCGACGATCCGAAGGACACCGAAGCCGCCTACGGAGAAGCCGCCCCCTGGGCAGAAGACGGCGCGGCCTGACGATTCGTCATGGTCGGCGGTCTCGCGGACAAGGCCGTAACCGATCCCTGGAAAGAGAGCATGGGAATGCGAAAGTCGTACTACGCGGCGCACGTCTACATGATCGTTGGAGTGGTCTCCGGACTGTACTACCGGGAGTTCACCAAGGCCAAGGACTTCGAAGGCGACACTCAACTGGCACTCATGCACACCCACTTGCTCGCGCTGGGCATGCTGGGATTCCTCATAGTCCTCGCACTCGACAAGCAGTTCCAGCTGTCCGGTACGAGGTTGTTCACGTGGTTCTACTGGTTCTACAACGCAGGAATCGCCGTCTCCGTCGGCATGATGTTCGTCCATGGTACGGAGACCGTTCTCGGCAGCCATGTGCCTACGGCCGTTCCGATGATCGCCGGCCTCGGCCACATCCTCCTCACGGTCGGGCTCATCCTGCTGTTCGTCCTCCTCGGCAAACGCCTCAAGGAAGTCATGGAACCTTCGACCTGATCCCCACCTGATTCGCTCGCAGCTCATCGCCTTCCAGCAAGGAGTCATTCAGATGTCACTGATCGTCCCGAACTTCGATGAGTCCGTGATCGTGCGATCCGCGGAGGCCGAAGTGATCGGCCGGGCCCCGACGACCATCCGGCTGCTGGCCGACAGCAGCTCGACCGGCGGCGCGCTGTCCACCCAGCGGGTCACCCTGACCGACGGCGCGGACGGCGCCAAGCCGCACCATCACTCCAACTCGGCCGAGCTCTTCTACGTGCTGGACGGAACCGCCCAGCTGCTCTCCGGCGAGCAGGTCGTCACCGCCGAGCGCGGCGACCTGGTCATCGTCCCGCCCGGCCTCGCCCACGCCTTCGCCGCCGCACCCGGCGAGGACGCCGACATCCTCATCGTCATCACCCCGGGCGTGGAACGGTTCGAGTACTTCCGCCACCTGGAACGCATCGCCTACGGCAAGGTGCCGCCCGAGAGCCTCCTGGACGTCCAGGAGCTCTACGACACCTACTTCCTCAACAGCAAGACCTGGAACGACGCCAGAGCCTGAAACCCGCGAACTGCGCAGAACCGATCACGTTCGAGGCGCTGTCCGACGCCGGCGGAGGGACGGCGCGCTCAGCGAAGTCCGGCGCGGCCTGCGCCCTCGATGCCGGCTGAGCGGCGGGATTCAATCGCTCGCGGCGGCTACGCTTTGGGCGCCTGTGAGATCCGCACCATGTTGCCCGAGGGGTCCCGGAACGCGCAGTCGCGAGGGCCCCAGGGCTGGTCGATGGGCTCCTGAAGCACCTCGGCGCCGGATGCCCGCACCTTCTCGAAGGTCGCGTTGAGATCGTCGGTGCGGAAGACGATTTGCGTCAGGACGCCCTTGGTGAGCAGTTCCTGCAGGGCGTCGCCGTCGGCCTGGGAGCGGCCGGCGTGCGGTTCCGAGAGCACGATCTCAAGGTCGGGCTGGGCCGCGCTGCCGAGGGTGACCCAGCGGAATCCGCCCGAGGCGACGTCGTTGCGCACCTCAAGGCCGAGCGCGTCGCGGTAGAAGGCGAGCGACTCATCCGGGTCGTTGACGGTGATGTGGCAGTACTGGAGTGTGATGGTCATGCGGCCAACGCTAGGCGGCGGCTTCGCGGTCCGCTTCTCGAATCCTGCTCGGTGCGTCTCGGGTCGGCCGGGTGCGCACCTTCGCCACACACGCGGGCATCGCCGTGACGGCGCCGTGCTCCCGGATGCGGTACGCGCTCGGCGTCTCCCCCAGAAGTTCGGTGAATCTCGAGCTGAACGAGCCGGGCGAGGTACAGCCGACCTCCATGCACGCGTCGGTCACACTCGTACCCGCTCGGAGCAGAGCCATGGCCCGCTCAATGCGGCGGGTCATGAGGTAGCTGTACGGCGTCTCACCGTAGGCGGCCCGGAACTGCCGCGAGAAGTGCGCCGGCGACATGAGCGCGTGGCGAGCCATCGTCGGCACGTCGAGCGGACGTGCGTACTCCCGATCGATCAGATCCCGCGCCCGGCGCAGGTGCGCGAGGTTGGCAAGATCATTCGAGTTCATGGGACGAGGCTACCATCCGTTCCGTGAAGAACGCTGTTGACCTGCAAGGATGGGACCTGTCGACCGCGGGCCGCGAGTTCGAGGAGGGCCTGCCAGCGATCGACAATCTTGCCCGCCGGCACTGTGCGGGAACACCGCAAGTGTCGCAGAGCCAGCGAATCAATACCCGCGGGTTACGTCGCTGCCGCGCCGCGTACCTCCAGGTCGGCGAGGAGGTGCCGGGTGGCTTCGGCCACCGCGTCCACCGCCTGGTCGAAGGCCTGGCGGTTGTGGGCGGCCGGGGCACGGAATCCGGAGACCTTGCGGACGTACTGCAAGGCTGCCGCCCTGATGTCGTCGTCATCGACGTGGGGCGTCATGGGGGGTCGGAGGGTCTTGATGCTGCGGCACATGCCTCCAGTGTGCGCCGGCCCTCGGACAGTCCGTGGGTAGTGTCGTCACCGACCAGGATGGGGGTGGATGTGAGCAAGCAGCCGACCGTGGCCCAGCGCCGGCTGATCGTCGGCGCCGACGCGAATACCGGCCTGCTCCGCGGCCCGCAGGCGATGCTGGACGCGCTCTGCGGTCTGGGGCTGGCTGTGGAGCACCCGCGCTCGCCTCATCGCTGTTATCTGACCCCGGCCGGGCTGGCGCTGCGTATCGAGCTCCTCGCGCCCCCGCCGGAACGTCCTGCCGGCCCTCCGCCCGTGGTCGAGACCTTCGCCGCGCGTACCGGCGAGGTGACGGCGGGGGCCGACGACCCGCGCCGGGCCCGGGAGGTTCGCGTCGCCTGGGAGGGTCTCCTGGAGCTGCGCCGCGTCACCAACGGCGTCACGGACCGGCCGTGCGCGTGGGAACGCGCCCATCTCGTCTCGGGCGCCGCGCTGGCGCTGGAGGCCGCAGGGTGCCGGCCGGCGGTGGCCGACGGGAGGGGCGGGTATGTCGCGAGCGGATACCGGGTCGGTCCGGCGCATCAGCCCGAGGCCGTGCGCGTGGACTGGCCCGGTATCCGCCCTCCCGAAGGTCCCGAAGGTCCTGAAGAAGCCGCCGAAGCCGTCGAGGCGGCAGCCTCGGCCGCCCTCGAGAGCGCCGGCTGGCAGGTCACCGAGCATCCCGACGGGGCGGGCGGCCGCTTTCTGCTGGCCTCGCCGCGTCGCGCGTGACCCCGGGGCTCGCCGCGTACAGCGGACTCGCTGTACGCTAGGTGAATGTCGAAGCATGTGACGATCCGCCTTGATGAGGAATTCCTCGAACGTCTCAAGGTCCGCGCCGCTGAACAGGGCACTACGGTCACCGCTCTGATCACCGAAGCCGCCAAGCGCGAGCTGGACGAGAACCGTGACCGGTTCCTGGCCGCGGCGGCGGACTTCAATACCGAGGAGAACTGGGCGTACGTCCAGGAGAGGTTCGGCCCCAAGTCGTGAAGATCGACCTGACCTGGGCCTGGAACGTCCTCGCCCATCACCTGCCCTCGGACCCCACGGTCTGGGACCCCTCGGGTATCGAAGCCGCCATCGCCCGGCACGCTTCCGATCTCGTCATGGCACCCGACAGCTCCGGTCATGACACGGCCTGGCGGGCCGCCGCGCTGCTGCACACCCTGACCGTGTGCCCGCCGCTGGAGTCGCCGATGAACGAGTTCTACGCCATGGCCATGACCCGTTCGTACTGCTCGGCGGCGGGCTGGAAGACGCTGCCGGACACCGTCGCCCTCGGTGACCTCGTGGAGCGGGTCAAGACCGGCAGGACCGGCATCCAGCAGATCGCCGAGGTGCTGCGCCCGCTCAACTGAGGTTCGGCACGGGTACCTGCGACCGCGCCGGCACCGGCAGCGGGTCGGCCGCGCAGTTGGTGTCGTGCGCCGGAGCGGCCCCCGTGAGGAGGTACGTGTTGACGATGCCGTCCACGCACGCGTTCTTGTTCCGGTACTGGCCGTGGTCGCCGCCGCCGGTGACCGTGACCAGCCGTGAGCCGCGCAGCGCCCGGTGTGCCGCCAGCGCCCCCTCGTAGTACGTCGCCGGGTCGTGCACGGAGTTGAGCATCAGGACGGTCGGCAATCCGGCGCCGGTGACCTTCACCCGGGGCGCGGGGGATGCCGGCCAGGCCGCACAGGTGGCGGCGAACGCGAGCTCCCGGGCTCCGGCGAGCGGGTAGGCCGCCGCGTCCTTGCCGCTGCGCCGCACCCAGTCGCCGATGTCGCGGGACCACGGGGTGTCGTTGCAGGTCACCGAGAAGAACTCCGCGAGGAATCCGGCGCTGAGGTAGGAACCGAAGAGTTTCGCGACGAGTTTCCGCTCCGCCGGGGTCGCGCTGTCCCAGTGGTCCAGGGCGGTGAGCGCGGTGGCCAGCGCGGGGAAGCCGCCGGCGGCGTTGTACAGGGCCTGGATCGTGCCGTTGTCGAGCTGGTTGGGTCCCAGGACCAGTGACCCGACGGTCAGCGGGTGGTCGTGGAGGGCGCTGCGCCGCGCTTCCCAGTGGGCCTTCACCTCGGCGGCGGTGGCGCCGTAGTGGTAGACGGAGTCGTACGTCGCGAGCCAGGGCAGGAAATCCTGCTCGAACCGGCGCTGGAAACTCATCGGCTGCCCTGACATGGCCGCCTCCCCGGTGCCGTTGAACGCGATGTTGCTGTCCAGGACGACACGTTCGACCCGGCGGGGGAACTCCGTCGCGTAGTAGGCGCCGATCGTCGTTGCGTAGGAGGGTCCGTAGTACGAGATCTGCTCAACGCCGAGCAGCGACCGGTACAGGTCCATGTCGCGGACGGTCTGGTCGGTCGTGATGTAGTGCAGCAGGTCACCGCTGCGGCGCAGGCAGCTGTCGGCCAACTGGCGTGAGCGGGCGAGGACCTGGCCGATGGCCGCGGGGGAGCGGTCGCGGAAGTCGCCGGCGAAGAACGACTGGAACTCCTCTTCCGTCTGGCACCGCACCGGGGTACTGCGACCGAGCCCGCGCTGGTCGAAGCTCACGATGTCGTAGACCGCGGCCACCGCGGGCATGTCCTCCGCGAACGAGGCGGGCCGTCCCAGTCCCGATGCTCCCGGGCCTCCCGCGGCCATCATCAGCACCCCGCGCCGCCGCGCCGGGTCGTCCGCCCGGTGCCGGGACACCTCCACGGTGAGGTCGGCGCCGGTGCCGGGATGGTGCCAGTCGCGGGGGACGGTCATGGCCGCGCACTCCAGCGCCGAGCCGGGATCGCAGCGTCCCCAGTCGAGCCGCTGGTCCGCGTAGCGGGCGGGCACCGGCGGCTTCCGCTCCGCGGGCTGCACCGCCGCCGTAGGCACCGCCGCCGTAGGCACCGCCGCCGCGGGCAGCGCCGCGCCCGCCATCGCCGCCACTATTGCGCCGGATACGGCGGACACCTTCCACCGTGACATGCCGAACCTCAACATCGTTCCTCCTGGGGTGCGTTGGTATCGCACTCCTGATGATCCGGTCCGCGAGGCGCGTGATCGATCCCGCTGGTACCCCTTCGCCGGTGGCACCAGTACCACCCCGCCGTCCCCGGTCCGACTCATGTCCGCCCGCGCACCAGCGACCGGACCGGGGTCACCGCCGGTCGCGGTGATCACCCGCCTCGGTATCCTGCACCCCGACGCCGGCGAAGCACGCTCCGCGCCGCGCGCCCTGAAGGCCGCAGGAAAGGACCGGTGACTCCCGTGCCGAGCGCACAGAACAACCGTGACGTCTACATCGTCGACGCCGTCCGCACCCCCGTCGGAAAGTACGGCGGCGCGCTGTCCGGCGTCCGCCCCGACGACCTGGCCGCGCATGTCGTCAGGTCTCTGGTGGACCGTACGCCGGAGCTGGACCCGGCCCGGATCGACGATGTCTTCTTCGGCAACGCCAACGGCGCGGGCGAGGAGAATCGCGATGTCGCGCGGATGGCCGTGCTGCTCGCGGGCCTGCCGGTCACTGTGCCGGGTGTGACGGTCAACCGGCTGTGCGCGTCCGGTCTCGAAGCGGTGGTCCAGGCCTACCGGGCGGTCGCCCTCGGCGATGCCTCGATCGCCGTCGCGGGCGGCGTCGAATCGATGAGCCGCGCTCCCTGGGTACTGCCCAAGCCCGAGCGCGCCTTCCCGGCCGGCCATCAGGAGATGTACTCCACCACCATCGGCTGGCGGATGGTCAACCGGCGCCATGAACCCGCGTGGACCGTGCCGCTGGGCGAGGGCGCGGAACTGATCGCCGACAAGCACGGCATCACCCGCGAGCAGCAGGACGCGTTCGCCGTCGCGAGCCATGAGAAGGCGGCGCGGGCCTGGCAGGACGGCCTGTACGACGCCGAGGTCGTCCCCGTGGACGGCACCACACTCGTGCGGGACGAGACGATCCGCGACAACACCTCGCTGGAATCGCTGGCCAAGCTCAAGACGGTCTTCCGCGAGGGCGGTACCGTCACCGCGGGCAACGCCTCGCCGCTCAACGACGGCGCCGCCGCCCTCCTGATCACCGACGCGGCGGGGCTGGCGGCCACCGGCCGCGAACCGCTGGCGCGCATCCGGGCCGGCGCCGTCTCCGGCATCGCGCCGCAGTACTTCGGTCTCGGCCCGGTGGAGGCCGTCAACCGGGCACTGGCGCGGGGCGGACGGGGCTTCGGCGATCTGCGCACCTTCGAACTCAACGAAGCGTTCGCCGCCCAGGCCCTGGGCTGCTTCGCCGAGTGGCCCGGCCTCGATCCGTCGATCGTCAATCCGCGCGGCGGCGCCATCGCCATCGGCCACCCGCTCGGGGCGTCCGGTGCCCGGATCGCCGGCGCCGTCGCCCATCAGCTCAAGGCCGCAGGCGCCGGTACCGGCCTCGCCGCACTGTGCATCGGGGTGGGCCAGGGCCTCGCCCTGGTACTGGAGCGCTGAGATGTCCGGCGCATCGCGGATGTCCGGCGCGTCCTGCGAAGCCGGCACGCGCGTCCGGGGCCCGCTCCCCCCGTGGGAGCGGAAACCGGCGCACGCGTGCGCCAGCCGATGGGCAGGCCGGCAATCGGTCAGGCCGTCGCGGGGATCACCGGGGTGAGCAGGGCGAACTGGGCGCCCGCCGGGTCCAGCAGCATGGCCAGCCGGCCGACCTCGGGTGCGTCGTCCGGCGGCATGATGACGGTGGCGCCGCGCCCGACGGCCGTGGCGAAGGCCGCGTCACAGTCCGGCGTCGCGAAGACCGGGTGCCAGTTCGGTGTGCCCGCGGGCCCGCTGCTCCCCGGGAACAGCTCCATGAGGCCGCCGTGCTGCGCTTCGACGCCGCCGCAGGACGGAGTGATGAGGGTGTACGTCATGCCCGGCATCGTTGCGTCCTCGTAGTCCCAGGCGAAGACCTGCTGGTAGAAGCTCTTCGCCCCGGCCGTGTCGGTGGTGTGCAGCTCGACCCAGTACAGGGTGTTGTCGACGCCCGCCAGCTCGAAGCCCTGCATCTCGCCGGGCTGCCAGACGGCGAACTGGGCGCCGGACGGGTCGGAGAAGTGGGCCATCCGGCCCGCGGGGAAGACGTCGGACGGTTCGGACCGGACGGTGCCACCGGCCTGTTCGACCGCCTTGGCGGTGGCGTCCGCGTCAGGGGTGTGGAAGTACGCCGTCCAGGACGGGTTCGCGCCCTCATCGAGCCCGCCGATGGCGCCGACGTTCTTGCCGTCGAGCTGGAGCATTCCGTAGCCGCCCGCGTCCGGTCCCATGGACTCGAACTGCCATCCGAACACGGCGTTGTAGAAGGCGGCGGACGCCGGGATGTCGCGGCTGCCGAGGTCGATCCAGGTCGGTGCACCCGGGACGAAGTTGGTGGTGAGCATGGGGTGATCCTCCAACGTGCGCTGTGAGCGATGGGGCTTGCGAAGAGGTAGACCGGGCGGGGCCGCAGAACTCATCGGTCTCCCGCGGTGCAATCGGCGAGACGTCCATTCCCATCCTGCGGGACGGGCGACCACCCCGCACGCCGCGTATCTGGCGACTTGGGTTCTTGGTGATACATCCGATATCTGATGTCTGGCATGTCCGAATCATCGACGGCGCGCAGTGGTGGCTCAAGGGCTGAGATCCAGCAAGTACTAGATTCATCGATAATTGTTAGGCTTCTTGACAGATGAAACACCGCTGCTACATTCCGCTCAAAGGTCCAACCTTTATGGCCTGACCGACCCCGCTGCAGGGGACCCAGGGTGAGGGGATCATGAACGGAAAACGCGCTCTGACGGTCTTAGTCATGGCCTGCGCCGCACTCGCGCTCGACGTGCCGGCATCTTCGACCGCTTCCGGACCGGCGTCCGGACCCGCTTCCGCACCGGCCTCCACGCCGGCTTTCGCACCGGCCTCCACGCCGGCTTTCGCACCGGCCTCCACGCCGGCTTTCGCACCGGCCTCCTCGGCCGCCGGCGGCCCCAACCTCGATTCGCTCACCGTCGGCACGGGCACGTCCACCACCGACTGGTCGGTGGCCATGACCGACTCGACGATGGCGCGCTACACCCCGAGCACGATCGGCGGCTGGTCGTATCAGGTCGGGCTCTACCTCTACGGCCAGTACTTGGTCTACCAGCGCACCCACAACCCGGCGGACCTGGCGTACATCAAGAGCTGGGTGGACCGGTTCGTCGACAGCAACGGGAACATCGGCCAGAGCTTCAACAACCTCGACAGCATGCTCGCCGGCCGACTGCTGGTGATCATGCACCACGAGACCGGACTGGCGCGCTACAAGACCGCTGCGACCAAGATCCGCAACCGCCTCAACAGCTACTCCCGCACCTCCGACGGCGGGTTCTGGCATGCCGACTCCGCCAGCCGGGCCCACCAGTTGTGGGGCGACGGCACGTTCATGGTCAACCCGTTCCTCGTCGAATACGGGCAGGAGTTCAACGACGCCACCTACGCCAACGACGAGACCACCAAACAGCTGGTGGTCTACGGCTCCCATCTCCAGCAGACGAGCGGCCTGCTCCGGCACGCCTACGACGAGTCCAAGTCCGCGAGTTGGGCGGACCCGGCCAGGGGTCTGGCGCCGGAGGTCTGGTGCCGCGCGGTCGGCTGGTACGGCATGGCGTCCATCGACGTACTGGACACCGTCCCGGCGAACCAGCCGCGGCGGGCACAGCTCCTGACGATCCTGCGCAACCTCGCGGCCGGGATCGAGCGCTACCAGGACCCGGCCACCGGGCGTTGGTTCCAGGTGGTCGACAAGGGCTCCCGCCCCGACGACTGGACCGAGACCTCCTGCTCGAGCATGTTCACCTTCACCCTGTCGCGGGCGGTGGAGAAGGGCTACATCGACCCGCACTACGCGACGGTGGCCCAGCGCGGCTACCAGGGCGTTCTCGCCAAGGTCTCCCTGGGAAGCGATGGGCGCACCAATCTCGCCGACATCTCGATCGGCACCAACGTCGGGAACTACGCCTACTACACCGGACGCGCCCGGGCCACGAACGACTTCCACGGACTCGGCGCCTTCCTGATCATGAACGAGCAGCTCCGGAAGACCGCGAACAGCGGATCACCAGCAGCTGATGGGGTGATGTGATGAGGAGAATCGCCGTCCTCCTCCGCAATGCCGTGGGCGCCTATGCGGAGTGGACGGTGAACGCCGGGGCGAACACGATCCGCGCCGCGGCGACCACCGCGGACGGCTGCCCCAACCTCGACTACCTGGACGGTCCGGCATGAACAGGAGACTGACCGCACGAATGCTGGCGGTGGTCGCGCTGATCCTCAGCGCGCTGCTGCTGCCCGGCACGGCGCGCGCCGACCTGCAGCACCCGCGGCAGGACTTCCTGCGCGGCTCGACCGCCGGGCTGTTCCTGCACTGGGGCGAGCGCACGGCCCCGGCGCACACCAGTTGCAGCCAGTGGGAGTCCGACGTCACCAACGGCGGATGGACCCCGGACTACTGGATCAACGAGGCGCAGAAGCTGCACGTCCAGTACCTCGTCCTCGCCTCCTTCCACAGCAGGCTCGGCTACGCCCGGCCGTGGCCGTCGGCGATCCCGGGCAGCTGCAGCACCAAGCGCGACTTCCTCGGCGAGCTGATCACCGCCGCGAGCGCGAAGGGGCTCAAGGTCATCCTCTATATGACCGACGATCCCCAGTGGCATGCCGAGGGCGGCCACGAGTGGCTCGATTCGGGCGCGTACTCCTCGTACAAGGGGAAGACCGTCGACCTCAGCACGCGCGACGGCTTCGGACAGTTCAGTTACGACAACTTCTTCGAGGTGATGAACCGATATCCGACGCTGGGCGGTTTCTGGATCGACAACGACAACCAGTACTGGCTCGACCACAACCTCTACGAGCAGATCTACCAGCAGCGCCCGAGCTACACGATCAGCAACAACAACGAAGACACGCCGATCATGGACATGATCAGCAATGAGCAGAAGACCGGCATGACCCCGTCGTACGACTACCCGCAGGCGGTCTACACCGCGCAGCCGCGGCTGACGGAGGCGGACTTCAAACTCCCCTCCACCGGCGCCTGGTGGTACGACGGCAGCAACCCGTCCGTCGACAAGATGCTCACCCTCGGCCGGCTGATCACCAACGCCGGATCCTCGGTCAAGGCACTGATGGCCGAGACCGCTCAGGTCAACGGCAAATTCCCCTCGAATCAGGAGGCGTTCAACACCTTCGCCAACACCTACCTCGCCCCGATCTGGGAATCCCTCCACGGCGACGAGGGCGGCGGCTACATGTACGGCGGCCTGCAGCCGGGCTTCTGGAACGACGGCGCGCACGGCGTCACCACCATCAGCAAGGCCAACCCCGACCTGCACTACATCCATGTCCTCACCCCGCCGACCACCGGCACCCTGAAGATCCGCGACAACGGCTACCGGATCTCCCAGGTCACCAACCTCCGCACCGGCGCGTCCATCCCGTTCGCCCAGGGCGGCGGCACGCTGACGCTGACCGGACTGGGCGGCTGGGACCCCTACGACACCGTTTTCAAGGTCACCAGTGACGGCCGGACGGGCATGTACCCACCGTCCTCGTACACGGTGAGTGCCAGCGCCTCGGCGAGCGGCCACAGCGCCGCCGCGGCGGCCGACGGCAGCTATCTGACGTACTGGGACAACAACAAGACGCTGCCGGTCAACGTCACCTACGACCTCGGCTCGGCGAAGACCGTGAAGTATCTGGGCCTCAACCAGCGGGAGGACTCGGTGAGTTACAACCGGTCCGCCACCGAGACCTCGGCCCGGATCCATGCCTACAAGGTCCTGGAGAGCGCCGACGGCTCCACCTGGACCACAGTGAAGACCGGCAACCTGCCCAACCACCGCGGTGTCGCCTTCATCGACGTCCCCTCCGCCGCCACCCGCTATGTCCGCCTGGAGGTGGACTCCACCTACGCCGCCTCCACCGACACCGCACGCTACAAACTGCTGCGGCTCGACGAGACCTGGCTCGGCTCGGCCTACGCCACCGCGAGCGGGGGCGGCACCGGCACGACGACCCGCTACGAGGCGGAGAGCGGGACGATCTCGGCCGGCGGCACGGTCGACACCAACCACCTCAACTACTCGGGCACCGGCTTCGTGAACACCGCCAACGCGGCGGGCGCCTACGCGGAGCTGACGGTGAACGCCCCGGCCGCCGGGAACGCGTCGCTGACGCTGCGCTACGCCAACGGGACCACCGCCGACCGCCCCGCGGACGTCGCCGTCAACGGCGTCACCGTCTCCGCCGCCCGGTCCTTCCCCGCCACCGGCAACTGGGACACCTGGGCGGATTCGACGCTGAACGTGCCGCTCACGGCGGGCGCCAACACGGTGCGGGTGACGGCCACCACGGCGGACGGTGCGGCGAATCTGGACTATCTGGACGTGAGTTAGTCCTCGCGTCACAGGAGGCTCCCGGGGCCCTTGACAACAGGGCCCCGGACGGATCCGGCGCCCGGCCGGCTACGGGGTGGCACGCCCGTAGAGCACCAGAGCCCAGACCAGGCAGCCGAGCGCTCCCGTGCTGACCACCGCGCGGACGATGTTCCAGCGGACCCACTGTTCCTCGAAGCGCTCGCGGACGTCGGCCAGGGCGGAGGCGGAGGCGGCGCCGGGGTCACCGGCGGCGTCGAGCGCGTCGTTCAGCGGAATGCTGACGCCGAAGGTGATGACCAGCGCCAGCACGTACAGGGCGGCCGCGCCGGCGATCCAGGGGAGCGGGGCGTCCGGGGCGTCCCCGACGAGGTGGAGCGCTCCGGCCAGGACGGTGAGGAGCAGCGACCCGGCGAAGCCGAGCGCGAACCAGCCATTGAGGATCCGCACATTGATCCACTGCATGGCGCCGACGAAGGTCCGGTCGTCCGTCCTGCGCAGACCGGGCATGACAGCGCAGGAGAAGGCGTAGAACAGGCCCGCGATCAGCCCCGTGGTGATCGTGGCGCCGATCAGTGCGACGCCCCGGAATGCCTCCATCGTCGAGTCCTCCTTCGCTGGACCGCCATGCGGCCATGCGGCCATGAACTCAGTGAATCCCGGACCGCACGGCCGGGCCATGTGCGACACCCTCAACTCCATACGCGGGCGTCTACGCTGTGACATATGGACGCACTCGCCGGTCTTCTGGACGGGCCACGGGCCCGTGGCGCATTCCTGCTGCGGTCGATACTCGATCCGCCCTGGTCCCTGCGGATCGAGGACCGGGCGCCGCTCACGCTGGTGTCCATGGTGCGCGGCGAGGCGTGGGTGCTGCCCGAGCGCGGTGACGCGGTCTGCCTGCGCCCCGGCGATGTCGCCGTCGTACGCGGCCCGGATCCCTACATCGTCTCCGATACCCCGGACACGCCGCCGCAGATCGTGATCCACCCGGGAATGCGTTCCACCACCCCGGACGGCGAAGAGCTGTGCGAGGCCATGGACTTGGGGGTGCGCACCTGGGGCAACAGCCCGGACGGCGCGACGATGATGTTCAACGGCACCTATCAGATGGACGGCGAGATCAGCCGACGGCTGCTGGAGGCGCTGCCCACGCTTCTGGTGCTGCGCGCCGACGACTGGGACTGCCCGCTCGTCGCGCTGCTCAACGAGGAGATCGTCAGGGATGAGCCGGGCCAGGAGGTCTTCCTCGACCGGCTCCTCGACCTGCTGGTGATCGCCATCGTGCGGACCTGGTTCTCCCGCCCGGAGGCCGAAGCGCCCACCTGGTACCTGGCGTTGGCCGACCCGGTGGTGGGCCAGGCGCTGCGCATGCTCCACGACGACCCGGCGCACCCGTGGTCGGTGGCCACACTGGCGGCGAAGACCGGCGTCTCGCGTGCCGCGCTGGCCCGGCGCTTCAGCGAACTGGTCGGTGAGCCGCCCATGGCCTACCTCACCGGATGGCGACTGGCCCTCGCCGCCGACCTGCTGCGCGAGCCCGGCGCCACGGTCGGCTCGGTGGCCAGAAAGGTAGGCTACGGCAGTGCGTTCGCACTGAGCACCGCCTTCAAGCGGGTCCGGGGGATCCGGCCGCAGGAGCACCGGGCAGGTGTGTGACCGGCCAGGGAGAGGAATCGGCGGGATGTCGGAACGGCGTGACACGGCACAGGTTCTGATCGAGCCGTGGGCGGACAAGGATCTTGCCCTGCTCCGGCTGGCGAACGCCCCGGAGATGATGGAGCACCTGGGGGGTCCGGAGCCCGAGGACAAGGTCCTCGCGCGGCACCGGCGCTACCTGGACATCGAAGGTGCGGGGACCGGCCGGATGTTCAGCGTCGTGCTGCTCCCGGAGGGCGAATCGGTCGGCACCATCGGGTACTGGGACCGGGTCTGGCAGGGCGAGACCGTGTACGAGACCGGCTGGGGCGTGCTGCCGCAGTTCCAGGGCCGGGGCATCGCGGTGGCGGCCGCCACCGCGGCCGTCGCCGACGCGGCCGCCCGCCAGACTCACACCTCTGTGCACGCGTTCCCGTCCGTCGACCACCCCGCGTCGAACGCGATCTGCCGCACGGCGGGTTTCTCCCTCGTCTCCGAGTGCGACTTCGAGTACCCGGCCGGGACCCACCTGCGGTGCAACGACTGGCGGCTGGATCTGACCGCCCTGGGCTGACAGGCGCCCAGCAGGCGCCTGGGCGATGTCCGGGGGGTGGCCGGCGGGCGGCCAAGCCGCAGCCGCTCCGCCGGACCCTGATCGAGTGGTGAAATATCAGCATTTGGCACTATGGCCGCCGGGCTCATGGTCGGACGTACACTGAAGTGGTGTCGGGCAGGCCCCTGCTCCGCCCGACCACCTGTAAGCACCACCTGCTATCCAACCGTCTGCGGCCAGACCAGACAGTGCTGCCGCCCGGATCTCGGTCGACCCAGGAAACGGGTCCTGAGCCGGTCCGGACGCAAGCCGCAGTCGTTGCGCAGTGACAGGTAGCGGTCCTCGGCCGATCCGGCCCTTCGGTCCGCACGCAGATCTCCCCCTGTGGGGACCGCTCGCCTTCACGCGTACTACCGCCGGTGCCCCGGCTTTCGCGTCGCATGCGCATCGCGCTGCGCCGAAGCGGGACCGCACCCGGCCGACAGCACGATCCCCGGCAGCCGGGTACCGGACGACCGGTGCCGGAACGCCGGGTCCTGGTCATCATCGCGGTTTCCGGTTTGCCCTCACCCCTGCCGTCAGGCCGGGCCACCCGCAGTGCACCACCGGCCGCTTCCGAGGGGATAGTTGTGAAACTCAGCGCACTGCTCGATGGGCACGACCACCACGTACTCCAGGGCGACCTGGCCACGCCGATCACCGCGGGCATGAGCTTCGACGCCCACCGGGTGACGCCCGGCTCGCTGTACATCGCGGTACCAGGCCACGAGGAAGGCGGCCCCGAGATGATCGGGCAGGCGCTGGAGCTGGGAGCGGTGGCGGTCCTGGCCGAGGGCGACGCCCCGCACCTGGCGGGCCTGCCCGAGTCGGTGTGCGTGGTGCGGGTGACGGACATCCGGGCGGTGGCCGCGGTCGTCGCCTCCCGTTACTACGGCGAGCCGGGCCGCACGATGGACGTCGTGGCGATCACCGGCACCAACGGCAAGACCTCGGTCTCGTACATGCTCGAGTCGGTCCTGCGGATCGCCGAAGGCGTGAAGGTCGGGGTCATCGGCACCTCGGGCAGCCGGATCGGGGGCGAGCTGATCCCGATGCCGCGGTCGGTGCTGACCACCCCGGAAGCGCCTGACCTGCAGTATCTGTTGGGCCACATGCGCGACCGCGAGACCGCGAGCGTGGTGCTGGAAGCCACCTCCATGGGGCTGTTGCAGCGCCGGGTGGAGGGCGTGTTCATCGACGTGGGCGTTTTCACCAACCTGACCCAGGACCACCTGGACGACCACGGCACGATGGAGCACTACAAGAACGCCAAACTGCGCCTGTTCCAGGGGCTGTGCCGCCGCGCGGTGGTCAACGCCGACGATCCGGTCAGCGCCGAGATCATCGCGCTGATGCCGGACACGGTGACCACGTACGCCCTGGACGCACCGGCGGACTACCGGGCGACCGACCTGGTCGTGGACGCCGCGGGCAGCCGCTTCACCCTCCACCACGCCGGCCGCAAGTACCCGGCGGCGATCCCCGTGCCCGGCCGCTTCTCGGTGGCGAACGCGCTGGCCACCCTGGCGGCGTGCCACCTGCTCGGCCACGACCTGCAGGGCCTCGTGAGCGCTCTGGACCGGATGCCGCCCACCCCCGGCCGCTTCGAGCGCTACAGCATTCCGCAGGGCGCCTGCGTGATCGTGGACTACGCACACTCCCCGGATTCGCTTGAGAAGGTCCTCACCACCATCCGCAGCTTTGCGACCGGCCGGGTCATCACCGTCTTCGGCTGCGGCGGCGACCGCGACATCACCAAGCGCGTCGCCATGGGCACCATCGCCGGGGAGCACTCCGACCTGTGCGTCCTCACCTCGGACAACCCGCGTTTCGAGGACCCGGAAGGGATCCTGGACCAGATCGCTCCCGGCCTGGTGCACACGGGAATCCCGTTCCAGCGGATCACCGACCGCCGGGCGGCGATCCGGTACGCGCTGTCCGTCGCAGGCCCGGACGACGTGGTGCTCGTCGCGGGCAAGGGCAGCGAGCCGTTCCAGATCATCGGCGGGGAACTGCTTCCCTTCAGCGACATGGCCGTGGTCCGCGAGCTCGCCACCGAGGCGGCCGCCGCACCGTAGGCCGTGGTGCGAACTGGCCGTCCGCGGGTTTCAGGCCAGTCGCATCGTGAAGGTCACGACGGCGCCGGGCGAAGCCGTGGTGATCACCAGCCGGTCGGCGAGGAGACGGGTGAGCCACAGTCCGCGCCCGGGCGGGCCGCCGTTGATCCCGGGCGCCAGCTCGGGAATGACGTCCTCGGAGAAACCGGGGCCCGAATCGCTGACGCGGCACTCCAGTTCGTCGCCGACCCTGGTCAGCGCCAGGGATCCGTCTCCGCCGGCATGCTCGACCACGTTGGAGGCCAGCGCGTCCATGGCGAGGACGAACTCGCCGCGGCGCGGTTCCGTCAGTCCCGCCCAGGACACCCGCTGCTCGATGAGGACCCGCAGCCGCGGCAGGTCCTCGCCGGTGAACGCGACCTTCAGCAGGCATTCCGCCGGTTCGCCGGGGCGGCTGCCGGCCGGGCCCGTCAGCATCCGCCACCCGCCTCGGTCAGTACCAGGCGGGCGCTGCGGCCCTCGCCGAGTGCGCGCAGGGTGCGGATCTGGGTGGCCTCGCAGCGGACCTCGACGCGGTCGTGGCCGCCGGCGTCGCAGACGAGGCCGACGAGGTCGTCGGCGCATCTGACGCTGAGAAAGTTCAGCTGCGTCAGATCCACGATCAGCTGCCGGGAGTCCGCGGTGCGCGCCAGCGCCTGGCTCACGGCGCCGGTGAACTGCTCGCCGGTGGCGAGATCCGCCTCGCCGATCAGCCGGACGGAGCCGTCGGCGGACTCCGCCCGCAGCTCGCCGAGCCGGGTGAGGAGGTTGCGGGGATGCGCCCGGCACATCGCCGCCAGTACGTCCTCGCTGAACCACCGCCGGTCGTACGCGCAGACCTCGCTGTAGGAGCCGTCGGTGAACAGGTGCTCGGAGTGGGATTCCCGGTGCATCATCACGTCCCTGTCGGCGTCGCGGTCCGGAACCCAGTGCATGTCGATGAAGGCGCGCAGCCCGGTGTAGCCCTGCTCGGCGGCCAGGGCGGTCTCCTCGCGGATCCGTTGCCATTGCCGCTCGGGAGTGAAGCGGCGGTCGGGACCGATGAGCGCACGCATGCTGGTGAGCACCAGCCGGCCGCGCTCGCGCACCAGGGTCATCGAGGGGTTGTCGGCCTCCAGCCGGGAGCGCAGTTCCTCGTCGCCGATCCGGGGAGCCGCGAAGACCATCACCTTCTCGCCGCGGGACAGACCCGTCCAGGCGAAGGTGGTCAGCACATCCCAGTTCTCCTCGTCGTCCCCGTAGCCGACGAAGCAGTGATCGCCCGCTCGCATGCGTTGCACGGAGATCGTGGCGGGATGGACCTCATCCCAGACAGGCATCGCCCCTCGCTCTCTGCGACCTCTGCCGCGTTCCCGCGGGCAAGGATCGTGGTCAAGGTAACGAGTCTGCCTCCGGCACGTGAGGTGCCGACAGAAATGAACGATGACGTAAGGAAGTTGGCAATTCAGCAGCGGGAAGGCGCGTTCCCGGTCACGTCGTGATCAGGTGTGACCGTTCGCCGGGATCCTGGCCAGTGCGGCGTGCCACGTTCTACCACTTCGAGAGCTGCATGAAGCGGCGGTGCGCGCACTGCGCGGAGTCGGAGCGCTGGACGGGCTCGGGCGAGGGCTGGGGCTTGGAGCTGTCGGCGGACTGGCTCCGTCCGCTGGTGGTGCTCGACATGATCTTCGTCCTCCCGGTCGGCGTAGGTGGCGCGGTACAGCGGAAAGTCGCCACGCTAGCTGCCCTGTGTGCGGTGCGTGCGTCTCTTCGAGGCGCTTGCCCCCGTTCGAGGGATGCATCCGCCTTCCATCCGGACCTATGAGCCGGCCTGCGGATCGGATCCGCGGGACCCGTCGGTGGCATCGGCCGGCGGAATGACCGTCGTCCGCATGGTTGACGGGACACGGTCATAGTCCTACCGTCCGATGACGGTGGACTGAGTCGTCTTCTGTTCGCTTTTCGCAACCCTTCTCCACAAACCCCAACGGTCGGGCGTGTCCGGCCGCGAAGAAGGAGCCCGCGTATGCGAAGCCAGCACGCCTTACAGCCCCTGCGAGCGCCCTTGGCCGCACTGCTCGTGCTCGTCATGGCCGCGTTCGCCGTCCTGCAGGCCCCGCCCGCCCACGCGGCGGTGAACACCACGATCACGCTCGACGGGAACTCCCCGGGCAGGATCTTCGACGGAGTCGGAGCGATCAGCGGCGGAGGGGGCAACTCGCGGCTGCTGGCGGACTATCCGGAGCCACAGCGCGGCCAGATCCTGGACTACCTCTTCAAGCCCGGATACGGCGCGGCGCTCCAGATCTTCAAGGTCGAGATCGGCGGCGACACCAACTCCACCGACGGCGCCGAGTCCAGCCATGAGCACACCCGCGGCAGGGTCGACTGCGGTACGGGCTACGAGTGGTGGCTGATGGAGCAGGCCAAGGCCCGCAACCCCGCGGTGCAACTGTACGGACTGGCCTGGGGAGCGCCCGGCTGGATCGGCAACGGCACCTTCTGGTCGCAGGACATGATCGATTACCTGATCGCCTGGATGGGCTGCGCCACCCAGCACGGACTGGCGATCGACTATCTGGGCGGCTGGAACGAGCGCGGCTACAACAAGGCCTGGTACGAGAACCTGCACACCACCCTCGCCGCGAAGGGCTACGGATCGACGAAGGTGGTCGGCGCGGACTCCGACTGGTCGGTCGCCGGGGACGTGCGCGGTGACGCGGCCTTCGCCGCCTCCGTGGACGTCATCGGCGCGCACTATCCGTGCGGCTACATGTCCGCGATGACGTCCTGCTCCACCACCTCCGACGCCCTGGCGACGGGCAAGCAGCTGTGGGCGAGCGAGAACGGCTCGGAGGACTACAACACCGGCGGCGCCCCCATCGCGCGGGCCATCAACCGGGGTTATCTGGACGCGAAGTTCTCCGCGTTCATCAACTGGCCGCTGGCCGCCGCGCTCTACCAGAACCTGCCGTACAACACCGACGGCATGCTGACGGCCACCCAGCCCTGGTCGGGCGCGTACAGCGTCGGAAAGAGTACCTGGGCCACCGCGCACACCACCCAGTTCACCCAGCCGGGCTGGCAGTACCTGGACTCCGGCAGCGGCTACCTGGGCGGCGACCGCGCCAACGGCAGTTACGTCAGCTACAAGGCGCCGGGCAAAGCCGCGTGGAGCACCGTGCTGGAAACCCTCGACGCCACGGCCGCGCAGACCGTAAGCCTCACAGCGGCCGGAGGGCTGCCCGGCGGCACGGTGCACGTCTGGTCCAGCGACTTCGCCTCCGGCCGGCAGAGCGACTACCTCGTGCACAGCGCCGACCTCACGCCCGTCAACGGCGCCTACCAGCTCACGCTCCAGCCGGGCCGGGTGTACTCGGTGACCACCACCACCGGCCAGGGCGCCGGAACGGCCTCCTCACCCGCCCGCGGCCTGCTCGCACTGCCCTACGCGGACGATTTCCAGTCCACCCGGCAGGGCGGTGAGGCCCGGTATCTGGCCGACATGAACGGCTCCTTCGAGGGCGCCGCGTGCGGCGGCGGCCGTTCCGGCACCTGCGTACGCCAGATGGCGACGACGACCCCCATCACCTGGGACGCCGGCAGCGACCCGTACGCGACCCTCGGCGACCTCAGCTGGTCCGACTACACGGTCTCGGCCGACGCGATGCTCGAACAGACGGGCGCGGTGGAACTGCTGGGCCGGGTCGGAACCCAGAAGGGCTTCACCCCCGGAAGCATCAACTCCTACTACCTCAAACTCGGCAATACCGGCGCCTGGTCCATCGTGCGCAACAGCGCCTCCGGCGCCGTCACCACCCTCGCCTCCGGCACCATCGCCGCGCCCGGCACCGGCAGTTGGCACCATCTCGCCCTTACCTTCGCCGGCCGCGCCATCACCGCGACGATCGACGGCACGAAGGCCGGCACCGTCAACGACGACACCTTCGCGGCGGGCCAGGCCGGCATCGGCACCGCCGGATACCTCGCCGCCCAGTTCGACAACCTCAGCGTCACCCCCGGCGCTCCGGCCGTGCTGTCGGGCACGTACACCCTGGTCAACCGCAACAGCGGCAAGGCGCTGGATGCGGCCAAGCAGGGCACGGCTGACGGCACGCCCATCATCCAGTGGACCCGCAACGGCGGCGCCAACCAGCAGTGGAGGATCACCTCGAGCGGGGGCGGCTACTACCTCGTCACCGGTGTGGGCAGCGGCAAGGCGCTCGACGTGCCCAACTCCGGCAAGGTCGCCGGGACACAACTCGACCTGTGGACTGCCAACGGGGGCGCCAACCAGCAGTGGCTGCTCGTTCCCAGCGAAGGCGGCTACTACACCCTGGAGGGCCGCGACAGCGGGCAGCTGGCCGACGTCAGCGGCGCGTCCACCAGTGACGAGGCACCGGTCATCCAATGGCCGGCCAACGGCGGCACCAACCAGCAGTGGCAGCTGACGCCCGTCTCCTGATCCTCTTCTGATCCTCCTCCCGATCCGCTGAAGCGCCCGGTTCCGGGTCGTCGAGGCCGATCCTGACCCCGCCAGTGGTAGGAACCGCGCTGGTACGCGCCGCGTGCGTACGCGGCACAGGGGCCTGGATCGGCCTCGTCACGCGGCGAAGTATTCCTCCCGAGAGCCCGCCGCGCAGTCAGTGCGGCGGGCGCACTACCGGAGCGGAATCGAGACGATGGCGATGGTCGAAGAGGTGCCGGCCGGCAGATCCGTACAGGAGGCCGCATCTGTACGGGAGTCCGCAGGGGCGTCCGCACGGGAGCCGGTGCCGGACCGGATGACGGGCCGGCTGCGACTGGTGCTCGTCGTGCTGCTGATCGCGCAGTTCATGCTCGCCGTGGATTTCTCGATCCTCAATGTGGCGCTGCCGGTGGTCGGCCGGGGACTCGGCTTCTCGCTGGCGAACCTGCAGTGGATCGGTACGTCCTTCGCGCTGGCCGCCGCCGGGTTCACGCTGCTTTTCGGCCGGATCGCCGACATCGTCGGCCGCCGCCGGCTGTTCCTGGCCGGCCTGGCGGTGCTGGGCGCCTCCTCACTGATCGGCGGGCTCGCTGTCGACCCGGCCATGCTGCTGATCGCCCGGGTCGCCCAGGGCCTGGCGACCGCGGCCGTCACCCCGGCCGGGCTGTCGCTGCTGACGTCGTCCTTTCCCGAGGGCCCGCTCCGTGACAAGGCGCTCGGTCTCAACGGCGCCCTGATGTCGGCCGGCTTCACCGCCGGCGCGGTCCTCGGCGGGGTGCTGACCGACCTGCTCTCCTGGCGCTGGGCGTTCTTCGTCAACGTCCCGGTCGCCGTCGCGGTGCTGATCGTCGCTCCGCTGGTCATCACCGAGAGCCGGCCCGCGGTCCGCCCGCGGCTGGACGTGCCCGGCGCGGTCACGGTCACCCTCGGCCTGCTCGCGCTGGTCTTCGGGCTGACCACCGCGGGGGAGAAGGGCTGGGGGGACCCGATGGGCCTGGTGTCCCTGGTGACCGGCGCGGCACTGCTCATCGCGTTCTATTTCGTGGAGAAGGGCGCGTCCGCGCCGCTGGTGCCCGTGGCGATCCTCCGGCGCTCCACGGTGATCTGGGGCAACCTCGCCGGCCTGATCGCCTTCGTCACCGAGACCTCAATGGTCTTCCTGATGACCCTCTACCTGCAGAAGGTGCTCGGCTTCTCCCCACTGGCCGCGGGCCTGTCCTTCGGAGTACTGGGCCTGGGCACGGTCACCGGCGGTGTGCTCGCCGCCCGGGTGATCGGCCGGATCGGCACCCGGGCCGCCCTCGTGACCGGCGGCGTCATCCAGGCCGCCGCGACGCTGGCGCTGGTCGCTCTGGGTGACGATCGCGGCTGGATGGGGCTGCTGCTGGCAGGCACCTTCGTCGGAGGCGTCGGCAACATGCTGGTGATCGTCGGCTTCATGGTGACCGCCACCTCCGGGATTCCCGACGCCGAGCAGGGCACGGCGACCGGCCTGGCCACCATGACCCAGCAGGTCGGCATCACCATGGGCGCACCCGTCATGAGCGCGATCGCCACCGCCGGGATCACCGTCTCCTCCAGCACCGGCGCGGTACTGGACGGCATCGGGAACGCGGTCCTGGTGAACGCGCTCATCGTGCTGGCCGGCGCGATCCTCGCCGCCCTGTTCCTGCGCGGTGCGCGGAAGGCGTGACCCGGCGGCCCCCAGTTCCGGCAATGCCTCCCGGTCCCGGCGGCTCCCAGTCCCCGCAGTGCCCCCGGTCCCGGCGGCTCCTGGTTCCGGCGGCGCCCCTCTCACCTGGGGCGCGCCGCCGGAGCCGCCCAAGCGGGCGGATCCGCCGCGGAAGCGGAGCACGTGCTATCGTAGTTCTCAGTTGCAGTTGTGGTACCCATGAAACTTTGTGTGCACCTGACGGATACAACGTTCAGGTGCATTTTGTTTTTCCGGTCATCTCCGGATGGGCTCATTGCGGCGACGCGGAATACGTGAAGTGCGGATTCCGGCTGTGCCCCCTATCAGAGGAGATTTGACATGGCTACTGGCACCGTGAAGTGGTTCAACGCGGAAAAGGGCTTCGGCTTCATCGAGCAGGACGGCGGCGGCGCTGACGTCTTCGCCCACTACTCGAACATCGCCACCCAGGGCTTCCGTGAGCTCCAGGAAGGCCAGAAGGTCTCCTTCGACGTCACGCAGGGCCAGAAGGGCCCGCAGGCCGAGAACATCGTTCCCGCCTGACGCTGACAAGAGCTAAGCCAGGGCCCGCACCTCACGGTGCGGGCCCTGGCCGTTGCCCGGACTTCGTTCTTCGTCCGGAAACCGTTCACCACCCGGACCCGATGGGTCCGATATTCCGGCCGCCGCTTCTCAGCAGGCGCCGTTCCATCGGAGTACACGGCGCGGATATTCCCGCCGGACTTCGCATTCGTCATTTGCTTCGGTTCGTTCTTGCGATTTCTTGCGCGGCTGCCGGCCGCCGAGCCTTCCTCGACACGCGCCGCATCGAGGAAGGTTCCGCATGAACCGCACCACGCGCTCAAACAGCCCCTACTCCCGCAGCAGCAGCCGCTCCAGCAACACCGCCGGATTCAGCGGCCGCTCCCGCTCGCAGTCCTCGAACCGCTCCGGCGGCTCCGGGCGCCGTCCCGCCGCGCTGCAGGGCGAGTTCGCGCTGCCGGTCACCATCACCCCGGCGCTGCCCGCCGTCACCAACTTCGGCGACCTGGACATGCCGGTCGAGCTGCTGAAGATGCTCACCAGCCTGGGGATGAACGAGCCCTTCCCGATCCAAGGCGCGACGCTGCCGAACTCGCTGGCCGGCCGCGATGTGCTGGGCCGCGGGCGTACCGGCTCGGGCAAGACGCTGGCCTTCGGCCTGGCGCTGCTCGTCCGCACCGCCGGACAGCGTGCCCAGCCGCGGCAGCCGCTCGCCCTGGTGCTCGTACCGACCCGTGAGCTGGCGCAGCAGGTCACCGACGCGCTCACCCCGTACGCCCGCTCGCTGCACCTGCGGCTGGCCACGGTGGTCGGCGGCATGTCGATCGGCCGCCAGGCCAGCGTGCTGCGCGGCGGCGCCGAAGTCGTCGTCGCGACGCCGGGCCGGCTCAAGGACCTGATCGACCGGGGCGACTGCCGCCTGGACCGGGTGGCCATCACGGTCCTGGACGAGGCCGACCAGATGGCGGACATGGGCTTCATGCCGCAGGTCACCGCCTTGCTCGACCAGGTGCGCACCGACGGCCAGCGGATGCTGTTCTCGGCCACGCTGGACCGTAACGTCGACCAGCTGGTGCGCCAGTACCTGCACGACCCGGTGGTCCACTCGGTGGACCCCTCGGCCGGCGCGGTCACCACGATGGAACACCACGTGCTGCACGTCCACGGTGCCGACAAGCGCGCCACCACCACGGAGATCGCGGCCCGTGACGGCCGGGTGCTGATGTTCCTGGACACCAAGCACGCCGTCGACCTGCTGACCCGCGAGTTGCTGGCCAGTGGCGTACGGGCGGCGGCGCTGCACGGCGGCAAGTCGCAGCCGCAGCGCAACCGCACCCTGGAGCAGTTCAAGACCGGCCACGTGACGGTGCTGGTGGCCACCAACGTCGCCGCCCGCGGCATCCACGTCGACAACCTCGACCTGGTCGTCAACGTCGACCCGCCGAGCGATCACAAGGACTACCTCCACCGCGGCGGCCGTACCGCCCGCGCGGGGGAGTCCGGTGTCGTCGTCACCCTGGTGCTGCCCAACCAGCGCCGCGACATGACGCGCCTGATGGCCGACGCCGGCATCACGCCGAAGACGACCCAGGTCCGCTCCGGAGAGGCGGAACTGACGCGCATCACCGGTGCGCAGGCCCCGTCCGGAGTCCCGGTCGTCATCACCGCTCCGGTGTCGGAGAGCGCCAAGCGCAGTGCCGCCTCGACCCGTGGCCGCCGCAGCCGTACGGCCCAGGCCCGCCGCGCCGGTGCGCCGGACCGTTCCTCCCGGCCCCGCACGACCGCCGTCTGACCGCCGCCGGTCACGCACGGACGGTCGGGCACTGACGGTTTCGGGCACTGACACCACGTAAAGAAGCCGGGCCCCGCGATACGCGGGGCCCGGCTTCTTTACGCTGCCGCGGGCAGCCGCGGCAGCGTCAGGCGAGAGTGTCGTCCGCGAGCGGCTCGGGCGGGGCGATGGGGTCAAGCGCTTCTTCCACCCCGTCGGCGAGATTCAGTACCTGGTCGGCGCCGGTGAGTTCGAGCGTGCGCAGCAGCTGCGGGCCGGCGGCGGCCAGCACCAGGTCGCCCCCGCGGTCGTGCAGGTTCTGCCGGATGGTCAGCAGAAGACCCAGCCCGCGGGAGTCGCAGAAAGTGAGCTGCCCGCAGTCCAGCACCAGGCGGACCTGGCGCTCCTGGATCAGATCGCCCACGGCCGTCGCCAGGACGTCCTCGCTGTCGAGGTCGAGCTCGCCGACCAGGGCGAGTACTTCGACATCTTGGCTCCGGCCGTGCCGTACGGGCCGCACCTGCAGCCGGTTCATGGTCGTCTCCCGAAGGTCGAGATCGCAGGGTATTGAGGTGACCGAGCCGCCCGACTCCACCGGAGGAGGGACGGCCGGCCCCGTGGTGACGCAGCGCGGAAGGCAGCGTACCTGGCTTGCCGACGGATGATTTCGACAACCACGACTACCCCGGAAGACCGGCTCGAGGAAGCCCTTCGCCTCAACGAGGAACTCCGCCGCCAGGCGCGCTCCCCGGAGGCTGCCGACGATTCCTGACCGCTCGCCGGTGGAACTGTCGTCGCACCTCGCCGTCCGATGATGCTGTCACCGTGAGGGAGAAACGGTCATCGGATGACGTAGTACTCGGTGCCGAGAAACAGCTCGCGCAGGACAGGGTCTTCCATGGCCGCGATGCGCGCTCCGCGCCTGAACTCGGACTGATGAGCTTGTACGGCCGCCCACTTGGTGTCGAGCCAGGGCCGGACATCGGTGACGAGGTCCACCTGGGCATCCGGGAGAGCCGGCCAGGGATCGATGGCACCTGCTTCCGCAAGGTTGGAAAGAGCGGACTGCGGCAGGGTCACCAGCCGTAGTTCCGGTACGGTCCACGGTTCGATCGCCGGATACAGCGCCGGATGGGCACTGGCTTCCACGGCTGCCACCGTCGCCCGGTGGACCGCGATGTGATCAGGGTGTCCGGACGCGCCGAAGGCGTCGTAGGTGACGAGGAGGTCCGGCCGGAACTTCCGGATGCGGGGGGCGAGTTGATCGACCAACTCACCCATCGGCGCGGCGCACAGGCTGCCGGTGCCCGCTCCTTCCGGACCGGAGTCGCGGTAGTCCAGGACAGCCAGCTCAGTGATGCCCAGCAGCCGGGCGGCCTCCTTCAGCTCATCTACGCGCGTGCCGGGCGAAGCGGACGACCGGCCGTTGGCCAGGACGCCATCCGTGCAGGTGATGAGCGCCGATGTAGTGCCGTGCTCGGCTGCGCCGGCCAGCAGGCCGCCGGTCCAGATGGACTCATCATCAGGGTGGGCATGGACGGCCATCAGCCGACGCGGTTCGCTCACGATGTCCCCTCCTCCGATCCGTTCGCGCTTCACGGCCGCAATGGTGCCAGGAGTTCCTCCGCGGCGGGGTAGGGAACCTCGGCGGGCAGCAGCCGTTCCGCGGCGGTCAGGTCGCCGTCGCGCACGTGTGCGTGGATCTCCTGGGCGAGTGGGGTCACGTCGGTGATGGTGAGCGTCCACTCATCGGCGTACCGGCGTGCGGCCTCGCCCGTGAGGCCGAGCTGCAGGGAGCGGTGCGGCAGCGGCCGCAGGAACAGATCCCGTTCGGGATCCCATTGGACGCGGGCCGGGGCACGTTTCAGGTCACGCTTCCAGGCGGCAAGGTCAGTGTGCAGCCCACGCTCGTAGTGGGAGAGGCACGCGTGGCGCAGCGCCCACTCGAAGCCCTCGCGGGTGATCTCGACGGCGAGGACGGTCTCCTGGTCCTCCTTACCGCCCCAGCCGCAGCGGTACATCATCCAGAGAAACGAGGGCTTGATCCAGGTCATCCGGGTCCGCTGCCAGGCAGCCGGAAAGCGGCCCGTACGAGCGGCGGGCAGGCCGATGGCCGGCGGGTACGCCTGGTAGACGGTGACCGTCGTCGCCGTATGGAGCGCGCGGATGCGGTGTTTCGGTTCTTCCACGAGGTAGAGGGTGCGGCCACCTGGTCCGGGCGCGCCATCGCTTTAGCGGCGGCAGGCCGTGATTCACGGTCGGCCAACAGAACCTGAACCAACCAGTCCTGAATAGATGTCACCCGGCCTACACTGAGTGAACAGCACCGTCTGACAGGGGCCGACGGCCTGTGAACCGGCGGGGGGATTTCCTATGGCCGTCCGTCAATTGCCGCCGACCACCGCGCCGCTCGTCCGTGGACGGGGCAGGAGCGCGGGTGTGCTGCTGCAAGTCTCCAGATACGGGCCGCTGGCGGCCGCCTACGCCGTCTTCCAGTCCTTGGTCGGCGTGCTGCCCGACTACCTGTCCGGAGACGTGGCGCGCTACCTGCTCGCCGGATCCGCGGGGCTCTCGGCCGGGGCGCTGGTCCTGCTCAGCGCACTGCTCGCGAGGTCGCGCGCCGAGCAGCGGACCGCGGCGCAGGCGCTGCCCGGCGCGGGCGTCGACCGCTCGCCGGGCTCCCTCGCCCCGATCATGACGGGCGCGGCGGAGGCGCTGCTGCGCAGCCGTTCGGCCGTGGACGATCCGCAGAAGGGACTGCTCACCGGCTGGTCGCACTTCCTCGAGGAGGGCGAGGCCGGGCAGCGTCCCACGGCCATCGGTACCGCCTACGGCCTGCACATCGTGCTCACCCTCGGGCGCACCGACGGCCTGCTGGACGCCTCGGCGCTGGTGGACACCTTGTGGCGGCTCCGCCTCCCCGACGGCGGCTGGGCCGCGCGTACCGGAACGGGGGTCAGCCGTCCGGAGGTGACCGCCCTCGTGCTCGGCGCGCTCAGCCGGGCGGGGGCCGACAGCTCGCGGATCGCCGATGCCGTCGGCGCGCTGGAGCGGATGCTCGATTCGGGGGAGGACCCCGAGGGGTTCTCCCGAACCTATGTGGTGGCCACCGTCATCCGGGGCCTGCTCCGGGCTGCTCCGCGATCCCCCGCCCTGGTGCGGCTGCGCAGCGAACTGGTCGCCGGCGGGGTCACCGATCCGGAGAACGAGGGCCTGCTGTGCTGGGGCCATTCGCTGCGCACCGGGACGAGCTCGCGCTACCAGTCGCTGCCCTCACCCGCCCATACCGCCCACGCGGTGCTCGCCCTGTCGAGAATGAGCCGGGTCCTCGGCGAGGAGGGACGCTCCCGGCACGCCCGTGAGCAGGGCATCGAGTGGCTGATCCGGAACGAGAGGATCGAACCCCAGACCGAACACCTTCGCCGTCCGCCCTCGCCCCCCGCCCAGGGGGTGGACCACGCCATGATCAGTCACTTCACCGCCGGCTGGGTCGCCAAGGCGCTGATGAGCGCGGGGCCGGACGTCGCGCAGGCCGGCCCGGTCGCCGCGGAGCGGTTGCGCTCCCGGCTCGAGGCCGCCGTCGCCGAAGTGCACGCGCTGCAGAAGGACGGAGTGTGGGAATGGAAGAACGACCGTGAGAGCCAACCGCTCTGGATGACCTGCCAGGGCCTGGCCGTGCTCTGGTCCTGGGCCCTCTGCGGATCGGGAGTGAACCAATGACGACCCGCCAGTTGCGCATCGTCAGCTGGAACATCCGCGAGGGCGTGCCCGTCCGCGACCCGGGCGGTACCGTCGATGACGCGCTGGCGGAGATCGTGGCCCGGCACCGGCCGGACGTGCTCGCCGTGCAGGAGGCGGCGTTCGGACCCGACGGAGGATCACCGCTGCTCGACGCCGTGGCCCCGTCGGCCGGTCTGCCGCACCGGCTCTACTTCCCCTACTCTCCGGCCATGCACGTGCCGGGAGCGCAGGCCGGCCTCGCTCTGCTGAGCAGGGAACCGTGGACCGCGAGCACCCGGTCGCTCCTTCCCAACCCCGGCATGCGCCAGGTCACCGAGGGCCGGGAGATGGTCAGTTGGGACAAGGGGATGCTGTTCGGGCGGCTGGACCTCGGCGGACAGGAGGCGTGGATCGGCTGTGTGCATCTGCATCCGTTCCACCTCTTCGGAACCGAGCCGGACGACCCCGCCGTGCGCGGTGTCTGGGCGGGACTCGCCGAATTCATCAGGGAACTGCCGCCCGGCCCCCTGGTGGTCTGCGCCGACCTGAACAGCGAGCGAAGGAGTCTGCTCATGGACCGACTGCCGGACCGGCCGCTGCAGAGCGCGGTCACCGCCGGGACGTCACGCATCGGCATGGCGGTCGACGACGTCCTTTTCGGACCGCAGTTCATCCTGCAGGAGAGCGCGGTGCACTACGGCTTCTCCGACCATGCACTGTGCGTGGTGCAGTTCGAGCTCAAGCCATGAGCGCCCCCGGCACGATCGGCGTGGTGCGCCGGATCCTCGACGGCTCGCTGGGCGACCGCCGGAAGGGTCCGTCCCTGGCGCAGGCCGCTCTCGGCGCGCTGCGGACACTGGGCCGCGACGGGCTGATCGTCCCCCTCGTCGAGGCGCTGATCGAGGACGCGCTGACCCAGGACGCACTGACCCAGGACGTACTGGTCGGGGGCGCGTTGGCCGGGGGCGCGCTGTCCGGGCAGGTCCCGTCCGCCCCGTCGGACACATCGGCCGCCCGCGCCGGGCTGTCATACCGCCACGCGCTCGGCTTCGAGAAGCTCATGCTGCTGGTCGGCTGGCCGGACTACATGCTGCGCGTGCATATCTGGCCGCCGTCCGCCGAAGGGGAGCGCGAACAGGCCCCGGAGCACATCCACAACCACCGCTTCGCCTTCGGTTCGGCCGTTCTGCTGGGCGATCTGGAGATGCGGCTCTATGAACCCGATCCCGGCGGGGAGCTGTTCTCGGCCTACGAGGAGCGGATCGGGGCCGAGGAGTGGCTGATGCACCCGCGCGGCTC
Organism: Streptomyces sp. PH10-H1; assembly: GCF_030063355.1. Taxonomy (GTDB): domain Bacteria; phylum Actinomycetota; class Actinomycetes; order Streptomycetales; family Streptomycetaceae; genus Actinacidiphila. The sequence continues at coordinate 32,636 of NZ_JASISZ010000078.1, forward strand.
CGCCCGGCTGCGGCTGCGGGCGGACCTGCGGCTGGCGCGGGGGACGGAGTACTGCCTGGAGGCGGACACGCGGCACCAGATCGTCCGGAATCCCGGTGTGTGCACGGTCACGCTGTTCCTGGAGACGGCCACCGAGCGGGCCAGGACCGACGTCTACGGCGGGCCTCGTACGCCGGCCCCGGCGACGGTTCCCAAGCATGCGCTGAGCGTTGCCGACTACGTGGCGGCGTTACGGGAACTGAGGTCGCTGCTCTGCTGAGCCGCGTCGAGGGCCTGCCGGATCGTGCCCAGATTGTGTGCGTCGAGGCCGAGCAGCTCGAGCTCGTCGAGCGGCAGCCACCGGTGGTCCTGGTCGGATGCGGGCAGCACGATCTCGAGGGTCAGCGGGCGCACCAGGAAGTTCGACTGGACGTTGTGCACGGTGCGGCCGTCCCACTCGCTGACGAACGTCCGCTCGCCGGCCGCCGCGATCACCTGCCCGTCGAGCCCCGCCTCCTCGCGCAGTTCCCGGAGCACGCCGTCCTCCGGACGCTCCGCCGGCTCCAGCTTGCCGCAGGGAACGCCCCAGACCCCGGGCAGGAAGCGCTCGCGCAGACTGCGGCGCACCACCAGCACACGGTGCTCGTGCAGGACCACCGCCGCGGCGAGGCGGTTGTGCAACGTCATCGGCTTCTTGTTCGTCGTCCGCATCTCGCTCCACGGTTCGCAGTCCGGGCGGGCGACCGGCCCACGCGGCTGTGCTGGGCGGTGTGCCCAGGGAAGGGTGCCCAGTCTGCATGAAGGCCGTGCATCCAGTGGCCGAACAACGCGAGCCGGAATTCGCGCCGGGGTTCGTGCCGGGGTTCGCCGCGATGTGCGGGAGGGGCCCGTGGGGCCGCTGTGCGGATCGTGCGGTGCCGCCCCGCGCAGGTCAGGGCGATCGGCCGCGCTCCGCAGAGCTCTTTGGAGAATGCGCGAGCGCTCGCTGCCGCGCGGCTCCGGGCGTCAACCCTGGCCGATGAGCCCTCACCCGGTCAGTGGGCGCGAGGCATTCTCCCCGGCATCAGGGCAGTTGGTCGTTGTGGCCGCACACCCAGGCCAGCGCGTCGTGCACTCCCTGGACGTAGTCGCGCGGAACGGTCCGCTGGGTGAAGTCCGCCAGTTGCACCACCGCGGCGTCCGCCTCGGCCGTCAGCATGGCGATATCCGGCACTCCGTCGCAGGTGGCGCCTGTGACCGGAGCTGGGTCCCCCCGCCCCAGCGCCCACAGATAGCCCGTCAGCGCGCCCCGGGAGAGCTGCGTCTGCTGGGCCGGTCCCGCAGCGACGGCCTCCAGCTCGCGATGCGCCTCCTCGACGTCGGCGCGGCGCCTGGTGCCCACGGTCCGTTCCTTCTTCGGCTCTGCTTGTTGAGTGGTCATACCTGTACGTCTGTCCCCTCCCCTGCCGCTGATGTGTGCCCGGGAGGGGACATCCTGAAAGGCGTCAGGAGACGCCGTGCCGCCCCAGGTGGTCCGGTAGGAAAGCGCCCGGACCCGCGGTGGTGGACCATCCCGATCCGTGCGGGTCAGGAAGGGTCGTGGCTGACTTCGGATGCCATTCGCGGGTGGACCACTCCCGGGTAGAGCCGGGCCCGGGGCACCGGCTCCGCGACGCCGCCCTGGGGCACCATCTCGACGACGCCCCAGGGGCTGTCCGGCAGGATCACGGTCACGACGTACGAAGCCGAGCAGCCCGTGCAGTCGTACTGGTCCTCCCAGACCTCCACGTCGACCAGGCTGCCGGGGTTGCGTGAGACATGCCGGTGCAGGGCGTGGCACCGGCCGCACTTCTCGCCGGGCTCACACGTGCTGCCGCACGGGCAGGGCAGGTCGAGCCGGCTGGCGGGGCGCCAGCGCTGGACGCGGCAGGCCTCGGCCGTCTGTGAGGTGTGGCGCAGCGCCAGCAGATTGCGGGCGGCGACGTTGTACGTCTCACCCGTCGCGGCCATCCGGTCGCGGATCACGTCCTTGCGGGCGCGGTTCGTCGTCATGCAGTCCTCCAGCGGTTTTCCACGCGGTCCCGCAGAAGACCGGGGATACCGGACTGAGGCGATGGCGTGAGTCGATGACCCTTGTCCTCACCACCATGGCCAGTCAGCGCGGCCGGGGGTCGGAACAGGCAGACGCGGCTGCCACGCTCCACGGTACCCGGAATCGGCGCGGACGATCGCCGCCCCCCGCGGGAGCGGGCGGCGGTGGGTGGCGTCACGCGGTGGCGGGTCTGCGGCGGAGCCCCCCGATGTCAGACCTCCGGGTTAGGTTCGGTGGCATGACTGAAGCCGTTGCGCGGCTCGCCGGCGCCGGGAGCGTTGCCCCGGACTATCGCCACCATTCCAAGCTGATCACGCCCGCCGATGATCTGAGTGTCCGGGGTGCGTACCTCAAGTGGTACGACATCCGGTCCCCGGGCACGCAAGTCACCGATGAGATTCGCGACGAGGCCAGGGCGTTCCTGGCCTCGTCGGCCGAGTCGGGCGACCTCGCGTTCCAGGACGAGCTCGGTCTGGTGATGCTCCACCTCTGTGGCGGCGAGGTCCGCCTGCTGCTGGCCTGCACCTGGCGCAACGAGAACGAGCTGTGGGAGACCGTCTACGCCAAGCAGGGCGACGGGAGCTACGAGATAGTGCGTCCCGGCTCGCACAAAGCCACCTACTGCGTGTGGGAGTTGGGCGCTGTGTGGCACGAGCAGCAGGCCTGGACCCGCTATCTCTACT
>NZ_JASISZ010000079.1 GCF_030063355.1 Streptomyces sp. PH10-H1
AGCAGCCCGACCGCAATCCGGTCCGACAACCGCTCATCCGTCTCCGGCTTGACCTGCCCAGGCCGTGGCATCCAGGCACCTCCTGGACCCCACGCTACCAGCAGCGAGTCTTAAGTCACTGGTATTGCCTGTAGCCCGGATCCCCGGAGCGCGGATCCTTGGAGCGCCGGCCCTTGGAACGGCGGCCTCGCGACCCCTTCGCCTTCATCGGCCACAGCAGGACGTACGCCGCGGACCCGGCCGCGAAGGCGAGCCGGATCAGACCCTGCGCCGAGTCCGACGGGACCAGCAGCGCGCTGCCGTACAGCGAGATCAGCGCGATCCAGCTCCACCAGGGCACCAGGCGCCGCTGCCCGACCGCGTCCCACAGCAGCGTTCCGAGGAGTATCGACGCGCTGTAGTACGTGTAGACGCTCGGGTCGAGGGCGATCCGGGCGTCCGCGCCGAGCAGCACCACGGCGGGCCAGCGGCCGCGCAGCACCGCCACGGTGCCGAGCCCGAGGCCGAGCAGGGCCTGCGCGGGGCGGTCCCAGCCCGGTGTGACGGCGTCGGCCACCCCGAACCAGCGCAGCGCGGAAGCCGGCTGGTTCGGAATGGCGAACTGCGCGGCGGCGGCCGAGCCGAGATGGGTGATGTAGAACGGCAGCCACGCCACCGCGACGAGTCCCACCAGCCAGCAGGCGGCGCGGCGCCAGTCCGCGCGCGGCAGCGCCAGCAGGAGCGGGAGGAAGGACAGGGCCCAGGGCTTGGAGTCCACGGCCAGCGCCAGCATGATGGCCACGGCCGCCGGGCGGCCCCGTACCAGGGCGTGCACCGCCAGGGTGGTGAAGAACAGCGCCAGCACGTCGTCGAGGTGCGCGAACCGCACCGAGACCTCCACCCACATCGGGATGAAGGCCAGCCCCGCGATGAGGACCCGCTGCTGCAGACGGCGGTGGTTGACCCCGGTCCCCGCGTAGAACACCGCGGCCGTGCGCCCGACCACCACCAGCATGTACAGGCCCAGGCCCGACATGAATCCCTCGGCCAGCAGCTCCCCCGCGCGGGGTGGGAAGGGCTGGAAGAGCGCGGCCGTCAGGAAGCTGACCGGGCCGATCTGCAGCTCCGGATGGTTCGCGTAGATCGCCAGCCCGCCGCCCGGCTCGGCGCCGGTCAGCAGTTCGCCGCCGGTTTTCAGGTAGTGCCAGGAGACGCCGCCGTTGCGTGCCGCGACCACGAACCAGCAGACGGTCCACAGGGCGAGGGCCGAGGTGTGCCGGCGGACGGGCCACCGGCCGATTCTCGTGGTCGCCGCCTCGGTCGTAGCCCCGGTCGCCGCCTCGGTCGCCGCCTCGGTCGCCGTCTCCGCGTTCCGCACAATCCGCCCTAAATCGTCAGCTTGAGTGAACTGCCGTCCGCCAGCGCGTTCTTGCCCTGCCTTCAGAGACGGGCTCCGACCATGACCGGTTCATTCACCAGCGTGACTCCGAACGCGGATCGCACACCGTCGCGGACTTCGCGGGCGAGGGCGAGCAGGTCCTCGGTCTTGGCCTGGCCGCGGTTGGTCAGCGCCAGGGTGTGCTTCCCGGAGATGCGGGCCGGGCCGTCCCCGTAGCCCTTGGTGAACCCCGCCCGGTCGATCAGCCAGGCCGCCGACGTCTTCAGCCGGCCGTCCTCCGCGGGGTAGGCGGGCGGCTCGGTGTCCGGGCCGAGCCGGTCGTGCACCCGGCTCAGGAACGCCGCGAACTCGGCCTCCGTCAGGATCGGATTCGTGAAGAACGAACCCGCCGACCAGGTGTCGTGGTCGGCCGCGTCCAGCACCATGCCCTTGCCGGCGCGCAGCGCCAGCACCGTCTTCCTGGCAGTGGCCACCGGAACCCGGTCACCGGGCTCCACGCCCAGGGCGCGGGCCACTTCCGCGTACTTGACCGGGGCCGACAGGCCGCCCGCGTCCTCCAGCGCGAAACGCACCCGCAGCACGATGTACCGCTCCGGGTCCGCCTTGAAGCGGCTGTCCCGGTAGGCGAAGCCGCATTCCGCGGCCGGGATCGTCAGCGTCTCGCCGCTGCGCCGGTCGTACGCGACGACCTCGGTGATCGTCGCCGACACGTCCTGCCCGTACGCCCCGACGTTCTGGATCGGTGTCGCCCCGGCGGAACCGGGGATCCCCGCCAGACATTCGATGCCGGCCAGTCCCGCCTCGACGGTCCGGGTGACCGCGTCGGTCCACACCTCACCGGCCGCCAGTTCCAGGGCCGTGCCGGTGAGGGCGAACCCGGTGGTGGCGATGCGCAGCGCGGTGCCGTCGAATCCGCCGTCCGCGATGACGAGATTGCTGCCGCCGCCGATCACGAGGAGCGGCATGCCGGCGCGATCCGCCTCGCGGACCGTCGCGACGACTTCGTCGTCGGTGACGGCCGTCACGAGGCGGGCCGCGGGGCCGCCGAGCCGGAACGTCGTCAGGGGGGCGAGGGGGGTGTCGTGGGTAACGTGCACGCCGTCCACCCTACGGGGGTTCCCTCCTCGCCCTCCCGGCCGCTCCCGCCTGGGAGGCCGCTCCGGCCTGGGAGGCCGCTCCGGCACGCTACCGGTCAGGCGACCGGCTCTAGGGTGCGCCGCGGCTCCGCGTCGGCCGGGGCCGCAGTGACCTTGCGCCGCCGCGGGATGAGTACGGCGGCGACCGCCGCGAGACCGACCGCGGTCGCGCCGACCCACAGCGCGGGCACGAGACCGTCCACGTAGCGGGTGGCTGACTCGTAACCGCCCTGGGAGGCGAAGACCGAGGCGAGGATCGCGACACCGAGGGCGCCGCCGAGCTCACGCAGGGCGTTGTTGGCGCCGGAGGCGATGCCCTGTTCCTCGGGCCGGACGCTGGACATCACGACGTTGGCGGTCGGGCCGAAGTACATCGCCATGCCGATGCCGCTGATGATGAGCGCCGGCAGCTGGGCCGTGTAGGAGACGTCCGTCGTCACGACGAGGGCGAAGAGCGCGAGGCCGACGGCCTGGAGGGCCAGGCCGGTGGCGATGATGGGGCGGCCGCCGATGCGGTCGGAGAGTATCCCCGCGATGGGCGAGACGATCATCGGCATGGCGGTCCAGGGCAGCATCCGGACGCCCGCCTCCATCGGCGAGTAGCCGGACACGTTCTGCATGAACTGGCTGAGCAGGAAGATCGAGCCGAACATGCCCAGGAACATCAGCAGGCTGGCGGCGTTGACCGCGCTGAAGGCGCGGTTCCGGAAGAGCCGCATCGGGAGGATGGGGTGCGCGGCGCGCATCTCGTAGGCGACGAAGGCCGCGATGAGCGCGGCGCCGCCGAGCAGCCCGGCCAGGACGGTGGGGCTGGTCCAGCCGTCGGCGTTGCCGCGGATGAGGGCGTAGACGATGCCGAACAGGCCGGCGCTGGCGAGGGCGGTGCCGGGGACGTCGAGACGGGAGTTCGGGCCGCGGCTCTCGTTCAGGCGGAGCCGGGCGAGGGGCAGCAGGAGCAGCCCGATCGGCACGTTCAGCCAGAAGATCCACTGCCAGGAGAAGTGCTCGGTGAGGGTGCCTCCGATGAGCGGCCCGGTGGCGACGGCGAGGCCGTTGACCGCGCTCCAGATGCCGAACGCCATCCCGCGGCGCTCGGGCGCGACGGTGGCGGACAGCAGGGTGAGCGTCAGCGGCATCATGATCGCGGCGCCGACGCCCTGGGCGGCGCGGGCGGCGATGAGCTCACTCATGCCGGGGGCGAGCGCGGCACCGGCGGAGGCCACGGTGAACAGTCCGAGTCCGATGGTGAAGAGCCGGCGGCGGCCGAAGCGGTCGCCGAGGGCGGCGCCGAACATCAGGAGGACCGCGAAGGTGAGGGTGTAGGCGCTCACCGTCCATTCGAGGTCCTCGAGCGCCCCGCCGAGATCCTTGCGGATGGAGGGCAGCGCGGTGGTGACGACGAGGTTGTCGAGGCTCGCCATGAAACCGGCGAGGCTGGTGATGATCAGGGCCCAGACGGCGGTGCCGCGTCCGGTTCCCTTCTCCTGGGTCCTCTGCTGCTTCTCCTGCTTCTGCTGCTTCTCCTGCATGACCCCTCCCGGGGTTTAGTTATCAGTCACTAACTTCTGTGGATACACGAATGCGCCAAGCTTGTGGGGGTGGCGTGATGCGGTCTGCGTTGCGGCGCACCGCGTCGCGGATCAGGGGGATTCGGTGGTCGGCTCTTCGAACGAGAAACCCATCCAGCAGCGGTCATCCGAGGGGATCCCCAGCGACACCAGCGTGTTGATCAGCATCCCGGTCGAGAAGAACTTGTTCAGCTCCTCGTCGTCGACACCGGTGCGGCTGCGCACCATGTCCCACATGCCGAGCCACCGGCTGCGGACCAGTTCGGCCACCTCGCCGTCACCCGAGGCCGCGGCGGCTACGTAGAGCTGCATCTGCATGAGGAGCAGGTCGCGGTCCTCCTCGATCATCACGCCATAGGCCTCGCCCATGGCGCTCAGCGCCTCCTCGCCGTGCAGGCCTTCCGCGGCCTGCTCGAAGGTGGCGACGGTGCGGTCGAAGCAGCGATTCGCGGCGGCCTTGAACAGGGCCACCTTGGTGGGAAACAGCCGGAACAGATACGGCTGCGAGACCCCGACGCGGCGGGCGATCGCGTCCGTGGACGTACCGAAGTAACCACCTCGGGCGAACTCGGTCATCGCGGCTCGGGTGACGCTCTCGCGCCGGTCCTCCGCGCTCATCCGCATGCTCGTCTTCGCCATGTCTCTAAGGTAGTGACTGCTAACTAACTACGTCAAGGGGGTACGCGGAGATACGAGGAGGTACGAGAGGAGGTACGAAGGGAGGGCTTCCGGCGAAGCCCTCCCTTCCCCACGCTTCCAGGGCCGTCAGGCCAGCCGGACCACGGCGCGGGACATGCCCAGCACCTTCTGGCCGGCGGCCGTGGCCACCAGGTCCACCCGGACCGTACGGGCCTCGTCGTCCAGCTTCGCCGCGACCTTGGCGGAGACCTCGATCACCGCGCCCTGATCGTCGTTCGGGACGACGACCGGCTTGGTGAACCGCACGCCGTACTCGGTGACCGCGCCCGGGTCGCCCGCCCAGTCGGTGACCACGCGGATCGCGGAGGCCATCGTGAACATGCCGTGGGCGATGACGTCCGGCAGCCCGACCTCCTTCGCGAACTTCTCGTTCCAGTGGATCGGGTTGAAGTCACCGGAGGCGCCCGCGTACCGCACGAGCGTGGCGCGGCTCACCGGAAACGTCCGGGCCGGCAGCTCGGCGCCGACCTCGACCTCGTCGTAGGAGATCTTCGCTGTCACCTGGGTCACACCCCTTCCGGTGCTTCCGGAGCCCGGGCCACGAGCATCATGTACGCCGTCACCACATGCTCGCCGTTCTCGTCGTGCACCTCGCCGCGGACCGACAGGACGTCGTTCCCCGCGAGTGACTTGATCGAGTCGATGTGCGAGACGACCGTGAGCCGGTCGCCGGCGCGCACCGGACGCGAATAGACGAACTTCTGGTCGCCGTGTACCACCCGGCTGTAATCCAGGCCCAATTCCGGGTCCGCGACGACCAGACCGGCCGCCTTGAACGTGATCGCGAAAGCGAACGTCGGCGGCGCGATCACGTCCGGATGACCGAAGGCCTTGGCGGCGTCGGGATCGGTGTACACGGGATTGGTGTCGCCCACCGCTTCGGCGAACTCGCGGATCTTCTCCCGGCCCACCTCATAGGGGGCGGTGGGCGGATAGCTCCGCCCGACGAAGGACTGGTCCAGCGCCATCGGCACCTCCGGCTACGGGATGGTGGTCACAGTGATCATGCTGATGAGTCGGCCACGAGCCACGACAGACGCGGCAGCCATGACGGCGCCGCGGAAGCCATGATGGCCAACGCCACGAGGCCGCCCCCGTAGCGGGGACGGCCTCGTAGTGTGTTACGGCCTGTTGTTAGCGCGTTTCGCGGTGCGCGGTGTGCGCGTTGCAGCGCGGGCAGTGCTTCTTCATCTCAAGACGGTCCGGGTCGTTACGCCGGTTCTTCTTGGTGATGTAGTTCCGCTCCTTGCACTCCACGCAGGCCAGCGTGATCTTCGGGCGGACGTCGGTGGCGGCCACGTGAGTGCTCCTTGACGAACGGATGGGTATATGAACACAACGAGAGTAGCCGATTGAAGGACTAAACCCACAATCGACTACGACTACGCAGGGTAGCGGTGACCGGACTTGAACCGGTGACACAGCGATTATGAGCCGCTTGCTCTACCAACTGAGCTACACCGCTGCGATGAACTGACCCCCGCCAAGCGGCGGGTGGCCGATCCATCAGAGCCCCAATGCGGAATCGAACCGCAGACCTTCTCCTTACCATGGAGACGCTCTACCGACTGAGCTATTGGGGCGAGCGAGGAAGACATTACACGGTCCGCCGCCGAAGGTGAAATCCATATCCCACGGCACACATCGGGCTCTTCCGACGTCCTCCGGACGCTCCGCGCGGCTCCCCCGAGGGCCCCCGCGACACCGCCGATCGACCACGCCAGTACGACTATTGGCCTCATCCCGGCCGCCGCGCAAGCCGCCCCATAGGCTCGGTCCGTCCCTGCGTGATCTTGCCTCCCACCCGAGCACCGCAGTACCGGAGGAGCGCGATGACCGAGAACCAACGCGGCACCGCCGCCGAGACCACCACGCTGCTGTTGTGTGGTGCTCATCTCACCGACGGCCGCACCGTCGACGTGCGGCTGAGCAGCGCCCGCATCGAAGCCGTCGGCACCGCCGGCAGCCTCACCGCGGCGCCCGATCACGGCGATGCCGACGGGACCCGCATCGACCTGCGCGGCTACCTCCTGCTGCCCGCCCCCGCCGAACCGCACGCCCACCTCGACGCCGCTCTCACCGCCGACGCGCACATCTCGGCGGGCCCGCCCTCGTACGAACCCCAGGACGTACAGCGCCGGGTCACCGAAGCGGCGCTCCTCCAGCTCGGGCACGGCGCCACCGCCATCCGCACCCACGTCCGGATCGGCGACATCCAGGGGCTGCGCACCCTCGAAGCCGTACTCCAGGCCCGCCGCGCGCTGCGCGGACTCGTCGACCTGCACGCCGTCGCCGTCCCCCGTCTCCTCACCGGCGCGGCCGGCGCCGACGGGCTCGCCGCGCTCCGCGACGCGCTCAAGATGGGCGCGGGCGTCGTCGGCGGCTGCCCCGACCTCGATCCCGACCCGAGCGGCTACGCCGAAGCCGTCCTCGCGGTCGCGGCCGAATTCGGCCTCCCCGTCGACCTGCACACGCAGGGTGACGACCCGGCCCGGCTCGCCCGGCTCACCGCCATGGCCGGCGGCCTGCGCCCCAGCGTCGTGATCGGCCCGTGCAACGGCCTCGCCCGGCTTCCGCAGGCCGCCGCAACCCGCGCCGCGGGCCAGCTCTCCGCGGCCGGCGTCTCCGTCGTATCCCTGCCGCAGGGCGGTTGCGGCGCGCTGGAGTCCGTACGCCGCGGCGCCGCCGGACTCCTCGCCCCGGTACGCGAACTGCGCGCGGCCGGAGTGCGTGTCGCCGCCGGCAGCGGGTCGCTGCGTGACCTCGCCAACCCCGTCGGACGCGGCGACCCCCTGGAGGCCGCTTTCCTCCTCACCTCTTACGGCGAATGCGGCGCGGCCGACGCGTACGACGCGGTCAGCGGCCAGGCGCGGGCGGTCCTGGGGCTGCCCGAGGTCCGGGTGGAGGCGGGCTTCCCCGCCGAACTGCTCGCCGTACGGGGCGAACGGATCGAAGGGGTGCTGTCGCTCGCGTACAGCCGCATCGTCATCCACCGGGGCCGCGTGGTCTCCCGCACCAGCGCCGTCCGCGAGTACTGCGACTCGGCGACCGCCGCCGCCCTCGACCTCCCCCGGCAGTCACGCAAGGACGACGGCCTCGCCTGAGCCGCTGCCCGGCCGAACGGCCCCGCCGCGGCGGTTCGTTGACCCCTTTCGGGTGAACCGGCACCGCACTTGGTTATGCGCCGTTCACGCGGTGCACGCGCGCGAGACGCCCGGCGGGCGTAGCGTCGCAATCATGCGCATTGTGATCGCAGGTGGACATGGACAGATCGCGTTGCGGCTGGAGCGACTGCTCGCCGCGCGCGGAGACGACGTGGCGGGCATCATCCGCAAACCGGAGCAGGCCGACGACCTGCGGGCCGCCGGGGCCGAGCCGATCGTCTGCGATCTGGAGTCGGCCTCCTTGGACGAGGTCGCGGCGGCACTGCGCGGCGCGGACGCGGCCGTCTTCGCGGCGGGCGCCGGCCCGGGCAGCGGCCCGGACCGCAAGAACTCCGTCGACCACGCCGCGGCCGTACTCTTCGCCGACGCGGCCGAGCGGGCCGGAGCCCGCCGCTACGTCATCGTCTCCTCGATGGGCGCCGGGGCCGAACCCCGTCCCGGCACCGACCCGGTCTTCGCCCAGTACCTGCGCGCCAAGACCGCCGCCGACGCCGACCTGCGCGCCCGCACCGGCCTCGACTGGACGATCCTGCGCCCCGGCGCCCTCACCGACGACCCGGGCACCGGCCGCGTCCAGCTCGCCGCGAGCACCGGCCGCGGCCCTGTCCCCCGCGACGACGTCGCCGCCGTCCTCGCCGAACTCCTCGACACCCCCGCCACGGCCGGCCTCACCCTGGAACTCATCGCGGGCCCCACCCCCATCCCGGTCGCCGTCAAGGACATCTCGGGCAACTGACCCCACCCCGCCCCCGACCGCGCCACCACCAACGAAGAACGGCCCCCCGGACCGCGTTTCCGCAGTCCAGGGGGCCGTTCTCGTCAATACCGTGGCGGCGCCAGGGTTCGAACCTGGGTAGGCTGAGCCGGCAGATTTACAGACCGCGCCGTGATCTAGCTCTGATCAGGCGCCTTTGTCGTCCTCGGGTGCCGCGCCCCACACGCACCCCACCACGCGCCAACTCACCGCCTGCCGACCGCCAGTAGGTGTGAGCTGGCAGCGAGGAGTTCCGGGTAGTTCTCTGCCATGCGTGCCGCCGCCATGGCAGAGGCGATCAGGTCGTCCGTGGGCCCCTCGCCCGGCTGTTGCTCGGCTGCCTTAACGAGCGACCAAGCGGGCCCCTCGATGCCGAAGACCTGAACCTCCGTCAGCCCGGAGGCGGCCAACTCAGCCGCCAACTCTTCCGCGCGGTGGAAGTAGGCCACGGCGAACCCTCGCGCCCCGTCGTAGACAGCCGTCTCCAAGATCCTGGAGACGGAGTCATACATCCGCTCGGTATGCAGGTGGGCGTACGTGACGTGCTCAAAGAGTGACGCGTACCGGTTGATGGCCGCTGCGGCTACCAGGCCGCCCGGCTTCACCACGCGGACGGCTTCCGCCAGTGCCTTACTACGATCGCCGGGGTCCGGTAGGTGGTAGAGCGGTCCAAGCAGCTGCACGACGTCAAAGCTGCTGTCCGGCTCCCGCAGATCGCGTGCGTCCCCCAGGAACGCCGGGCACACAGCCGACGCGCTCTCGACATGGCGGGGCACTGGATCTACCAGAGTGACGTCGTAGCCGTCTTTCACCAGCCATTCGGCATGAATCCCTGTCCCCCCGCCCACGTCGAGCACGCGCGCTGGAGCTGGGGGCATGAAGCGTCGGAGGAGTTCCTGAGTTCGGACCAGCTCCATACGTCCGTCTGCCGAGTCACGCAGGCGGCTGTCCTCGTTCGCTGTCTCGCCGTAGTACCGCATCACGGAGGGAGCCAATTCGAGATTCGACATGGTCGCAGTATCGTGTGTACCGGTGGACCAGTCCAGTGTGCGGAGAGGGAACCCATGGCCGTTCTGAAGTACGAAGAGATCGCTGAGTCCCTGCGCGCCCGCATCGCCGCCGGTGAGTTCGCCCCTGGGGACACGATCCCGTCGGGCCGCGAACTGGCCGATCAATGGGACGTGTCTCGGGCGACCGCCATCAAGGCCGTGGATGTCCTGCGTAATGACGGGGTGGTCGTTGCCAAACAGGGCACCGGATTCGTCATCACGGAGACCCCCGTGGCACGCCCCGCCGGCGCCCGCCGGGCAGGGTCCGCGCGCATCATGGGCGGGATGCCGTTCGTGCGCGTCGGTACGCCGGACTGGGCGGAGCCTCCCTCTCGTGTCGCCGTTGTGCTCGGACTCTCCCCCGGGGTGCAAGCGCTCCGGCGCATCCGCATCCTCCAGCTTCCGGGCGGATCTCCGAATAGCTGCGTAGAGGCGTGGTTCCCTCCGGAGATCGCGGAAGCGGCACCACGCCTCGCAGACACAGCCCCCATCGCCGAAGGCACTACACGCTATGTCCGCCGGCAGACGGGACGGTTCCCGGTCGAGGGAGTGGACGTCACCACGGTGCGCCTCGCTACGGACGCGGAGGCGGAGCGCTTGGGGGTAGCCGCATCCGCCCCGGTCGCAGTACTCCTGCATACGGCGTACGACCAGGAAGGGCGTCCACTGGTCTGCGAGGAAGGCGTCACTCCCTCCTCGCTTTTCGAGCAGGTGGACACCTACGCGATGTAGATAGGCCACCAAAGGAAGCTGGACCGGTCCGCCGGTCCAGCTTTTTTGATGCCTCGTCAGGGTCTTTGAGCTGCGGTTTCTCGGAACGGCGCCCTACAACTCCAAATTCAGTACTTGACTGGACCGGTCCACCGGTCCAGTCTTTGTCTTGTGACCGCAGTACCTCTCCGGAAGGTGGGGAGTGGCTGCGCCACATGGGCCCCGCACGGGGCCAAGGGGCCCGGGACAGATCGGGCCGAGGGTCCCGGAACCCTGGTCAACCGGAGGGCACAGACCGAAAGGTCACGTCTCTGCCTGAAACGGGAGCGCGCTCCCGAAGGAGACATGTACGGCAGCCCTGATGGTCGTAGGCCGGGTTCGACTCCCGGTCAGGGCGCTCCACATCCCTGCCGCTGAATCGGAGTTCCGCTCATGAGCGCTGCCACGTTCGCCGCTGTTTTCATCGCCCTGTACGTCGCTCACAGCGTGGGCGATCACTGGGTGCAGACCTCGCACCAGTCGCTGACCAAGGGCAAGCCCGGGTGGGTCGGTCGTCTGGCCGACGCCCGGCACGTCTCCACTCTGACGGCTACCAAGGTCGTGTTACTTCTGCCGGCCGCCGCCGTGCTGGGGCTGCACCTGTCCGCGCTGGGGCTAGTCGTCGGCCTGGGGGTCGACGCGGTCTCGCACGGCTGGGCGGACCGCCGCTCCACGCTGGCGTGGCTGGCCAAGGTCACCGGCAAGGCGGAGTTCTACCAGCTCGGCACCGACACCATGCACAGCACGACGGGCGCCGACGGCATCACCGGCAAGCACATCGGGACCGGCGCCTACGCGCTGGACCAGAGCTTTCACCACCTGTGGCTGCTGGTCGCGGCGCTCATCATCGCCGCCGTCTGACCGGCCACCCGATCCCCACCCCACCCAACACGGCGCGGCTCCGGTGCTCGAACACCGGAGCCGCTGTAGGGCCGTGCATTCGATGAGGAGATACCGACCCATGAGGTACATCGGCACTGTTCAGGCGGCTGTTACGGCCGCCGCGTTCGACCGTGAGCCCACCTTCGCGGAACTGGACGTCATCGAGGACGAGATGCCCGTGATCCGGGCGGAAGTTGAGCTGCTGGACGCACAGATCCGCACGCTGGACCGCCCGGCCAACGAGCTGGACGTCCGGCGCATCCGCCGGGCCCGCCGCAAGGTGCTCGCGGCCCGCCGGGACCTGATCAACCGCACCGCCGACACCGCGTCGGAGGCCGGCGCATGAACCGGCGCGCTAAGACCCTGCTGGTCCTCGCGCTGGTCGTAGTCGTCGGGATGGCGTTCCGGGTGTCGTGGAACGCGCTGCGGGACGTGGCCCGCACCATCGGCGCCGACGGTGCGGCAGCCACCCTGTACCCGTTCGTCGTCGATGGGCTGATGGCCCTGGCGTTGGTCGCCACGCTCGTTCTAACGGGCGACTCCCGGCGCTTCGCCCTGCGGGTGCTGGCGACGTACACGCTCGCCTCGCTCGTCCTCAACTACGTGCACGGGCTCGTACCGCAGCTCCACAGAAACGCAGACGCCTGGGGCCGGTTGGCCGACTGGGGCCCCGCGAACTGGGCCCTGGTCCTGCTGGCCACCTCGTTGCCGGTCGGGTCGATCTACTTCGGCTCCGACCTCGTGGCGAAGGTGCTGCACCACCGACCGGAGCCCCCTATCCAGCCGGAGGAACCGGCTGAACTCGTTGGAAATCGGTCTACCCCTGACCTGGGAGAGTCGACGCCAGCCAATACCGCACAGGGGTTCGAATCACCGGATGTGGAGTCGGCTCCCACAGTCGAGCAGCGCCAGGAGTCGGCGCCGACCGTGTTGGTGCCGGTGCGTTCCCTCGCGGCGGCTGAACCGGCGCCGCGTCGGGCGACTGGTCGGGTGCCGAGTGTGGCCCGAACCCCCCGACTGGTCCGCACGGCGGACGACCTCCTGAGCGAGGCCAGGACGGCCACAGCCGACTGGTCGGACGCCGCATTGACCGGTGAGGCGATCCGTAAGGCGGTCCGCACGTCGGCCGCGAACGCCCGGGCCCTGCGCGATGCACTGCGCGCTGAGCGGGACGCGGACGCGCCTACCGCTGAGGCGGTGTCCTGATGCCCCTCACCTACGGCAGGTGCCTGGCTTCGCCGGGTCCGGTGAGGACGCTGCCGCGCCACGTGTGGCGGTGTGCTCCGGATGGGTTGGCGACGCGCCGTCAGTTACGGGCTCTGGGCTTGCGTCCGGGTGGTCAGGGGGTGCAGGCCGAGGTCTTCCGGCCGCGTTATCGGCGTGGACCGCTGGTCGCCTATCTCTACCGCGTCGACCTGGCCAAGCCGGTCCGGCCGATGACGCCGGCCAAATACGCGGCGCTGGCCAAGGCCATGCAGGCCCGCCGTACCTGCCCCGTCTGCCGCACCGACGCCGGGTACTGCATACCGGCCTCGCTCGGCATGTGCGTGCCCTGCGCCTATCCCACTGGATCGGAGACGTCGTGAAACTCACCGTGAGCACGCACACGGCGTTCGGCCACCGCGAGAGCCTGCGCACCACGAAACAGTTCGCTCAGCGGGCCATTCCGATAGTGAACCGGGCCGTGCCTGGATCGATGCCCGACGTGCAGATCGTTCTGACCAACGCGCGCAGCCTCGCGGAACTGTCCGTCGCCGCTGAGGCCGCATTGGTCGGCGGGGCCGACAGGCGAGCGTTGGCCAAGGCGGTGCGCGAGGCGAACCGGCACGCCCGCGATGCGGCCGGTCGCGCCGTTCCGCTGGCCGACGGCGGGGCGCTGATTCTGGTCAACCTTGACCAGCACCGCACCCCGGCGGATTTCGCGATCACCCTCGTGCACGAGCTTGTGCACGCCATGCAGTTCAGCCGCCGGGGCGTGCGCGAGCGCGTCATCGCCGACGTGCGCGACGAACTCGGCATCAAGCGCCAGTCCCACCGTCAAAAGCGTGAGAGCGCCCGTGCTCTGGAGCGCGACGAGGACGAGGCATACGAGCGCGAGTACCTCGCCGACCAGCTCGTTCCCGGCGCCACCGCCTGACCCGCACCACGCCTCTCGCACTAGCGGGGCGGCCGACCCCGGCCAAGGAAACCGGCCGCCCCGCACCCCCATCCGCCCTCAGGGCACGACAGGAGAACTCCAGCATGAGTGAGAACGTCGTCCATCTGTTCAAGGATCAGCCCACCAACACCACACCCGACGAAACGGCGTCGGCCCCGGCCGCGCTCGCTGCCGTTCCCGCGGCTGCGGTTATCCCGCTGTGGGTGCGCTCCGCACGGGCCATCCAGTCCGCCGCCACGCATGAGCGCACCCGCACGGCGGGGCGGTTGGCTGTCCGGCACACCATGTACGCGGTCGGCGGCACCCGGATCGTGGCCCGCCGCACCTGGGAGGGGCGTACCGCGTCCCGCTATGAGCGGATGCTGCGGGCCGCTGAGGCAGCGGGAAACCTTGAGGTGGCTGCGGAGTGGGAGGAGCGCGGGCAGCGCTTCCGCACCGAGCGCCACCGCCGCCGCATGGACCTGCTCACCGCACCCGTCGACGCCGCCCGGGGTGTGCTGGTCGGCACCGGCATGGGCATCGGCTCACTGGTCGCGCTCGGTGTCGTCCTGGCGATCGCCACCAAAGATGTCACCGACGTGGTCACCCCGCTGATGGCCGTGGTGAAGTTCATCAGCCTCCTGATCATGATTGTGCAGGCGGTATGGGGACCGCTGATCACCATCGGGCCGTTCCTGGCGCTGCTGGCGCTGTGGGCGGTCGGCCGCAATCAGCGGGCAGCACCCCAATGGGCGCTGCCCGCCAACGTCCGCAACGGCGAGGGCGAACCGATCACCCCGTCCGTCGTGGTCAAGGCGCTGCGGGATCTGGGCGTTGCCCCGTTGCGCAACGCCATCAAGGAGATGGGCGACGCCGGCGCGGCCATGCTCGGCCCGATCCGCATCGCCGGATGCGGTGTGGAAGTCGACGTAACGCTGCCGTCCGGGGTGTCGACGATCGAGGTGCAGAACCGGCGCCGGAAGTTGGCGGAGAACCTGGCCCGGCACGAGCATGAAGTGTTCATCACCATCCCTGTCGCGGCCCGCACGGTCCGCCTGTGGATCGCGGACAGTGGAGCCCTGGACGAGCCGATCGGGCCGTCTCCGATGGTCACTGACGACACGATGACCGCCGACTACGTCAAGGGTCGCGCCCCGTGGGGGCAGGACCTGCGCGGGGATGCGGCAGCGATCAGCCTGTATCAGCGCCATGTGCTGGTCACGGGGCTGTCGAACCAGGGCAAGACCGTTGCCCTGCGCTCGCTGGCGCTGTGGCTGGCGCTGGACAAGTCGGTGCAGTTCCTGATGGGTGACCTCAAGGGCGTGGGTGACTGGGCCATGTTCGATGGCCTGGCCACCACCTTGATTCAGGGGCCGACGGATGAGCATGTGATCCAGGTGACCGAGATGGTCGAGGGCGCGGTGCAGGAGATGAACCGTCGCCTGCAGGCTCCGCCCGGCACGGTCTTCCCGTTGCTGGTCGTGGTGGTTGATGAGGCGCAGGTCGCGTTCATGTGCCCGCTCAAGGACGCCGACAAGCGCCCTTACGGCGGTTCCAAGGCCAACTCCCGTTATTTCATGGGCGTCCGGAAGATCCACAACCAGGGTCGTGCGGTCAACGTCCTGATGTGGCAGGGCACCCAGGACCCCACCGACCAGAACCTTCCCAAGCTGGTCCGCGAAGGCGCCCACACCCGCGCCTCGCTCGCGCTGGGCACCGAGTCCCAAGCCCGCATGGCGCTCGGAGACAAGGCGGTTGACGGCGGGGCCGCACCGAACCTGCTGCGCCCCGGCCTGGACCGAGGAACCCTGGTCGTCGCGTCCGACGGCATCGCCATCCCGGCCGGACAGGCGTCCATCACGGTCCGCACGCACTACATCAACGACGACGAGGCCGTAGCCATCACCGACCGGGCCAAGGCGCTGCGTGATGGCGTCACCACCCTGCACGTCATCGAGTCCGGCGAGGACCGTGATCCGCTCGCCGACATCGCGGACGTCGTGGGTGACGCGGCGCGTGTGCTCACCCAAGACGTTCTCAAGCGGCTGGCCGCACTGAACGAGGACGCGTACGGCGGCTGGTCGTTCGTTGACCTCAAGCGGGTGCTCGATGGCACCGGAGCTGAGCCGTACAAGTCGCACGGGCGCATGGTCATCGACCGCGACCGCATCTCGCGGGCCATGACCAACCGCCCTCAGGACGGTTCCGCTTCCGCCTCCGAGTGAGGGGAGGCGCCCCCCTGCCGGGTCGGGGAGGCGGGGAGAACTCCCCAACCGCCTCCCCGACCCGCATCCCCCGGCTTGATCAGCGAAAACACCAGCCTGGGGAGGCGGGGAGCCGCCCAGCTCAGACCCCTGAAACCCCCTCCACAGCGCCCATGGGAGGGGCTGTGTCTGCCTCCCCCACCATCCTCGGAAAGGGATTCCACATCATGACCGAGCATGTCCGGCACGCGCCCGCGCAGCGGGCCGCGACCGTCTACCAACCGGCCCCCATCGCTCCGATACCCGCCGCGCCGATCGTGCTCGCCACGGGTCCGGTGCCAGCCGTCCAGAGCGTCCAGCTTCCCGACGGGCGGATCGTCACCGGCTACGCGCTCAGCCCGCATGCGCCGGCCGCGCCGCCCGTCGCGCGCCCGGTGGTCAGCCGCACGGCCGTGAACCTCGCGCTCGGAGGGATCGGGTTCGCCGCTGTGTGCGGCGGCCTACTCATCCTCACGAGCTTCATCGCGGCGCTGGCCGCGTTCGTTCACCAGCTCATCATCCTGGCCGCCGTCATCTTCGGCGGAGCCGTCGCCGTCCGCGTCCTCGGTCCCGGCCACGGCGAGGGCGGGACGGTCGTGAACATCGGCCGCGCCGTGTTCAAGCGCAACCACTTCCACGGCTGAGCAACCCGAAGGAGACCCCCATGGTCACCGCCAACGTCACCGAGGACCCCGAGTCCGCGTACGCGCTCGCCCCCAGCATCACCCTGGAGATCACCTGGGTAGCCAGAACCGCCCGGGACTTCGGCCAGCTCACCAGCCTGCGCGAGTACTGGTTGCGCAAGGCGGCTGTCTTCGACCGCATCGCCCTCACCGAGCACCACCGCAGCTTCATCGTTGCCGGGAGCGGCATGGACGCCGACACGGCGGCGGAGGAAGCCGCCCGGCGCCTGGTGGAGCACGACCGCGCCGACGCCATCAGCGCCCCGCGTGAGTACGTCCGCCGCGAATACGCCCGCTGGTCCACCGCCCAGTAGCTACGCCGAGGGCGGCCCCCGTCTCGCCAAAGTCACGGGCCGCCCTCGCATCCAGCGCATCCATTCAGAGAACTGGAGACAGCCAGCATGACCCAACGCACCCTCATCCGGCGAGCGGTCCACCGGCCGTTATTGGACGCCGCTCTGCAAGCCGCCCAACGCGGCTGGTACGTCATCCCGCTCCGACCCGGCGACAAGCCCCCCGCCCTCCACGGCGAAACACAGTGCCCCGGCACCGGGGACTGCGCAGGCGGTCACCGCAAATGGGAGCAACGCGCCACCACCGACCCCGACCGCATCCGGCAGGCATGGGGTGCCGGGCCGTTCAACGTCGGGATCGCTACCGGCCCGTCCGGGCTGGTCGTGGTGGACCTCGACCTGCCCAAGCCGAAAGAGCCGAAGGGCACGCCTTCCGGCGTGACGACCTTTAAGGCACTCTGCGAGCGCGCCGGACAGGCCGTCCCCACCACCTACCGGACCCGGACCGCACGCGGTGGCCAGCACCTGTACTTCACCGCCCCCGCCGGGGTCCGGTTGGGCAGCACCGCCGGTACTCTCGCACCCAAGATCGACACGAGGGCATGGGGCGGGCAAGTCGTCGCTCCCGGCAGCATCACCCCTGCGGGCCCGTACACGGTCCTGTGCGACGCCCCGGTTACAAAACTGCCTGAATGGCTGCAAACCGCCCTGACGGTCCCCCGGGGGCTTCCGGCGGCCCCGTTCCGGCCCGTGCCCGTCCGCAACGCCACGCGGTGCGCTGCGGTCGCGCTCGAACGGGAGGCCGCAGCCGTGGCCGCGCGCACCGCCATCGGTTCGCGTAACCGGGAGTTGCTGGACTCGGTCATCCGCATCGGTCGGTTCGTCGCCTGGCGCGACATCGACCGCACCACCGTAGAAGCGGCTTTTCAGGTCGCGGGTGAGGCGGCGGGACTCACCGCTGCCGAGTGCCGCACCACCATCACCAGTGCACTGAACTACTCCCTGCGCACCGCCCGACCCCGGGAGGCGGTATGACCGCCCCCGGACCCCGCCCCGGCCTGAAAAGCTTCCCCACCACCCCCGACCAGCCCGGCCCCGCCGAACCGGCCCGGGCCCCATCCGGCAGTGGTGCGCCGAAAGTCGTCGCCGAAGGCGTCCGCACTGCTGTTGTCCCTGACCCGCACACCCCCACCGACTCGGACCCCCGGCTGCGGGTGGTGGCCGTGCTGCACGTCATCGCGCCATCAGACCGGAAGGCCATTGCGTCCGGGCGGTCGTGGTGCGAGTGCGGCTACCAGCGACAAGCGGTCGGACGGGCCAACACCGAACAACTCATCCTCGCCCACAAGCGGCACCAAGCCGCCTGCCCCCTCATCAACCCCCAAGCCGTTGACCTGGATGCGAGGGACGCCGCATGACCAGCACACAACCCAACGCCAGCCCCATGGACGGGGCGGAACTCCTCAACGAGGTGGAAGCCTTCCACCGCCGCTTCAACATCTTCCCCAGCCAAGCCGCCTACGTGGCCGTGACGTTGTGGAACGCGCACGCGCACCTGCTGGACTGCTTCGACTCCACCCCCCGCCTCGCGTTCCTGTCCCCGGAACCGGGGTCCGGGAAGTCACGGGCGCTGGAGATCGTGGAAACGCTCGTGCCGCGTCCCATGGTCGCGGTGAACGCCTCCGCAGCGGCCCTGTTCCGGGCGGTGTCCGGACCGGACGGGCGGCCCACGATCCTGTTCGATGAGATCGATACCGTCTTCGGGCCCAAGGCCGGCGACAACGAGGAGTTGCGCGGGTTCCTCAACGCAGGTCACCGCCGGACCGGGGTCACGTACCGGTGCGTTGGTGATAGCCAGACTGTCACGCCGTTCCCGTCCTACACCGCCGTTGCGGTCGCGGGTCTGGGCTCGTTGCCGGACACGATCTTGACGCGCTCGGTCATCATCCGCATGCGGCGGCGGGCCAGGAACGAAACGATCGAGCCTTTCCGCGCCCGCCTGCATGAGCAGGAAGGTCACGCGCTGCGCGACCGTCTCGCCGACTGGGCGGAGCAGGCGCGCGGTTGGGTGATGGGGGCTTGGCCCGAGATGCCCGACGGGGTCAGCGACCGGCCCGCCGACGTGTGGGAAGGGCTGCTGGCCATCGCGGACGCCGCCGGGGGTGACTGGCCCGACCGGGCCCGCGAAGCCTGCGTGACTCTCGTCAAGGCTTCGCAAGCCAACGACAAAGGCAGTCTCGGCATTCGCTTGCTCACCGATCTGCGGGATCACGTCCTGATCGGGATTGACCGTCTGCCCACCATCGCCATTCTCGACCGCCTCAACGCCCTCGATGACGCCCCCTGGGCGGACCTGAACGGCAAACCGCTCGACAACCGGCGCCTGTCCAAAATGCTCGGCGAGTACATGACCGCCGACAACGACCCCATCACCTCCCGCAACATCCGCACATCGGGCGGAATCCTCAAAGGCTTCTTCGCCAAAGACCTCGAAGACGCCTGGACCCGCTACTGCCCTCCCCCCACAGCCGCTACATCCGCTACGCCGCTACATCCCAGGTCAGAGCCCCTGAATCTGTAGCGGCAACCACCGATGTAGCGGCTACGCCTCCGCACCGCCGAACGGGCGTAGCCGCTACATCGGACCCGTCCGCTACAAAAATCATGCCGCTGACCTGCAATGTAGCGGCGTAGCGGATGTAGCGGACCTGAGAGAGAAGGGGAGGGCGATCGCCCGCTCCCGCCGCTTCGCGAAGGAGTCACAGCCATGGCACGCCCCCAGATGCTCAAGCTCCCCGAAGTCCTCGCTGAGATCGACATGAGCCGCGCCGCCTTCTACCGCATGCGCGCCCGTGGGCAGGCACCGCGCCTGCAGAAGCTGCCGAATGGCCACCTGCGGGTGAGCCGTGCCGACTTGGACGCCTGGTGGGAGCGCTGCGGACAGCGCGCCGCCGCCTGACCTGACCAACCACACGGGGCCCGCCGATCCGGCGGGTCCCTCTTTCTTGGGAGCACCATGCCCACGTACGACGTACGAATCTGGGCCGTCCGGCAGCGCAAGGATCGCGGGCAGACATCAGCGGAACTCCGCTGGAAGACGGGCCAGACACCGCACTCCCAGACGTTCCGAACCAAGACGCTGGCCGACGGCCGCCGGGCGGAACTGCTGAGGGCCATGCACAGCGGTGAACCGTTCGATGAGACTACCGGGGTGCCGGTCAGGGAGCTGCGAGAGAGCAAGGAGGTGAGCTGGTACCAGCACGCTCGCGACTACATTGAAATGAAGTGGGAGCACTCCCCCGGCTCCACCCGCAGGACCTTGGCCGAAGCGATGGCGACCATCGCCCCCGCCCTGGTCACGGATACCAAGGGCATGGCCGACGCGAACACCTTGCGCGTCGCGCTCTATAGCTGGGCCTTCAACGTGACGCGGCGCACCGAGGAGCCCCCGGCCGACGTGGCCAAAGTGCTCGCTTGGTTCGAGCGGAAGTCCCTACCCACGTCGGCCCTGGCCGACAGGATGCACGTTCGATCCGCGCTGGACGCGCTGACCAAGAAGCTGGACGGCACCACCGCCGCAGCGTCAACGATCCGCAGGAAGCGGGCCATCTTCCACAACGCGCTCGGCTACGCGGTCGATGCCGGGCGCCTGTCGATGAACCCTCTCCCGCAGGTCCAGTGGAAGGCTCCCGAGCAGGTGGCCGAGGAGTTGGACCCCGCTACCGTGCCGGACCCAAGGCAGGCTCTCGCCCTGCTCAGCGCGGTGCAGGCGCAGAGCGCGCGGGGCCGCCGCCTGGTCGCGTTCTTCGGGTGCATGTACTACGCGGCCGCACGGCCGGCAGAAGTGATCGGGCTGCGCCTCCAGGACTGCCACCTACCCCGCCGGGGGTGGGGGACCCTATGGCTGCGCGAGACACGCCCCCGGTCTGGGTCGGCCTGGACCGACAGCGGGAAGGCCCACGAGCAGCGCGGACTCAAGCACCGCCCCCGGAAAGCGGTGCGCTCGGTCCCGATCCCGCCTGACCTGGTCGCTCTGCTCCGGTGGCACATCACCGCCTACGGCACAACCGATGACGGACGGCTCTTCCAGACCTCGCGCGGCGGACTCATCCAGGACACCGGATACGGCGAGGTGTGGGCAGAAGCCCGCTCGCGCGCCCTCACGCCGCTCCAGTGCGCGTCACCACTGGCGAAGCGGCCCTACGACCTGCGGCACGCGGCTGTCTCCACCTGGCTCAGTTCGGGGGTGGAGCCCCAGGTGGTGGCTCAACGTGCCGGCCACAGCGTGGCTGTCCTCTTCCGGGTCTACGCCAAGTGCCTGGAGGGTGCCGCCGTAACAGCGAACGCCAGGATCGAAGCGACCCTGAGGGGCGGGCGGTAGCCGAGAGAGACGAGCGTCACAGGCTGCCCCACGCCCGCCCCACACGCGCTGATCAGCACGCGAAGCAAGGTGAGACACACTGGGGCAAAGCACCCAATTGGGGACCGGCGACACTTGCACACGAAAACGGCCCCTGATCTACGTTTCCGCAGGTCAAGGGCCGTTCTAATACCGTGGCGGCGCCAGGGTTCGAACCTGGGTAGGCTGAGCCGGCAGATTTACAGTCTGCTCCCTTTGGCCACTCGGGCACACCGCCAGGGAAGCCGCCGCAGGTCACTTTTGAGGGTGGTCTGTGGCAACGACGTAAACGATACCTGATGCCCGGGGGTGGTTCGCCACCTCATTGATCAGTGTTCGGGGCAGGTGCGGTGGCTAGGCTGGGAGGGCGGTCCGGGGACGGGTCGCGGTACTGACGGATCACAGCCAAGGAGCCAACTGAAGATGGCCGACTCCAGTTTCGACATCGTCTCGAAGGTCGAGCGGCAGGAGGTCGACAACGCCCTCAACCAGACCGCGAAGGAGATCTCGCAGCGCTACGACTTCAAGAACGTCGGGGCCTCGATCGATTGGTCGGGCGAGAAGATTCTGATGCAGGCGAACTCGGAGGAGCGGGTCAAGGCGATCCTCGACGTCTTCGAGACCAAGCTGATCAAGCGTGGGATCTCGCTCAAGTCGCTGGACGCGGGTGAGCCGCAGCTCTCCGGCAAGGAGTACAAGATCTTCGCCTCGATCGAGGAGGGGATCTCGCAGGACAACGCCAAGAAGGTCGCGAAGATCATCCGCGATGAGGGCCCGAAGGGCATCAAGGCACAGGTCCAGGGCGACGAGCTGCGCGTCAGCTCGAAGAGCCGGGACGACCTGCAGGCCGTTCAGGCGCTGTTGAAGGGCAAGGACTTCGACTTCGCGCTGCAGTATGTGAACTACCGCTGACCGGTTCGGCGATACGAACCGTTCGAGCGCGATTTCACGCGGGAGGGCGGCGGCCGAGGGGGACCTCGGCTGCCGCCCTCGCGGCGTTCAGGGGCCGGACCGCGGGCCGGTGCCGGACCGCGCGGGGGGATGCGCCCAGTTCGCGGCGGCAGGCCTTGTTGAAGGCCTGCAGGTCGGCGATGCCGACCGAGGCGGCCACAGCGGGGATGGAGAGCGTGGACTCGCGCAGCAAGTGGCGGGCGCGTTCCAGGCGGCGGTGCCGGATGTAGGCCACGACGGTGCCGCCGGTTTCGGCGCGGAACAGCCTGGTGAGGTGGTTGTGCGAGATGCCGGCCACATGGGCGATGGCCGGGACGGTCAGCGGGTCGGCGAGGTGCGACTCGATGTGCGCGATGGCGGCGGCCACGGCCGGGTGCGGGCCGCCGGACGCGGCGGGGGGCGTGAGGTGGGCGACGCGCCACAGCACGGCCCAGACCTCTGCCGCCGTCCTGGCGGGGGTGCCGGGCTGGGCGGCCACCGCCTGCAGCATCAGGGCGGACAGCATGGGCAGTTGCGCGCCCGCGTCCTGGATGACGGGGACGCTGCGGGGCTCGCCGGCCTCGGGGATGCACAGATGGGCGTACAGGTGTTCCGAGCGGCCGCGGTACCGGTACCGGACGGTCGCACCGGGCGGGACGAGGCTGACACGGCCGGGGCGGATGGCGTGCGGGGTGCCGTCGACGGTGAGGTCGGCCGTGTACCGGTAGAGGTGCAGCTGCCAGAGGTCGGGGAGCCGGAAGACGTCGGTGTGGCCGGCGGGGCCGTGGACTCCGACGCCGAGGTTCACCACTCGGGGCGGTTCGTCCAGATGGAGCGTGACGGCATCCATGGTGAAAACGTACCAGTAGTGGTGAGTGTGACCAACGCGCTGCCATGGGCTTCCTCCCTAGCTTTGGCGCATGGCAACCAGCATCGAAACCCGCGTCGAAACCAGTACCCAAGCCAGTACCCAAGCCAGTAGGACGAGTGGTGGAACAAGCCGCGCGGCACCCGGTGGGCCGGCCCGCGGGGACCTGCTGACCTCCGTACGGATGGCGCACTTCGTGGCACACGGCTCGCTGCGCATGGACGCGGTGGTACCGGACGTGATGAACGAGCGTGCGATGGACGTCCTGGCCGCCGGGATACCCGGCGTGCCGTACGGGACACCGCTGGAGGAGGCGTACGCGCAGGGCTCGTTCGCGCGGGACCTCGTCGAACTGCCGGTGGTGGCGGGCGCTTTGCGCAGTCTGGTGGGCCCGGGGCCGACCGTCGACCATCACGCGGTGCACATCCGGCAGCCGAGGGACGGGCAGGCGCAGCCGCTGCACGCCGACGCGATCATCGACGTACGGCCGGACGCGTTCGACGTGCAGCTCATGTACTACCCGCAGGCGGTGACGCTGGAGATGGGCGGCACCCTGAGCGTGCCCGGCAGCCATCTGCGGCGTACGAACGAGACCGACACCGGCCGCTACCAGAACCTGCGCGGGCAGTCGCGGCTGGTGTGCCCGGCCGGGACCGTGGTGTTCCTGCACCACGGGATCTGGCACGGCGGGCGGCGCAACGACAGTGACATCGCGCGCTACATGTTCAAGATCCGCTTCAACCCGACGGTGCGGCAGCTGCGGCTGTGGGACACGGGCGATCTCGCCGACCCGGCGGTCGAGGCCGAGCTGGGCACGTCCTTCCCCTGGTACGAACCCGCCGCCGCCCGGCTGGAGTTCCACAACCGGATCAAGCTGTGGCGGGCGCTGACCGGCGACAGCACCTACGACATGGACCACTGGATGACGCGGGTCGCCAACCGGCCGCAGCGCGTCACCCCACACCTGAGGAGCGACGGATGAGCACACGACGGCAGCAGGTCCTGGCGCTGTACCTGGGCACCTCGGCCCTGGACTCCGAGGTGGTGGGCTGGTCCGTCTACGACGGGACGGGGGCCACCTCGCCGACCACCGGCGACAGCGACGAGCCGCCGTACGGGACGGGGGTGGCCGCGCTGTGCGACGGCTGGCGGCTGATCCAGGCGGCACAGCTGATTCCGCCCTATCCGGGGCACGAGTACGACACGTCGTTCCTGAAGCACGAGTTCCTCTTCGAGAAACTCGTCGACATCCACTGCCCGACATCCACTGCCCGATGACCGCTGACCTATGACCGCTGACCGCTGACCTATGACCGATGGCCGATTCGCCGGCGGAGCACGGATCAGCGCGTGGCGAACGGCCGGTCGGTGGGGACGATTTCGCGGCCGAGCGGGAGCAGCGAGATCGGGATCATCTTGAAGTTCGCTATGCCGAACGGGATGCCGATGATCGTCAGGCAGAGGAGGAAGCCGGTCACGATATGGCCGAGGGCCAGCCACCAGCCGGCGAAGACGATCCAGACGATGTTGCCGAGGAACGAGCCCGTGCCCGCGTCACGGTGTTCGACCGTGGTGCGGCCGAAGGGCCACAGCGCGTAGTTGGCTATGCGGAAGGAGGCCAGTCCCCACGGGATCGTGATGATGAGGATGCAGCAGATGAGGCCGGCGATGGCGTAGCCGATCGCCATCCAGATGCCGCACAGGACGAGCCAGATGAGGTTCAGGAGCGTCTTCATGGGCGGTGTCCTGCCATCTGCTCGAGGCGCGCGATGCGCTCAGCCATCGGGGGGTGAGTGGAGAACAGCTTGGAGGTGGTGCCGGGCCGGAACGGGTTGGCGATCATCATATGGCTGGCCGTCTCGAGGCGCGGCTCGGGCGGGAGCGGCAGCTGCTTGGTGCCGGCGTCGAGCTTGCGCAGCGCGCTGGCGAGGGCGAGGGGGTCGCCGGTGAGGCGGGCGCCGGACGCGTCGGCCTCGTACTCGCGGGAGCGGCTGACGGCGAGCTGGATGACGGAGGCGGCCAGCGGGCCCAGGATCATCAGCAGCAGCATGCCGAGGATGCCGGGGCCGTCGTCGTCACTGGACCGGCCGACGGGGATCAGCCAGGCGAAGTTGACGAGGAACATGACGACGGAGGCGAGCGCGCCGGCGACGGACGAGATGAGGATGTCGCGGTTGTAGACATGGCTCAGCTCATGGCCGATGACGCCGCGCAGCTCGCGTTCGTCGAGGATGCGCAGGATGCCGTCGGTGCAGCAGACGGCCGCGTTGCGCGGATTGCGCCCGGTGGCGAAGGCGTTGGGTGCTTCGGTGGGCGAGATGTACAGGCGCGGCATGGGCTGGCGGGCTGCCGTGGAGAGTTCGCGGACCATGCGGTAGAGCGCGGGGGCCTCGAACTCGCTGACGGGGCGTGCGCGCATCGCGCGTAGCGCGAGCTTGTCGCTGTTCCAGTACGCGTAGGCGTTGGTGCCGATCGCGATGACGAGCGCGACGATGAGCCCGGTACGGCCGAAGAAACTGCCGATCACGAGGATGAGTGCGGACAGCCCGCCGAGGAGTACGGCGGTCTTCAGCCCATTGTGCCGGCGGTGCACGGTGCGCCCTCCAAGGTGTGCGGCGGGGGAACCTTCTCCCCTCTTAGGAGAACCTCCTGTACTGGTCAACGCCACCGGAAGGCCGCTAGTTCCCTTGTGCACACGCCCCGGCCGGGGTCAGAGAAGGACCCCCGAGGCGTACCGGAGGACCAGCTGGGGGACGCCGGAGAGCACGATGCCGAGGGCCGCGGTGAGGGCGATGGCGGCGGTGAGGGGGACGGGCGTCCGGGTGGCGGAAGCCGTCGCGACGGCAACTCCGCCACCCAATCCGGCACCCACTCCGGCACCCACTCCGCCACCCACTCCGGCACCTGTCCCAGCCGCCGGTGTCACCGCGTCCGTCACCGCGTCCGTCGCCGCGTCCACTCCGAGTGCCGGCTCCGGCTTGGCGAACAGGATCGCGGTCCAGCGCAGGTAGTAGACGAGCGCGATGACCACGTTGACGGCCATGACCACGGCCAGCCAGGCCGGTCCCGTGCCGACGATCGACGAGAAGACCGCGACCTTGGCGAAGAGTCCGATGATGCCCGGCGGCAGCCCGGCCAGGCACAGCAGGAAGAAGGCCATGGCGAGGGCCGCCAGGGGGTGGGTGGCGTAGAGCCCCCGGTAGTCGGTCAGCCGGTTGGACGGGGCCGTACGGGCGACGAGCGCGGCGACGGCGAAGGCGCCGAGGTTCACGGCCGCGTACATCAGGGCGTACGCGACGGTGGTGCCGATCTGGTGCGCGGGGTCGTCGGAGTGGGCGGCTGCCGCGATCGGGACCAGCAGATAACCCGCCTGGCCGATGGAGGACCAGGCCAGCAGCCGGACGGCGCTGTGCGCGTGGCCCGCGCGCTGGCGCAGGGCGGCGACGTTGCCGACGGTCATCGTGAGAGCGGCCAGTACGGCGACGACCGGGCCCCAGACGTCGGCGAGGGGCTCGAACGCGATGACGGTGACGAGGATGAGGCCGGAGAAGCCCGCGGCCTTTCCGACGACCGAGAGATAGGCGGCGATCGGCAGCGGCGCGCCCACATAGGTGTCGGGCACCCAGAAGTGGAACGGCGCCACGGCGAGCTTGAAGGCGAAGCCGACGAGGGTGAGGGCGGCGCCGACCTTGGCGAGGATCGCGAGCTGGGGCTGTACGTCGCCGAGGGCATCCGCGATGGAGGCCAGGTGGAGGGTGCCGGTGGCGGCGTACACGAAGCTGACGCCGAGCAGGGTGACGGCGGTCGCGGCGACGGAGGAGAGGAAGAACTTGAGCGCGGCTTCCGAGGAGAGCCGGTCACCGCGTTTGATGCCGACGAGCGCGAAGGCGGGCAGCGTCGCGACTTCGAGGGCGACGACGAGGGTCGCGAGGTCACGGGAGGCGGGCAGGAGCGCCGCTCCGGCAGCCGAGGACAGCAGCAGGAACCAGTACTCGCCGGCGGGGAGTTCATCCATGGTGTGCATGGACAGCAGCGCCGTCAGCAGCGCGCCGCCGATGACGAGGAGCTGGACGATGATCGTGAAGTGGTCCGCGACGTAAGAGCACTCGCCCATGCGGGTGGTGAGGCAGAACGTCCTGCGTTCGCCGTGCCGGAGCGGGACGAGGGCGAGCGCGGCGAGCGCGAGGCCACCGATGGTGAACCAGCCGAGCAGCGCCTTCTTCTCCTTGGGGAGGAAGAGGTCGGCGACCAGGACGAGGAGCGCGATGACCGCGGGGATCGCCGCAGGGGCGATGGCGAGCCAGTCGACGGACTGCACGAGGGAGCCGGCGGAGTTCGCGGCGAGGGAGCCGGTGGACAGAGCGTCCGTGGCGCCGGGGGCGAGAACATCCGCGGCGGGGGATCCGGTGGCGAGGGTGCTCATCAGCTGCCTCCGAGGAGCGAGCGCACGGCCGGGTCGGTGAGGCCGAGAAGTGCCGCCGGCCACAGACCGGCGAGGACGGTGAGGGCGGCGAGCGGGGTCCAGGCGGCGAACTCGTAGCCCTGGATGTCGGCCAGGACCGGCTGTTCGGCCTCCGCGGTGTTCTTGTCGCCCATGCAGACCCGGCGCACGACGGCCAGCAGGTACGCGGCGGTGAGCAGGGTGCCGAACGCGGCGATCGCGGTGAACGTCAGAAAGGCGGGGCGGCTGAGCCCGGCCGCGGGGTTGAAGGAGCCGAACATCGCGAGCATCTCGCCCCAGAAGCCGGCCAGCCCCGGCAGGCCGAGGGAGGCGACGGCGGCGAAGGCGAGCAGGCCGCCGAGCCGGGGGGCCTTGCCGTAGAGGGCGGCGCCGCCCGCCCCGGTGAGGCGGTCGAGGTCACTGGTGCCGTAGCGGTCCTTGATGGCGCCGACCAGGAAGAAGAGGAGGCCGGTGATGAGGCCGTGGGCGACGTTCGCGAAGAGCGCGCCGTTCACGCCGGTGGCGGTGAGGGTGGCGATGCCGAGCAGCACGAAGCCCATGTGGCCGACGGAGGAGTATGCGATGAGGCGCTTGAGGTCGCCGCCCGCTCCCTGCCGGACCAGCGCGAGGCAGGCGAGGGACCCGTAGATGATGCCGACGACGGCGAACGCGGCCAGGTAGGGCGCGAAGGTGTGCATGCCGTCGGGGGCGACGGGCAGCGCGATACGGACGAACCCGTAGGTGCCCATCTTGAGCATGACGCCGGCCAGCAGCACGGAGCCGACGGTGGGCGCCGCGGTGTGGGCGTCCGGGAGCCAGCTGTGCAGGGGCCACATCGGGGCCTTGATCGCGAAGCCGATGCCGATGGCGAGGACCGCGAGCAGCTGCGTGGAGTGACTGAGCGACGACCCATTGTCAGTGGCGAGTGCCACCATGTCGAATGTGCCCGCTTTCAGCCCGATGAGGAGCAGGCCCAGCAGCATGATCACGGAACCGAGGAGGGTGTAGAGGATGAAGCGCAGCGAGGCGCGCTCGCGGCCCTCGCCGCCCCAGCGGGCGATGAGGAAGTACATGGGGATGAGGACCATCTCGAAGGCCAGGAAGAAGAGCATCAGGTCCAGCACGGCGAAGGTGCTGAGGGTGCCCGCTTCGAGGACGAGGAGAAGGGCGACGAAGGCCCGGGGCGCCGGGCCCGCGGGCATTTTGAAGTAGCTGTAGAGCGCGCAGAGGAAGGTCAGCAGCGCGGTCAGTACGAGGAGGGGGAGCGAGATGCCGTCGATGCCGAGATGGATGTGGATGTTGAGGGCGGGGATCCACGTGAGATCGGTCGTGGCCTGCATCGTCGCCGGGTGGTCGTGGTCGAAGCCGGCCGCGAGGACGACGGCCAGGATCAGCACGGCGCCGGTGACCGTCACGCCGTGGCGGAGCACGGCCTGGTCCGGGTTACGGCCCTTGAGGCCGGGGGGCGCGGGGAGCAGGGCACCGACGGCGCCGAGCAGGGGCAGGACGACGATGCCTGCGAGCACGTACTGGAGGGCGGTGTCGTTCACGGCTCACGCTCCGACGGCGACGAGGACGGCGAGTACGACGGCACCGGCCAGCAGCGCGCTGAGATAGGTCTGGACATTTCCGGTCTGGGCGCGCCGGACGGCCGCGCCGAGCAGGCGCGGGGCGGCGCCCGCCCCTCGTACGTAGGTCTCGACGACTTCGCGGTCGAGGAAGTGGACGAGGCTCGCGGCTGCGAGTACCGGCCGGACGAAGAGCGCCGTGTACAGGGCGTCGAGGTGGAACCCGCTCGCCGCGTGGCGGTGCAGGGGGCCGAGGAGCAGCCGGCCGGGGTCGGCCGGGTCGTCGGCCGCCGCGATGTCGCCGAAGACCAGCTTGTGGGTGGCGATGGCCGCCTCCTCCACCAGGGCGGGCTCGGTCTCCGCGGAGGGTACGACGGCCGCGCCGAGGGGTGCGGTCCGGCGGGCGGCGCCGGCCGTCCAGGCGCCATAGGTGACCAGGATGCCAACGAGGGCGAGGCCGACGCTGAGGACGGAGGTGAGGAGGGTCGGGGTGAGTTCGGTGCCGTCGAACCACTTCGGGAGGTCGAAGACCTTCGGGACGAGGGCGATCATGCCGAAGGCGACGCTGGGGACGGCGAGCACCCACAGGACGGTGTTCATCACGGCCGGCTCGCGGCCGTGGTCGGCGGAGACCGGGCCCCGGCCGCGGAAGGCGAGCAGGAAGAGCCGGGTGGCGTAGCCGGCGGTCAGGACGGCGGTGATCAGACCAGCGGCCAGTACGATCCAGCCGACCGCTGACGGCACACCGGCGGCGTGGCCGCCGGAGGCGTGCTCGGCGGCGCGGAGCACCGATTCCTTGGAGAAGAAGCCGGAGAAGGGGGGCAGGGCGGCGAGGGCCGCCAGGGCGATGCCCATCGTCCACATGGCGTCCGGGGCGCGCTTGCCGAGGTCGCCCATGCGGGACATCGCGGCCAGCGAGTTGGTGCCGGCAGCGTGGATGACCACGCCCGCGCCGAGGAAGAGCAGCGCCTTGAAGGCGCCGTGCGAGAGGAGGTGGAAGACGGCGGCGCTGCGGTCGCCCACGGCGAGCGCGCCCGCCATGTAGCCGAGCTGGCCGATCGTCGAGTAGGCCAGCACGCGTTTGATGTCGTCCTGGGCGAGGGCGGCCAGACCCGATCCGATCATGGTCACGGCGGCCATGACGGCGAGGACGGCCAGCGCGGCCGCGGAGGAGGTGAAGACGGGCAGCAGCCGGGCGACGAAGTAGATGCCGGCGGCGACCATGGTGGCAGCGTGGATCAGCGCGGACACCGGGGTGGGACCGGCCATCGCGTCGGGCAGCCAGGTGTGCAGCGGGAACTGGGCGGACTTGCCGGCGACACCGGCGAGCAGCAGCAGCGCGATGAGCGTCGGGTGCTGGAGCTCACCGTGGGTGGCGGCGGTGAGGATCCCGTTGATGCGGAAGGTTCCGGCATCGGTGGCGAGCGCGAAGACACCGATGATGAAGGGGACGTCGCCGAGCTTGGTGACGAGGAACGCCTTCATGGACGCCGCTCGGGCGACCTCGGTCTCCCAGTAGTGGCCGACCAGGAAGTACGAGCAGATGCCCATGATCTCCCAGCCGACCAGCAGCACCATCAGGTCGCCGGAGTAGACGACCAGGAACATGGCGGCGGTGAAGAGGGAGACGAGGGCGGCGTAGGAGGGGTAACGGGGGTCGTCGCGCAGATACGCCGTCGAGTACAGCTGGACGCAGGTCGCGACCAGGCCGACGAGTACGGCGATCAGCACGGCGAAGCCGTCCAGGTGCAGGGCCACGTCGATGGGGATCGAGCCGGTCGGGGTGAGCCGGGTCGCCGCGTCGGTGGGGGCACCGCTGCCCTGACGCACGGCGACGACCGCGGCCAGCGCGAAGGCCGCCACGGTCGGCAGTACGGCGAGCGGCCGGACGAAGCCCGGGGCGCGCCTGCCCAGCAGCAGTCCGGCGGCCGCGCCGAGGAACGGCAGGAGGGGGACCAGCGCGGCAAGGGTCGTGAGGGTCACGCGGTGGCCTCTGCCTTCTCGTCTGCCGTCGCCTCCGGCGTGGTGCCGGCACCGGCGCGGTCGGGGTCGAGGTCGCTTTCGGCGAGGTCGGTGAGCTTGTCGATGTCGGAGCTGCCCCGGTTGCGGTAGACGAGCAGCACGATCGCCAGGCCGATGCCGATCTCGGCCGCGGCGATGGTGATCGTGAACAGCGTCAGCGCCTGGCCGGCGTGGAGGGTGTCACGGAGCCAGACGTCGAAGGCGACGAGGTTGAGATTGACCGCGTTCAGCATCAGCTCGACGGACATCAGGACGAGGATCGCGTTACGGCGGCCGAGCACGCCGTACAGCCCGATGGAGAAGAGGAGGACGGCGAGCACGGCGGGATAAGCGAGGTGCATCAGCTCTCCTTGCCCTTCTCCGGGTCCGGTTGGTTCTTGCGGGACAGCACGATGGCGCCGACGAGTGCGGCGAGCAGCAACACCGACAGCGCCTCGAACGGCAGTACCCAGTGCTGGAAGAGGCTCTGCCCGGTGACCTTGGTGGAGCCCTGCACCGCGCCGTCCAGATTGATCCACGTGGTGCGGAAGGCGTCGACGACCACCCAGACCAGGGTGATCGCGGAGGCGGCCGCCACGGTGACCGCGACCCAGCGGTTGTCGGAGTCCGCGTCCGGGGAGCGGCCGATGGGCGCGCGCGTCAGCATCAGTCCGAACAGGATGAGAACCACGACGGAACCGACGTAGATCAGCACTTGCACCCAGGCGATGAACTCCGCCGTGAGAAGGAGGTACTCGACGGCGATCCCGCCGAGCGCGACCACCAGCCACAGGGCCGCGTGCACCAATTGCTTGGTGGTGACGGAGACCAGGGCGGCGCCGAGGGTCGCGATGCCGACCAGGACGAAGGCGATCTCGACCCCGGTCGGGGACAGGAAGCCGGAAGGGGCCGCGGCTGCGGCTGCGAGGGTCATGCGCTGCTCTCCGGCTGGTCCTGCTCCGGCTGGTCCTGCTCCGGCTGGTCCTTCTGCGTCTCGGCGTCCGCCGCTGCCTGCTGCGCGGCGATGAGCTTGTCCGCGGCCTTGCGGGCGGCGGCGATCTCCTTGGGCTCCTCGGCGCCGGGGTCGAGCGCGGGCGGGGCCGGCACCGTCCACATCCAGTCGCGGAGCTTGTCGCGCTCATGGGTGAGTTCGAGGATGTCGGTCTCCGCGTACTCGAACTCCGGCGTCCAGAAGAGCGCGTCGAAGGGGCACACCTCGATGCAGATCCCGCAGTACATGCAGAGCGAGAAGTCGATGGCGAAGCGGTCGAGCACGTTGCGGCTGCGCTCACGCCCGCCGGGCGCGGTGGCGGGCGTCGTCTCCTTGTGGGAGTCGATGTAGATGCACCAGTCGGGGCATTCGCGCGCGCACAGCATGCAGACCGTGCAGTTCTCCTCGAACAGCGCGATCACGCCGCGGCTGCGCGGCGGCAGGTCCGGCTGCGCGTCCGGATACTGCGCGGTGACGGAACGGCGCGTCATCGCCTTCAGGGTGACGGCGAGGCCCTTGGCCAGGCCGTGGCCGGGGATGGGCATTAGGAGATCACCACCTTGACGACGCCGGTGAGCGCGATCTGCGCCAGGGCGAGCGGGATGAGGATGGTCCAGGCGAGCTTCTGCAACTGGTCCTCACGAAGGCGCGGATAGGTGACCCGGAGCCAGATGACGACGAAGGCGAGGACCGCGGTCTTGAGCAGGGTCCACAGCCAGCCGACGCTGTCGGCCCACGGACCGTGCCATCCGCCGAGGAAGAGAACGGTGGTCAGCCCGCACAGCACGACGATGCCCGCGTACTCCGCGAGCAGGAACAGCGCGAAGCGCAGGCCCGTGTACTCGGTGTACGCGCCGAAGATGATCTCCGAGTCGGCGACCGGCATGTCGAACGGGGGGCGCTGCAGCTCGGCAAGGCCCGCCGTGAAGAAGACGAGGGCGCCGACGATCTGCCACGGCGTCCACCACCAGTGGTACGCCTCGACGATCCCGGGGAGCGAGAGCGTGCCCGCGGCCATCGCGACGGAGGCCGCGGCCAGCAGCATCGGCAGCTCGTAGGCCATCAGCTGGGCCGCCGTACGGAGCCCCCCGAGAAGGGAGAACTTGTTGGCCGACGCCCAGCCGGCCATCAGCGAACCCAGGACCCCGACGCCCATCACCGCGAGCACGAAGAACAGCCCCGCGTCGATGGCCTGCCCCACGAAGCCGTTCGGACCGACCGGAATGGCGATCAGAACCAGCAGATACGGGAGGAGCGCGACGGCCGGGGCCATCTGGAAGATCCGCCGGTCCGCGTTGGTCGGGACGATGTCTTCCTTCTGCGCGAACTTCACCCCGTCGGCGACGAGCTGGGCCCACCCGTGGAAGCCACCCGCGTACATCGGGCCCAGGCGGCCCTGCATATGAGCCATCACCTTGTGCTCGGTCTGCCCGATCACGAGCGGCAGCGTGAGAAAGACGACGAGAACGGCGACGAGCCGCAGCGCGACATCGAGGATGTCGTTCACGGAGTCGGGCCTCCCTCGGGGTCGGGGGTCTCCGGCGTGGTGGCCGGGGCGGGTTCAGCGGGCGGCGGTACCGGTTCCGCTTCCGCGGCGGGCGTGGGTTCCGCGGTGGGCGCGGGAGGTTCGGGTTTCGCGACCGGTGCGGGTTCTACGGCCGGGGCCGGTTGTACGGCCGGGTC
>NZ_JASISZ010000007.1 GCF_030063355.1 Streptomyces sp. PH10-H1
GTCTCCACGCAAGAGCGGCACCACCAGCCGGAATAAGGCCCGTGATGCACAACGTCCTCGCTGTGTAATCGCCTCCCACCCACCCCGAAAGGCGGCGGAAGGACTTTGTTTTTCAAAGGAACCTCAAACAGAACCGGAATCGGCCCTGCCCGGGGTATATAAGTCTGGCGTTGACTTTTGGCACGCTGTTGAGTTCTCAAGGAACGGACGCTTCCTTTGGTGCCGTCACCGGCGCCCTCCGGGCTTCCCTTCGCGTTTCCGACTCTACCAGACGCTTTCACGCCCGATTCCCAGCCGGCGGGAGTTCTACTTGTTCCTGCTTTAGCGTTTCTGCCTTTCGGCTTTCCCGCTGCACCCGACTTTAGCAGAAGCTTTCCATCGGATTTCCCGCTCTCGTTCCGAAGACATACGTACCCAGTCTGAGAATTCACTCGGATTGGGTTTGCGGCGTCTTCGTCGATGAGCGAAGAAGGAAGCAGACTCTATCTGTCGGTCTCGAACATGGCTAGTTGGAGACAACTGTTCGAGTCTACCTCCCCCATCCACCCGTGTCAACGGGGTTCTGGGGCGAAGAGGAGACTAACAGGTCAGCGGCGGTGATTGCACATCCAGGGACCGAGACGCTCAGGCAGCCGTCGGCAGGCCCGCGCTCCGGTCCGCGGCCTCCAGGTCGCCGGTCTCGCCGAGGCGGACCGCGCGCCGGCCGGCACCGTAGACATAGCCGAGGAAGAGCAGCTCAGCGACGATGCCGATGGTGATGCGAGCCCAGGTCGGAAGGCCGGACGGGGTGACGAAGCCCTCGATGGCTCCGGAGACGAAGAGGACCACGGCCAGGCCGATGGCCATGCCGATCGCCGCACGGCCTTCCTCGGCCAGTGCGGTTCTGCGGGAGCGCGGGCCCGGGTCGATCACGGTCCAGCCCAGGCGCAGGCCGGTGCCCGCGGCGACGAAGACGGCGGTGAGTTCCAGGAGGCCGTGCGGGAGGATCAGGCCCAGGAAGGTGTCGAGGCGGCCGGCCGAACCCATCAGGCCGATGCCGACGCCGAGGTTGAGCATGTTCTGCCAGAGCACCCAGAGCACGGGCAGACCGAGGAAGACGCCGAATACCAGGCACATCGCGGCGGCCTGGGCGTTGTTCGTCCAGACCTGGGCCGCGAAGGAAGCGGCGGGGTGGCTGGAGTAGTACGTCTCGTACTGCCCGCCGGGCCGGGTCATCGACCGGAGCGCATCCGAGGGGCCGATGGCCGACTGCACCTCCGGGTGGGAGGCGATCCACCAGCCGATGAGCGCGGCGATGGCAGTCGACAGCAGCGCGGTGGGCACCCACCAGTGACGGGCCCGGTAGACGGCTGCGGGAAAGACGCTGGTGAAGAAGCGGGCGACGTCGCGCCAGCTCGCCGCACGGGTGCCCGCGACGGCGCTGCGGGCCCGCGCGACCAGGGTGGTCAGCCGGCCGATCATGGCCGGGTCCGGGGCGCTGGACTGGACGAGGGAGAGATGCGTCGCCGTGCGCTGGTAGAGGCTGACGAGTTCGTCGGCCTCCTCGCCGGTGAGCCGGCTGCGCCGTCCCAGCAGAGCGTCGAGCCGGTCCCACTCGTGCCGGTGGGCGGCGGCGAAGACATCTAGGTCCATGGGCTGCTACTCCTGGCGGAAGAGGGCCGGACGGTGGGGAAGCCCAAGCTTGGCAGACCGGGCAGACTGTTCGGACGAGGGTTCGGACGAGGTTCGGGCAAAAGTTCGGGCGAGGGTTCCGGCAGCGTGGAGGAGGGGTTCGCGCGTGAGTGGACTGGTGACGGGCGAGGCGGTGGCGCTGGGGATGGACCCGGCGAAGCTGCCGAGCCGCGCACTCGCGATATCCATTGACCTCGTCGTGTACTGGACGGGGTTCGTCGGGCTCATGTTCTTCCTCGCCGCGGCGACGGCGTCGCTCGACGACGCGGCGGTGGCGGCGGTGTCCATCGGCGGGATGCTGCTCATCCTGGTCGGCGCACCGATCGCCGTCGAGACGCTCACCCGCGGGCGGTCGCTGGGGAAGCTGGCCTGCGGGCTCCGCGTGGTGCGCGACGACGGCGGGCCGATCCGCTTCCGGCACGCGCTGGTGCGCGGGGCGGTGGGCGTGGTCGAGATCCAGCTGTCGTTGGGGGTCATCGCCTGCATCGCGTCGCTGGTGTCGGCGCGCGGGCGGCGGCTGGGGGACGTCTTCGCCGGGACGCTGGTCGTACGGGAGCGGGTCCCGGTGCAGCACTCGCAGTTGATGCCGCCTCCCCCGCCCTGGCTCGCCGGGCGGTTCACGGGAGTGGATCTTTCGGGCGTGCCGGAGGGGCTGTGGCTCGCGGTCCGCCAGTACCTGTCGCGGATGCAGCAACTGGATCCGCAGGTCGGCTGGTCGATGGCGGAACGGTTGGCGACGGATGTCGCCGCGTGCACGGGGACGCGGGTGCCGCAGGGGACGCCGCCGGTGGCATTCCTCGCCGCGGTGGTGGCGGAACGGCAGTCACGTGACACTCAGCGGATGTTCGCCGGGGGGCGGCCTCCGGCCGGTCCTTTCAGTGATCCGCAGGTCGGTGGTGCTCAGGCGCCCTCGATGCCCTCGATGCCGTCCACGCCGCCGCTGTCCCCGGCACCTCCGGCACCCCCGGCACCCAGGGACGCGGTGCCAGCGCAGACCGCGCCGTCGCCCGCGCCCGTCCCGCCGGAACCTCCGCGTACGGGGTTCGCGCCGCCCGCTTAGAGCGCGCGTCGAGCAGGAGCTGCACGCGACGGGCGGGCGCTGTCAGGCGAAGGCCGACGGCGGCGATTCGAGCTCTTCGAGCTCGATGCCCGGGGCGGAGAGGACGATGTCGCCCGCGATGTGGATCGAGCGCTGCTCACCGGTGTCGAGCTCGGTGACCTGGTACTCGTCCACTGCCAGCGGGCCACTGTCAGTCGTGTGTGCTGTCCTGTTGAGCAGGGCCCAGGACTGGTCGAGGGTGCGGGGCGCGAGTACGGGGGGTGCGAATGCGACGAGGCGTACGCGGGTGGCGGGGGTGCCCGGTTCCAAGCGCAGCAGTCGTGCGGTGGCGATCAGGAATGCGGGCGAGGCACCGGTGAAGGCGTGGGCGGGGACGTTGCCCTCCTGCGCGCGCTCCCCCGTGGGGTCGGTGCGGACCCAGGTGACGCCGTCGACGGCCGCGCCGCGGACCTGCCAGCTGGACGCGTTCAGTTCGAGGCGGATGGGGCGGCCGAGGTCGTCGATGGTGAGGTCGACGGATCCAGCGTGGTCGCCCGAGGGGGCGGTGAGCTGGGAGACGTAGCGCCAGCCGGAAGGGCCGGTGGCGCAGTGGAAGTGCTCGGCACCCAGGGGGGTGTGGTCATGCGTGTCGTAGAACGAGTAACGGCCTCGGGGCATGGTGGGGACCTTAGACGGCGAAGCCCCCGCCGCAGAAAACGGCGGGGGCCGACGACGCGCGCAACGCTCAGCGGCTCAACAGGGTTGAGCTGCGGATCAGTAGCCGCGGATCAGTAGCGGGCGGATCAGTAGCGGTAGTGGTCCGACTTGTACGGGCCCTCGACCGGGACGCCGATGTAGGCGGCCTGCTCCGGGCGCAGGGTGGTGAGCCTGACGCCGAGGGCGTCGAGGTGGAGACGGGCGACCTTCTCGTCCAGGTGCTTCGGCAGCACGTAGACGCCGGTCGGGTACTCGCTCTGCTTGGTGAACAGCTCGATCTGGGCCAGCGTCTGGTCCGCGAAGGAGTTGGACATCACGAACGAGGGGTGCCCAGTGGCGTTGCCGAGGTTCAGCAGCCGGCCCTCGGACAGCACGATCAGGACCTTGCCGTCGGGGAACTTCCAGGTGTGGACCTGGGGCTTGACCTCGTCCTTGACGA
The DNA here is from genome assembly GCF_030063355.1 of Streptomyces sp. PH10-H1. Lineage (GTDB taxonomy): Bacteria > Actinomycetota > Actinomycetes > Streptomycetales > Streptomycetaceae > Actinacidiphila. The sequence continues at coordinate 3,867 of NZ_JASISZ010000007.1, forward strand.
TGCCAGGGATCTTGGCGAGGCCGGCCATGTCGATCTCGTTGTCGAAGTGGCCGATGTTGCCGACGATGGCCTGGTGCTTCATCTTGGCCATGTCGGCGGCCATGATGATGTCCTTGTTGCCGGTCGTGGTGACGAAGATGTCGGCGATCGCGACGACGTCGTCGAGCGTGGCGACCTGGTAGCCGTCCATCGCGGCCTGCAGGGCGCAGATCGGGTCGATCTCGGTGATGATCACGCGGGCGCCCTGGCCGCGCAGCGACTCCGCACAGCCCTTGCCGACATCGCCGTAGCCCAGGACGACGGCGACCTTGCCGCCGATGAGGACGTCGGTGGCGCGGTTGATGCCGTCGATCAGGGAGTGGCGGCAGCCGTACTTGTTGTCGAACTTCGACTTGGTGACCGCGTCATTGACGTTGATGGCCGGGAAGAGCAGCGAGCCTTCCTGCATCATCTCGTAGAGGCGGTGGACACCGGTGGTGGTCTCCTCGGTGACGCCGCGGATCTCCGACGACAGCTGCGTCCACTTCTGGGGGCTCTCACCGAGGGTGCGGTTCAGCACGCGCAGGATGTAGCCGTACTCCTCGCTGTCCGCGGTGGACGGGTCCGGGGCCGCGCCGGCCTTCTCGAACTCAACACCCTTGTGCACCAGGAGCGTGGCGTCGCCGCCGTCGTCCAGGATCATGTTCGGGCCGCCGGTGGGGGTGTTCGGCCAGGTCAGCGCCTGCTCCGTGCACCACCAGTACTCCTCGAGCGACTCGCCCTTCCAGGCGAAGACCGGCACACCCTGCGGGTTCTCGGGGGTGCCGTTCGGGCCGACCGCGATGGCGGCTGCGGCGTGGTCCTGGGTGGAGAAGATGTTACAGGACGCCCAGCGGACGTCGGCACCGAGCGCGACCAGCGTCTCGATGAGGACCGCGGTCTGGATCGTCATGTGCAGCGAACCGGTGATCCGCGCGCCGGCCAGCGGCTGCGTGGCGGCGTACTCGGCACGGATCGACATCAGGCCGGGCATCTCGTGCTCGGCCAGCGTGATCTCCTTGCGGCCGTACGCGGCCTGGGAGAGATCGGCGACCTTGAAGTCATTGGCAGTGGTGGTCATACGGGCTGCTCCTCGCTGAATGCTTCGAGGTGGACGGGGAATTGACGCAGCCGCAGGCCGACGAGACAGCGCCCTCGAGCGGACACACCCGTCCCCTTGCAGCAGCGCATTCCGTCGGAGGCCCTCTCTCCCTCGGCCGGCCACCGCTTGCGCGGTACCGCCCGACCGCCATCAGCAGCGACGTCTGGCTACAGACGAACCTACACCGGACGGGCCGGACGGCTCATCGGTCCCCGGCTCGCGATGTCCGGAACCTGTCGACGGAAAGGGAAGAAGTTCGACCGAAAGGTGCAAAAAGGACCATCGCGCTCAGTATCGACATGAAAGTCGAGACGCAAGGCCCGATCGGCGCCCTGCCTTCAGAAGACCCCGAGCCGGGCCGGGATCCTCAAGATGCCGGCCGAGATCCGGTAGCCGACGGCCGTCAACCGGTGGATCCGGCGTTACGTGGGGGCCTCCGCGCCATACGGCGGGACCCCTACGATGCCTCCCGCGCCGTCCGAAAAGCGGAGGGCAGGCGGAGGGGCGGCATGGAGAACCCGGCAGATTCACCGTGGCCCGTGCCGGTTCGCAGAGCGAGCCGGAAATGGCTGGTCGTCTGGTGTGCGGTGCTGGTGGCCGGGCTGCGGTCGACTCTTCCTGCTCGGCGACAATCGCATCAACTCCCTCGACTCCCGTTTCCACCTCGAGACGGAGCAGGGAACAGCGCCCGCCTCCGCGGTGTGGGCGCGGGCGACGACCAGTACCGATGCGCTGATGCCCCATGCGGTGACATTCGGTTCCGGGCTGCTCATCGCGCCGGCCGGGCTGATCGGCGCCGTGGTCACCTGGGCGAAGGGCAGACGCCGGACCGCCGCATGACGACCAGTAACCGGCAGCCGGTACGACGAAGGGCCCCGCGCTTCGCCGCGCGGGGCCCTTCGTCGTACCAGGACCTCAGTGGGGATGCGGGTCGCCGCCCGGGTTCTGGGTCGGGTCGGGGCCGGCGGCAGCGGCGGCCTCGCTGTAGATGTCGGGTTCGAGATAGATGACGCGGGCGATCGGCTCGGCCGCGCGGATGCGGGCCTCGGCGGCGTCGATGGCGCGGGCGACCTCGGCGGCGGTGTCGTCGTGCTGGACGGCGATCTTCGCGGCGACCAGCAGTTCCTCGGGGCCGAGGTGGAGGGTCCGCATGTGGATGACGCCAGTGACGGTGTCTCCGTCGACGATGGCCTCGCGGATCCTGGCCGCCGATTCGGCGTCGGCGCCCTCGCCGAGGAGCAGGGACTTGGTCTCGGCGGCGAGCACCAGGGCGATCAGGATGAGCAGGATGCCGATGCAGAGGGTGCCGACACCGTCCCACACACCCTTGCCGGTGGCCAGTGAGATGCAGACACCGCAGAGGGCGAGGACCAGGCCGACCAGTGCGCCGAAGTCCTCCAGAAGAACGACGGGCAGCTCCGGGGCCTTAGCGCGGCGGATGAAGTTCGTCCAGGACTGCTGACCGCGGGTCTCGTTGGACTCCTTGATCGCGGTGCGGAAGGAGTAGCCCTCCGCGATGATCGCGAAGACCAGGACGCCGACCGGCCAGTACCAGTGCTCGATCTCGTGCGGGTGCTTGATCTTGGTGTAGCCCTCGTAGAGCGCGAACATGCCACCGACGCTGAAGAGCACGATCGACACGAGGAAGGCATAGATGTAGCGCTCCCGGCCGTAGCCGAAGGGGTGTTCCTCGCTGGCCTCGCGCTTGGCCTTCTTACCGCCGACGAGAAGCAGCGCCTGGTTGCCCGAGTCGGCGAGGGAGTGCACGCCTTCGGCGAGCATGGACGACGATCCGCTGAACGCCCACGCCACGAACTTCGCCACGGCGATGGCGAGGTTGGCGCTCAATGCGGCGACGATCGCCTTGGTTCCGCCTGACGCGCTCATAGGTGCTGGTTCGTCCCTTCCGTCGGCCCCGGCCGCTGCCACGGCCCAGTCTCCGGCCGGTGCTCGGCCTTCGCAGGCCGGTCATTCTTGCAGGCTGCCCTGCGAACGGCGCGTCAGGCCACCACGGTGGCCCGGAAGACGGTGCCCCCGGTGCTCCCGGTGCTCCCGGTGCTTCCGCCGCTCCCGTCCTCGGGGTCGTCGGTTCCCTCACTCGTCAGTTCGACGCGTTCGCCCGCCGGGATGAAGGCGGACTCGCCGCGCGCCAGCGTCAGGTCGCCGTGCGGGGAACGGAGCCGCACCGAGCCGTCGGTGCAGAGCAGGATCTGCGGGGTGCGGGCGTCGGGCGTGCGGGCCTCACCACCCGGGGCGAGTACATAGCGCGAGAGCCGGAACTCGTCGATCGGGGTCTCGTAGGCCTCTTCCCCGTTCGACGATGCCTCGGGGCGCATGACGCCCGGGTCGGTGGCTTCGAAGCGGACGACGCGGAGCAGTTCCGGCACGTCGACGTGCTTGGGGGTGAGGCCGCAGCGCAGCACGTTGTCGGAGTTGGCCATGATCTCGACGCCGAGGCCGTCGAGGTACGCGTGCGGGATGCCGGAGCCGAGGTAGAGGGCTTCGCCGGGCTGCAGGGTCACATGGTTGAGGAGCATGGCCGCGATGACGCCCGGGTCGCCGGGGAAGCTGCGGGCCGTGGCCGCGTAGGCGGCGAAGTCGGCGGCGTGCGGGCCGTCCTGCGCTCCGAGGCGGGCGGCGGCGTCGGCTGCGGCGTCGACCGTGTCAGCCATCGCGTCGCGGTCGGCGGTCAGTACGGCGGCGAGGACCTCGCGCAGCGCGTCGCTCCCGGGGCGGGCGCGCAGGATGTCCGCGTACGGCTTGAGCGAGTCGACGCCGAGGGCTTCGAGCACCTCGGCGGCCTCGGCGGGGTGCCGAAAGCCGCACAGTCCCTCGAAGGGGGTGAGCGCGACGATGGCTTCGGGCTTGTGGTTCGCGTCCTTGTAGTTGCGGTGCGGGGCGTCGGCGGGGATGCCGCGCGCCTCCTCGTCCGCGAAGCCCGCCTGCGCCTGGGCGAGGTCGGGGTGGACCTGGAGGGACAGCGGCGCACCGGCCGCGAGGACCTTGAACAGGAAGGGCAGCCGCGGGCCGAAGCGCTGTACGGCGGGCTCGCCGAGTTCCGCGCGCGGATCGGCGTCGATGACCTCGTTCAGCGGGATCGGTCCCGCGCCCCGGTCGATCCGCGAGGGCGCGCCCGGGTGGGCGCCCATCCACAGCTCGGCCTGTGGCTCGCCGGTGGGGGTGGTGCCGAGCAGTTCGGGGATGGCGGTCGTGGAGCCCCAGGCGTAGGGGCGCACGCTGTTGGTCAGACGGTCCATGACGTCATGATCTCTCGCTGGAGGCGACAGCAAGGTAAACCGCGGCGAAATCTGTCAGGGCGAGCAGCTCGGCGGCGGTTTCCAGGGCGCTGCCGTCCGCCGCGGCGATTTCGCTGAGCGGGGTCTCATGGGCGTAGGCCAGCTCACGGGCGGCGGGCGCCGCGGCGGCCTGCTGTCCGGCCGCCTCCCGCAGGAGGACGACGCGCAGCCGCATCGTCCGGTTGTCCTCGGTGCGGTCGCGGAAGAAGTCGTCGGGGTCGGCTCCGGCCGCGAGGGTCCCGGCGAGCAGGGCGCCGTGTGCCGCCAGCGCTTCGGGCAGTTCGGCGGCGAGCGCGGGGCGGCCGGTACGGGCGGCGAGTACGGCCGCGAAGCGGCGGGCGGCCGGGGCGCCGATCGGGCCGGTGCTCCAGAGCAGGGGCAGGGCGTCGGCGAGTTCGGTGGCGAGGGTCTTGGCGGGGTTGTTGTACGTGGCGATGGCCGGTCCGCAGCGCGCGGCGACCTCGTCGAGCCGGTCGGCCACGGCCTGGACCGCGGTCGGCGGGGCGCTGAACAGCCCGATGCGGTCGGCGAGCGTGAGCAGCGGGGTGAGCAGCGCCCACAGCGCGCCGGGGTCGTCGCCGGAGGCGCCGGCCGCCCCGGAGGGGAGCGTGGGCGCGGGCCCGGCGAACGGGATCGTCATGCCGCGCGCCTGTTCCAGTGCCTCGGCGAGGGGCGATTTGGCGGGCGCCACGGCGGCGACGGTGCAGCCGCGCCGGTAGGCCTGCTCGACGAGGCCGACCAGGCCGTCCTCCCTGCCACTCGAAGTGGTGAGCAGCAGCAGGTCGAGGGGGCCGGTCCAGCCGGGGAGCGTCCAGTGCAGTTCGTACGAGGTCGGGCCGGCGGGCCGGAGCGGTATCACGGGGCAGCTGCCGGCGCCGAGCGCGGCGAGCACGTCGGCGACGACCGCGGTTTCCGGGCCGGTGCCGGCGACGAGCACGCTGCGCGGCCTGCCGTCCGGGCGGAGGTTCTGGACGCCCGCTTCCTGCGTGAGCCGCGCGGCGATCCGCACGCGGGCACCGGCGGCCGCGGCGCTGAGCAGCAGCCCGCGGGTGTCGGCGCGGCCGAGGGCGTCGGGGTCGTCAAGCAGCGACTCGTCGAGCATCGGGACCTCCCGGTCCTGGTCCGTCACCCCGGGCCCGCCCTGCCGGGTGGTCACGGGGGCCCGGTCCTGGGTCCCCGTGCCGCCGGCCAGGGTGGCGGAGTGGCTGGTGCGGCTGGGTAGCTGGGTGTGACGGGATGTGACTGGTACTGGTTCTGCCGGGTGACGTGTCGCGGGACCCTGCCCAGGACCCTGCCCAGGACCCTGGCCGGGACCCTGGCCGGGACCCTGGCCGGGACCCGTTGAGGCCGGGCGGTCAGGCCGGACTTTCAGGCCGGGCGGCGGGCCTCGTCGATGAGCAGGACGGGGATGTCGTCGCGTACGGGGTAGGCGAGACCGCAGCTGTCCGAGGTGCACACGAGCTCGCTCGCTTCGGTGTCCTCCCGGAGGGGGGCGTGGCACGCCGGGCAGGCGAGGATCTCCAGAAGGCTGGCTTCGACGAGCGGCATGGTGGCTTGTCCTTTGGACGGGTCGGACGGTTGGACGAGTTGCCCTGAACGGTTGGGCTGAGCGGCTGAGCGGCCGGACGGCTGGACGGCGGTATACGTTTGCGCCGTGATCAGCCTATCGCCGGGGTGGGGCCGCGTCAGGCCCGGATGATGGCGAGTGCCTCGTCGCGGACGCGCGCGACGGTGGCGGCGTCGCGGGCCTCGACGTTGAGGCGGAGCAGCGGCTCGGTGTTGGAGGCGCGGAGGTTGAACCACCAGTCGGCGGTGGTGACGGTGAGACCGTCGAGCTCGTCGAGGATGACGCCGGGCCGGCTCTCGTAGGCGGCGCGCACCGCGGCGACCCGGCCCGCCTGGTCGGCGACGGTGCTGTTGATCTCGCCGGAGGCGGCGTAGCGGTCGTACTCGGCGACGAGGGCGGACAGCGTGCCGTCCTGGGCGCCGAGCGCGGCCAGCACGTGCAGCGCGGCGAGCATGCCGGTGTCGGCGTTCCAGAAGTCACGGAAGTAGTAGTGCGCGGAGTGCTCGCCGCCGAAGACCGCTCCGGTGCGGGCCATCTCCTGCTTGATGAAGGAATGGCCGACGCGGGTGCGCACCGGGTTGCCGCCGTGCTCCTTGACGACCTCGGGCACGGACCAGGACGTGATCAGGTTGTGGATGATCGTGGCGCCGGGGTGCTTGGCCAGCTCCCGGGCCGCGACCAGGGCGGTGATCGCCGAGGGGTTGACCGGCTCGCCGCGCTCGTCGACCGCGAAGCAGCGGTCGGCGTCACCGTCGAAGGCCAGGCCCAGATCGGCGCCGGTCTCCAGGACCTTCGCCTGGAGGTCGACCAGGTTCGCCGGGTCCAGCGGATTGGCCTCGTGGTTGGGGAAGGTCCCGTCCAGCTCGAAATACAGGGGGACCAGCTCCAGCGGCAGCCCGTCGAAGACAGTGGGGACGGTGTGACCGCCCATCCCGTTGCCCGCGTCGACCACGACCTTCAGCGGCCGGATCGCGCCCAGGTCCACCAGGTCGCGCAGATAACCGGCGTAATCGGCCAGTACGTCCAGCTGGGTGATCACTCCGGGGGTGGCGACCGGCTCCGGCGCGCCCTGCTCGCTCCACCGCTCGGCCAGCGCGCGGATGTCGGCCAGTCCGGTGTCCTGCCCGACCGGGGCCGCGCCCTTGCGGCACATCTTGATGCCGTTGTACTGCGCGGGGTTGTGGCTGGCGGTGAACATCGCGCCGGGCAGGTCCAGTTGACCGCTGGCGAAGTACATCTCGTCCGTCGAGCACAGCCCGATCTCGGTGACGGACGCACCGCGCGCGGCCGCACCCCGCGCGAAGGCGCGGGACATTCCGGGAGAGGAGGGGCGCATGTCATGGCCGACGACGATCGCATCGGCTTGGGTGACGGTGGCGAAGGCCGCGCCGAAGAGCTCGGCGAGCGGCTCGCCCCACTGGTCCGGGACCACGCCGCGAATGTCGTAGGCCTTAACGATCTGCGACAAGTCGGACACAGCACACCCCTGTTGGACAGCGCCGGACGGCGGCGCGCGGAAAACTCCCGCTCAACCTACCCCGGCGGAGCGATCGGCCCGCTGATCGGCCCGGTGATCGGCCCGGTCAGGGCTCGGGCGAGCGCAGCACCCTCAGGTGGCCCCGGCGGGCGACCTCCATGGGGTCCACGTCACGGCCCCGGGAGACGTTCGCGGGGCGCTCCGGTGGGCGGGCGGCCTCGCGTACGGCGTTGGCGAGCGCTTCGAGATCGTCACCGCTGGGGCGGACGGGACCGGTGTCCATCGCGAGCCGGACGACTTCCCAGCCGCGCGGCGCGGTGAGGCGCTCGGAGTGCTCGTGGCAGAGGTCGTAGCAGTGCGGCTCGGCGTAGGTCGCGAGCGGGCCGAGTACGGCGGTCGAGTCCGCGTAGACGTACGTCAGCGTCGCGACGGCGGGTCGGCCGCAAGCGGTCCGCGAACAGCGACGTACAGGGCTCACGACGTTGGACGCTACCGCACTCTTGAGCGGGCCGCGACGACTCTCCACGACCTCACCCGGTCGTGTCGTCCCGGTTCGCCGGGAACGCCGGGTAGCCGGGATCACGAGCTGACCTGCGAGGAGGAGGCGGCGGCACGGATTCCCCGTGGTGGTCCCGGCGGTTTCCCCGTCACACGGTCGCGCGACATCGGGGCGGATGGCGCGCCGCCCGGCGTCCGCCATGTACCGCGGCTCCGGGAGGACTAGGCTCAAAGGCGATGGACAGCCCTGTACCTCCCTCTTCAGACCCCCGCCCGCGTCGCCGCGACCGTCATGGGCGCGGGATGCGCGGACCCATCGCGCCGCCGCAGGTGCCGCTCGCGCTCACGCGCGCCGACGCCTTCGACGACCTCGTACGGGACGCCGCCGACCGCCTGGAAAGGCGCTGGCCGCAGCTTGCCGACGTCGAGTTCGCCGTGCAGGAGGTGCCGCTCGTCTCCGACGCGGGGAAACCGGCCACGGCTGACGACTCGGCAGACGGCAGTGTGCCGCTCGGCCGGCTGATCAGCGGCCGCAAGGACGCTCCGAACCGGATCGTGGTGTACCGCCGCCCGGTGGAGATCCGGGCCAAGAGCCACGACGAGCGGGCGATGCTCGTGCACGAGGTCGTCGTCGAGCAGGTGGCCGAGCTGCTGGGGCTCTCACCGGAGAACGTGGACCCCAAGTACGGGCAGGACTAGCACGTACGGGCAGGACTGGAGCACGTACGAGCAGGACTGGAGACGGTCCGCTCGCACCTGCCCGCCCGGCCCCTCAGGCCCTAGTCGGTCAGGATCGACAGGTTCGGCTGGACCTTGGGGACCACGACCGTGCCCCGGTCGTCCGGCATCGGCTGGATGGTGAACATGGGGACGCCGTTGAGCGGCAGCGACAGCATGCGGGAGGCGTAGACCGGGCCGCCGGAGACCGGTTCCACGGTCACCGCGTACGCGCCCGTGCCCGACGAGGGCTGGGGCGGCTCGATCGCCAGGGTGGTACCGGCCTTGACGGTGACGGTCTTGGTGACCGGTGCTCCGCCGTCGGTGGCCGCCGAGGTGGTGACCTTCACCGTCGCCTCCTTGCCCGGCGCGACGAGGGACAGCGTCGATGCCTTCGTCCGGTTGTCGGCGACGGTGGCCCGGTCGTCGATCTTCGCCGTGGCCGGCAGGAAGGCCATCTCCTGCTTGGCGCCCGTGCCCCGGGTGATCCGCAGCGCGGCGACGATCGGTGCCGGGCTGTGCGCGTCGGTCGGGGCCAGCAGCAGGGATCCGGCCTCGCCCTTGGTGAGGTCCCCGAGGTCGACCGCAGTCGTCATACCGCTCTTGACGTGCAACGTCTCATGTCCGGCCGGGGTGATGGAGCCTGCCGGTGAGGCGAGCCGGACGGTCAGGTCGGCGTCTTCCTGGCTCGTGGCGTACGCCACGAGCTGTACGGACGTCGCGTCGCTGGGGATGCCGGGGAACACCAGGCCGCCGGCCGGGTCGGCGGCGGCGGGCAGCCAGTCGACGCCGAGCCTGCTGTCCGCCGCCTGGACGGCCGCGCCGACCCGGCCGCTGCGGACGGTGACATGCACGGTCAGATCGGGTGCCTTCTCCGCGATGAGGGTGGAGAGCAGGATCGACGTGCTGCCTTGCGACGGGACGGAAACGCCGTCGCCGGTCGTGGCCTTGAGGGCGCCGTCCTTGCCGAACAGTTCGATATCGACGACGGCGTCCATGTCGTCGGGGTTCACCAGATGCAGGAAGTCCTGGCGGTCCGCGGCGGTGCTCGCGGCGGGGAACCAGAACTCGCTGTCGGGGGCGACGCAGGAGGTGCCCAGCACGCCGCGGCCGGCGCCCGCGCTGATCACGGTGGTCTGCTGGACGCTCCAGCCGGGGGCGAGACCGCCTTCAGCAGTGCCGACCAGCGCGGGCTGATCGGGCTTGTCCACCTTGGCGGTGACCGGCACGCCCGGCTCGGTCAGCGGGGCGAGCGGCTTGGCCTGCCCGCCCGCGGCGCCCGTGGCGGGCAGCAGCTGGGCGGAGCCCTGCCGTCCCGGCTGGGTGCCCTTGGGCGTGAACGAGGTGTACGTGGTGGACGCCAGCTCGGAGGCCGAGGGCGCCGGGCACACCAGCGCCGACCGCTGCACGGGTTGCCGGGCGGCGGAGCCGACGGGCGCGGCGGCCGGGTCGCCGGCCCCGGTGAGCACTGCCGCGCCGGTCAGGGCGACGAGGGCTGCGGTCGCTCCCGCCAGGGAGAGGATGCTGCGGTTCACTGACTTTCACCTCGCGGTGTTGCCCGGGGCCGGCCGGTCGACCTGGTCATGACGTGTCTGACGTGTCTGACGTACGTGACGTGCGGGACTCGGCGGGACGGATGCGTCCGCCTCGCCGAGTCGTGGGGATCAGGGCTGGCGGTTGCCCCCGTCGTGGTGCTGGTCGCCGTCGGTGTAGTACCCGCCGCCGTCCTGCGGCTGCTGGTACGGGTCGTAGGCCGGCTGCTGGCCGTAGGTGTAGGGATCGGCGTAGGTGCCGCCGTTCTGGTCGTAGCCGCCGGGGTCGGCGGGGGCGGTGGGGGCCGCGTACTGGTAGCCGTCCCACTGCTGTCCGTACGGATCCTGTTGCGTGACGGCGGCGTACGGGTCACCGCCCGGGTCGACCGGTCCGGCCGCGTACGGGTCGTACTGGTCGGGGACAACCGGTGATTCGGCCGGTGATTCGGCCGGTGATTCGGCGGCGGGATCGGTTCCCGCCTCGGCGGCGGCCTCGGCATCGGCGGCCGCCTGGAGGCGGCGGGCCCGCCGGCCTTCGCCGGACGCCTGCGCCGGGATCCCGGAGGTGGATGTGGCCGCGGCCGCGGCTTCCTGCTCCGGCAGGTCGTCGTCGATCTGACGGCGGCGGCCCGGCAGCGCCAGCACCACCACAACGAGCGCGAGGAAGCCCTGGGCCCACAGCCAGCCGGTGTGGGCGACCGGATCCTGGTAGGTGAGGTCCAGCCGGCCGCCGTCCGGGGGCAGTTCGAAGCCCTGCGCCCAGTCGTCGACCTTGGTGGCCTTGAGCTGCGCGCCGTCGAGTGTGGCATGCCAGCCGTCGGAGGCCGTGTCGGCGATGCGCAGGACGCGTCCGGCCTTGCCGGCCGGGATCTTGGCGTGCGCCTCGACGCGCCCGGCCCCGACGGGCACCGGTGGTGCGTCCTTGCTGACGATGGCGATGCGGGAGACGGGGATGTCGACGCGCCACAGGGCGCTGCCGTCGGCCTGGCTGACGCGGGACAGGCCGGGGGTGCTGTCGAGCACCCGGCCCATCTCGTGCGGGGCGCCCGGCTGGACGAGGACGTAGCGGACCGCGTAGCCGGCGAGCCGGCTCGCCTGGTCGGCGCCGGAGCCCGCCACGAGGTTGGCGACCGTATCGTCCAGACGGCTGTCGCGGCCCGCCTCGGCGGCGAGTTCCGCGTCGCCCAGACGCGCGCCGGCGCCGCGGACCAGGACGTACGAGACGCCCGTGGGCTTGCCGTCGAGCACCAAGGTGCGGGCCTGGTCGCGGCTGGTGCTCTCCTCCGCGACGAATGCGGGGACCTGCACGGCGTCGTGCCGCTTGAGCGGCCCGTTCGCGCCGTCCTGCACCCAGGTGAACGCGGCCAGCAGCGGAGCGGCGGCGGCGGCCAGGGCGATCAGCGCGGCGACGGGCTGCCGCCAGCCGAAGCCCTTGGCGGCGATGCGTTCCTTGGCGCCCTCCGCTCCGATCGCCGCGGCGGCCAGCAGCGCGAGTCCGTAGACGAGGGTGGCGGGGCCGGCCCAGGCTTCGCCGTTCTCCAGGATGGCGAAGAGCAGCCCGGCCAGCGCGACCGCCCACGCGGTGAGCACCGCGAGCTGCCGCTCGGAGCGCATCAGGGCGGCGAGCGCGGCGAGGACGAGGCCGATGAGCAGCAGGCCGCCGGAGCCGTTCGGGCCGCCGGGGCTGATCATCAGCAGGTCGACTGCTGAGGCGGCCTTGGTGCCGAAGGGCAGGCCCGCCTCGTGCAGAAGCCGTCCGGGGTGTGCGACCAGGGCCAGCGACCAGGGCGCGAGGAGCACGGCGGGGGTGATGAGCAGGGCCGCGGAGCGCAGCAGGTGCGGGACGAGCAGCCGCTGCTGACCGCGCACGACGCGCAGTACGAGCACACCCGCGCACAGCACCAGCGCGATCGGCCAGACCAGCGGGGTGAAGGCGGCCGTGAAGGTGAGCATCAGGGCGAGCGCCCAGGTGGCGCGCCAGCTCGGCCGGGCGCCGCGCGCGATGGCGCCGTCGGTCAGCTGCAGTCCCGCCGTGGCGACCGCGGTGCGGGCCATCAGCGGCAGCAGGATCGCCAGGACGGCGGTGCCGATGCGGCCGCCGGCCAGCGCGCCGGTGGCGGCGGGCAGGAAGGCGTACGCGACGCTGGCCCAGGCCCGCAGGAGCCGGGACTCGACCAGCCGCCGGGACGCGAAGTAGGCGGTGACGCCGGCCAGCGGGACGGAGGCGACGAGGAGCACCGTGAGGGTGAGACCGGTGCTGCCGAACAGGACGCTGGCGAAGAGCGCGAGGACCGCGAGATACGGCGGGGCGGGCTGGGTGCCGCCGGTGCCCAGTGCGTGCCAGGCGCCGGTGTACGCGGCCCACAGGTCGGAGGCGCCGGGAGCGGCGGGCAGCAGTGCGCCGCCGGTCAGGGAGCCGGAGCCGAGCAGCGACCGGCAGGCGGCGAGCGAGACGACGAGCAGGACGGCGAAGAGCATCGGTCCCGGTTTGTGGGCGATGCGCTTCAGCCGGGCGAACTGCTCGACCTCGATGAAGTCGCCGTCCTCGTCGCCGGGTCCCGACTCGATGCCGCCGCCGTGCCGGCCGGCCGCCGCGGCGGCGGCCTCGGTACGTCCGGAGAAGTTACTGACGACCTGGTCGACGGTGGCCCGCACGGTGGCGCCCGGCGGCGGGAAGAGCGGCCGCAGTTCGGACGGCGGGACGGCGCCCTGGCCGCGGCGGCGGCGGGCGCCGAGCACCCGGCCGGGGCGCAGCAGCACACCGAGGAGTCCGACGATCTCGTCGACGGCCTGTACCGGCACCTTGCCGACGAGGTAGGCGAGGGTGCGCAGCAGGGTGCCGAGGACGATCCGCAGCACCACGTACGGCAGCAGCGGGCCGCGGGTGTTGGCGAGCAGCGTGTAGACGGCACCGGCCTTGTCGACGCGGTGCGGATTGACGGCGGACCGGCCGGCGCAGTCGACGGGTCGGCGCTCGCGGGAGGCGGCCTCGGCATGCCGCATCACGGCGTCCGGGGCGACCAGGACGATATGGCCGGCGGCCTGGGCGCGCCAGCAGAAGTCGACGTCGTCGCGCATGAGCGGCACATGGCGGTCGAAGCCGCCGAGCTCTTCCCACACATCGCGGCGGACCAGCATGCCCGCGCTGGACACCGACAGGACCTGGCGGACCTGGTCGTGCTGACCCTGGTCCTGCTCGCGGCGTTCCAGTCCGGTCCAGCGGCGGCCGCTGCGGGCGATGCTGACGCCGACTTCCAGCAGCTGGCGGCCGTCGTACCAGCTGCGCAGCTTGGGGCCGATGACCGCCGCGGAGGGGGACGCGTCGGCGGTGCGGAGCAGCGCGGCGAGGGCGCCGGGGTCGGGCTCGCAGTCGTCGTGAAGGAGCCAGAGCCATTCGACGGGTTCGCCGTGCGGATCATCGGGCTCGTCGTACGCGTCATCGTTCCAGCTGCGGCTGACGGGGTCCCATCCGCTGGCGCGCTGCAGATACGGCAGCTGCTCGGCGGTGAGCCGGCCGGCGGCACGGACCGCCTCGTCGACGGCCGCGCCGAAACCGGTGCGGCGGGCAAGGTGGAGCACGCGCTGGGCGCCGAGGGCTCCGGCCAGCAGCCGGGCGGAGTCGTCTGCGCTGCCGGTGTCGGCGGCGATGACGTCCTGGACAGGGCGGTCCTGGGCGAGGAGGCCGGAGAGCGCGTTGGGCAGCCAGCGGGCACCGTCGTGCACGACGAGCACGGCGGTGACGACATGGCGCGGCAACTCTGGGGCGGCCGGGAAAAAGGCCGACGCTTGACTGTTCACGGACATCGAGGTTCGGGCCCCGGTTCGCTGGACTGCGGTGGACGCTGTGACCACTGGGGTGGACGGCGCGCCTCGGACGGGCCCCCACACTAACGGCTCACGCCCGCGACCCTGCCCGGCGGCTGTGGATAACTCCCCCACGCCGATGGCCACGACACCGGGCACGGCACCGGCCGGCCCCGGCACGGCACCGGCACGTCACCCGCACGACATCGGACACAACAACGGCCCGCCTCCCGGTGGATGAGACCGGCAGGCGGGCCGAGCAAGCTTTGGAGCGAACCGGGACCAGGGCCGGACAGGCCTTAGACCACGCCCTTTTTGAGCCGTCGGCGCTCGCGTTCCGACAGGCCGCCCCAGATTCCGAAGCGTTCGTCATTGGCGAGTGCGTAGTCGAGGCAGTCGGAGCGGACTTCGCAGGCGAGACAGACCTTTTTCGCCTCGCGAGTGGATCCGCCCTTTTCCGGGAAGAACGATTCGGGATCGGTCTGCGCACACAGCGCGCGCTCCTGCCATCCGAGTTCCTCGTCAGCCTCCTCGGCCAGCAGAAGCTGGAACTGCTCGGTCATGCGCGCCCCTCGTCTGTCTTTGCTTCCCCGTGATGTTGCCGTTACCGGTAGCGGCTGAACGACACGAGTGAAATTACAAGTGTGCCGATACGGGCCAGTCAAGCCGAGATCTGCTATTAGGCCCGTTATTCACTCCGCTGAACCAAGGGTTGGCAGAAAGTGTGGAAATCATCCCAAACGCCAGCATCTGTCAACCAAGGTCCAGCAGATCCACCGCTCACACCTCGTCAGACGTCGCAGCACTGGGCCGCGTTCCGCATCGCGAGGTGAAGCGTTGTGGATCACAATCCGGCCACGGGGGCGCGACACCGTCGAGCAGGAAGACGCTCCCATGTGCAGTTGCTGCGCCACCTATCCGTACATCTCTCCGCACAAACCTTTCACCACCTCGGCCGACCGGATCAGGTGAAAGATTTCCGACATAACGGACAACTGGTTGACAAGCACTCCCGGAGACCGGTTTCCTATACCCATGCCAGCAGTGACCCATGCGCCGTTCCGGACTCGCCGTCGCGAGTCCCACCGCGCTGTGCCGGTCCGCTGTCGCCGTTCCTGTTGTTGCCGCTGAGTCCTGGACCGCTGAGCACCTTCATCCTCATCACCGCTCAGTTCCGCACCCGCCGCCCTCCGCAGCTTTCGGCAAGGAACTTCCGCACATGTACAGCGACGTCTCGATCGCCGGCGACCCGCTCGCCCTGCCCCACCTCCTGCCTCCCGTTCCGCAGCACCCCAGCACCGTCGCCGAATTCGCCGGCCTGGCCCGTTCCATCGCGGCCGACCGCGACCGGTGGGCGCCGCTGGTCCGCTACGACGCCACCACCCGCTGGTACGCGCGGCTGCAGACCGGACCCGGCTATGAGGTCTGGCTGCTCAGCTGGGTGCCCGGCCAGAGCAGTGGCCTGCACGACCACGGCGGCTCCTCCGGTGTGCTCACCGTTCTGCAGGGCGAGCTGACCGAGCGCGCGCTGTCCGGCGCCTCGGGCGAGGTCCGGCGCGGTCTCGTACCGGGCGGTCAGCGCGCCTTTGCGCCCGGCTATCTCCACGAGGTCGTCAATGACTCCCTCGAACCGGCCGTGAGCCTGCACATCTACTTCCCCGGCCTCACCGCGATGACCCCCTACGCGGCCTGCACCGCGCCCGCCGCGCAGGAGCCGGCCCATGAGCCGGCATGAGTCCGCGCAGGAGTCCGCGCAGGAGCCCGTGCAGGAGCCCGTGCGGGGCTGACAGAGCGGGCTGACAGACTGTCCCTCATGCGAATTGTGGTATTGGCCGGCGGCATCGGGGGGGCCCGTTTCCTGCGCGGCCTCAAGGCAGCGGCACCGGAAGCGGACATCACCGTCATCGGCAACACCGGTGACGACATTCATCTGTTCGGGCTCAAGGTCTGTCCCGACCTCGACACCGTCATGTACACCCTCGGCGGCGGCATCCACGAGGAACAGGGCTGGGGCCGGTCCGACGAGACGTTCACCGTCAAGGCCGAACTCGCTGCGTACGGAGTCGGGCCCGAGTGGTTCGGGCTCGGCGACCGCGACTTCGCCACCCACATCGTCCGTACCCAGATGATCGGCGCGGGCTACCCGCTCAGCGCCGTCACCGAGGCGCTGTGCGAGCGGTGGCAGCCGGGTGTCCGGCTCATCCCCATGTCGGACGACCGCGTGGAGACCCACGTCCTCATCGACGTGGACGGTGAGCGCAAGGCCGTGCACTTCCAGGAGTACTGGGTGCGGTTGCACGCCTCCGTCGAGGCGCATGCCGTGGTGCCGGTCGGCGCGGAGCAGGCGAAGCCGGCCCCGGGTGTTCTGGAGGCCATCGCGAGCGCGGACATCATCGTCTTCCCGCCGTCCAACCCCGTCGTCAGCATCGGCACGATCCTGGCCGTGCCGGGGATCCGCGAGGCCATCGCGGAGGCGGGCGTCCCTGTCGTCGGGCTCTCCCCCATCGTCGGTGACGCGCCCGTGCGCGGCATGGCGGACAAGGTCCTGGAGGCCGTCGGCGTCGAGACGACCGCCGCCGCTGTCGCCGCCCACTACGGGTCAGGACTGCTCGACGGCTGGCTCGTCGACACCGTGGACGCCGGCTCGGTCCCCGGGATCGAGTCGACGGGAATCCGCTGCCGTGCGGTACCGCTGATGATGACCGACCTCGAAGCCACCACCGCCATGGCGCGCGAAGCACTGGCGCTCGCGGCGGAGGTCCGGTCGTGACCTCCCCGGCCTCCCCCGGCTCCTCCGGCTCCCCGGCCTCCTTCGGCTCCCCAGGCTCCCCGGGCTTCCGGGACTCGGCGTCCGCCCCGGCCGTCCCGTCCTTCCAGGTCCTCGCCGTGTCCGGGATCCCTGAGGTGCAGCCCGGCGACGACCTCGCCAAACTGATCGCCGGCGCGGATCCCGCCCTGGCCGACGGGGACGTGCTCCTGGTGACGTCGAAGATCGTCAGCAAGGCCGAGGGCCGGATCGTCCGCGCCGACGACCGCGAGGCCGCGATAGACGCCGAGATGGTCCGGCTGGTCGCACGGCGCGGGCCCACCCGGATCGTCGAGACCCGGCACGGCTTCGTCATGGCAGCAGCCGGCGTCGACGCCTCCAATACGGCCCCCGGGACCATACTTCTGCTCCCCGAGGACCCGGACGCGTCCGCCCGCGCGATCCGGGACGGGCTGCGCGATGCGCTCGGCGTCCAGGTCGCGGTCGTGGTCACGGACACCTTCGGGCGGCCGTGGCGCGAAGGGCTCACCGATGTGGCCATCGGCGCCGCCGGGCTGCGGGTCCTCGACGACCTGCGCGGCGGCCTCGATTCGCACGGCAACGCGCTGAGCATGACCGTCACCGCCACCGGGGACGAACTCGCCGCCGCCGGGGACCTCGTCAAGGGCAAGGCGGCCGGGCTGCCGGTCGCCGTCGTCCGCGGGCTCGGCCACCTGGTGTCGCCGGACGACGGGCCCGGCGCCCGCGCCCTCGTCCGGGACGCGAGCACGGACATGTTCCGGCTCGGCACGTCGGAAGCCATCCGAGAGGCCGTCGCGGCACGCCGTACGGTCCGGGACTTCACCGGTGAGCCGGTGGACGGCACCGCGGTCCGGCGCGCAGTCGACATGGCCGTCACCGCACCCGCGCCGCACCACACCACGCCCTGGCGGTTCGTACTCCTGGAGTCCGCGGAGTCCAGAACGCGGCTGCTCGACGCCATGCGGGACGCCTGGGCGGCGGACCTGCGCGCCGACGGCTTCCCCGAGGAGAACGTCACCCGCCGGCTGCGGCGCGGGGACGTGCTGCGACGAGCTCCGTATCTGATCGTGCCGTGCCTGGTCGCCGACGGCGCGCACGCATATCCGGACCCGCGGCGGGCGGGAGCGGAGCGCGAGATGTTCGTCGTCGCCGTCGGAGCCGCCGTCCAGAACCTGCTGGTCGCGCTGGCGGGCGAGCAACTCGGCTCCGCGTGGGTGTCCTCCACGATGTTCTGCCGCGATGTCGTCCGCGATGTCCTCGGGCTGCCGGACGACTGGGACCCGATGGGCGCCGTCGCCGTCGGCCACGCGTCCGCCCCGCCGAAGCCCCGGCCGGAACGGACTGCGGAGGCGTTCATCACCGTCCGGTGAGCCTGCGACCGGACGCGCTGAATTCAGCCCGCTAGATGCGGGCGATGTCGTTCGGCGCGAAGCGCGGCGCTCTGCGCGGGGGGACGCGGCCGCTGAGCAGGATCAGGCGGGCCGCCCGGTGGCGCTGGCCCGCGTACGGGGCCAGTAGCGCGCACATCGCCGCGTCGTCGGTGCGGTGCGCTCCGGTGAGGGCGAAGCCGATGATGTTCGGCAGGTGCAGGTCCCCGACCGTCAGCGCGTCCGGCGCCCCGTTGCTGCGCTGCAGCGTCTCGGCGGCCGTCCAGGGGCCGATGCCCGGGATCGCCTGCAGCCGGGCGGAGGCCGTCGCCAGGTCCATGGTGGCGGCCTCCTCCATCCGCGCGGCCACCCGGACGGCGCGCAGGATCGTCGCGGAGCGCTTGTTGTCGACCCCGGCGCGGTGCCAGTCCCAGGACGGGATGAGGGACCACTGGCGCGGAGCCGGCATCACGTACATCCCGCCGGCGGGACCGCCGGTGGCAGGCCCTGGGGCCGGTTCGCCGTGGCGCCGCAGGAGCAGCCGCCAGGCGCGATGGGCCTCGTCGGACGTGACCTTCTGTTCCAGGATCGAGGGGATCAGCGATTCGAGTACGAGGCCGGTACGGGTCAGCCGCAGGCCCGGGTGCCGCCGGTGCGCCTCGTGCACGACGCGGTGGCGCGGGGTGAACGGGGCGGGGTCGTCATCCGCGCCGAGCAGCGCGGGAAGCGCCTCCAGGAGCCAGTCCGCACCCTCGCCCCAGGCCTCCGCCCGTACGGTGCCGCCGGCCGCGCCGATCCGCAGCGTTCCGGGGCCCGCCGGGGTGCGGGCGGCCCGCCAGATCGCGCCGTCGGGTGCCACCTGGTACGCCGGATCCCCCGGACCGCGGCCCAGCGGGCCGAGCGTCAGGCCGAGGTCGGTCCTGACCCCCGGGGTCCAGTGGCGGGTACTCGTTCGCATCCGCCCGAGGGTAGCCGCACGGCGGCTCCCCGGGCCCCGCCGGGCCGCGGCCAGGTACCCGACCGGGGCTCGCGTCCTCGGTCGGCGCCCTCCGCCCGCGCCCTCGGCCACCTACCTGGCGGTCGGCTACTCGTCGGCTACTGGTCCGAGGAGAAGCGGAGCGAGGCCGCGGGGATCTGCGCGCCGCACCAGACGCGGACGCCGTGGAGGAGTTCGTTGTCGGCGCCGACGGTGGCGCCGTCGCCGATGACGGCACCGTCGAGGATCGTGCGGGCGCCGATGGTGGCGCCGGTGCCGATGAGGGAGTCCCGGATGACGGCGCCGGGTTCGACGACGGCGCCGTTCAGGACGAGGCTGCCGTCGATGCGCGCACCGGCTCCGATCCGCGCGCCCGCGCCGATCGAGGTGCCGCCGCTGAGCTTGGCGCCCTCGCCGATGACGGCGCCGTCCAGGACGAGGCGCTCGCCACGCCGGCCGGGGACCGCCGGGGACGTGGCGCGGCCGAGAACGAGGTCGGCGGAGCCGCGGACGAAGGCCTGCGGGGTACCGAGGTCGAGCCAGTACGTGGAGTCGACCATGCCCTGGAGGTGGGCGCCGGAGGCGAGGAGGCCGGGGAAGGTCTCGCGCTCGACGGAGACGGGCCGGCCGGCCGGGATGCCGTCGATGACCGAGCGGTTGAATACGTACGCGCCCGCGTTGATCTGGTCGGTGACGATCTCCTCGGGGGTCTGCGGCTTCTCGAGGAAGGCCGTGACGCGCCCGGAGGCATCGGTGGGGACGAGGCCGAACGCGCGCGGGTCCGCGACCTTGGTGAGGTGCAGGGAGACATCGGCGCCCGTCGTGCGGTGGTTCTCGACGAGGGCGCGGATGTCGAGGCCGGTGAGAATGTCGCCGTTGAAGATGAGGACGGGGTCGCCGGGGGCGGACCGGAGCCTGGAGGCGACGTTGCGGATGGCGCCGCCCGTGCCGAGAGGCTCGTCCTCGGTGACGTACTCCAGACGCAGGCCGAGCGCCGAGCCGTCGCCGAAGTGCGGCTCGAAGACCTCGGCGAGGTAGGAGGTGGCCAGCACGATGTGCTCGACACCGGCCGCGCGGGCGCGGGCGAGCTGGTGGGTCAGGAACGGCACACCGGCCGCCGGGACCATGGGCTTGGGCGTGTGCACCGTCAGCGGGCGCAGTCGGGTGCCCTTGCCGCCGACCAAGAGGATCGCTTCAGTCACCTGGGTTCTTCTCTGCTTCCTGGTGGGCGGGCCGATGGGCCGCAATCTTAGGCAGATGAACGGATGAGCTGACCACTCGCACCGTCCGCGGCCCCGGGACACCCCGGAGCCGCGGACGGGAACGCGGTCGAACCGCGAGTCAAAGCACGAGTCGAACTTCGCGTCGAACCACACGTCGAACCGCGGGTAGAACCGCGGTGGAACGCGCTGCAACCGAGCGGCGGCTCAGCGGCCCTGGAGGTCGGCTGCCGACTGGCGGACGGATCCGAGTCTGGCGTAGAGCTTGGCCCCGGGGCACTCGGTGTTGAAGCCGTCGCGATGTCCCGAGATGACGTTGAGTTTGACGCTGGTGCCCTTCGCGTACAGGTTGCCGCCACCGGAGGTCAGATGGGCGGTGCCTTCCGGATTCGATCCGAACAGTCCGAGCTTCCAGGCGAGGAGATGGGACACCCCGTTCAGGGCGGCGGCCGACGGCGCGGCGCTGGTGAACGTACCGAGGACGGCGACGCCCATGCTGTTGGTGTTGAAGCCGAGGGTGTGAGCGCCGAAGACAGCCTTGCCGACGCCGCCCGCCCGGCCCTCGTAGATGGTTCCGCACTTGTCGACGAGGAAGTTGTACCCGATGTCCCGCCAGCCGCTGCTCTCCACGTGGTAGCGGTAGATGCTGCGGATGAGCGCGGGGCCTTCCGAGCAGCTGTAGCCGTTCCCGGTGGCGGTGTGGTGGACGAAGGCCACCTTGACGGTGTCGGTGTAGACGAAGCCGGCTTCGCGCAGGCTCTCGTCGGCGCCCCAGCCGGCCCGGGTGGTGATCTTGGGGCGCGCGCCGATGTAGGGCGTGCCACCGGCCTCGGTCGCAGTCGCAGTGGCGGAAACGGCCGCGGTCTCGGCCCTGCTGAGTGCGGGGATCTCGGCGGCGGGAGCGCCGACGGGGACGAGGCCCGGTGCCAGTCCCCGGCCGTCCAGGCCCAGCCGGAGGTCGTTCCCCGCCTGGGCCGACGCCTCCCGCACGACCTGTTCCGCGGCCTCCGGCGTCATCTCGTCGCCCGGGTCGACCATCTCCAGGCGCAGGCCCTTGGGCAGTGGTGCGGCGGCCACGGCGGAACGGTCACCGGTGTCCCTGACGACGGCTCCGGGCCGTACCCGGACCTGGACCCCGTCCGAGGCGCCGACCCACAGCGGGGCGGTGGCGCCACGGGTGGGACTGCCGCCGGGGTCGGGGGCGTCATCGTTGTGCGCCTGTACGTCCTGCCAGCCGGACCAGGCGCCGGTGGCGGCGGCCCGGGTCCGGACCTGGACGGAGCCGTTGATGTCGGCGGTGGAGTCGTCCCAGGTGACGCCGAGCAGCGAGTACGGGGTGACCCGGCGCGCGGCCAGGCCCTGCTCGGCGGTGGCGGCGAGCGCGCGGTCGGATCCATGGGCGGTGGCGGGGGCGAGCGGGACCAGTGGAAGGGAACGGGTGCTGCCCGGGACCTTTCGGGCGGCACCGGGGGCGGCCGGCGCTGTGCCGGAGACCGGGGAAGAGGAGGAGGAGGAAGAGGTCGAGGACATGGCAACGGCCGTGCGGGAGGAGGCCGTCACGTGAACCGGCCGCTCGGGCCGTCCGCCGTTCGCGGCGGCGCCCGTGGGGACGGCGATCGGAAGCGCCAGCGCGGCCGTGCACGCGACGCCGATGGTGGAGGCAAGGTATGCACGCATGGAACAGATCGTTACATAAGCCGCAAATATGTCCAGTCGGAATCTGACGGACTGTCCGCTGCGACCGCCGTCCCCCCCACCCGTACGGACGAGGCTCCCCGACCCGGCGGCAGGTAGCCTGAGTCGGGTGACCGCTACCGCCAACACCCCCGCCGGCCTGCTGGATTACGCCCTCCGGACGGAGCCCGCCCGCCCGCTGGTGACCTTCTACGACGACGCCACCGGAGAGCGTGTCGAACTCTCCGTGGCCACGTTCGGCAATTGGGTGGCGAAGACCGCCAATCTGATCCAGGACGACCTGGGCGCGCAGCCCGGCGACCGGCTCGCGCTGCTGCTGCCCGCGCACTGGCAGACCGCGGTCTGGCTGCTCGCCGGTTTCTCCACCGGGGTGGTCGTCGTCCCCGGCGGCGACCCGGCCGCCGCCGATCTGGTGGTCAGCGGCCCGGAAACCCTGGACGCGGCCCGCGCCTGCGGGGGCGAGCGGATCGCGCTCGCGCTGCGGCCGCTCGGCGGCCGCTTTCCGCAGTCGCCGGAGGGTTTCGCCGACTACGCGGTCGAGGTCCCCAGTCAGGGCGACCGCTTCGCGCCGTACGCGCCCGTCGGCCCGGACGCTCCCGCGCTGGAGCTCCCCGACGGCTCCGTACTGACGGCCGCCGAGGTGGTCGGCCGGGCCCGCGAAAGCGCCCGCGAGCTGGGCCTCGACCGTGGTTCGCGGCTGCTTTCCGGCCGGTCGTTCGACGACTGGGACGGGCTGGCCGCGGGCCTGCTGGCGCCACTGGCCGCGGACGGTTCCGTGGTGCTGTGCCGCCATCTCGGCCGGCTTCCCGCGGACCAGCTGGCCAAGCGCGAGGAGAGCGAGCGCGTCACCCACACGGCCCAGTAACCGCCTCTCCCCCGGGCCTCCCGCCCCGTCCTGGGGGATGCTTGGTTGATCACACAGCCAAGCGGAAGAGCGAGCCGCGCAACCATGTACGGGATTCGGATGTCTGAACGGGTGCCGGTCGGGCCATCCCGCCCGAGAACTCCGGCACCGAGCGACTCACCGAGGGATGGGCGCAGACGTGACCACGCCAGCAGGCACGCCCGCTACGCCACCGGACCCGGACGACGCGTCGTCCACCGGGGAAGGCGTCGGCGGCGCTGACACCCCGCCCGCCGCACCCGCGGCGCGCAAGGGGCGTCGCTGGCTGCGCGTACTCGCCGCGTGCACCGCCGTGGTCCTGCTGGCAGGCGCCGGCACCGCCTGGTACCTGTACAAGCAGCTCGACGGAAACATCAAGACCGACGTCCGCACCGCCAACGAGCTGGAGCGCTTCCAGTCCGAGCGGCCCACCCCCGGCCCGACCAAGGCCGAGAACATCCTGCTCATAGGATCGGACAACCGCGGCAACGGCAACAGCAAGTACGGACAGGACAGCGGCACCCAGCGCTCCGACACCACGATCCTGCTCCATCTCTCCAGCGACCGGAGGAGCGCGACCGCGGTCAGCATCCCCCGCGACCTGATGTCCCACGTCCCCAGCTGCAAGCAGGCGGACGGCACCATGTCGCAGGAGAAGTTCATCCAGTTCAACTGGGCCTTCGAATTCGGCGGGGCGGCCTGCACCATCCGCACCATGGAGAAGATGACCGGCATCCGCATCGACCACCACATGATCGTGGACTTCAACGGTTTCAAGAAGATGGTCGACGCGATGGACGGCGTCGAGGTGTGCCTCCCGAAGCCGATAAACGACCAGGAAGCGCATCTGAACCTGCCGGCCGGGGTGCAGACGCTCAACGGCGAGCAGGCCCTGGGCTTTGTACGCGCGAGGTACAGCCTCGGTGACGGCAGCGACACCCAGCGGATGGACCGCCAGCAGGAGTTCCTCGCCTCGCTGGTGCACAAGATCCGCAGCGATGGCGTGCTGCTCAACCCCACCAAGCTCTACCCGGTGTTGTCGGCGGCGACCTCGTCCCTGACCGTCGACGCGGGCCTGGACTCGCTCAGCAAGTTGTACGACCTCGCCCGCAGCCTGGAGAACACCCCGACCGGGGCGGTGCACTTCCTGACCGCGCCGCGCCAGCCGTACGCCTACGACAAAGACCGGGACGAACTGGTCCAGCCCGAGGCCGACCAGCTCTTCGCCGCACTCCGCGCGGACCGGCCGGTCAGCGTGACGACCAAGTCCGGCGACGGGACGAGGACCGGCGGACCGGCGGACGGCAACGGGGCGCGGGACGGCTGGACGTTCGCCGCGACGACGCCGCCGGGGCCGGGAGCCGGCCCGACGTTTCCCGGAACGACCGCAGAGCGAGACATCTGTGGTAAAGCGCAATAAAAGGTAAGACCAACAACCCGGCCGGATTGGAGGGTTTGTCCAGTTGTAGGGGAGTGGAGTTTGTCACGCACGTGACTAGACGCTGAAGTGTGGGGCTAGTGTGAGCGATCCGGCCGGACCGGAGGATGGTCAACCGGCCGCACTCACACGAAAGACAGAAGATCGAGCGCCCAGGGGGCAGGCGCCGCGTGGCACCGACGGAGGACCCGAGTAACCGTGGACACGCAAGGCCGTAGGAACATCGACCCGGCGGACCAGTGGGTCCTTGATCCGGAGACTGGCAGCTACGTGCCGCGGCTCCAGACCGAAGAACCTCCGTCACCGAGCGTGTCCGTTCAGGGCGGTCGGCGTGAGCGACGTGAGCAGCAGGGCGCCGGGGCCGCCCCGTCGAGCCGTCGCAAGGCCAAGCCGCGGACGTCGAGGAAGAAGAAGGTCCTCATCTGGACCGCGGGCACGGTCGGCTTCGTGCTCGTCGCGGGCAGCATCGGCGGCTACTTCGTCTACCAGCACTTCAACAACAACATCACCACCGTCGACGTCGGCGACGCGGGCAGCAAGAACGTCACGACCGACGGCCCGGTGAACATCCTGGTGATCGGCACCGACAGCCGGGTGGGTCTCGGCAACGAGTACGGCGACGCCGGCAGCGTCGGCCACGCCGACACCACGATCCTGTTCCATGTCTCCAAGGACCGCAGCAACGCGACCGCGTTGAGCATTCCGCGCGACCTGATGACCAACATCCCGGACTGCCCGACCAAGCAGAAGGACGGATCGACGAAGGTCGTCCCCGCCGAGCAGAACGTCCGGTTCAACACCAGCCTCGGCCAGGAGGGCCGCGACCCGGGTTGCACCATGCGTGCCGTGAAGCAGCTGACCGGCGTGAGTGTGGACCACTTCATGATGGCCAACTTCAACGCGGTCAAGGACCTGTCGACCGCGGTCGGCGGCGTCGACATCTGCCTGGCCAAGCCGATCAACGACCCCAAGTCGCATCTGAACCTCGGCAAGGGCCATCACAACGTCGCGGGCGACGAAGCGCTCGCCTTCGTGAGGACCCGGCACGCGGTCGGCTTCGGCGGCGACCTGGACCGCATCAAGCTCCAGCAGCAGTTTCTGGGCTCGATGATCCGCCAGATGAAGTCCGGCGACACCCTCACCAGCCCCAACAAGCTGTGGAAGCTGGCGAATGCCGCCACCAAGGCACTCACCGTCGACAGCGCCATCGGCAGCATCTCGAAGCTCTCCGACCTGGCGAAGGACCTCAGCTCGGTCGACACCAAGAACATCACCTTCGCCACCGTCCCGGTCATAGACAACCCGGCCGACGGGAAGGTCCACAAGACCGTCGTGCTCGACCCGACGAAGGCCTCGCAGGTCTTCTCCATGGTGCGGAGCGACATCTCGCTCACCGCGGTGACGAAGAAGAAGACCGGCACCCCCGGCTCGCCCGCGGCCCCGGACAAGCTGGCCGGCACCAAGGCCCCCGCGTCGCAGGTGCGGGTCAAGGTGTTCAACGGCAGCGGTGTGACGGGCGTGGCCCAGGACACCATCAGCTGGCTGCAGAACAGCAAGGCCGTCAACCGCTCCACGAACGGCGGCAACGCCCCGGCGGGAGTGGTGGCGACCACGACGCTGGTCTACGCCCCCAACCAGGCCGATCAGGCGCGCGCGCTGGCCGCCATGATGGGGCTGCCCGCCACCGCGCTGCAGCCGGGGACCGCGGACGCGGCGCCCAAGGCCAACATGACGCTCACCCTTGGCAGGGATTTCAAGGGTGCGGGGACACCGATCGCCGCTCCGACGACAGCGCCGGAGGGAATTCAGAAGGTCGTCGCCGACGATAAGAGCGTCTGCGCGAAATGACGTATCCAGGGGGGGCCATGCGGGACAGCGGTGTACGGGGCGGTGGGGCGCGAGATGCGGCCGGGCCGGGTGACCTCGGCTGGGACGACAGCTTGTACCAGGACCTGGACGGGGCCGGCGCGGGCTCCGGCGCGGGCTCCCGAACGAGTTCCGGCGCGGGCACCGCCACGGGCGCGGTCACGGACCCGGGCCTGGCCCCGGACTCGGGCGAACCCGCGATACCCGGGCAGCGGAACGGCGGTACCGGCGGCGGTGCCAACGGGGATAACGGCAGCGGCGACCGCCGTGGCGGCAGCCGGCGGCAGCCGCGCAGCAGGAAGCGCCGGATATTCCGCTGGATGGCCGGCACGATGTCGCTGCTCATACTCGCCGGCGCGGGCGCCGGCTACGCGTACTACGAGTACCTCGCCGGGAAGATCCGCACAGGTGAGCTCAACAGCGGCAAGAGCGATGTGGCGCCGTCCAGGGCGAACGCGGCCGGTGAGACGCCGCTCAACATCCTGGTGCTCGGCTCCGACGCCCGTGACTCCGAGGCGAACATGCAGTTGGGCGGGGCCCGTAACACCGCGGGCGAGCCGCCCCGCGCCGACGTCATCATGCTGCTCCACATATCCGCCGACCGCAGCAACATGTCCGTGGTCAGCATTCCCCGTGACACCCGGGTGCCGATCCCCGAGTGCACGGACGCCGCGACCGGCAAGACGTTCAAGGCGACGGATCACGACATCATCAACGAGTCGCTGGGCCGGGGAGGTGCGGGCTGTACGCGCGCGGCCGTCCAGAACCTCACCGGCGTCTACATCGACCACTGGATGACCGTCGACTTCGCCGGTGTGGTGAAGATGGCCGACGCCGTCGGCGATGTCGAGGTCTGCGTCAAACAGAACATCTGGGACCACCCGACCAAGGCCCAGCCGGGCGGCTCGGGGCTGAAGATGAAGGCCGGCACCTGGCCGGTCAAGGGCCAGCAGGCGCTGCAGTGGCTGCGCACCCGGCACGCCTTCGGTGACGACGCGGGCCGCTCCAAGGCGCAGCACATGTACATGAACTCGATGATGCGCAATCTGCAGAATCAGAGCCTGTTCACCAACCCCGCCCGCCTCAACGGCCTGGCCACGAAGGCGATGGAGGCGTTCCAGGTCTCGAAGGAGATCGGTACGCCGAAGAAGCTCTACGGCCTCGGCATGGAGCTCAAGAGCGTGCCGCCGGGCCGGATGACGATGATGACGATGCCGCACGACGCCGACCCGGAGAACCCCGACGCCCACTACGTCCCGGCCAAGGCGGACGCCTCGAAGGTCTGGACGCTGCTGCGCAACGACGTCGCCATGGACACCAACGGCAAGGGCGCGAACGCTCCGAAGGCCGCCGCCAAGACCGGACCGCCCGCCGCGGCCCCGGCCGCCATCGCGGTCACCGTGGTGAACGGCACGGCCGGGGACAAGAACGGCACCTCCGTGGAGAATCGTGCCTCCACCGTCTCCAAGGCGCTGGTCACGGGCGGTTTCACGAAGGCGAAGGCCGCCACGACCGGCAAGCCGAGCAAAGGGACGCTCGTCAACTACCCGGCGAGCGCCGGTGAGCAGGGCAAGTCCGACGCACTGGCCGTCGCCGCGGCCCTGAAGATCCCGTCCGCCGCGGTACGGGCGGCGGCCGATGTCACGGCCGTCACCGTGACCGTCGGCGCGGACTGGACCTCGGGCACGGACTACGGCAAGACGGCTCCGGGTGCGGGCTCCGTCCCGACCACCGCGGACGCATTGAACGGTTCCGACAAGGGCTGCATGGACGTCTACAAGCCCTACCAGTGGAAGTAGGGGACGTGGATCACCGGCGAACCAGGGGTGCGGCGACGCGGAGCGACGTTCCCGCGCAGAGCAGTCCCTCCGAACTCGGCTGGGACGACGGCCTGTACCGGTCGGAGTCCGGGGCGGCGCCCGACGCGGAATCGTCCCGGCCGGCCGACCCGCAGGACGCGTCCGGGAGCGGCCACCGCAGGGGCGGCACCCGTTCCCGCAAGGCACCGAAGGGCCCCAAGAGCCGCAAGCGCCGTGTGCTGCGCTGGATCGGGATCGGCACCGCGGTGGCGATCCTCGGCACGGCCGGCGCCGGCTGGGCGTACTACGAGCACCTCAACGCGAACATCAAGAAGGACGAGCTCAACCTCAGCGACTCGAAGCTCTCCAAGTCGCAGGCGAACGCGGACGGCCAGACGCCGCTCAACATCCTGCTGCTGGGCTCCGACAGCCGTAACTCCGACGAGAACGTGAAGCTCGGCGGCGCCAGGGACACCAGGGGCGAGAAGCCCCGTGCCGATGTCGAGATGCTGCTGCACCTCTCGGCGGACCGCACCAACATGACGGTCATCAGCATCCCGCGCGACACCCGGGTGACCATCCCCAAGTGCACCGACCCGCACGACGGCACGGTCTACAAGAAGTCCGAGGACATCATCAACGCCAGCCTCACCCACGGCGGTCCCGGCTGCACGGTCGCCACGTGGGAGGAGATGACCGGCATCTCCATCGACCACTTCATGATGGTCGACTTCGCCGGTGTGGTGAAGATGGCCGATGCCATCGGCGGCGTCCCGGTCTGCGTGGACAAGAACATCTACGACAAGCAGTCCGGGCTGCGGCTCAAGGCGGGTAGGACGACCGTCATGGGCGAGCAGGCCCTGCAGTGGCTGCGCACCCGGCACGGCTTCGAGGACGGCACCGACCTCGGCCGTACTCACGCGCAGCACATGTACATGAACTCGATGATCCGCGAGCTCAAGAAGGGCGCGAAGCTCACCGACCCCGGGCAGCTCACCGGCCTCGCCGAGGCGGCGACCAAGTCGGTCACCGTGGACACGGGTCTCGGCACCGTCAAGAAGCTCTACGACCTGGGCAATGAGCTGAAGAAGGTGCCCTCCAACCGGATCACCATGACCACGATGCCGTGGAACTGGGACCCCACGAACAAGGCGCACGTCATTCCCAAGCCCGGTGACGCCGAGAAGCTCTTCGCGCTCGTGCGGGCGGACAACCCGGCCGACGGCAAGGCCAAGGAGCCGGCCCCCGGGGCGGCCGCGAGTTCCTCCCCCGCCGACCCCGCCGCGCCCACGGGCGAGATCGCCGTCACCGTGCGGAACGGCACCGGCACCGCGTCCAGGGCCGCGGTGAGCGGCCGTGCCAAGGTCATCGCCGGCCGGCTGAACGCCCTCGGCTTCACCAAGGCCGTCGCCGACACCAGCCCGCAGACGCAGGCCGACACCACGGTCAGCTACCCGAGCGCGTCCCTGAAGGGCGACGCCCAGGCCGTGGCCAAGGCGCTGGGTCTGCCGGACAGCGCGGTGCGGGTCTCCAAGAGCGTGACCACGGTGACGCTGGTCGTCGGCTCCGACTGGCGTACGGGCACCAGCTATCCGAAGACCGCCGGGTCATCGGGTACCGCCGGTTCCGGGACTCCGAACAAGGCACCGGACACCTCGTCCGCGCTCAATGGGGCCGACACCTCGGCGTGCATGAAGGTGAACACCTTCCCGGGCGCCCACTACGTCTGGTAGCGAGCGGGGCCGGTGCCATT
Organism: Streptomyces sp. PH10-H1; assembly: GCF_030063355.1. Lineage (GTDB taxonomy): Bacteria > Actinomycetota > Actinomycetes > Streptomycetales > Streptomycetaceae > Actinacidiphila. The sequence continues at coordinate 33,663 of NZ_JASISZ010000007.1, forward strand.
ACCGGCACCGGCCCCGTCGTCGTTATGGACGGCCGGGTCAGACACCGGCCGTCGTCACACTGGGACGGCGGCTGGCGATGACCTTGTTCGCGAGGGACCGCGGGCTGGTGAGATAGCCCCAGCCCCAGCACATGTGCATGGTCGCGAGCGCGACCGGGATCCGTGCGCGGGCGGCGAGCGACAGGCCCCTGCCCGCAGGGAGGGAGCCGAGCGTGATGGCGGCGAGGTATCCGGCCGGGACCACCCAGCCGAACGGGGTGACGGCCACGCCCACCACGATGCCCGCCGCGATGCCGAGAACGGCCGCCGGGGGCGCGAGGTAGCGCATGTTGACCGAGCCGCGGTGGTAGCGGGCGACGACATGGCGCCAGCGGCCGTAGTTCCGGTACTGCTTGGCCAGCTCGCGCACGCTCGGCCGCGGCCGGTACGAGACCTTCAGCTCGGGCGAGAACCAGACGAGGTGACCGGCCTCGCGGATCCGGTAGTTCAGCTCCCAGTCCTGGGCGCGGATGAACTCCACGTTGTAGCCGCCCTGCTCCTCCAGCACCTCGCGGCGGAAGACGCCGAGGTAGACGGTGTCGGCCGGGGCCGCGGTGCCGCCGGTGTGGAAGGACGCGTTGCCGACGCCGATCTTGGAGGTCATGGCGGCGGCCACCGCCTCCTCCCAGGAATTCTCGCCCTCGGCGTGCATGATGCCGCCGACGTTGGCCGCACCGGTCTCCGCCAGCAGCCGGACGGCGGTGGCGATGTAGTCGGGCGACAGCATCCCGTGCCCGTCGACCCGGACCACGACCGGATGCCGGGACGCCTTGATCGCGGCGTTCAGCGCGGCGGGGGTGCGGCCGGTCGGGTTGGGCACGGTGTGGATCCGGGGATCCTCCGCGACCAGTTCGGCGGCGATCTCGTCCGTGCGGTCCGCGGAGGGGCCGAGTGCGATGACCACCTCGAGCTCACCCGGGTAGTCCTGCTCCAGGATGTGCCGGACGGAGTCGCGCAGATGACGTTCCTCGTTGAGCACCGGCATGATCACGGAGACAGCGGGGAGGGCGGGGTCGTTGGCAGCGTTCATCGCGGGAAACGTTACCGCGAATGGGGGACCCGAGCGTGTGGGGGGCACGAATGACTGTCCGTTTTGTCTAGCCTGATCGGGTCCCCTGTCTCCCCGCGGAGGTGCGCCCCGATGACGGTCCCGCCCGCTCGCCCGCCCGCCACCCCGTCCCGCAGGTCCCGCACCCCCGTGAAGACCGGGCGGCGCCCCGGTGGACAGCCACCTCGACAGCCCGGTCGGCGGCCCGTCCGCTGGAGCAGCCGGATCGCCGGCGGACTGGCGCTGATGGTCATCACGGCCAGCGGCATCGGCCATGCCGTGGTCAGCGGGGTGGACAAAGGCATCGACCGGGTCGACGCCTTCGGCGGGATGCGGGACCGCCCCGGCGGCAGCAAGGGCATGAACTTCCTGCTGGTCGGCACCGACGGACGCGACGGTCTCGACCCGGACGCCAAGAAGCGGTACCACCTCGGCGGCGCACCCTGCCACTGCACCGACACGATCATGCTGGTGCATCTGTCGGAGAACCGCGCCCGCGCGAGCGTGGTCAGCATCCCGCGCGACAGCTACGCCATGCTGCCGGAGCATGTCGGGGCGTCCGACGGCGTGAAGCACGCGAGCCACCCCGCCAAGATCAACGCGGCCTACGCGGACGGCGGCCCCTCGCTCAGCGTCGCCACCGTCGAGAAGATGACCGGTGTGCACATCGACCACTACCTGGAACTCGACTTCACCAGCTTCATGAAGACCGTGGACGTCATCGGCGGCGTCCAGGTCTGCACGGTGCGCCGGCTGCAGGACTCCTACACCGGCCTCGACCTGCCGGTCGGCACCTCGACGCTGACCGGCGGCGAGGCCCTGCAGTACGTCCGCTCCCGCCATCTCGACGGCGCCGCCGACCTGGGCCGGATGCAGCGCCAGCAGCGCTTCCTCGCCCAGATCATCCACCGGGTCACCAGCGGCGGCCTGCTCACCAACCCCGTCAAGCTCAGCGAGGTCGCCTCCACGGTGCTCGGGTCGGTCCGCGCCGACCAGGACCTCAGGCCGAAGGACCTGATCGCGCTGGCCCAGGGGATGCGGGGCTTCACGCCCGGCTCGTCGGAGTTCACCTCGGTGCCGATCGGCGTCATGGGCTTCCCGGTCAAAGGCATCGGCTCGACCGTGAAGTGGGACGACGCCAAGGCCGGCAAGCTCTGGGCCGCGATCCGTGCGGACCAGCCGCTGGCCGTCCACGCGCCGGCCCAAGCGCCTGTCCAGGCCAAGGGCCCCGCCACCGGGCCCGCCGATGCGCCCGCCACCGGGCCCGCGCCCAAGGTCGAGGTGGATGTCGACCCCGGCTCGGTCCGGGTCAAGGTCGACAACGGCACCGCCGTCAGCGGCCTGGGCGACAAAGCCGACAAGGCGCTGCGCGCCACCGGCTTCGCCACCACCCGCGCCCCCGGGAACGCGAACGTGCACAACGTGCCGCGCACCGTCATCCGCTACGACCCCCGGTGGGACCGTTCGGCGAAGTCACTGGCCGTCGCCCTGCCGGGCGCGGAACTGGTGCCGGCCACCGGGCAGGGGCCCGTCATGCAGGTGACCATCGGCGCCGGATACCGGGGCGTCACACCGGTCCGGGCCCAGGGCCTCGCACCGGCCGCGGGCACCGCGACGGGCGCGGTGACCGGCGACCAGGTGGTCTGCCCGTAGCGGATCGGACGGGCTGAATTCAGCCCGTCCAGGGGGCACCTCCCAGCGGTAGCTGGGGGAGATTGAGGACAGGCCCTAGTCGTCGAGGCCCTCCGCTGCACGGTTCTGGCGCAGCTCGACGATCGCGCGGCGACGCGAGAGGCGGTGGGTGCGGCGGATCTGCGCCTCCTGGTAGCGGCGGCGGTCCTGGTCGGTCTCGGGCCGCACCTGCGCCACGGAGCGGGGCTTGCCCTCGGCGTCGACGGCGACGAAGACGAGGTAGGCGCTGGCCACCTGCTTGGCGGGTCCCGATTCGTTCCACCGCTCGGCCACCACCCGTACGCCGACCTCCATGGAGGTCCGGCCGGTCCAGTTGACCTGGGCCTTCACATGCAGCAGATCGCCGACCCTGACCGGCTCCAGGAAGATCATCTCGTCCATGGCGCCGGTCACCGCCGGACCCTCGGAGTGCCGCCCGGCGACCGCGCCGGCCGCGTCGTCGACGAGCTTCATGACGACGCCGCCGTGCACCGTGCCCAGCAGGTTGGTGTCGTGTGCGCTCATGATGTGGCTGAGCGTGATGCGCGACACGGAGGTCGGCTTGTCCGGGATCTCCGTGACGGAAGGCTCGATCATGCCTGTCAGCCTATGTCCGCTCTACGATCCCAGCCGCACCGGAAGGTCGCGCAGGCTGTTGACGAGGATCGACGGGTTGTTCGCGAGCTGCTCCTCGGGCACCGCGAGCGTGAGGCCGGGGAAGCGGTCGAAGAGTGCGGGGAGGGCGACCTGGGCCTCCAGCCGGCCGAGGGGGGCGCCGGGGCAGACGTGCGGGCCGTAGCCGAAGGAGAGGTGGCGGGCGGTGCGGCGGGTGATGTCGAACTCCTCGGCGGTCGGGCCGTGCTGGACCTCGTCGCGGCCGATGGCGCCGTAGGAGACCATCACGGCGTCGCCCTCCTTGATGACCACATCGCCGATCGCGATGTCCTCGGTGGCGTAGCGGAACAGGAAGTTGGTGGTCGGCGGCGACCAGCGCAGCGTCTCCTCGACGACCGTGTCCCAGCCGCAGCCGCCGCCGCGCACCAGCGCCAGCTGGTCGGGATGGGTGAGGAGCCCGCGTACGGCGCTGACCAGCAGGTTGATGGTGGTCTCATGGCCTGCGGCGATCATGACCAGGAGGGTGCCGACGAGCTCCTCGTCGGACAGCCGGTCGCCGCCCTCGGTCGCGGCGAGCAGCGCGCTGGTGAGGTCGTCGCCGGGCCGCCGCTTCTTCTCCTCGACCACGCCCGCGAAGAACGCGAACAGCTCGGCCATGGCGGCCCGCACCTCGTCGGCGGGGGTGACGCTGCTGAAGAAGGTGTCGTACAGCGCGCGCAGCCGGGAGTGTTCCGCGGCCTCGACGCCCATCAGCTCGCTGATGACGCGCATCGGCAGTTTGAACGCGAACCCGCTCTTGAAGTCCACGACGGCGCCGCCCGCGCCGGCGGCCTCGAACTCGTCGAGGATCGTGCGGGTGATCTCCTCGATACGCGGTCGCAGCCGCTCCATCCGGCGCGGGGTGAGCGCCTGGGCGGTGAGCACCCGCTGCCGCTTGTGCTCGTCGCCGTCGGCGGTGACCATGCTCGTGCCGGGGGCGACCAGGCCGATCAGCGGCCAGGTCGTGGGGATCTCGCCACGGGTCCAGGCGCCCCAGCGGTTGATGTCCTTCACCAGGCGCGCGTCGGTGAGCAGTCTGCGGGCTTCGGCGTGGCGCGTCACCGCCCAGCACGCGACTCCGCCGGGCACCTCGATCGCGACCACCGGCCCGGCCTGTCGCAGCCGGGCGCCCTCTCCGACGAGATCACGTACGAGTGGGTCGAGGGCGATACGGCCGTGGTCGACGGGGCAGGTCATGGTTGCCTCCAAGTGGGTTCCAAAAGCTGACAGTTGTAGCTACCCCGTTGTCAATAGCCTTTCAACCACCGCTGTTTCCCAGCGCGGGACGGTACGTAAGTCCGCGGGTGCGGCGGCGAGCGCCGGCAGGCTCGCGGCCGCGGTGATGACACCCGCGGCCAGGGGGGCGGTCACTGCTCCGCCCAGCGGCAGGCGGCCGGCGCGGTGGGGGTGCGGTCATCGATCGGGTCCTCGCGAAGGGCGGCGGGATTCCTCTGCCGCAGGTCAGGAGGGGTGACCCGGACCGCGGGCCAAGGGAGGCACCGGCGCACCACGGTCACCTCAGCGGCAACCAGGCCGCCCGTGTAGCTTCGCGGTAGCTTCCGTTGCGCCAACGCGCGTTCACTGTCCGTCATTTGACGGCGCTAGAGTGCGGCATTCGACTGCCGAGGAGGGGGACGCATGCCGGGGAACGGCGCCGTGACCGGCGGGGAACAGCCTTTGAGCCACCCGTTGAGTTGCATACGCGCGGAGCGCGGCTGGACCTACCAGGACGTGGTCGACATCGTCGCCCGCCGGGTCGGCAACATGTCCGCGCGCCGGGAGAAGGCGTGGCGCTGGGAACACCGCGGAGTCGTACCCGACCTGGAGACACAGCAGGCCCTCGCCAGCGAACTCGGGGTTCCGCAGGCCCAGTTGACCACCACTCCGTGGCCCGGCTGGCTGCCGGTGGGCGACCGTACGGCGGCGCGCGTCGCCTGGACACCGCAGGACTGCGTCGCCGCGCTCGACGCGACGGCCGGGACGGCGCTGCTGGACCGGCGCGGGTTCATGGTCGCGGGCGCGGGCAGCGCCGCGACGGCCGCGCAGCGGTGGCTCGCGCTCGCCCCGCTGTCGTGGCCCCAGCCACAGCCCATGACCGTGCCCTCGCCCGTGCCCTCATCCGAATCCGCGTCGCCGTCCGCGTCGCCGTCCGCGTCCGTGGCCGTGCTCGCACCGGTGGCCGTGCCCGCGCCGGCACCCTTCGCGGCGTCCCAGTCCGTGCCGCGGCCACGCGGCGGCTCGTCCGCCGCACACGCCACGCCCGCGCTGCTCGCCGCGATCGGCGCGCTGGAGGAGCGGGTCCCCGCGCTGCGCCGGCTGGAGGCCGCGCTCGGCGGTGGACCGGTCCGCGCGGCGGCCGACGCCGAACTGCGTCTGGTCACCGATCTGCTGGCCCGCAGACCCACGGCGCGGCTCGGTCCCGCCGATGCCGCCGGGCTCCCGGCGCGGCGGCTGTTCACGGTCGCAGGCGAGTTGGCGTGCCTGACGGGCCGCGCCTGTCTCGACACCGGCCACGAGGCCGCCGCCGAGCGGTACTTCACCGCCGCGCTGTCGGCCGCCCACGCCGCCGGTGACCGCCCGCTGGGGGCGCGGGTCCTCGCCGCGATGAGCCTGCAGTGCCTGACCGCCGGCCGTCCGCAGGAGGCGCTGGCCATCGCGCGGGCCGCCCGCGAGGGCCTCGTCCGGGAAGCGGCCACGGGCGAGGGGCGCGCCGCCGGCACGTCCACGGCGCACGGGTACGCCGCGGACGAACGCGATGCCGATCCGCGCGCGGCGGGAGGGCTCCCGGCCGACGTACTCCGCTCCTCGGCGCTGCTCATGGCCCGGCAGGCGCGGGCCCATGCCGTACTGGGCCAGGCCGGCGGGTGCCAGCGGCTGCTCGCCGCGGCGGGCGCCATCCTGACCCCCGACACCCGGAGCGGCGCCGACCACCGGGCCGACTACTGCGCGGAGGCCGCGGCCTGCGAGCTCGCGCTGGACCGCCCTGCCGCCGCCGACCACTGGCTCCGGCGGACCCTCTCCGCGCTGCCCGAGGGCCGGGCCCGCGACCGCGCGGGCACCCTCGTCCTGCGGGCCGGGGCCGCACTCGACCTGGGCGCCGTGGATCGGGCCCGGGAGCTGGCCACGGAGGCCGGACGTGCCGTCGAGGGCATCGACTCCCCCCGGGTGCGGCACGCCCTGGCAGCGCTGTGGGAGCGGCTGCACGGCCGTCCCGTACGGCAGCGCGGGGGCAGGGAGGCGCCCGGCCGGGACCTCGCGATGACCGCCCTGTAACACATGTACGGGTATGCATCGGGTCTGCTACAGAACCGCCTGCGATTGCCGGTCTCGCACCCCCAGCGGGCACACTTTCCCCATGAGCGGATGGTCCAACGAAGCAGAGCAGCGCCGGCGCACCGAGCCACCGCTGCCCCCCGAGCTGTCGCCGCGCCGTGGCGCGGCCGCCGCGGCCGGTGTACCCCCGCAGCCTTCGCGGGGCGGGGCCGGCGGCGGCGACTACGGGCCGCCGAGCACCGGCGGCGGTGGCCGCGGTTCCGGCCGCCGGCCCGGCAGCCGGGCCCGTAAGGTGAAGATCACCCTGCTGAGCCTGGTCCTGGTGCTGCTGGTGGTCTCCGCCGGTACGTATTTCTGGGCCGACGGCAAGGTGCGCCGCGAGGTGGACCTCAGCAAGGTCGAGGACCGGCCGGCCGGCGGTAAGGGCACGAACTATCTGATCGTCGGCTCCGACAGCCGCGAGGGGCTGTCCAAGCAGCAGGAGCAGGATCTGCACACCGGCTCGGCCCAGGGCAAGCGGACCGACTCGATGATGGTCCTGCACGTCGGTGGCAACGGGAACACCATGCTCAGCCTGCCGCGTGACTCGTACGTCACGATCCCGGCCTTCACCGGCCAGCAGTCCGGCAAGCGCTACCCGGCCGCCACCCACAAGCTCAACCGGGCCTACGCGGACGGTGGCCCCGAGCTGCTCACCCGGACCGTCGAGTACAACACCGGTCTGCACATCGACCACTACGCCGAGATCGGGTTCTCCGGCTTCGTGAACCTGGTGGACGCGCTCGGCGGCGTCGACATGTGCCTCGACAAGCCGCTCAAGGACAAGGCGTCGGGCGCGGACTTCCCGGCCGGCTGCCAGACGCTGAACGGCAAGCAGGGCCTCGCCTTCGTCCGGCAGCGGCACCAGGAGGCCGACCAGGACCTCGGCCGGATGCGGAACCAGCAGAAGTTCCTGTCGACGCTCGCCCACCAGGCGGCCTCGCCCAGCACCGTGCTGAACCCGTTCACTCTCTACCCGGTGATCGGTTCCGGCCTCGACACCCTCATCGTCGACAAGGGCATGAGCCTGTGGAACATCAGCTCGATGTTCTGGGCGATGAAGGGCGTGACGAGCGGCGACGGCAAGTCGATGACCGTCCCGATCTCCACCGCCAGTCTGCCCACCCGCGGCGACGGCGTCGCGGTGAAGTGGAACCAGGCGAAGTCCAAGCAGCTATTCGCCCAGCTGAAGAACGACGAGACGGTCACGGTCACCGACAAGGGCTGACCGGTCGGCGTCCCTCAGCAACAAAGCCCCGGACGGGAATTCGTCCGGGGCTTTCGCGCACGGCTTTCGCGTACGGCGTCCTGAGTTACGCCGCGACCTCGGTTACTTCGGCAGGTTGCGCGCCATCACGATGCGCTGGACCTGGTTCGTACCCTCGTAGATCTGGGTGATTTTGGCGTCGCGCATCATGCGCTCGACCGGGTAGTCGCGCGTGTAGCCGTAGCCGCCGAGCAGCTGGATGGCGTCGATGGTGACCTCCATCGCGACGTCGGAGGCGAAGCACTTGGCGGCGGCGCCGAAGAAGGTGAGGTCCTCGTCCTTGCCACCGGCGGAGATGCGCTCGGACTTGGCGGCGGCCGCGTAGGTCAGCTGGCGGGCGGCCTCGAGCTTCATGGCCATGTCGGCGAGCATGAACTGGACGCCCTGGAACTCGGCGATGGCCTTACCGAACTGCTTGCGTTCGTGCACATAGCCCTTGGCGTAGTCGAGGGCGCCCTGCGCGATGCCGATCGCCTGGGCGGCGATGGTGACGCGGGTGTGGTCGAGGGTCTTCATCGCGGTGGCGAAGCCGGTGCCCTCGTCGCCGATCATGCGATCGGCGGGGATCCGCACATTGTCGAGATAGACCTCGCGGGTCGGCGAGCCCTTGATGCCGAGCTTCTTCTCGGGGGCGCCGAAGGAGACGCCCTCGTCGGCCTTCTCGACGACGAAGGCGCTGATGCCCTTCGAGCGCTTCTCCGGGTCGGTGACGGCCATCACCGTGTAGTACTCGCTGACGCCCGCGTTGGTGATCCAGCGCTTCACGCCGTTGAGGACGTAGAAGTCGCCGTCACGTACCGCGCGGGTCTTCATACCGGCCGCGTCGGAGCCCGCCTCGGGCTCGGACAGGGCGTACGAGAACATCGCGTCGCCCTTGGCCAGCGGGCCGAGGTACTTCTTCTTGAGCTCCTCGGAACCGGACAGGATCACCGGGAGCGAGCCGAGCTTGTTCACGGCCGGGATGAGGGAGGACGACGCGCAGACGCGGGCCACCTCCTCGATCACGATCACGGTGGCCAGGGCGTCCGCGCCCGCGCCGCCGTAGGCCTCCGGGACGTGCACGGCGTGCAGGTCGGCGGTGATGAGGGCGTCGAGGGCCTCCTGCGGGAAGCGGCCCTCCTCGTCCACCTCCGTCGCGAAGGGGGCGATCTTCGCCTCGGCGAGCGAACGGACCGAGTCGCGGAGCATGTCGTGCTCCTCGGACGTCCGGTAGAGGTCGAAATCGGAAGAACCGGCCAAGGCTGTCTCACTCCCCGAGTGCTTGCTAACTACCGTTAAGTAACCAACCGATCGTAGGCCCGATCGGGCCGCCCGGCATACGTGAGCTTCACGACACCTTGCTGCCCAGCCGGTCCACGGTGTTCGCTCCGATGTAGTCCGCCATCGTGTCGTTCCGCACCGCTTCCCACAGCGCCGACGTGCCGTTCCGGTCGAGAAGGACCACCTCCTGGCCCTTGATCATGTCGAAGCCGGCGACGGGCGCGTTCATGAACACCATGTCGGAGGACCTGGTGCCCTTCATGCCCCAGATCAGGTCCCGCAGATCGCCGTCGGAGAGCCGGTCGTCGACGCTCACCGAGTTCGTCACCTGGTCCAGCATCCGCTTCGCCTTGAGCGGATTGCTGAGCGTGTCCCCCGCCAGCACCTTGGCCAGCACGGCCCGCAGGAAGTTCTGCTGCCGGTGGGTACGGTCCAGGTCGCCGCGCGGCAGGCCGTACCGCTCGCGTACGTAGTCCAGCGCCTCGTCGCCGTCCATGTGGTGGGTGCCCGCGTCCCACATCCCCGCGCCGTTGCGCGGGGAGACGGTCTTGTCGACGGTGATGTCCACCCCGCCGATGGCGTCGGTCAGCTTCTTGAAGCCGCTCCAGTCGATCACCGCGAGATGGTCGACCTTCACATGGGTGAGCCGCTGCACCGTGTCGATCAGCAGCGGCGGGCCGCCCCAGGAGAAGGCCGCGTTCAGCTTGTCGCTGCCGTGGCCCGGAATCGGCACCCAGGAGTCACGGGGCAGCGAGACGACATACGCGTGCTTCCCGTCGGCCGGCAGGTGCACCAGCATCATCGTGTCGCTGCGCTGCGCGCCCGACTGCCACTCCGGCGCCTTGGCGCCCTTGCCGGTGGTCGGCAGGTCCGAGCGCGCGTCGATACCGACCAGCAGGAATGTCTGACCGCCCTTGCCGGGCGCGGGCTGCGCCTCGGGCGGCACGTTCGTCGGGAACGCGTTCGGGATCCGGTCGACCCGGCCGGTGTAGTGCTCGTACGCGTACCAGACCGTGCCGACGATCAGCAGCGCGCCGGTACACAGCAGCAGCACGGCGGCGAGCAGCACCCGGCGGGTTCTGCGCCGGCGACGGGCCCTGCGGTCCTTCGGCTCCGGCGGCTCCCCGGGCAGCGCCGCCCCGGCCTGCACGGGTTCCCCGGCCTGCACGGGTTCCCCGGTCTGCACGGGTTCCCCGGTCTGCACGGGTTCCCCGGTCTGCTCGGGTTCCCTGATGTGCTCTGACCCCTCGGCCTGCCCACCCGGTTCGGGACCCTCTTCACTTCTCGGTACCGCGTCCTCTTGGCTGGCTCGTGCCACGGCCTCCACCCCCTCAGCTGTGTACGCGTTGTGGCCATCTGACCACGGCTCCACCCTGGATTTCACACACCGGGACGCGACTATGCTCTTCGCATGCCTCTGAAGCTCACCGTCATCGGCACCGGTTACCTCGGCGCCACCCACGCGGCCGCCATGGCCGAGCTCGGCTTCGAGGTACTGGGGCTCGATATCGACCCCCGCAAGATCGAGATGCTGTCGGCCGGCAAGGTCCCGATGTACGAGCCGGGTCTCGAGGAACTGCTCGCCCGGCACGTCGCCGGCATCGAGGGATCCACCGGACGGCTGAGGTTCACCACCTCCTGGGAAGAGGTCGCCGAATTCGGTGATGTCCACTTCGTCTGCGTCAACACCCCGCAGAAGCACGGCGAGTACGCCTGCGACATGTCCTACGTCGACAGCGCCTTCGAAACGCTCGCACCGCATCTGCGGCGGCCCGCCCTGGTCGTCGGCAAGTCCACCGTGCCGGTGGGCAGCGCCGCCCGGCTCGCCGCCCGGCTCGCCGAACTGGCTCCGGCCGGGGCCGACGCCGAGCTGGCCTGGAACCCCGAGTTCCTGCGCGAGGGCTTCGCCGTCCAGGACACTCTGCACCCGGACCGGGTCGTCGTCGGCGTCGCGAGCGCGCACGCCGAAAAACTGCTGCGCGAGGTGTACGCGACACCCGTCGCGGAAGGCTCGCCGTTCGTCGTCGCCGACTACCCCACCGCCGAACTGGTCAAGACCGCCGCCAACGCCTTCCTCGCCACGAAGATCTCCTTCATCAACGCCATGGCCGAGGTGTGCGAGGCCGGCGACGGCGATGTCGTGAAGCTCGCGGAGGCGATCGGCCACGACGACCGGATCGGCCACAAGTTCCTGCGGGCCGGCATCGGCTTCGGCGGCGGCTGCCTGCCCAAGGACATCCGCGCCTTCATGGCGCGCGCCGGTGAACTCGGCGCCGATCAGGCACTGACCTTCCTCCGCGAGGTCGACTCGATCAACATGCGGCGGCGCGGCCACATGGTCGAGCTCGCCCGCGAAGCGGTCGGCGGCGACAGCTTCCTCGGCAAGCGGATCGCCGTACTCGGCGCCGCCTTCAAGCCGGACTCCGACGACGTACGGGATTCGCCCGCGCTCAATGTGGCCGGGCAGATCCACCTCCAGGGCGGCCAGGTCACCGTCTACGACCCCAAGGGCATGGACAACGCGCGGGCGCTGTTCCCCACGCTCGCGTACGCGGGCAGTGCGCTGGATGCCGTGCGGGGGGCGGATGTGGTTCTTCACCTCACCGAATGGCGCGAGTTCCGGGACCTCGACCCCGCGGCCCTCGGCGAGGTCGCCACGACGCGGCACATCATCGACGGCCGCAACGCGCTCTCTCCCGAGCTGTGGCGCGCGGCGGGCTGGAAGTTCCGCGCGATGGGCCGTCCTTCGGCCTGACGGCTTTGGTGCCGGGTCCCTGCGGGAGCGTTGCCGGGCCGGGGCCCGGTGGCTCCGGGGTAGGGGTCCGAAATCGACTATTTACGGGCCTGGCGGCCCACAAATAGCTCGGCAGCATTTCGGACCCCTACCCCTGCGCCCCCGTTCCCCTCCGAGTTCCCGTGCGTCCCGTGCGCAAGTGCTCGGCCGCCTTCCGCTGCCCCTGCGCCCCCGTATGTCGTGTCCGACCGTCCTGCTTTACGGCGTACGGCTGCGGTATGCGCGCATTTTGGCTCGGCTGCCGCAGACGGCCATCGTGCACCAGCGGCTGCGGCCCGCTGGGCTGCGGTCGTAGTAGACCCAGCGGCAGTTGTGGGCTGCGCAGGCTTTGAGCCGGGGCCAGGTGCCGTCGGCGACGGCGGTGGTGATGCCGGCGGCGAGGTGGGCGGTGAGGGCGGCGGCGCCGGTGAGGCCTTCTGCCGGGCGCAACGACGCGCCGCCCCGCGGGTCGATCGAGAGCACCAGCGGCGCGGCTCCCAGCAGCCGCCGCAGTTCTGTTCCCGTTGCTTCCGGCACGTCCGTTCCGGTGTGTGCCTGGCAGGCGTCGCGCAGTGCCTCGCGGAGTGCGATGACGTCGGCGAGGTCCGTGGTGCCCGAGGCGGGGCCGTGCAGGCCGTGGTCCCGTGCCCAGGTGTCCAGGTCGGCCGGGGTGCGCAACTGGTCGTCGGCCGACTCGATATCGACGGTGTTCGCCAGATCCTGGACCAGAAGGAGTGGTCCGGGAGCGGGGGCGCGTTCTCCGGGCTGCTGCACCCTTGCCACGTTACTGCTTGAAGGGCATGATGCAGTAACGGTTACCGGTTAACCACGATCACAGGTAACGAGCGAAGGAGACAGCATGAGCATCGGAACGCTGGGCAGCGTCGTCCTGGACTGTCCGGACCCCAAGGAATTGGCCACGTTCTACGCGGCCGTGGTCGGCGGTGACGTGGAGGCGGACGACGACGACTGGGTGGAGCTGCGCGCGGCCGACGGCGTCAAGGTGTCGTTCCAGCGGGCGCCGGAGCTGCGCGCGCCGCAGTGGCCCGACCCGGAGCGGCCGCAGCAGTTCCATATCGACGTGGCGGTCGAGGACCTGGACGCGGCGCAGGAAGCGGTGCTCGCCCTCGGAGCGAAGCTCCTGGAGGACGATCACGGCGGCGAACGGGACTGGCGGGTCTTCTCCGACCCGGCGGGACACCCTTTCTGTCTCTGCGCCTGCTGAGGCAGAAAGGGCGCCCCGGCCGTCAGCCGTCGAGCTCGCCGATCGTCGCGTTGGACGGGCCGCGCTTGGCCTGGGCCACGACGGCGGCCGACTCGGCGTCGCGCAGCACCCGGACGGCGTTGCGCCACGTCAGCTTGGCGAGGTCGGCGTCGGACCAGCCCCGGCCGAGGAGTTCGGCGATGAGGTTCGGGTAGCCGGACACGTCGTCGAGACCCGAGGGAGTGAACGCCGTGCCGTCGAAGTCGCCGCCGATGCCGAGGTGGTCGATGCCGGCCACCTCGCGCATGTGGTCGAGGTGGTCGGCGACGGTGGCGGGGGTGGCGACGGGGCGCGGGTGCTCAGCCTCGTACGCGCGCTGGACCTTCATGCCGGCGGGCGTGGTGTCGAGGTGGTGCAGGCCGTTGGCGCGCATGTTCTCGTCGGCGGCGCTGGTCCAGGCGACCGCGTCGGTGAGGATGAACTTCGGGACGAAGGTGGCCATGGCGACGCCGCCGTTGGCGGGCAGCAGGGCCAGGACGTCGTCCGGGATGTTGCGGACGTGGTCGCAGACCGCGCGCGCGGACGAGTGCGAGAAGATCACCGGCGCTTCGCTGACCCGGATCGCGTCCCGCATCGTGTCGGCGGAGACATGCGACAGGTCGACGAGCATGCCGCAGCGGTTCATCTCCCGGACGACCTCCTCGCCGAACGCGGTGAGACCGCCCGCCCGCCGCTCGTCGGTCGCCGAGTCCGCCCACGGAAGGTTGTCGTTGTGGGTGAGCGTCATATAGCGGACGCCGAGCTGGTGCAGCGCACGCAAGGTGGCGAGTGAGCTGTTGATGCTGTGGCCGCCCTCGGCGCCCATCAGGGAGGCGATACGGCCCTCGGCGCGCGCCGTCTCCATGTCGTCGGCGGTGAGCGCGAGCCGCAGATCGTCGGCGTAACGCTCCGTCAGCCGCAGCACCACGTCGATCTGTTCGAGGGTCGCGCAGACCGCGTCGTCGCCGGCCATGTCGCTGCGGACATAGACGGACCAGAACTGCGCGCCGACGCCGCCGGCGCGCAGCCGCGGGATGTCGGTGTGCAGCGAGGCGCTCTGGTCGGTGCCGATGTCGAGCAGGTCGAGGTCGTAGCGGACCTGCTCGCGCAGCGCCCACGGCAGGTCGTTGTGTCCGTCCACGACGGGGTGGGCGGCGAGCAGTTCCGTGGCGCGGGCGAGAAGGTCCATCGACGTCTCCTTGATACGGGTTACTTGCCGAACCCGAAGCCTGCCGCACCCTGGACCTTGGCGCGCAGCCGCTTGCCCTTGTCGGTGGCCTGTTCGTTCAGCTCTTCCTGGAAGTGCCGCATTTTGGCGAGCAGTTCGGGGTCGTGCGCGGCGAGGATGCGGACCGCGAGCAGCCCCGCGTTGCGTGCGCCCGCGACGGACACCGTGGCGACGGGGACGCCGGCCGGCATCTGGACGATGGACAGCAGTGAGTCCATGCCGTCGAGGTACTTCAGCGGCACGGGAACACCGATGACCGGCAGCGGGGTGACGGAGGCGAGCATGCCCGGCAGGTGGGCGGCGCCGCCCGCACCCGCGATGATCGCCTTGAGGCCGCGGCCGTCGGCCTGCTCGCCGTACGCGATCATCTCGCGCGGCATGCGGTGTGCGGAGACGACGTCGACCTCGTAGGGGACCTCGAACTCGTCCAGCGCCTGGGCGGCGGCTTCCATGACGGGCCAGTCGGAGTCGGAGCCCATGACGATGCCGACGAGAGGGGACGTTGTCATTCGGTGATCGTTCCTCGCAGGTAGTCGGCGGCATGCCGGGCGCGCTCGCGCACATCCGCCAGGTCGTCGCCGTAGGTGTTGACATGGCCGACCTTGCGGCCGGGCTTCACGTCCTTGCCGTACATGTGGATCTTGAGCTGCGGGTCGCGGGCCATGCAGTGCAGATACGCGGAGTACATGTCGGGGAATTCGCCGCCGAGGACGTTGGCCATGACGGTCCACTTCGCGCGCGGGCGCGGGTCGCCGAGCGGCAGGTCCAGTACGGCGCGCACATGGTTGGCGAACTGGGAGGTGATCGCGCCGTCCTGCGTCCAGTGGCCGCTGTTGTGCGGGCGCATCGCCAGCTCGTTGACCAGGATCCGCCCGTCGCGGGTCTCGAAGAGCTCGACGGCGAGATGCCCGACGACGCCCAGCTCTCCGGCGATGGTCAGCGCGAGCTGCTGGGCCTGCGCCGAGAGATCGGCGGAGAGGTTCGGCGCGGGGGCGATCACGGTGTCGCACACCCCGTTGACCTGCACGGATTCCACGACCGGATAGGAGACGGCCTGGCCGTGCGGCGAGCGCACCACATTCGCGGCCAGCTCCCGTACGAAGTCGACCTTCTCCTCCGCGAGCACCGGGACGCCGGCCAGGAACGGATCCGCGGCCTCGTCCTCGCTGCGGACGACCCACACGCCCTTGCCGTCGTACCCGCCGACCACGGTCTTGAGCACGACGGGGAAGCCGTCCCCCTCAGCCGCGAACCGCGTCACATCCGCCGGGTCCGCGACGATCCGGTGCCGTGGGCACGGCACCCCGATCTCGCTGAGCCTGGCCCGCATGACGCCCTTGTCGTGGGCGTGCTGCAGAGCGCCGGGCCCCGGGCGGACGGCGATGCCGTCGGCCTCCAGGGCCCGCAGGTGCTCGGTGGGGACATGCTCATGATCGAATGTGATCACGTCGCAACCGTGGGCGAAGGCCCGCAGTGTCGCCAGATCGCGGTAGTCGCCGATGACGACATCGCTCACCACCTGCGCCGCCGAGTCCTGCGGAGTGTCGCTGAGGAGTTTGAACCTGATACCGAGCGGGATACCCGCTTCGTGGGTCATACGGGCGAGCTGGCCGCCGCCGACCATGCCGACTACCGGGAATGTCACGTTCCCCAGGATATCGGGCGTCCGAGTACCCGAATGACGCCACCCACAGGCAGCGCTTCCCACCGTGCGGTTAGCATGAAGAGCCAGTACGACCACACCGACAGACAAGGCCGAGCGATCACCATGGGCGGACGCCAAACCGTGCAGTCGCGTTTGGGATCGCTGTATCGAGAGGTCGCCAGGTTCGGCGTGGTCGGTGGCGCGGGCGTTCTGGTGAACGTCGGGGTCTTCAACCTGGTGCGGCACAGCACCGGGCTGCAGACGGTCCGGGCGAGCATCATCGCCACCGCCGTATCGATTCTCTTCAATTACGTCGGCTTCCGGTACTTCACCTACCGGGATCGCGACCGCAGCAGCCGCTCGAAGGAACTGGGCCTCTTCCTCGGCTTCAGCGCCGTCGGCCTGGTCATCGAGAACGCGGTGCTCTACGTGGCGACGTACGGGTTCGGCTGGGACAGCTCGCTGCAGAGCAACATCTTCAAGTTCGCCGGCATCGGCGTGGCCACCCTCTTCCGCTTCTGGTCCTACCGGACCTGGGTCTTCAAGGCGCTGCCCGCACGCGGGGTCCGGGAGCAGGCGGAGTCGATACTGGCCGAAGCCGCGCCCGGGACCGAGACCGGAGCGGGACCGCAGCCGAACATCCGCTCCCCGAAGTAGGAACTCTCCGCAGGAGGAACTCTCCGCAGGAGTCGCTCTCGCGGGAGACGCGCTACACCGGAGGACCGGCCACGTCCCCGCGCGGCTGGCGCGGCTGTCCCGCCGGATCCTCCTGGGCCAGGAAGAGCGCGAAGACCGGCGGCCGCTGCTGCAACAGCTCCAGCCGCCCGCCGTCCGCCTCGGCCAGATCGCGGGCCACCGCCAGCCCCAGTCCGGTGGAATTGCGACCGCTCACCGCCCGCTCGAAGACCCGTGCTCCGAGGTCCGGCGGTACGCCCGGCCCGTCGTCCGTGACCTCGACGACCGCTTGATTCCCTGTCACCCGGGTGTGCAGGCCGACCGTGCCCGCGCCGTGCATGAGCGAGTTCTCGATCAGGGTGGCCAGCACCTGGGAGACCGCACCCGGGGTGCCGACGGCCCGCAGTCCCGGGGTACCGGACCGGATGATGGAGCGCCCCTCGCTCTGCGACGCCGGGCGCCACTCCTCCATCTGCTGCTTGATCACATCGTCGAGGTCGAAGTCGACCGCCGAGCCGGAGCGCGGGTCGCGGGCGTTGGTCAGCAGCCGCTGCACCACATCGGTGAGCCGCTCGACCTGGCCCAGCGCGATCGCCGCCTCTTCCTTGACGGCGTCCTCGTCGTCGGCGGTGGCGATGATCTCCTCCAACCGCATCGAGAGCGCCGTCAGGGGCGTACGGAGCTGGTGCGAGGCGTCGGAGGCGAGCCGCCGCTCGGCGGTCAGCATCCGGCCGATTCGCTCCGCGCTCGCGTCGAGGACGTCGGCGATCCGGTCCAGCTCGGGAACGCCGTAGCGGCGGTGCCGCGGGCGCGGATCGCCGGATCCGAGCCGTTCTGCGGTCTCCGCGAGGTCGGTCAGCGGGCTGCCGAGCCGGCGCGCCTGCCGTACCGCGAGCACCACGGCCGCCAGCACCGCGAGCAGCGCGACCGCCAGGATGACCAGCAGGGTCCTGCCGATCTCCTGGCTGATCTTGGAGCGGGACTCCTCGACGACCACGGTCGCACCGTTGTCGCCGGTCTGGGTGGACTTGATCACCCGGCCGCCCGGCGGCGTCCCGATCTCGATCGGCGCGCTGCCCGGCACCCGCACGATCGCGAACCGGTCGGCGGCGACCTGCTGGGCCAGCGAGTCGGCGTCGACCTTCTCCCCGCTGGCGCGCCGGCTGTCGACGCTGCCCGACAGCCGCACCGCCTCGGAGTCGACGCTCTCCTGCGCGCTGTTCTCGATCGTGCGGGTCTCGACGATGACGAGCGAGAGCCCGAAGACGGCGATGACGACGAGCACGACAGCGAGCGTGGAGGAGATCAGTCGGCGGCGCATGGGAGAAGGGTGTCAGCCTTCGGCTAGTTCTTCTCGAACCGGAACCCGACACCGCGCACGGTGGAGATGTACCGGGGAGCCGTCGCGTCGTCGCCGAGCTTCTTGCGCAGCCACGAGATGTGCATGTCGAGGGTCTTGGTCGACGACCACCAGGTGGTGTCCCAGACCTCGCGCATCAGCTGCTCACGGGTGACCACCCGGCCCGCGTCCCGTACCAGGACACGCAGCAGGTCGAACTCCTTCGCGGTGAGTTGCAGCTCGTCGTCGCCCATCCAGGCGCGGTGCGACTCGACGTCGATCCGTACCCCGTGGGTGGACGGCTGCGGCGCGTCGGTGGTGCCGCGGCGCAGCAGCGCCCGGACCCGCGCCAGCAGTTCGGCGAGCCGGAACGGCTTGGTGACGTAGTCGTCGGCACCGGCGTCCAGGCCGACCACCGTGTCGACCTCGTCGGCCCTGGCCGTGAGCACCAGCACCGGGAAGGTGTGCCCCTCGGTACGGATCCTGCGGCACACGTCCAGGCCGTCCATGCCGGGCAGCCCCAGGTCGAGCACCACCAGGTCGACAGCGCCCAGCAGGGCGGCTTCGAGCGCGGTGGGCCCGTCCTCGCGCACCTCGACCTCGTAACCCTCGCGGCGCAGGGCGCGCGCGAGCGGTTCCGAGATGGATGCGTCGTCCTCGGCAAGAAGTACGCGGGTCATGGGCTTGATGGTAGACCGCGTGGACAGGCGGCGACGTAGCGGTGCCAACAGCCCTGTGAGGTAGGTCTCAAGACGCCCTATAACACGTGTTCGGCTGTCATAAAGTATTGAATCGCCCGTAGCAGCACTCTGGGACCTTCTGCGCGCAACCCGCGCCGAAGGCCTCTTCTGTGACGGGGCTGGTGCAAACCAGCGAGAGTGACTGACCTGACGGCCGGGTCCGCCGCGCAAGACCGCGCGGCGGGCGTGGATCCCGGCACGCCCCCATAGCGTGCCGGTGCCGGCCACCCCCCACCGGGCGCGCGGACTGTTCCGTCGCGCGTCCCGAGCGAACAAGGATCGACCATGGCGTCCAGCCTGACGAAGGACGCCGCCCCGCAGGAGACCCCTGTACCGGGCGGCAAGACCTTCTTCGGCCACCCCCGCGGCCTGGCCACTCTCTTCATGACCGAGATGTGGGAGCGTTTCAGCTTCTACGGCATGAAGGCCCTTCTCCCGCTCTACCTGATCGCCGGCGGTCCCGCCGCCGACAAGGGCGGCCAGGGAGGCGGCCTCGCGATGACCGGGGCCACGGCCATCGCCATCTACTCCATCTACATGGCGATGGTGTACCTGCTCGCCATGCCGGGCGGCTGGTTCGGAGACCGGGTCTGGGGACCGCGCAAGACGGTCGCCATCGCGGCCGGCATCATCATGGCCGGCCACCTGACACTGGCGATCCCCGGCCAGGCGACGTTCTTCGCCGGCCTCGGACTGGTCGCCCTCGGCTCCGGCCTGCTCAAGGCGAACATCTCGACGATGGTCGGCCACCTCTACGACGGGCCGGACGACCCGCGTCGCGACGGCGGCTTCACCGTCTTCTACATGGGCATCAACATGGGTGCCTTCTTCGCCCCGCTGGCCATCGGCACCGTCGGCCAGAACTACAGCTGGCACCTGGGCTTCGCCCTCGCCGCGGTCGGCATGGCGCTGGGCCTGGTCCAGTTCCTGCTCGGCACCCGTCACCTGAGCGAGCGCAGCAGCGTCGTCCCCAAGCCGCTGACGACCGCGGAGCGCGACGCGACCCTGCACAAGGGCCTGATGTGGCTGCTCGCGGCCGTGGCCTTCTACGGCGTGGTCGTCCTCAGCGGCCACTACACGCTCAACTGGGCGCTGGTCCCGATCACCGTCATCGGTCTGGTGATCCCGGTCGGCGTCCTGGTGCGCATAAAGCGCGACAAGGATCTGTCGGCCCCCGAACAGTCCAAGATGAGCGGCTACATCTGGTTCTTCGTTGCCGCCGCCGTCTTCTGGATGATCTACGACCAGGGCGGATCGACCATGTCGATCTTCGGCGACACGAAGACGCAGGGCGCTCTGTTCGGCTTCGACTTCCCGTCCTCGTGGTTCCAGTCGGTGAACCCGCTGTTCGTCATGGCGCTGGCTCCGGTCATCGCCTGGGGCTGGATCTGGCTGTCGAAGAAGAACCGCGAACCCAGCACCACGGTGAAGTTCGCCATGGGCCTGTTCCTCATCGGCGCCTCGTTCTTCGTCTTCGTCGTCCCGATGGGACTGGCCTCGGACGGCACGAAGGTCAGCCCGATGTGGCTGGTCTCGATCTACATGATCCAGACCATCGGTGAGCTCTGCCTCTCCCCGGTCGGCCTCTCGGTCACCACCAAGATGGCTCCGGCCAAGTACGGCAGCCAGATGATGGGGGTCTGGTTCCTCGCGGTCACCGCGGGCGACTGCACCACCAGCCTGCTGTCGATCGCGGGTGTGGACCTGAACGGGACCGGCATGGTCGGCCTGGAGGCCGCCCTCGCCGTCGTCGCCGGCCTGGCCGTGTGGATGTACCGCAAGAAGGTCGTCGCGCTGATGGGCGACGTCCGCTGACGTCCCTCCCCGCGCACGCCTGATGAGGCCCGGTGACCGTACGGTCACCGGGCCTCGTCATGTCGCGGGCGCTGTCACGCCCGCGAGCGAGGTGCGTGTCGTGCCCGCTGTACGTGTTGTGCCTGCCGTGCCTGCTGTGTGCGGTCAGTGGCGCAGCTTGCGCCAGGGAGTGAAGGTGAAGACGGCGCCGCCGATGAGGAGGACGGTGCCCGCGACGAGGCCGAGGGCCCGCAGGGAGCCGTCGTTCTCGGCGCCGGTGTTGGCGAGGCCGCCGGAGGTGGCCGAGTTGTTGTCGCCGGTGGTGCCGCCGGAGACGCCGCCGCTGCTGCCCTTCTCCTTGATGTCGAGGGTGAGCGAGGCGTCGACGGCCTTGGTCGGAGTGCAGGTGGCGACCGTGGTTCCGCCATCGGTGAGCTTGATGACGATGGCGCCGGGAGTGAGCGTCACCTTGCCGGTCTTACCCGGCGAATACGTGCCCTTCAGATCATCGAGGGTGACCGGGGAGTTCGCGGTGACCGCCTGGGTGTTGGGCGGGCCGGTGACGGCGACCGTGCCGGAGTCGGCGCCGCCGACCTTGACGGCCATGCTCGGAGTGATGAAGCCCTTGGGGAAGGGCGCGGGGGAATTCATGACGCTGCCGATGAACTTCACCGCGAGGTCGTAGCCCCCGCTGCTCTTGGTGGCGTCGATGGCGATCTTGGCGGTCGGCTTGCCGAACGTCCCGCAGTCGACGGGTACGGAGACCGTGGTGCCCTTGTGGACGGTGCCGTTGGGCTCACCGCTCCCTCCCGTCGTGCCGCCGGAGGTCGTGGTGCCGCCGGTCGTTCCTCCGGAGGCCGTCGTGCCGCCGGAGGTTGTACCGCCGGAGGCCGTGGTGCCGCCCGACGCGGTCGTGCCACCAGCGCTCGTCGTTCCGCCGGAGGTCGTCGTGCCACCGGACGTCGTCGTACCGCCCGTGCCGCCGCTGCCCGTCACCTTGATGGTTACCGCGACCGGGACGCCGGCGGTCGGCGCGCAGGCGGTGTCGGTCGACATGATGTAGTTGGCGTTGATGTTGTACGCGCCGGGCGACAGGGTGACGTCACCGGCGGCGGTCAGCTTGAGCTTGCCCTTCATGTCGGACAGCACCATGGGGCTGTTCTTGGGGATCGGGGGGTTCGTCCGCGTGCCGGCGACGTCCAGCGACCCGGTCTGCGCGCCGCCGATCGTGACCTTGCCGGTGGGCAGGACCGAGTTGGCGGGCAGATCGGCGACGCCGGGGTTCTCCGAGGCGGCCTGCACCATCTTCCATGTCACGTCGATGGTGTCGCCGACCTTGGCGGTCGCGGGCGCGGTGACGTCCGCCTTGGTGGTCCCGTTGATGTCGGGCAGGTTCGCGATCTTCGGCGGTATGCACTTGGTCGCGAATGAGGACACGGCGGCCTGCGCGGGTGCCGCGATCAGCAGCGCCGAGCCGCCGCCGAGCATGAGCGCGAGACTGACCGCGGTCGCGGTCCTGCTCCTCCGCGGTCGCGTTGGTCGATTCGTCACGTGCTTCCCTTCGAAGGTGGACGTTCGGTACTCGGTGCGGATGCCGGTGGGGGTGCGGGAGTCGGTGGGGGTGCGGGAGTCGGTGCGGATGCGGGAGTCGGTGCGGATGCCGGTGTGGCAACCGGTGGGGATGCCGGTGCGGCCGGCAGGGTGCCCTGGCTGAACCAGGGCAGGGCCCCCGTGTCGTCCGCCGGACGGGAGTCCGGCGGGTGCGCGCCGTTGGGCGACGGCTTCGGGGGCGGCGACCGCCGTGGCGCGGGCAGGTGGAACAGCGCGGCGGGCCGACAAGGGGCCTTGCGGCGACGGCCGGAGGCATAGATCGTGCCGGGCAGCCGCGGGCGCGCCTTGTCGACCACGGCCATGCCGATACGGAAGACCGCGGCCGGGACGACCACGCACAGCAGGATCCAGAAGAGGGTGATGCCCCACGGCCGGCCGACGTCCCACGGTTCGGTGACGAGCACCTTGCCGCCGTACTTGAGCTGGACCTTGTAGTCGCCGTGCGCACCGGAGGCCAGCTCGACGGGCAGCTTGATCTGCTGCTTCATGCCCGGCGCCACACTGCCGCGCCACTGCTGCTCCTCCCACTGCGGCGCGAAGACCCCGTGCGAGACACCGACCTGGAACACCGGGTCCTTGGTCGGCGCCGAGCCGAGATTGCCGACGGTGAAGACGAGTTGGCGCTGCGGCGGTGAGCCGAACCAGTTGAGCAGACCGCTGCTCCCCTCAAGCCTGGCCGTGAGCACCGCGAGCCGCCCGCCGCCGGCCGGCTGCGGCCGATCGGCGACCGGGTGTCCGGTGACGACGAAGGGCGCGTCGACGGAGACGGAGTCGCCCATCACCGTCGCGACATGCACCACGCAGGGGCAGGGCTTGGGCGGTGCGGCGGCCAATAGCTTCTGGGTGAAGCCGCCCTTGGCGTCGGTGGTGACCGCCCGGCCGGACTCGTTGGAGCAGGAGTTGGTGCCGCCGATCGCGTTCTGGCCGCAGACCAGCAGGGTGAGCAGCGTGGCCGGCTTCCAGCCCCGCCCGGTGACGGTGATCTCCGCGCCGGGCTTGGCCTGTTGCGGGGAGAGCGCCACCGCGGGTT
Organism: Streptomyces sp. PH10-H1; assembly: GCF_030063355.1. Classification (GTDB taxonomy): domain Bacteria; phylum Actinomycetota; class Actinomycetes; order Streptomycetales; family Streptomycetaceae; genus Actinacidiphila. Next base: position 56,992 of record NZ_JASISZ010000007.1, read on the forward strand.
TCTGATCCGCCGATGGTGTCAGGACCGTCGCGCGCGCGGGCTGCGCGGTGAGCGCGGACAGTACGAGCAGCCCCGCGGCGAGCACGGCGGCCGCCAGCGCCCGGAGTCGTTCCCTGTGCATCGTGCTCACGCCTGTCCGCCCCTGCTTCCCACGCTTGTCACGCTTGTCACGCCGGCCGTTGTCTCCTCCGCTGCGCCCTCCGGAGCTTCCTCCGGTGACCGCGGCGGACGGTTCCTGCGGCGCCGGACGGTGAACCAGGCGGACAGGAGCGCGAGTCCGGCGAGCAGCACTCCGACGGCGAGCCACGGGACGGCGTAGAACGAGGCGCTGCCGGTCTCGTTCAGCTCGCCCCGGTCGGTGGTGACGGTCAGTTTCACGCTCACCCGGTCGAACTGCGGCGCCCCGGCCCATTTCTCGGTCAGTTCGACCTGCTGGCCGGGCAGCAGCTCCAGCGGCAGTCCCTTGGCCTGGCGGTCCAGCAGGGTGCTGCCGAACAGCCCGGTGGCCTTGAGCCGCAGGCGCGGCAGCAGGGAGACGTTGCCGCGGTTGACGAGGGTGTAGTGGATGGTGGCGTTGCTCGCGCCGGTGCCGGGCAGCCAGGGCTGGCCGTGGTCGATACGGACGTTCTCGACGGACAGCGCGGGGAGGCTGGGCCCGCTCACCCGGAGGTAGATCCGGGCCCCGACGGCCCGCCGTACGCCGACCGCGACGTTGCCCTTGCTCTTGTCGGTCTCGGTGTTGAGGGCGACGATCGCGCCGGGATGGTCCCCGGGGGCGGCGGTGTCGGGGACGGTGAGGGTGAACGGGATGTCGGCGCGGGTCCTGGGCGGCACGGTGAGACTGCCCTGTGCGAGCTTCACCCAGGTGCCGATGTCCTTGTTGGTCTCCTCGGGACCGCGGACGGCGAAGCCGCCGTCGCGCGGGGTGTTGTAGGCGTCGGCGCCGTAGATCTTGAAGGTCATGGGCGCGTCGGAGAGGTTGGAGACCGAGACCTTGTCCTTCACGGTGGTCCCCGGGCCCGCCTCCAGGGTGAAGAACTGACGTTCCTGGCTGGTGCTCGTCCTGTCCTTCGCCCCGCCCGCGGGGGCGGGGAAGACCGACCAGCGCCCGTTGTCCGCGGCGCCGGCCGGTCCTGCCGCGGGACCGAGGCCGATGCCGAGCAGCGCGGCGACCGTCAGCAGCACTGCGTACGCCTTGGCCCTCGACATGTCTGGCATCTCCCTCGGTCCGAGTCAACTGACTGTGCGTCAGGTGAGAGTCAGGGTCAAGACTCCGGAATAGGTTCCTGGAGCGGAGTAGGCCGGCACGTTCAGCGACAGACCCGCGCCGGCGGTGAACTCGCCTCCGGTCACGGTGCCGTTGGGCGTAGTGGCCAGCGTGGCGCCCGTCGTACCCACGGCGCCGGGCGAACCGGCGGCACAGGCACTGAGGCTGCCGGCCTTGGCGGTGCAGGACGGCGTCCAGCTGAGCTTGTCGGCGCCGATGACGGCACCCGCCGGACCCTTGAAGTCGGTGACCGAGCCGGTCAGCGACCAGCCGGCGGCGGCGCCGCGGAAGTCCTTGACGGTGACTGTCTGCAGCGCGCCGGTCGAGGGACCGCCCTGACCGAAGTTCACCGGGGTCATCGCCACGGTGTCACCGGCCTGGGTCATGGACAGCGTCCCCGGGATGACCGAAGCGTTGAGCTTCTGACTCCCCGGCGGGACCGGGGTGTTGTCGTTGACCTTGTACGCGATCGGGCCCGCGGCGGTGGCCGGGTCGTAGCTCACGCCCTCGAAGGCCACGATGCCGGTGGTCGCGAGGTCTTTGACCACGAGCGGGGCGGAGAAGCCGCCCTGCGCGTCAGCGGTAGCGGTGGTCACGTCGCCGGTGGGATGGGACCCGGCCAGCGCGAGGATCGTCACCTTGGCACCGGCGGTGAACTTGGTACCGGTGACGGCGACCGTGGCACCCGGGTCGCCCTGTGCGGAACCGAGCGCGAGAGTGCGCGGGTTCGGCTGGGTCGCCGGGCTCGCGGTGACGGTCTCGGAGACCGGCGCGGGCGGGTTGGTGACCGTGCAGACGGTGTCCAGCTCCAGGACGTAGCTGGTGTGGATCGTGTAGTCGCCGGGCGACAGGGTGATGGCCCCGGCCGCGGTGGCGGTGAAGCTCCCCGTCATGACCAGCGCCGGGAAGGAACCCTTGCCCGGGATGGGCGGGTTGCTCTTGGGGCCGGTCACGGCGACCGTCCCGGTCTGCGCTCCGGCCAGTACGACGACGGCCCGGGGGGTGACGACATCGGCGGGCAGCGCGATATCGGTCGGGTTGCTGGCGGCGGCCTTGGAGAGGGTGTAGGTGACCTTGACGGTGTCACCGACCTTCGGGCTCGCGTTGTCTACGGTGACGGACGCGGTGGACGTGCCGTCGATGGGCGGAAGCCCGGCCACGGCCGGCGGTATGCAGTGCGTCGGAAAGTCCACCGGAGTACTCGCCTGGGCGGGTGCCGCGAGAACCGCGCCACCACCCACCATGAGTGCGGCGGCCCCGAGCACCGCGGCCAGTCTCCGTCCCCGCGTAATGGATCTTCGCGCGTGAGCGATCATCTTGTCCCCTTGATCACAGTCCGGGCGCAGCGTCCCTGTTCCCCTGCGCTGACGCTGGTCATTGAGACCGGGTGGCCGAAAGAAGTCAATGGCGGTGGCCGACCAGATTTGACTACCCGTCAGAAACGTGTCCGAGCAGGTCAGCGCGGATATGGCGGCGGACACGCCAGCGGACACGCGAGCGGACATGCCGGGCCGTGGCACCGGCTCGAAGGGTCGGTGCCACGGGTCCGGATCAGTGGGTTCGGGCAGCCCTGCGGGTGAGCCAGAGCGCGCCGGCGACACCGGCCAGCAGCACCGTGCCGCCGAAGGTGCCCAGCGCGACGGCGCTGTCGGCCGGACCGGTCTGCGGCAGCGTGGAGTCGTTGCCGGGCGGGGTGGTGGCGCTGCCGCCGCCCGCCGCCTTGACGTCCATCGACAGCGAGGGCTTGGGACTGTTCGTCGCGTTGCAGGTCGTGACGGTGCCGAGCGCCTTGATGATGAGCACCCCGGCCGTGAAGGTGACCTTCCCGGACTTCTTGGGCGTGTAGGTACCCGTCAGGTCATTGATCTTGATGGGAGTGTTGGCGGGGATCGCCGCGCCGTTCGGGGCCCCGGCCACCGACACCGAGCCCGAGTCCGCACCGCCGAGGATGATCGTCGCGCTCGGGTTCATCGCGCCCTTGCCCAGCTCGATCGGGCTGGACGAGACACCCTTCTGGAAGGACATCGTGATTGTGTAGCCGGATCCGGAGGCGACGCTGGTGATGTCGATGGGCGACACCGCGTCCTTCTTCCCGATCGGCGACTGACAGCTGTAGGCGACATCCACCGTTTCGGCGTGTGCGGCCGGGGCGACCAGCAGCGCCGCACCCGCCGCGGTCGCCGTCGCGAGGAGCAGCACTCCACCCCGGGCGGCCGTTCTGCTGAGGACGCTGTTCATGACGTGTTTCATCGGCTCTTCTCCCTTCCGCCACAAGTTACTGACGGCACATCAGATTCGGCGGCCGACAGTACGCCCGTGATCTTGGAGAGGGAAGAGCAATTGACGAGGAGGAAATCCGCCGGAAATCAGGCGGGAGCCGCCAGTTCGGCCCACACGGTTTTCCCGGGCCGCTCAGCGTGCCGTGCGACACCCCAGTCCGTGCACAGCCGCTGCACGATGAATATGCCGTGCCCGCCGGGCCGGCCCGCACGGTGCGGAACACGCGGCGCCGGCTCCCCGGCCCCACTGTCGGCCACCTCCAGCCGCAGCACCTTGGGGCCGCGGACCAGCCGCAGCTCATCGGGGCCGTCCGCGTGCAGACAGGCATTGGTGACCAGCTCGGAGACGACCAGCAGGACGTCCTCGGCCGCCGCCCGGCGTTCCGGCGAGGAGGCCGGCAGCCAGCCCCAGGCCTGGAGCGCCTCACGAGTGAAGTCGCGGGCGCGCGGAACGATGGCACTCTCACCCAGCAACGGCAGGATCCGCGTGGAACCGGTCCCGGGCACGACAATGTCGCCCGGGTCCGATTCGCGGTCATCCGCCGCGTGGGGCCGAGTGGTGCTCATCAGCGCCTCACCTCACCGATGTCCGACAGTTTCAGGAGTCTCCTGCCCGGCGAAATCCCGAGGACACCTCGGGAGCTCTACGAAACAGGGTGGAGTGGGAGTCCGCCATCGGCGACGCTTCCGTCACTCCTGCAATGCCTCGTCCAGCGTGGCGTGGACGGTGAACACGGCTTCGGCACCCGTGATCTCGAACACACGAGCGACAACCGGCAGCATACCCGTCAGATGCACCCCGCCACCGGCCGCCTCGGCCTTCAGCCGGGCACCGAGCAGCACGTTCAGCCCGGTGGAGTCACAGAATTCCAGCTGGGAGCAGTCCACCACGAGCTTTGTGCAGCCCGCGGTCACACACGCCTCGAGCGGCTCGCTGAGCAGCTCGGCGGTGTGATGGTCCAGCTCGCCCGCAGGCGTGACAACGGCGCTCGTGCCGTGCAGTCGCACGTCCACCTGCAACCGGTCCCGGCCGGCCGTACCGACCATCCCGCGGTCCATGTGCGCTCCTCCTGGAATCTTGGGTCATACGCACTCCGAACCCTACGCGCATCGCGAATCACGCGGAAGCTGCCCCACGGCTGCCCTGCAACTGCCCCGTCCGGGGCCCGTTATGTGCCCTTCGGGCAACCGCCGGGAAGTTGCGCTGTCAGCGTGAAAGGGGGTAGGGGTTGAACAACACCTATTCGCAAACGGCCGCCTCGGAGGCGCAGCACACCGTAGTAGAGGCACGGCACCGGCAGCCAGATGCCGTAACCGAGGGAGAAAGAGCATGACACCCCGGCTCGACGCGACAACCGCGACGACGACAAGTCCGTCTGTCGGCTCTGACCAACAGGAGCCGGAGGGGCTGCAGGGGCTCCCCGAGATACCGCCGTTCGAAACGGTGGGTCCGGTCGACGCACGTGCCCTGTCCAAGACTCTGTTCCGGCGCCTCGACGCGCTGGACGAGGGCACGTACGAGTACTCGTACGTCCGCAACACCCTCGTGGAGCTCAATCTCGCCCTGGTGAAGTTCGCGGCCTCCCGGTTCCGCACCCGCAGCGAACCGATGGAGGACATCGTCCAGGTCGGCACGATCGGCCTGATCAAGGCGATCGACCGCTTCGAACTCAGCCGTGGCGTGGAATTCCCCACCTTCGCGATGCCCACGATCATCGGCGAGATCAAGCGCTTCTTCCGTGACACCAGCTGGTCGGTACGCGTTCCGCGCCGCCTGCAGGAGCTGCGGCTCGACCTGGCCAGGGCCGGCGACGAGCTCGCCCAGCAGCTGGACCGCTCACCGAACGTGGCCGAACTGGCCGAGCGGCTGCAGATCAGCCCGGACGAGGTCGTCGAGGGCATGGCCGCGAGCAACGCGTACACCGCGAGCTCGCTGGACGCCCAGCCCGACGAGGACGACTCCGAGGGGGCACTGACCGACCGCATCGGCTACGAGGACCACGACCTCGAGGGCATCGAGTACGTCGAGTCGCTGAAGCCGCTGATCGCCGAGCTCCCGCCGCGCGACCGCACGATCCTCTCGCTGCGCTTCGTCGGCAATCTCACCCAGTCGGAGATCGGCGAAGAGCTCGGCATCTCACAGATGCACGTCTCGCGGCTGCTCTCCCGGACGCTGGACCGCCTCCGGCGCGGGCTGCTCGTCGAGGACTGATCGGCCCGCACGCCGCCGGGACCCCGGTCAGGCCACTTGGATCCCGCCCTGCCACACCCGGCTGACCAGCGGCACTCCGGGCCGGTAGGCCAGATGTACGTGGCTGGGGGCGTCGAGCAGCATCAGGTCCGCTCGCGCTCCCGGCGTGAGGTGCCCCACATCGTCGCGGCGCAGCGCCCGCGCTCCCCCGAGCGTCGCGGCCGCGACCGCCTCGTCGGGCGTCATCCGCATGTCGCGTACGGCGACGGCGATGCAGAACGGCATCGAACTGGTGAAACTCGACCCCGGATTGCAGTCCGTCGAGAGCGCCACCACCGCTCCCGCGTCGATCAGGCGCCGGGCGTCGGGGTAGGTGGCGCGGGTGGAGAACTCGGCGCCGGGCAGCAGCGTCGCGACCGTGCCGGTGCCGGACGCCAGCGCGTCGACATCCGCGTCCGTCAGATGGGTGCAGTGGTCGGCGGACGCCGCCCCCAGCTCGACCGCCAGCTGCACCCCGGGGCCGGGGCCGAGCTGGTTCGCGTGGACCCGCGGGACGAGGCCGCGCCGGGCGCCCGCGGTGAGGATGGCGCGCGCCTGGTCGCCGTCGAACGCCCCCTTCTCGCAGAAGACGTCCACCCAGCGGGCGTGCGGCGCGCAGGCGTCCAGCATCGGCCCGGTGACCAGATCGACGTACCCGGCCGGGTCGTCCGTGTACTCCGGCGGCACGATGTGCGCCCCGAGGTAGGTCGTCTCCGAGGTATGTCTGCCGGCGATCCGCAGGCTGCGTGCCTCGTCCTCCGGCGTGAGGCCGTAGCCGGACTTCGTCTCGATGGTCGTGGTGCCCTGCCGCCGCGCCTCGGCCACATAGCGGGCCACGTTGGCGTCGAGTTCCTCATCGCTGGCGGCCCGGGTCGCGGCGACCGTGGTCCTGATGCCTCCGGCGGTGTACGGCGTGCCCGACATCCGGGCGTTGAACTCCTGCGTACGGTCGCCCCCGAACACCAGGTGCGAGTGCGAGTCGACGAATCCGGGGAGCACCGCCCGCCCGCCCGCGTCGAACGTCTCGTCCGCCGCCGGCGCCCGCCCGGCCGGGCCCACCCACGCGATCCGGCCGTCCTCCATGACCACCGCCGCGTCCGCGACCAGGCCGAGCGGTCCTGCGCCGAGGGATGGGTCGTTCGTGACCAGGCTGCCGATGTTGGTGATGACGGTCGTGGGCATCGCGCGATCCTTCGTCGAGTTCGTCGGTTCGTCGGGTTCGTCGGGTTCGTCGGGTTCATCGGGTTCGTCGGGGGCCGGTCGGCCGGGCAGCGCTAGGAAGAACGGCGCAGGCGGGTGATGGCGGCGGCCAGCGCTGCCGGCACGTCCGGCACCAGCTGATGCGTACCGTCCCTGACGATGTGCCGTCCGCCCACCACGGTGTGCCGTACGTCCGCGGCCGTCGCGGCGAACACGGCCGTCTCCGCGCCGAGCCGCGGCAGCGTGCCGGCGGTGCGGACCGAGTCGAGGGCGACGGTGGTGAGGTCGGCGAGCGCGCCGGTCTCGATACGGCCGGCGTCGGCCCAGCCCAGCGAGGCGTGGCCGTCATCGGTGGCGGCGCGCAGCAGCTGGGCCGCCGTCCAGTGCCCGCGGGCACGGGTGCGCAGCCGCTCGTTCAGCTCCATCGCGCGGGCCTCTTCGAGGATGTCGATGACCGCGTGGCTGTCGCTGCCGAGCGACAGCGCGCTCCCGGCGAGCTGGACCTGCCGGGCCGGGCCGATGCCGTCGGCGAGATCGCGTTCGGTGGTCGGGCACATGCAGACGACCGTGCCGCTGTCGCCGAGGAGCCGGATGTCCTCCGCGGTGAGGTGGGTGGCGTGCACGGCGGAGGTGCGCGGGCCCAGCGCCCCGTGGTCCGCGAGGAGCCGCGTCGGCGTGCGCCCGTGAGCCTTCAGACAGCCCTCGTTCTCGGCCGTCTGCTCCGACAGATGGACATGCAGCGGGGCGCGCCGCGCCGCCGCCCACTCGGCGACCCTGGCGATCCCGGCGGGCGGTACGGCACGCACCGAGTGGATCGCCGCGCCGATACGGGCGTGGTCGCGGTTCCTGAGGGCGCTCGCGCGCTCCTCCCAGGCGTGCACGCCCGCGTCGGCGAACCGCAGTTGGTGCCGTTCCGGAGGCGCCCCGAATCCGGACGAGAGATAGGCCGTGTCGAGCAGCGTGATCCGGATGCCCGCCTCGCCCGCGGCGGCGATGAGCGCCTCGCCCATGGCGTTGGGGTCGTCGTACGGCGTACCGCCCGGCCCGTGGTGCAGATAGTGGAACTCTCCGACGCAGGTGATGCCGGCCAGCGCCATCTCGGCGTACACGGCCCGCGCGAGCGCGAAGTACGTGTCGGGGTCGAGTTCCGACGCGACCGAATACATGATCTCGCGCCAGGTCCAGAACGTTCCGGACCCGACCTGCACGGTGCCGCGCAGCGCCCGGTGGAAGGCGTGCGAGTGGGCGTTGGCGAGGCCCGGCAGGGTGAGTCCGCGCAGCGCGACGGCTCCGGGGGGCGGGGCGTCGACTCCGGTCCTTACGGCGGTGATCCGGCCGTCCGCCGTGTCGATCGCCACGCCCGGCTCGACGACTCCGTTGTCGAGCCAGGCGTATTCCGTCCAGTACGTCAGCTGCACGCGAGACCTTCCAGTACGTCGGCGAGCGCGGTCACCCCGGCGAGGCAGTCCTCCTCGGCGGCGGTCTCGGCGGGTGAGTGCGAGACGCCGGTGGGGTTGCGTACGAACAGCATGGCGGTCGGGACACTCGCGGACAGGATCCCCGCGTCGTGTCCCGCGCCGGTCGGCAGCACCGGTACGACACCTCCGAGCAGCTTCGCGACCTCGTCGCGCAGCGCGTGCTCGAACTCGACGACGGGTGTGAACGACTCACGGGTGACGCGGACATCGATGCCGTCACGTGCCCCCCGCTCGTAAGCGGCCTGCTCGATCCCGGCCACCACCCGGTCGAGGGTCTCCTGGTCGGCAGCGCGCGAATCGAGCCAGCCGCGGACGAGGGAGGCGATGGCGTTGACGCCGTTGGGCTCGACGCTCACCTTGCCGAACGTCGCCAGCGCCCCGGCGAGCCGGGCCTCCCGGCGGGCGGCGAGCACCGTGTCGGCGTAGCTGAGCATCGGGTCGCGGCGGTCCTCCAGACGGGTGGTGCCCGCGTGGTTGGCCTCGCCGTGGAAGTCGAACCGCCAGCGGCCGTGCGGCCAGATCGAGGACGCGATGCCGATGGCGTCGCCGGTCAGGTCCAGCGACCTGCCCTGCTCGACATGCAGCTCCACGAACGCACCGATGCGGGCGAGCCGCTCCGGGTCCGGGCCGATGGCGCCGGGATCGTAACCGGCGTTCTCCATGGCCTGCGGGAGGCCGACGCCGTCGGCGTCCACCAGCTCCCGCGCCTTCTCGGGCGTCAGCTGCCCCGCCGCCAGCCGCGAGCCGACGCAGGCCAGACCGAAGCGGGCGCCCTCCTCGTCGCCGAAGTTGACGATGGCCAGCGGACGGGTCGGCTGCGCCTTGCGGGCGTGGAGTTCGTCCAGGGCGGCGAAGGACGAGACGACGCCCAGCGGCCCGTCGAAGGCCCCGCCGTCCGGCACCGAGTCCAGATGCGAGCCGGTGACGACCGCGTCGCCCGCCGTGGGGTCGCCGAGCCACGCCCACTGGTTGCCGTTGCGGTCCACCTCGAAGCCGAGTCCGCGGGAGCGGGCCTGCGCCTCGAACCATGCCCGGCAGTCCACGTCGGCGCCGGTCCAGGCGTGGCGGCGGTAGCCGCCGGAGACGGAGCTGCGGCCGATCGGCAGCAGCTCCGTCCACATGCTGTGGAAGCTCACTCGGAGTCGCCCTCGCGCATCGGGACCCGCACTCCGCGCTCGGCGGCGACCTCGTCGGCCCGGTCGTAACCTGCGTCGACGTGGCGGATGACGCCCATGCCCGGGTCGTTCGTCAGCACGCGGCGGATCTTCTCGCCCGCGAGCTTGGTGCCGTCCGCGACCGTGACCTGCCCGGCGTGGAGGGACCGGCCCATACCGACGCCGCCGCCTTGGTGGATGGAGACCCAGGACGCGCCGGAGGCGACGTTCACCATGGCGTTGAGCAGCGGCCAGTCGGCGATGGCGTCGGAACCGTCGAGCATCGCCTCGGTCTCGCGGTACGGCGAGGCCACCGAGCCGCAGTCCAGGTGGTCACGCCCGATGACGATCGGGGCGGCCAGCTCACCGCTCGCGACCATGTCGTTGAAGCGCTCGCCCGCCTTGTCGCGCTCGCCGTAGCCGAGCCAGCAGATACGCGCGGGCAGGCCCTGGAAGTGGACCTTCTCCTGCGCCATCTTGATCCAGCGGTGCAGCGACTCGTTCTGCGGGAACAGGTCGAGGATCGCCTTGTCCGTCTTGTGGATGTCGGACGCCTCGCCGGACAGTGCCGCCCAGCGGAACGGGCCCCTGCCCTCGCAGAACAGCGGCCGGATGTACGCCGGTACGAAGCCGGGGAACGCGAACGCCCGCTCGTAGCCGGCGAGCTGCGCCTCACCGCGGATGGAGTTGCCGTAGTCGAAGACCTCGGCGCCGGCGTCCATGAAGCCGACCATCGCCTCGACGTGCCTGGCCATCGACTCGCGCGCCCGCAGCGTGAAGTCCGCCGGCTTCTCGGCCGCGTAGGCGGCCATGTCGTTGAAGTCCATGCCGATCGGGAGGTAGGCCAGCGGATCGTGCGCGGAGGTCTGGTCCGTGACGATGTCGATCGGCGCGCCCTCGGCGAGCATCTGCGGCAGCAGTTCGGCGGCGTTGCCGAGCAGCCCGATGGAGAGCGGCTGCCGTGCGTCGCGGGCCTCGGTGGCGAGCCGCAGGGCGTGGGCGAGTGAGTCGGCCTTGACGTCGAGGAAGCGGTGCTCGATCCGGCGCTCGATCGCGCGCGGGTCGACATCGATACAGATGGCGACGCCGCCGTTCATGGTGACGGCCAGCGGCTGGGCGCCGCCCATGCCGCCGAGACCGGCGGTCAGGGTGATGGTCCCCGACAGCGTGCCGTCGACGCCCTTGCCGAGCTTGCGCAGCTTCTCGGCGACAGCGGCGAACGTCTCGTAGGTGCCCTGGAGGATGCCCTGGGTGCCGATGTAGATCCACGAACCGGCCGTCATCTGCCCGTACATGGTCAGACCCAGCGATTCCAGCCGCCGGAACTCCTCCCAGTTGGCCCAGTCGCCGACCAGGTTGGAGTTGGCGATGAGCACGCGCGGCGCCCACTCGTGGGTCTGCATCACGCCGACGGGACGGCCGGACTGGACGAGCATCGTCTCGTCCTGCTTCAGCGTCTGCAGCGTGCGGACCATTGCGTCGAACGAGCGCCAGTCACGCGCGGCCTTGCCGGTGCCGCCGTAGACGACCAGCTTTTCGGGGTGCTCTGCGACCTCCGGGTCGAGGTTGTTCTGGAGCATCCGCAGCGCGGCTTCCTGCTGCCATCCCTGCGTGCTCAGTTCCGTACCGCGCGGCGCCCGCACGATCCTCGGTCCCGACATCGGCCCGGCCTCCCTCTGTCTCACTCCACCAATGGATTTTTCCATTCACATATTGTCCGTATGAATACGTCTAGTCAACAGGGCAGGCCCGGGCAGGCTGGCGTCACGCCGGCCGTGGTGATGGGATGGCCCGCATGACGGCCGACGCCACAGCACGACGGGGACACGCGCTGCGCGCGGCGGTGGAACAGGGACTGATCGGCCCGGAGGATCCCGTCATCGGGCTCCTCGACGTGACCGGCGTCCAGGAGGCCGCGGCCGCCCTCAAGGTGGCCTTCGCCACACCCGGCGTGACAGTCGACCACACCTTCGCCGTCAAGGCCGCCGCCCTCGTGCCCGTGCTGCGGCTGCTCGCCGGCCTCGGCATCGGCGCCGAGGTCGCCAGTCCCGGCGAGCTCGCCATCGCCCGCGCCGCGGGCCTCCCGGCCGGCCGCATCGTCCTCGACTCCCCCGCTAAAACCCGCGCCGAACTGCGCGAAGCGCTCGCGCTGGGCATCGCCGTCAACATCGACAACCCGCAGGAACTGGCCCGCCTCGACGTCCTGACCGCCCAAGCCCCGACCACATCCCCCATCGGCCTGCGGATCAACCCGCAGATCGGCGGCGGCAGCATCGGCGCCATGAGCACCGCCACGGACACCTCGAAGTTCGGTGTCGCGCTGCGCGACGACGGCGCCGAGGAGTGGATCCTGCGCGCCTACGCCGAGCGCCCCTGGCTCAACCGCCTCCACACCCACACCGGCTCCCAGGGCGTACCGCTGGAACTGATGGCCGCAGGCGTGCGGGCCGCCTACGAACTCGCCGAACGGATCAACACCGCCGCCGGCCTCCGGCAGGTCACCACCCTCGACATCGGCGGCGGCCTCCCCGTCAACTTCGGCTCCGACGAGATCACGCCCACCTTCCGCGACTACGCCGGACTGCTACGCACCACCGTCCCCGGCCTCTTCGACGGCCGGTACACGATCGTCACCGAGTTCGGGCGCTCCCTGCTCGCCAAGAGCGGCACGGTGCTGGCCCGCGTCGAGTACGCCAAGTCGGCCGGCGGCCGGCCCATCGCCGTCACCCACGCGGGCGCGCAGCTCGCCACCCGTACGGTCTTCGTCCCCGACGCCTGGCCGATCCGGGTCGCCGCCCTCGACGCCAAGGGCCGCCCCAAGAGCGGCGACCCCGTCATCCAGGACGTGGCCGGCCCCTGCTGCTTCGCCGGCGACCTCCTCGCCCAGGCCCGCCCCCTCCCGCTCCTCGAAGCGGGCGACCTCGTCGCCCTCCTCGACACCGGCGCCTACTACTTCTCCAACCACTTCGCCTACAACTCCCTGCCCCGCCCGGCCATTTACGGCTACGCCGTGCAGGACGCCGACGTACGGTTCGCTCTCATCCGCCCCGCCCAGACCCTCACCGAGCTCCTCGCCGAAGGCGGGGCCGCTCAAGCGGATGCCCTCACCGGCCTCGGGTAACGAACCGGCCGGAGGGGGACAGGGCCGTAGGGGTGGGGGTTCGAAATGCTGCCGAGCTATTCGATGGGCCGCCTGGAACGTAAGCTGGAACGTAAGGAGGCGATTTCGAACCGCCGCCCCGGAGGACCCGGCCCCGACCCCGCACACGGTCGTGCCGGGTCCCTCACTCCGTGAACAGCCCCCGCGCAGCGGCCCGCGCGTCGAATTCCTCGAGCCGCGCCTGGGCGTCCGGCAGGTTGTCGCACATCGACTCCAGCAGGACGCGTCCGAGAAGCATCGGCGCGCACGCGGTGTCGAAGGCGAGGCCGGTGCCGACGGCGGCGGGCAGCAGCAGGTCGGAGCAGACCGCGACGGGGGCGAACGCGCTGTCGGCGACGGTCACGACCGTCAGCCCGGCGCGGCGCGCGTACGTGAGCGCGTCGACGACCTCGCGCGGGTGCCGGGGCAGCGCGAAGCAGAGCACCGCGGTAGCGCCGGCCCGGACCGCGCCGTCGAGGCGGTCGGCGAGCATGGTGCCGCCCTCGTCGAGCAGCCGGACGTCGGGGTGGACCTTGGCGGCGAAGTACGCGAAGCCCCGCGCCTGGGCGCCCGCCGCACGCAGACCGAGGACGGGCAGCGGCCGGGACGCGGCGAGCACGGCGCCGGCGCGGGCGACGGGCGCCGGGTCGGCGAGGAGGGCAGCCAGGTGCCGGAGGTTCTCGATCTCGGCATGGACGGCCTGCTGGTACTCGTTGTACGGGGCGGCCTCGGGTCCCGGCCGTACGGGCGCGACCTCGCGGAGGTGGCGGCGCAACGCCGGGTAGCCGTCGAAGCCGAGGGCGACCGCGAAGCGGGTGACGGACGGCTGGCTGACCCCGGCGAGTTCGGCGACCTCGACGCTGGACAGGAATGGCGCGTCGGCGGACCGGCGCACCAGGCAGTGGGCGATCCGCCGCTGGGTCGGGGTGAGCCGGTGCGACTCGAACAGTTTCAGCAGTCTCGCCGAAGCGCCCTCACTCGCACCCGCGCCCACGCTCGCGGCGTCGCGGCCGGCACCCGCGCCCACGCTCGCGGCGTCGCCCCCGTCCTCCGTACCCATCAACGTCCTCCTGGCCTATTCAGTCGACGATGACTCTGCATGAATCCATGCAACCTGGCAAGGAGTGTCCACAGGACGCACCCGGCACGCACCCACTGCGCATCCGCCGCACACCCGGTACGCACCCGGTGCGGTCACACCGGGGGCAGTCACACCGGGGGCAGCCGCCCCTTCTGCGGCTTGCCCATGGCGTTCCTCGGCAGCTCGTCCAGGAAACGGACCTTGCGCGGCCGCTTGTGCACCGACAGATGTCCCGCCACGAAGTCCATCAGCTCGGCCTCGCTCACCCCGTCCGCGACGACATAGGCGACGATCTCCTGCCCCAGGTCCTCGTGCGGCGCGCCGACCACCGCCGCCTCCCGTACCGCCGGATGGTCCAGCAGCGCGTTCTCCACCTCGCCCGCGCCGATCCGGTAGCCGCCGGACTTGATGAGGTCGGTCGAGGCGCGGCCGACGATCCGGTGCATGCCGTCCGGCTCTGCCATCGCCATGTCGCCGGTGCGGAACCAGCCGTCGGCGGTGTACGAGGCGGCGGTGGCCTCCGCACGCCCCAGGTAGCCGTCGAAGAGCGTTCCCGAGCGGATCTGCAGTTCGCCCACCGTCACACCGTCGTACGGGGCCGGCCCGCCGTCCTCGTCCATCAGCCGGGTCTCGACCCCCGGCAGCGGCAGTCCGACCGAGCCGGGCCGCCGTTCACCGGCCGCCCGCGTGCTGATGGTGATCAGCGTCTCCGTCATCCCGTACCGCTCCACGGGCCGCTGCCCGGCGAGCGCCTCCAGGTCCCGGAAGACCGGCGCGGGCAGCGGGGCGCTGCCCGACACCAGCAGCCGTGCGCCGCTCAGCGCGCGGGCTGCGGCCGGGTCGCGCACCACCCGCGACCAGACCGTCGGCACCCCGAAGTACAGGCTGCCGCCTGCCGCCGCGTAGGCCTGCGGTGCCGGCCGTCCGGTGTGCACCAGCCGGCTGCCCGTGCGCAGCGCGCCGAGCACGCCCAGCACCAGCCCGTGCACGTGGAACAGCGGCAGGCCGTGCACCAGGGTGTCCCCCGCGGTCCAGTCCCAGGCCGCCGCGAGCGCGTCGAGGTCGGCGGCGATCGCGCCGCGCGAGACCACCACGCCCTTGGGCGGGCCCGTCGTGCCCGACGTGTAGAGGATCAGCGCGGCCTCCTTCACTCCCGGCTCCGGCCCGCTCCAGTCCGCCCGCTCGGCGAAGTCGACGGGCATCAGGGTCGCGCCCGAATCCCCCAGGATGTGGTTCTGCTCGGCCGGCCCCGCGTCCGGCGGCACCGGTACCACCGGCACTCCGGCCAGCAGCCCGCCCACCACGGCGGCCACCGTCTCCAGCGACGCCGTCGCCCGCACCGCGAAGGCCGGCGCTCCCGCCACCCGCACCGCGACCGCGCGAGCCGCGCCGAGCAGTTCCTCGTACGAGCAACCGCGCCCCGCGACGGACACGGCATCGGGCCGGTCCCCGCCGTCGGACGCGGTGAGGGCCGTCAGCAGTGAGGTGGCGGGTGACAGCGGCACGGGTGTGCTCCTTGATGTCTCTATCCGAGCCCCGGCGGGCTCGACGGGGGCTCGCGGCAGCAGCACCGCGACTCTACGCATCGCCCCACGGGAGGGGGCACCCCCGAAAGGAATCGGGGGTTTCCCCCAGTGCCGGGCGCCGCCGCGCTCCGTACGGTGGCGTTATGGACGCCCGCGACCCGGAACTCAAAAAAGAACTCGCCGCCACCCTCCAGGCCCGCAAGGACCTCGGGGCGGAATACGAGTCGGAACTGGTCGACTCGTTCATGGAGAAAGTGGACCAGCGCCTCGACAGTCACGTAGAACAGCGCGTCCGCCGGCAACTGGCCGAGCAGCAGACCTCCTTCGCCCGCGCCGGCCGCGGCCCCGGCCAGCCGGAACCCAACGCGCGTTTCGCCCGCTACGGTTTCGCCGGCTTCACCATGATCGCCGCGATCCCGCTCTCCGCGATCGGCGCGGTCAACGCGGGCGGCGGCGGTCTCCTCATCACCTGGGCGGGCATCGTGGGCGTCAACGTCGCACAGTCCCTCGGCCTCATCCTCGCCGGGGACCGGGCCGAACGGCGCCGCAAGTCCGACAGCGACTGGGAGTAGCCGATAGCGGCCGGCTGCGGAAACGCGGCCGGCTCCCTGCGGCGACCGGCGCCGGAAAATGATGGAGCGGGGACCGCCGCACCCCCGGTCACCCGGGGGGCGGGACGACGGCGGTCCCCGCATCAGACGCTGGCCGGGTCAGGCCCAGACACCACGTCCAGGGAGGGTCGCCTCGGAGGTCCGGGAGCCGCTCCGGAGGCCTTGGCGCCACATCCTGTGTCGTCGGGCTTCTCTTCCCGACGACCACCAATGTGCCCGACCCGTGTTAAGCCCGTGCTGCGGCCGCGTGACGTGGATGTACCACTTTCGAATCCCCAGGTGAACAGCGCACGACGCCCCGGGTCAGCGGGCGTTGGGCCTCTGGCGGAGGTGACGGCCCGGCGGTGGGCGGGCCGGGCGGCGGGAACGGGAACGGCCCCCCTGCCACGTCGGGCAGGGCGGCCGTTCCATCGCGCTGTCACCGCCGCACCAGCGGTGCTCCGGTTGCCGCAGGGGCTACTTCGCCAGGAAGGCGAGCAGGTCCTGACGGCTCACCACACCGGTCGGCTTGCCCTCGACGAGCACGATCGCCGCGTCGGCCTTGCCCAGGACCGCCATCAGGTCGGAGACCGGCTCACCGGAGCCGACCTGGGGCAGCGGGGCGCTCATGTGCCTCTCCAGCGGGTCCCCGAGGGTGGCGCGCTTGGCGAACAGCGCGTCCAGGAGGTCGCGTTCGACGACGGAGCCGATGACCTCGGCAGCCATCACGTCCGGGTGCCCGGCGCCCGGCTTGACGATGGGCATCTGGGAGACGCCGTACTCACGCAGCACGTCGATCGCCTCGCCGACGGTCTCCTCCGGGTGCATGTGGAGAAGCTGCGGGATGCCGCCGCCCTTGTGCCCGAGGACGTCGGAGACGCGGGCCTGGCCGCTGCCCTCGTCGAGGAAGCCGTGCGAGGCCATCCACTCGTCGCTGAAGATCTTCGACATGTAGCCGCGCCCGGAGTCCGGCAGCAGGACGACGACCACGTCGTCGGGCCCGAGCTTCTCCGCGACGCGCAGCGCCGCGACGACCGCCATGCCGCAGGAGCCGCCGACGAGCAGGCCCTCCTCCTTGGCCAGCCGGCGGGTCATCTGGAAGGAGTCCTTGTCGGAGACGGCGACGATGCCGTCCGCGACCTCACGGTCGTAGGCGGTCGGCCAGAAGTCCTCACCGACACCCTCGACCAGGTAGGGACGCCCGGAGCCGCCGGAGTACACCGAGCCCTCGGGGTCGGCGCCGATGACCTTCACGCGGCCGTCGCTGGCGTCCTTGAGGTAGCGGCCGGTGCCGGAGATGGTGCCGCCGGTACCGACGCCCGCGACGAAGTGGGTGATCCGGCCCTCGGTCTGCTCCCACAGCTCGGGGCCGGTGGAGTGATAGTGCGACAGCGGGTTGTTCGGGTTGCTGTACTGGTCGGGCTTCCACGCGTTCGGGGTCTCGCGGACCAGCCGGTCGGAGACGTTGTAGTACGACTCCGGGTGGTCGGGGTCCACGGCGGTCGGGCAGACCACGACCTCCGCGCCGTACGCCCGCAGCACGTTGATCTTGTCCAGCGACACCTTGTCCGGGCAGACGAAGATGCAGTGGTAGCCCTTCTGCTGCGCGACGATCGCGAGGCCGACACCGGTGTTCCCGGACGTCGGCTCGACGATCGTGCCGCCGGGCTTGAGCTCGCCGCTCTGTTCCGCGGCCTCGATCATCCGGACCGCGATGCGGTCCTTGACCGAGCCTCCGGGGTTGAAGTACTCGACCTTGGCCAGGACGGTCGCCTGGATGCCCTCGGTCACGTTGTTGAGCCGCACCAGCGGGGTGTTGCCGACGAGGCTGATCATCGAGTCGTGGAACTGCACCATTGTCTCCGGGTTCTCCGTGAATGTGCGGCCAGCCTATGGCCTAACGGGCCGCGGCTCAGCTCGTCCGGGACTCCATCGCTTCTCCGAGGCTCCCCCCTAATGTTGGTCGATCACCACTACGACACGTTGCAGCCGACATCTCACGGGGCAACAAGGTGTTGTACGTAGAAACCACGGGAGGTGAGCCGGCTCGATGTCGAGGGCGAGGGTGGCACGGCGGATTGCGACCGCGGCGGGGATCGGCGGTGGCGGGATCAGTCTGCTCGGTGGGGCGGCCGTCGGAGTACTGCTGGCCGAGGTACGGCTGGCCAGACGGACGGTCGGCGGCTCCGACGCCGTACCGCCGCGCGCAAACGGCAGATACGGGTCGGCGTTCTCGCACCGGACGGACGAGGTGCCGCTCCGGCTCGGCGTCCTCGGCGATTCGACGGCGGCGGGGCAGGGCGTGCACCGGGCGCGCGAGACCCCGGGAGCGCTGCTCGCCTCGGGCCTCGCGGCGGTCGCCGAGCGGCCCGTCACCTTGATGAACGTGGCGAATCCCGGCGCGCAATCCAATGACCTGGCGCGTCAGACCGCACTCCTGCTCGACCTGGGCGCACCGCCCCCCGACGTCTGCGTGATCATGATCGGCGCGAATGACGTCACCCACCGGATGCCGCCCGCCAAGTCCGTCCGGCTGCTGTCGGACGCGGTCCGCCGGCTGCGTGAGGCGGGCAGTGAGGTGATCGTCGGGACCTGTCCCGATCTGGGCTCCGTGGAGCCGGTCTACCAGCCGCTGCGCTGGGTGGCGCGCCGGATGAGCCGCCAGCTCGCCGCCGCGCAGACCATAGGGGTGGTGGGTCTCGGCGGCCGTACCGTCTCGCTCGGCGATCTGCTCGGGCCGGAGTTCGAGGCGCATCCGCGCGAGATGTTCGGCCCGGACAACTACCACCCGTCAGCGGAGGGCTACGCGACGGCGGCGATGGCGATGCTGCCGACGCTGTGCGCCTCGCTGGGCGTCTGGCCCGACGAGGACGAGCGTCCGGACTCGCGGCGCGGCGAGGGCTTCCTGCCGGTGGCGCAGGCCGCTGCGGAGGCGGCCGCGGAGGGCGGCACCGAGGTGGTCGCGGCGATGCACGTGCTGTCCGGAGCCCGGGGCCGCTGGGCCCTGCTCAAGCACCGGCGCCGCCAGCGCCTGCCGGACACGGAAGAACCGGCGACGACGGAGGCATCGCCGGCCTGACGGGATCGCGGCCGCGGGAGCGGGCTCGGCGCGGGTGCGGGTGCGGGTGCGGGTGCGGGCTCGGGCTCGGGTGCGGGTACGGGCGCGGCGCGGGTGCGGGTGCGGGTGCGGGCTCGGGCTCGGGCTCTGGGAAACTAAGCGCGCGCTCAGAAAGAGTCCCGTGTCACAGCCCACAGCCCGTGACTCCTCGCGATACGTGCAGGTAACTTCCCAGAGAGTCCTGCCGCCTCGACGAGGAGTGTGTGTCGCGATGCCCGAAGCCGTGATCGTCTCAGCCGCCCGATCCCCCATCGGACGCGCCTTCAAGGGGTCCCTCAAGGACCTGCGCCCGGACGACCTGACCGCCACGATCATCCAGGCCGCCCTCGCCAAGGTGCCGGAACTCGACCCGCGGCAGATCGACGACCTGATGCTCGGCTGCGGTCTGCCCGGCGGCGAGCAGGGCTACAACCTGGGCCGGATCGTGGCCGTGCAGATGGGCATGGACCACCTGCCGGGATGCACGGTCACCCGTTACTGTTCGTCGTCGCTCCAGACGACCCGGATGGCGATGCACGCGATCAAGGCGGGCGAGGGCGACATCTTCATCTCGGCCGGCGTCGAGATGGTCTCGCGCAGCATCAAGGGCAGCTCGGACGGCCTGCCGGACACCAAGAACCCGTTCTTCGCGGACGCCGAGGCGCGGACGCAGAGCCGTGCCGAGCAGGGCGGCGGGGAGTGGCACGACCCGCGTACGGACGGGCTGGTCCCGGACGCGTACATCTCGATGGGCCAGACCGCCGAGAACCTGGCCGCGATCAAGGGCGTCACCCGCGCCGACCAGGACGAGTTCGGCGTACGGTCCCAGAACCTCGCCGAGGAAGCCATCAAGAACGGCTTCTGGGAGCGCGAGATCACCCCGGTCACGCTGCCCGACGGCACGGTCGCCTCGAAGGACGACGGCCCGCGCGCGGGCGTGACGGTGGAGGGCGTGCAGGGCCTCAAGCCGGTCTTCCGCCCCGACGGCACGGTCACCGCGGGCAACTGCTGCCCGCTCAACGACGGCGCCGCCGCCCTCGTGGTCATGTCGGACGTGAAGGCCCGCGAGCTGGGCATCACCCCGCTCGCCCGCGTCGTCTCCACCGGCGTCTCCGGCCTGTCGCCCGAAATCATGGGCTACGGCCCGGTCGAGGCGTCGAAGCAGGCGCTCAAGCGTGCGGGCCTGGGCATCGGCGACATCGACCTGGTAGAGATCAACGAGGCGTTCGCCGCGCAGGTCATCCCGTCCTACCGCGACCTCGGCGTGGACCTGGACCGGCTGAACATCAACGGCGGCGCGATCGCCGTCGGCCACCCGTTCGGCATGACCGGCGCCCGAATCACCGGCACGCTGATCAATTCGCTGCAGTTCCACGACAAGCAGTTCGGCCTGGAGACGATGTGCGTCGGCGGCGGCCAGGGCATGGCCATGGTCATCGAGCGGCTGAGCTGAGCCGCAGCGGAGGCGAACCCAGCGCCCGAGCCGACCGGCTCGTAACTCTTCTGCCGTCACACGGTGTGATCTAAGTCGCAATGGAATCGCCCCCGGGTTGTTATCTGAGCCCGGGGGCGGCGCGTTTTCCCAGGTCAGGGCGTCATCACTCGGATGGCTCAGGACCTCAGACCTGTCCATATCGTGACGTTCCGCACTGCGAAGGGGAGAGGTTTACAGGCACAGTGATGTGTGGGGGATGTTTCGTCCACTCTCCAGTGGGCACTGCTCGGGATCACATCAGTCGGGAGTACGTCTGTGAGCGCCCTCTTCTCCATCCTGCTGGTGGTCGCGGTCATCGCCGTGGCCCTCGGGTCCGCCGCCCTGCACTCCGCCCGTGGCCTGCGCCGCGAGCTCGTCGCCCTGCGCGAGGATCTCGCCTTCGCCGGTACCGCCGCGAGCACCGCGGCCGGCACCGCCGTACCGGCCGCCCGGCCGGTGCCCGCTGACGAGATACGCGCCGCCGTCGCGGACGCGCTCGCCGACGAACGGGAGCGCGAGCTCGCCGAGGCGCGCGCCTTCTGGGCCGAGCAGGAAGCCCGCGAGTCCGCCGACGGCCCGTTCTTCCGGGGGGGCATACCGGCTCCTGGCACCGACTACGCCGAGTACGAGATCCCGACGGTGCTGCCGTTCCTGCCCCGTCAGGCCGACCTGGCCGGGCTCGAGGCCGAGCCTGCCCTCCCGATGCCGGGCGCCCTCCCGCACCCCGCCGGCCAGGACTTCGCCGATTACCCGGACTTCCCCGACCTGCACGCGGGCCACAGCGCCTCCGTCGTCGCCAGCCAGAAGCAGACCGCCGAGCGCCTCACCGACCTCGCCGACGGCCGCATCCCGCTCTCCGACGTGCGCCCCGGCCCGCTCGGCACCCTCGACGTCTACGTCTTCGCCGACGGCACCACCCTGTGTATGACGCCGGGCCACCGCGAGACCGCGCTCCAGCTGTCGGAGGCCCTCGAACGCGGCGAGGTCCCCGTCCTCCTCGGCGGCTCCGCCGTGGGCGGCGCGCACGCCCTGACGTTCACCTATGGCGACGAGAGCGTCTACATCCTGGCCGACCGGGTCGTCGCCTCGCTCTGACCGGGGTCACGCTGCTGCGTCAGACCCCCGCGCGCCGAGCGGCCCCGTCGATTCGGACGAGGGCCGCTTCCAGTACTCCCCCGCACTCCGGGCGTGGTTCGAGCACCAGTGCCAGGTCGTGCCCCGCCACCGCGATCTGGTCGCCCACCGTGAAGGCCCCGTCGTCCGGCATCAAGACCGGCTCCCGGCCGGGAAATTCGAGCCGCTGCGCCTCGGCGGCCAGCCATCGTGCCAGGTCCAGGCCGGTTTCCGCCGCCCCACCCCGCAGCCGGCTCTGGGGCAGGACACGAAACCGGCCCGCCAATCGGTCGGTCGCGGAGCGCAGAGACGTGCAATCAAGCATGTCGGCGAGCGTACCGGGGGCGTGTGTTCCGGCCACGCACCCATATCCGGCTGCCATGGATGGTTGCCAATGCCCCAGCAGACTGGCACGGTGAGATGACCGGACACCGTATACCGGAGGCGCCGATGTCCCAGATCTTCTCCGAGGAAACCCACCGGAACCTGCTCTCCCGCATCCCCCATTGCACCGGCCGAGAAGTACGCGAATGGCTCCGCGCAGTCGAAGAAGGCCCAGCCTTCCTCCGTTTCGACGAGAAAGTCAGCTGGCTCCGCAGCGAACATGACCTGTCCTACGGACACGCCAAGGCGATCGTCCACGAATACGACTTGAGGCGGGCAGCCCGCAACCTCCTGTAGCCCGGGCACACAACGACGGGACCCCGGGAGGCGCTGCCTCCCGGGGTCCCGTCGTACTCGGGTCTACGGCCTACTGCCGCATCAATCCCTGAGGATCGAGATCAGCCGCAGCATCTCCAGGTAGATCCACACCAGCGAGAGCGTCAGGCCGAACGCGGCCAGCCACGACTCGTTCTGCGGGGCGCCGTAGCGAACACCGTCCTCGATCTGCTTGAAGTCGAGCGACAGGAAGAACGCACCCAGGCAGACACCGATGATGCCGACGATGATGCCGAGCGGGCCGCTGCTGCGCAGACCGCCCCCGGGGGCGGCACCGAACGCGACGAACAGCATGTTGACGACCATCAGCAGCACGAAGCCGATGGCGATGGCGATACCGATGCGCTGATACCGCTCGGTGACCCGGATGAGCCGGGTCTTGTAGGCGATGAGGATGCCGACGAAGACCGCCATCGTGCCCAGCACCGCCTGCACCGGGGCGCCGGACCACATGTCGTTGTACATCTTGCTGATGACGCCGAGGAAGACGCCCTCGAAGGCCGCGTAGCCGAGGATCAGCGCGGGCACCGGCGTCCGCTTGAACGCCTGGATCATCGCGAGCACGAACGCCACGAGCGCGGCGCCGATCGCGATGCCGTAACTCGTCCTCGTCACCGGCAGCGCGAACCACGCCACCAGTGCGCCGACGATCACGGTGCCCAGCGTCATGCCCGTCCGCATGACGACGTCGTCCATCGTCATGCGCCCGGTCTGCAGCGGTCCGGCCGGCGGGGCCTGGTACATCTGCTGAAGCTGCTCGGGGGAGAGTTGCTGCTGGTCCGCCGTCGCGTACGGGTTTCCACCCTGCGCGTACGGGTTTCCACCCTGCTGCGCATACGGATTCCCCGTCCCCTGCGGGGTCGCGCCCTGCTGCTGCGTGCCGAAGCCCGCGTATCCGTCCCCGCGGCTGAAGCCTCGCCGCGAGAAGACCGGGTTGCTGCTCCTCATCTCACTCCTCCATGGCCGCGCGATACGGCATTGCATCAAGAGTAATGGCTTCGCAAAGGAGACGGAGTACCGCCAGAGGAGGATCTTCTGTCGCCTCTTCTGTCGCCGCGCCCCACGTGAGATGGAGGTGCCCGGAGCCGGACTCGAACCGGCACGGCCGTGAGGCCAGCGAGGTTTAAGCTCGCCGTGTCTGCGTTCCACCATCCGGGCGGGGGCGGGTCTCGACGCAGGACGAGCGTATCGGGGTTACTGGGCTGAACAGGGCACGATCCGCGTCATGTTGTCTGATTTTAGGGGTACCTGACGCAGCCTCAACTGGTCCTTGAGGGGGGTGGATCGGGACCTCGAAGGCTTCACGAGGCATCCACACGTCCTCCGCAAATGACGCGAAATCGATCATGCCGGGAGCGTCCGGCCGGAGCCTCTCCAGCGGCCGCACCGCCCCGGCACGGCTGCGGCGCGGCGAATGCTTCCCGCCGGGGTCTCAGGGCCGCCGTCATCCCAAAGGAGGACAGCGGACCTCCCGGGTCCCTCGCAGGACTGCCCCCAGAACAGCAGTCTGGGCTGATCCCGTGGCCGATTCCGCCTTGCACGATGGAGGGGTCCTCGTTCGTCCCACCCCTGGAGCCGCCCCGTGACCACCACCGGAACCCCTTCCCGCACCTCAACGGTGGCCGCCCGCGCCACGGACCTGTCCAAGGTCTACGGCGAGGGCGAGACCCGGGTCGTCGCTCTGGACGGTGTGTCGGTCGAGTTCCGGCGCGCGGAGTACACGGCGATCATGGGCCCGTCGGGTTCCGGCAAGTCCACGCTGATGCACTGCATGGCGGGGCTCGACTCGGTCTCCGCCGGATCGGCGCGCATCGGTGAGACGGAGCTGTCGTCGCTCAAGGACAAGCAGCTGACGCAGTTGCGGCGCGACAAGATCGGCTTCATCTTCCAGGCGTTCAACCTGCTGCCTACGCTCACCGCGGCCGAGAACATCACGCTGCCGATGGACATCGCCGGGCGCAAGGCGGACAAGAAGTGGCTCGACCAGGTGATCACCACGGTCGGCCTGGCGGACCGGCTGTCGCACCGTCCGAACCAGCTGTCCGGCGGACAGCAGCAGCGCGTGGCGGTCGCCCGCGCCCTGGCGAGCAAGCCGGAGATCATCTTCGCCGACGAGCCGACCGGCAACCTGGACTCGCGTGCCGGCGCCGAGATCCTGGGGTTCCTGCGCAATTCGGTCCGCGAGCTGGGCCAGACGATCGTCATGGTCACCCATGACCCGGTCGCGGCGTCCTACGCGGACCGGGTGATCTTCCTCGCCGACGGCCGCGTGGTCGACGAGCTGCACGAGCCGACCTCCGACGGCGTCCTGGAGCGGATGCTGAGTCTTTCCGGGGGGAGCCCCCAGACCCCCGGTTCCAACGCCCAGGGCGGCCGCACCAGCTGAGGCCGGCGCGCTCCGCGCCCCGCCCCGCCCCGCAGTTCTGCCGCGCCACCGCACCGCCGTGGTGCCGCGCCGCTGTGCCCCCGCACTGCCGCCCCGACCGAACGAACCAGGACTGATCCCCATGTTCCGCACTGCCTTGCGCAATGTTCTCGCGCACAAGGCCAGGCTGCTGATGACCGTGCTCGCCGTCATGCTCGGCGTCGCCTTCGTCTCCGGCACCCTGGTCTTCACCGACACCATCGGCGGCGCTTTCAAGAAGAGCTCGGCCAAGAGCTACGAGAACGTATCCGTCGCCATCAAGCCCGGTGTCACAGGCAAGGGCAACTCCCGCGACGACGAGCGGCCGCATCTGACCGAGCGGCAGCTGGACACGGTCCGCGCGCTGCCCGGAGCGGCCTCGGCGACCGGCAGCGTCTCCGGTTTCACCGCCGTCGCCGACAAGGACGGCAAGCTGATCGGCGACGGCTGGACCACCCGGGGCGGGAACTTCTCGGCCGGCAAGGACGGTACCGATGCCCGCTACCGGATGACGGACGGCCGCGCCCCGCTGAAGGCGGACGAGGTCGCGCTCGACACCAAGACCGCCGACCGGGCGCAACTCCAGGTCGGCGACACCGTGCGCATGTCGGTCGACGGCCCGGTCATGCACCAGACCGTCACCGGCATCTTCGAAACCGACGACGGCAATGTCGCGGCGGGCGGCAGCCTCGTCCTCTTCGACACCCCCACCGCGCAGCAGCTCTTCGCCAAGCCCGGCCAGTACGACGAGATCGACGTCAAGGCCGCGCCCGGCACCAGCCAGGCCGCGCTCAAGACCGCGGCCGAGAAGGCGCTGCCCAAGGGCACCGAGGTGGTCACCGGCCAGCAGCTGGCCGATGACGAGGCGGTCCGGATCACCGCCGCGATGAGCGGTCTGAACACCGGATTGCTGGTCTTCGCCGGTATCTCGCTGTTCGTCGGCATCTTCATCATCGCCAACACGTTCACCATGCTGGTCGCCCAGCGCACCAAGGAGCTGGCGCTGATGCGCGCGGTCGGCGCGAGCCGCCGCCAGGTGACGCGCTCGGTGCTGATCGAGGCGTTCGTCGTCGGCCTGACGGCCGCTGTGGCCGGCCTCGTGACGGGTATCGGCATCGCGGTCGGCATGCGGTCGCTGCTCGGCTCCACGGGCGCGACGCTGCCGGACGGCCCGCTGGTCGTCGGATCCGGCACGATCACCGCGTCGCTGGTCGTCGGTGTCGCCGTCACCATGCTCGCCGCATGGCTGCCCGCCCGCCGGGCGTCCCGGATCCCGCCGGTCGCCGCGATGAGCAGCGTCCACGCTCCGGCCACCACCAAGAGCCTGGTGCTGCGCAACACCATCGGCGCACTGCTGGCCGGTGCGGGAGCCGCCCTGGTCATCGCCGGTGCGGGCATGAGCATGGACACCGGCAAGATGCCGCTGGGCGCCGGCGCCGGTCTGCTGCTGATCGGCGTGTTCGTCCTGACGCCGCTGCTGTCGCGCCCGGTCATCGCCGCGGCGGGGCCGCTGCTGCGCCCGTTCGGCGTCACCGGCAAGCTGGCCCGGCAGAACTCGGTACGCAACCCGCGGCGCACCGCCGCGACCGCCTCGGCGCTAATGATCGGCCTGACGCTGATCACCGGTCTGACGGTGATCGCGACCTCGGTCCAGAAGGGCATCGACAAGCTCGCCGCGGACTCGGTCAAGGCCGACTACACGATCAGCATGGTCAACCGCGCCACCGACCTCTCCCCCGAGGTCGAAAAGACGCTCGGCGGCCTCGGCTCCGTGACCGCGTCCAGCCCGCTGCGGAACGCCTGGATCAAGGTCGGCGGCGACAACCAGTCGGTGACCGGCGTCAACACCAGGACCATCGACCGCCTCGTCAACCTCGACTTCACCGCCGGTTCGACCGCCGGACTGGGCGGCACGACCGTCGTCGTGGACGACAAGTCCGCCAAGCACAGCGGCTGGAAGGTCGGCGACACGCTGCCCACCGTCTACGACGACAAGGCCAAGGGCACGCTGACCATCGGCGGCATCTACAAGGGCAACGACATGCTGGAGGGCGTCCTGGTCGACACCGCGACCCTCGACCCGCACCTGGCGAAGATCGCCGACATGAAGGTCATGGTGAAGACCGCCGACGGCGCGAGCGCCGCGGCCAAGGACTCCATCGAGAAGGCGCTGGGCAACAACCCGGCGATCAAGGTCCAGGACAAGGCCGATATCTCCCAGGACGCCGGGGGCATGATCAGCATGATGCTGAACATGCTCTACGGGCTGCTCGCCATGGCCGTGATCGTCGCCGTCCTCGGCGTCATCAACACGCTGGCCATGTCGGTCTTCGAGCGCTCCCACGAGATCGGTGTGCTGCGCGCGATCGGCCTCGACCGCCGGGACGTCAAGCGGATGGTCCGGTTCGAGTCCCTGCTGATCTCCCTGTTCGGCGCCCTGCTCGGGATAGGGCTCGGGGTCTTCCTCGGCTGGGCCGCCGGCCGGCTGATCGCCGGCAGCATGGACACCTACGCGATGGTCCTGCCGTGGGACCGCATCGCGATCTTCCTCGGCGGAGCGGCCCTGGTCGGCGTCCTCGCCGCCCTGTGGCCGGCCCGGCGAGCGGCCCGGCTCAACATGCTCAGCGCGATCAAGGCGGAGTAGCGGGGCCCTCAAGGGCCGGGTGGGCTTTTCGCCTCGAGCGCCGGGCGGGATTTAAAAATCAAGCCCGCCCGGCGCTCGAGGGCACGGTTCAGCCCCGCCGGCGCTTGAGGCGAAAGCAGCCCGCCCGGCGCTCGAGGGCAGAATTCACCCCCACGGCCTGGCGAGCTCCATCCCCGACCCCCCGCCGGAGGCGGTCCGTACCGCCAGGACCTGGTTGACGCCGATCCGGTTCTGCTCGAACGACAGCGCGCTGGCAGCCATGTAGAGCCGCCAGACCCGGGCCCGGCCCGGGCTCGTGAGCCGTACCGCCTCCTGCCAGTGGTCCTCGAGGTTGCCGACCCAGGCCCGCAGCGTCAGCGCGTAGTGCTCGCGGATCGCCTCGACGTCACGCACTTCGAAACCGGCTTCCTCCAGACGGGAGACGGTCGAGCCGACGGACGCGAGCTCGCCGTCCGGGAAGACGTAGCGGTCGATGAACTCATCGACGTGGTAAGCCTCCTCGTCCGCCCAGGGGCGGCGGGCGATCTGGTGGTTGAGCAGCCGGCCGCCCGGCCGCAGCAGGCCGTAGAGGTGCGCGGCGTACTCGCGGTACAGGTCGCGGCCAACATGTTCCGCCATGCCGATCGAGGAGATCGCGTCGTACGGGCCGTCCTCGACCGCGCGGTAGTCCTGGACGCGGATGTCGATGCGGTCGGTGAGCCCGGCCTCCGCGACGCGCTTGCGGGCGTACGCGGCCTGTTCGGTGGAGAGCGTGATCCCCACGGCGCGCACGCCGTAGTGCTCGGCAGCATGCAGCACCATGGAGCCCCAGCCGCAGCCGACATCCAGCAGGATCTGGCCGGGCTGAAGCGCCAACTTGCGGCAGACGAGGTCGAGTTTGGCCCGCTGGGCCTCTTCGAGAGTGACGCCGGGCTGCTCCCAGTAGGCGCAGGAGTACACCATCGACGGGCCGAGGACGCGCTCGTAGAAGTCGTTGCCGACGTCGTAGTGGTGGCTGATCGCCTCCTTGTCGCGCCCCGGGCTGTGCAATGGGCCGAACCGGCGGCGGGACTCCTCGGGCGGTGGCATGGGCGGCAGTCCGGGCCCGGCGAGCACGAATGCCTCACGGGCGAGCCGGTAGGTGCGCGGGTCGCGCAGCGCGGCGGCCGCGCGCCGGAGCGTGCCGATGTGCGGCGCGCTGTCCTCGCCCTTGTCCCAGACGATGCCGGCGATCAGGTCGAGCGCGTCGTAGAGATCGCCGTCGACGTCCAGGTCACCGGCCACCCAGGCGCGGGCCAGCCCCACTTCTCCCGGCTTCCACAGCAGTCGGCGCAGCGCCCGCCGACGCCGTATGACGAGGGTGGGGGCGTCCGGAGGACCGGCCTCACTTCCGTCCCAGGCGCGGATGCGCAGTGGGAACGGTGCCCGTAGGGCCTTCTCAGCGAGGTCGCGCATGCGACGGGCCGCATCTGCCATGCGTACGAGCGTACGACGGACCACCGTCAACGCGAGTGATTTTCCGGCCCAACCGCCCTGGCGTCCCCGGAGAACGCCGAAGGGGCGTCCGCACCACGGATGGCGGACGCCCCTTCGGCGTTACGGATACGACCGGACCTGCCGGACCTGGGTGACCCGAGGTCAGGAGGCCTTGGCCTTCTCGGCGGCCTTGCCGGCGGCGGCCGGAGCCGCGTTCGCCCGGACGGCTGCCTGCGCGGCCGCCGGGGCCGGACGGGCGGCCTCGTAGAACTCCTCGCGGGGGTTCTCCATGGCGCCGAGCGAGACGACCTCGCGCTTGAGGAACATCGCGAGCGTCCAGTCCGCGAAGACCCGGATCTTGCGGTTCCAGGTCGGTACGGCCATGCCATGGTAGCCACGGTGCATGTACCAGGCGAGCCGGCCCTTGAGCTTGATCTTGGTCTTGCCAACGACGATCATCGCGACGCCCTTGTGCAGACCGAGACCGGCGACCGCGCCCTTGTTGGCGTGGGCGTAGGTCTGCTGCGGGAAGCCGCGCATCCCCGAGACCACGTTGTCGCCGAGGACCTTGGCCTGGCGCAGCGCGTGCTGGGCGTTCGGCGGGCACCAGGCGTTCTCGGCACCGGCCTTGCGGGCGGCGATGTCCGGAACCTGGGCGTTGTCGCCCGCGGCCCATATGTAGTCGGTGCCCTGCACCTGGAGCTTCTCCGAGGTGTCCACGTGGCCGCGCGGGCCGAGCGGCAGGCCGAAGCGGACGAGGGCCGGGTTCGGCTTGACGCCGGCGGTCCACACGATCGTGGAGGCGTCGACCTCCAGACCGTTGGCCAGCACCACGTGCTTGTCGACACAGGACTTCATCGACGTGCTGAGGTAGACCTCGATACCGCGCTCGCGCAGGTGCTCGAGGCCCCACTCGCCGAGCTGCGGGCCGACCTCGGGGAGGATCTTGTCGGCGGCGTCGACGAGGATGAAGCGCATGTCCTCGCGCTTGACGTTCGGGTAGTACTTGGCGGCGTCGCGGGCCATGTCCTCGACCTCGCCGATGGTCTCCGCGCCGGCGAAGCCACCGCCGACGAAGACGAAGGTCAGCGCCTGGCGGCGGACGTCCTCGTCCGTCGTGGAGTCGGCCTTGTCGAGCTGTTCGAGCACGTGGTTGCGCAGGCCGATGGCCTCCTCCACGCCCTTCATACCGATGCCGTTCTCGGCGAGGCCGGGGATCGGGAAGGTGCGGGAGACCGCGCCGAGCGCGATGACCAGGTAGTCGAAGGGCAGCTCGTAGGTCTCGCCCACGAGCGGCTGGATCGACGCGACCTTGCGGTCCTGGTCGATGTTCATCACGCGGCCGGTGAGCACCTCCGCACCGGGCAGCACGCGTCGCAGCGGGACGACGACATGGCGCGGGGAGATGCTGCCGGCGGCAGCTTCGGGAAGGAATGGCTGGTACGTCATGTACGAGCGCGGGTCGACGACAGTGACCGTCGCCTCGCCGTACCGCATCTTCTTCATGATGCGGCGCGCCGCGTACAGGCCGACGTATCCGCCGCCTACTACGAGGATCCGTGGACGCTCCGAAGTGCTCATGGTTCGAGTATCCAGCACCTGATGGAGGGGTGCTCGTGAGCCCCTTCACAAGGTACTGGACACCCTCTGCTACACTGCCCGGCCGCGTGATCAGGCCCACAGCACAACAAGGGAACCCGAGACGCGGATGGGGCGTTGAGCGCGCCGTCTGATCAGCGAAGATCGGCGCCCTGATGAGGCGGGTCCATGGGGCCGTAACACCGTGGAAACACCGCGCCGCAAGGGTTTTAAGGGGCTCCGGGCCCTACGGCCTTGGAAAACTGGGCCACAGGGCCGGAACTTCATGTGAAGAGTTTCACAAAGTTCGTCCTACGCGATGCTCCAGGTGATCCAGTCGGGCAGGAGTGGCGTCGGCGCACGGGAGAAGCAGCGGACGAGCACCAGCTCGCCATCACACGGGCGGTAGGCCCTTTAAAAGCCCCACCGGCGATCCGGTTACGGCATGGCCTCGCTGCCCATCGAGGGCTCGTCGAGAACCAGTTTGAGGAACAGCGCCCCGGACACCGATGCAGCGGTGGCGGCACGCCTCGCGCGTCAGGAAGTCCTCTACTCACCAGGCCGCAAGCGTTGGCACGACCCCAACCCCGACCACCGACGAGGGTGACCCCGTGCATGCGCTGCCCCCGTGGCGCATGGGCGGGACCCCAGTCGATCAGGTGCGCGCGGTCGGTGATCAAGATGTTGTGCGGGGCGAGGAGCCGGGACACGGAGCTAGCGCTGTGATGGCTCACCGGGCTCGTTGGCCGCCCTGACCGCCCCTGTCCGGCAGCGTCCCAGAACTCC
Source organism: Streptomyces sp. PH10-H1 (assembly GCF_030063355.1). Lineage (GTDB taxonomy): Bacteria > Actinomycetota > Actinomycetes > Streptomycetales > Streptomycetaceae > Actinacidiphila. Next base: position 88,207 of record NZ_JASISZ010000007.1, read on the forward strand.
GATGGACAGTGCGGATGCAGCCATCAGGCCGAACATGATCGAGTTCGAACCCTCGTTGTGCCCTCGCTCCCAGATTTGGAATCCCGCCAACAGGACGACGACTCCGAGCAGCGCGAACTGCACCCACCGAATAGCAACGGCACGCTGGTGATGGCGTTCCGCACCGCTCTCTCTGCTCCGCGCTTGGTCTCCTCTGTTCCTGGAGTGTCCTGACTGTACTGATGTACGGGCACTCGGTCTCGGACGTCGCAGCGCGGGATCCGATGCGACCACCCACCGCACCGGACGACAGCGGCCCCGGTGCCGCCGCAAGGCGGAACCGGCCGCTATGCGCCTAGGATCGACGCATCACCGCAGGTCAGCTCTTGTCCGGCTCCTCTGCCAGTTTGTACGCGATGCCGTCGAGGATGTCGTGCTCGCTCACGACCACCTCGCGGGCCCCGATCCGCTCCATGATCTGGAGCAGGACGAGCGCTCCGGCGCCGATGACGTCGACCCGTCCGGGGTGCATCACGGGGATGGCCGCGCGCTGGGCGTGGGTCGCCGCGAGCAGCCGGCCGGTGATCTCCCTGACCTGCTCGACGGAGACCCGCGAATGGTGGATCGCGGCCGAGTCGTACTCCGTCAGGCCCAGCGCGATGGCGGCGACCGTGGTGACGGAACCGGCCAGGCCGACGAGGGTGCGGGCCTGTTCGAGCGGGACGGAGCCGGCCACCTCGTCGAGCGCCGCGTTGATGTCGGCCTTTATCGCGGTGATCCGGCCGAGCGTCGGCGGATCGACGATCCGGCCGTCGTCGCCGGTCAGGTGCCGCTCGGTCATCCGCACACAGCCCATGTCGACGGAGCGGGCAGCGAGCACGCTGTCGTCGCCGACCACGAACTCGGTCGAACCGCCGCCGATGTCGACGACCAGATACGGCTTCGCCAGATGATCGTGGCCGGCCAGCTCCTTGGTGGCGCCGGTGAAGGAGAACTCGGCCTCCTGGTCACCGGTGATCACCTCGGGCTCGACGCCCAGGATGTCCACCACACCGCGCACGAAATCCGCGCGGTTCTCGGCGTCGCGCGAGGCGGACGTCGCCACGAAGCGGACGCGCTCCGCGCCGTGCTCGCGGATCGCCGCGGCGTACTCGCGGCAGGCCGCGGAGGTCCGCTCCAGCGCCTCGGGCGCCAGCCGGCCGGTACGATCCACGCCCTGCCCGAGGCGGACGATCGTCATCCTCCGGTCGAGGTCCTTCAGGTCGCCGGTGACCGGGTCGGCGTCGGCGACGAGCAGCCGGATCGAGTTCGTACCGCAGTCAATGGCTGCTACTCGGGTCATGTGACGTCCTCTTCGACGGATGTACAGGAGCCGCCGCTGACGCACGGGCCCTTGCGCCACCACTCGGGAAGCATCGCGATGGCCTCGTCGCCCAGCGGGTTCACGCCGGGGCCGGCGGCCAGTGAGTGGCCGACCAGGACGTGGAGGCACTTCACGCGGTCGGGCATGCCGCCCGCGCTCGGGAAGCCCTCGAGTACCTCGATGGCGTCGCGGCGCGTGATGTAGTCCTCGTGCGCGGCCCGGTACGCGGCGGCCAGTTCCGGGTCCGTGGCGAGCCGGGCCGTCATCTCCTTCATGACGCCGTCGGCTTCCAGCGTCCCGATGGCGGACGCGGCGCGCGGGCAGGTCAGGTAGTACAGCGTCGGGAACGGCGTACCGTCCTCCAGCCGCGGCTGGGTCTCGACCACGTCGGGCTGCCCGCACGGGCAGCGGTGGGCGATGGCCCGCAGGCCGCGCGGCGGGCGGCCCAGCTGCTCCTTGAACGCGGCGATGTCGGCGTCGGTGGGGAGGGTGTGCGGGGTGGGGTACATAGGGGCAGAGCTCTGCTCTTCATTGGAGGGGTGATGGGCGACGGGTGGGCGCGAGGTCATGTGCCGTTCTCGATCGTGGAGGGTCAGCGGCGGGGCGCCGCGGCGGCGTCGGCGTGGTCGACGCTGTCCCAGAAATTGTCGTACCAGGGGCGGTGTGCGGCGGCCTCGTCCGAGGACCGCCGGCCGGCCGCGGTGGAGCCGGTGCCGGAGTCCGGGGTCGGGCTCGCCACCGTATAACCGGTCTCACCGGGCAGCATGAAGTGCAGGTGCAGGCGGGCCTGGGTCTTCACATACGCCGGGTCCTGCCAGCGGGCTTTCTCCTCGCGCAGCTGCTCGACGCGGTCGCGGGCCTGCTGGGCCTGCTTGCGCTGGTCGGCGATCTCCGAGCGCTGGGCGATGTACTGCCGCATCGGGTAGGCGAGGGCGACGATCAGCGCGCAGAGCACGAGCGCCAGCAGCGCGGCCCGTCCGGTGAGCTTGCTGCGCCGGGGAGCCGGGCGCCGGGCGGCCGCGCGGTAGACACGGGCCTGCGCCTCCTGGCCGATCGCTTTCAGACGCGCCGCGGTGGAGAACCGATCCGCCCCCACGCCGTCTCCCCTCGTCCGTACCCGTACGTACCTACGTCCCCGGCCACGGTACGGGACCGGGCGCGGGGACGTAGGTCAGACGTGCGGCGGTGCCGCCGATCAGCCCTTGAAGCGGGGGAACGCGGAACGGCCGGCGTAGACCGCCGCATCGTCCAGGATCTCCTCGATGCGCAGGAGCTGGTTGTACTTGGCGACGCGCTCGGAGCGGGCCGGGGCGCCGGTCTTGATCTGGCCGCAGTTGGTGGCGACGGCCAGGTCGGCGATGGTGACGTCCTCGGTCTCACCGGAGCGGTGCGACATCATGCACTTGAAGCCGTTGCGCTGGGCCAGCTCGACCGCGTCGAGGGTCTCGGTCAGCGAGCCGATCTGGTTGACCTTGACGAGCAGGGCGTTCGCCGACTCCTCGTCGATGCCGCGCTGCAGACGCTCCGGGTTGGTGACGAAGAGGTCGTCGCCGACGATCTGGACCTTGTCGCCGAGCTTGGCGGTGAGAGCCTTCCAGCCCTCCCAGTCCTCCTCGTTCAGCGGGTCCTCGATGGAGACCAGCGGGTACGCGGCGACCAGCTCGGCGTAGTAGTCCGACAGCTCGCCGGCGGAGATCTTCTTGCCCTCGAAGTCGTACGAACCGTCCTCGTTGTGGAACTCGGAGGCGGCGACGTCGAGCGCGAGCGCGATGTCCTGGCCGGGCTGGTAGCCGGCCTTCTTGATGGCCTCGACGATGAGGTCGAGCGCCTCACGGTTGGAGTCGAGGTTCGGCGCGAAGCCGCCCTCGTCGCCCAGACCGGTGGACAGGCCGCGCTCCTTCAGCACGCCCTTGAGGGTGTGGTAGACCTCGGCGCCCCAGCGCAGGGCCTCGGAGAAGGACTCCGCGCCGATCGGCGCGATCATGAACTCCTGGATGTCGACGTTCGAGTCGGCGTGCGACCCGCCGTTCAGGATGTTCATCATCGGGACAGGCAGCACGTGCGCGTTCGGGCCGCCCAGGTAGCGGAAGAGCGGCAGGTCGGACGCCTCGGAGGCGGCGTGCGCGACGGCGAGGGAGACGCCGAGGATGGCGTTGGCGCCGAGCGAGGACTTGTCCGGGGTGCCGTCCAGGTCGAACATCGCCTGGTCGATCAGCCGCTGCTCGGTGGCGTCGTAGCCGACGAGCTCCGGGCCGATCTGCTCGATGACGGCGAGAACGGCCTTCTCCACGCCCTTGCCCATGTAACGGCTCTTGTCACCGTCGCGAAGCTCGAGGGCCTCGAACGCTCCGGTGGAGGCACCGGACGGAACGGCGGCACGGCCGGTGCTCCCGTCGTCGAGGCCGACCTCGACCTCGACGGTGGGGTTGCCTCGCGAGTCGAGGATTTCCCGGGCTACGACGACGTCGATGGACGGCACGAGTGTCTCCTTCAGGCTGTGTACAGCTGATGCGTGTCTCTCTGCTCTTGCGACACGAGCCTAACCGCCCGGGGGGCCCGGCCAGTCGATCGGCCGACCCCTGAGACGAAAAAGGGACCAAAGACCAACAACAGGTGACCAACGGGAAAACCCCGGCCGGACACGCTCGGGGGGAGTGCGTGCCCGGCCGGGGAGACCTGGGGTGAGCGAGAGACTCAGCTGAGGTGCGGTTGCCGGCTCAGCTCAGGTGCAGCTGCTCAGCTGAGGTGCAGCTGCTGGCCCGGGTAGATCAGGTCGGCGTCGTGGACGACGCTCTTGTTGAGCTTGTAGAGATTCGCCCAGCCGCCGGAGACGTGGTGCGCCCGGGCGATCTTGGAGAGGGAGTCGCCCTTGACGACCTTGTACTCGCCATTGCCCTGCTGGACCGGGGCGGCCTTCTTGGCCTCGGTCTTGGCGGGCGCCGTGCGCTTCGCGGAGCGGTCGGCGTGCTGGGTCTTCTTGGCGTGGTCCGTGGTGCTGCTCGAGCTGGAGGAGCTGCTCGAAGAGCTCTTGGCGGACGAGGAACCGGAGGGGTTCACGTTGGCGGCCGGGCCACCGGCGGTCAGGTTGCCGGCACCGGCACAGGACCAGGCACCCGGGCCCTGCAGGGCGAGCAGCTTCTCGGCGACCGCGATCTGCTGGTCCTTGGTGGCCAGGTCGGCGCGGGCGGCGTACGCCGTGCCGCCGGCCGCTTGCCAGCTGGACTGGGAGAACTGCAGGCCACCGTAGTAGCCGTTACCGGTGTTGATCGACCAGTTGCCACCGGACTCGCACTGGGCGACGGCGTCCCAGGTGGCGACGGAAGCGGCGGAGGCCGAGGAGGCGCCGATCATCGGGACGGCGATCGCCGCACAGGTGACACCGGCAAGAGCGGCGAAACGTACGGTCTTCGAGGGGCGACGGTGCTTACCCATGGTTGTTTCTTCCTCACCGACGCCTACGAGGTCAGCTGTCGGGTTCGGGCGTGAGTTGCCCGGCGGCGCCGGCTTTCGCTGCGCTGCTTAACCCCAAGCCGGCCCGTTCCGTACGAGTACGGAGCTGGACCGGCGGAAGACCTTGGGTCCCCCGCTCCTGCCTACGGCGCTTTCGCGTCGACTGTTCCCGTCGGTCGGCGGCAGGACTCGGCGATCCTGACCGGCGGGGCCCGCTGTGGCGAGCGGTACGACGTTAAGCACACGGTCCCGGCGAGGACAAACATCCCTGGTCCACACACCAACTCCCCTGTCCGCCCGAGCGGACCCACAGATGCCCAGGTCGGAAGGGAGAAAGTCGGCGCTGTGCGAGCGAGTGGTCACAGGCGCCACGGAGACCCTTGTCACAAGGAGCGGGGCACCGGGACCGTTCGCGACGGCCTCAGTAACTCAAGTTGAGGTGCTGACCGGGGAGGATAAGGTCCGGATTTGCCCCTACAATACGGTCATTTGCCCCATAGAGCGCGGTCCAGCCGCCCGGCAAGTGATGAGCCGCGGCGATGGCTGACAGGTTGTCGCCCGGCACCACGATGTACTCGCCATCGCTCTGAACGCCGCCCGGTCTGCCGCCGTCCACGACTCCTGCACCCCGCTGCGCGTCGCGCGAGGCGCGGCCGGGAGTGTCCGTCCCCGTCGGATCGGGCGCCACGGGCTTGGCGTGCTTGCCCTGGCTCTGCCCCGGGGCCGGCGTGGTGGCCGGGCTCGAGGGGGTGGCGGGGGCGCCGGTGGGCTTCGCCGCGCCCGAAGGGCCGGCCGTGGGGCTGGCCGTGGGCGACGTGGGCGTCGATGGCGACGTAGGGACCGCGGGCGTCGTGGGCGACGCCGGAGCGGAGGGAGCCGGGGTCACCGGCATGCTCGCGCCCGGGTCGACGCTGGGAGTCGCGCCGCCCTGGACCAGTCCCGCGGCCACCGAGCAGCCGGGCCAGGCGTCGGGGCCCAGTGCGGACAGCAGCGTCTCGGCGACGGCTATCTGCTGCGAGCGGCTGGCCAGATCGGGGCGCGCCGCGTAGACGGTGCCGCCGTACTGCTCCCAGGTGTCCTTGGTGATCGACAGACCACCGTAGAAACCGTTGCCGACGTTGGCGCTCCACATGCCGCCGCTCTCACATACCGCCACCTTGTCCCAGGTCGTGGCGTCGGCCGCCTGGGCTGCGCCTGCGCCGAGCAGCGGGAGTGCGATCCCCGCTCCCGTCACCGCGACCACCACGATGGCGGTCGAGGCCTGGCTCGGTCGGCGATGTCGGCCGTTCCCGGACTTCAGCATTCGGTCACCTTTCTGCGAAGTCTGCGATGACCGCAGAACGTAGCGGTGTTGACCATGGCATCACAAGTCGGTGTAGCGGGCGTCACGCTGAGGTCACGGTCGATTTCGTCCCGTAGCTCTTGTACAGGACATTATTGATGCTTCATCAGGGGTTTCAACGTTTCGAAGGGCCGGACGGAGCCCCGGACTCAGCGCCTCCGATTCAGCGCGCGGATCCGGGGGTGCGCGTCGATTCGGGGATGCCTGTCGATTCGGGGGTGCGCGTCGATTCCGGGGTGAAGGCCACCGGCAGCGTCCGCAGTCCGCGCATGATCAGGCCACCGCGCCACCGCAGTTCGTCCGGCCCGGCGGCCAGTCGCAGATCCGGGAGGCGGGTCAGCAGCGTCGCGAGCGCGGACTGCGCCTCCAGGCGGGCCAGCGGGGCGCCGAGGCAGTAGTGGATGCCGTGCCCGTATCCGACATGCTGATTGTCGCGGCGCGCCAGATCCAACGTGTCGGGACCGTCGAACCGGTCCGGATCGCGGTCGGCCGCCGCCAGGACCACCAGCACCGGATCGCCCGCACCGATCACCTGGCCGCCGATCGTGAGCGACTCCGTCGCGAACCGCCAGGTCGCCAGCTCCACCGGCCCGTCGTAGCGCAGCAGTTCCTCGACAGCGGTCTCCAGCAGGTCCGTCTCACCGCGTGCGATCGACTCCTGCAGCTGTGCCCGCTGTCCGGGATGGTGCAGCAGGGTGTGCATGCCGTTGCCGATGAGATTCACCGTCGTCTCGAACCCGGCGAACAGCAGGATGAAGGCCATCGCCGCGGCTTCGTTCTCCGAGAGATGCTCGCCGTGGTCGCTGGCCCTGATCAGCCCGGAGATCAGATCGTCGCCGGGATCCGCGCGCTTGCGGTGGATCAGCTCCAGCAGATAGGCGCGCATCTTCTTCACCGACCGGGCGACACCGCCCCGCGGGCCGCCGCCGTGCCGGATCATCATCCCCGCCCAGTCCCGGAAGTCGTCCTGGTCCTCGGCCGGAACGCCCAGCAGGTCACAGATCGCGTAGATGGGGAGCGGGAACGCGAACTCGTGGATGAGGTCCGCCTCCCCCTTCACCGCGCCCTGTTCGTCCTTCTGCAGGCCGTCGATGAGCCGGTCGGTCAACTCCTGCACCCGCGGGGCGAACTCCGCGATCCTGCGCGGCGTGAACGCCTTCGAGACGAGACGCCGCAGGCGCGTGTGGTCCGGCGGATCGATGTTCAGCAGATGCGTCATCAGGTCCGCGCCGCGCTCGCCGGGGATCCCCACCTTGTTCTTGGCGTTCGCGCCCTCGCTGTGATGCCCCCGGTTCTTGCTGAGCCGCGCGTCCGCCAGCGCCTGCCGCGCGTCCCCGTACCGCGTCACCAGCCAGGCGTCGACCCCGCTGGGGAGCGTGGTCCTGTGCACCGGCGAGTGCTCGCGCAGCCAGGCGTAGGCCGGGTACGGATCGGCGGCGAATTCCCAGGTGAAGAGGGTGGGGGCGGGGGTGATGGCGGGGGTGGTGGCAGTCTCGTCAGGCACACCCTGACGCTAGCGCGTCCCGGCAGAGGCGGTCGGCGAGCCGGGTCGTCTGCGGCAGCCGGTACTCCGGCGCCAGCGCGAGGACGTGGCGGCATGCCGTGTCCAGGCCGATACGGTGGCCTGTCGACACATAGACCGGCTTGACCTCCTGCTGTGTGCGCAGCGCGCGGCCCACGGTCCCGCCGGCGTCGTCGAGCGGCGCGAACGCCCCGCGTTCAGGACCCAGCGCCGCCGGATCGTAGCTGCCGGTGAAGGGTGTCTTCGCGACCCCGGCGGTCGGAATGCCGGTGATCACCCCGAGATGGCAGGCGAGGCCGAAGCGCCGGGGATGGGCCAGCCCATGACCGTCGCAGAGCAGCAGGTCCGGGACGGTCCGCAGTTTACGGAGCGCCTCGATCAGGGCCGGCGGCTCCCTGAACGCGAACAGCCCCGGGCTACGTCCCTGACGGGGTCGCTCTCGCCTTCGGTACGGCCGCTCCCGCCTCCGCTGTGGTCGCTTACTCCGCCGCGCGCAGGGTGTCGCGGTAGCGGCGGGCGGCGGCCCGCAGCGCGGATTCCGGGTCGAACCCGGCCGCCGTGGCCGCGGAGGCCACCGCCAGCAGCAGATCGCCGAGCGCCGCCTCGTCCGACGGCACCTCGACGCCGGCGGCGGCCGGCACCGGAAGCCCGGCCCCCCGCGCCCGGCCCGTGAGCTGCGCGGCCAGCGCGAGCGCCGGCTGCCCCACCGGGACGCCGTCCGTCACCGAATCGCGCTGCTTCTCGATGCCCTTGAGGCGGACCCAGTTCGCCTGCACGGCCTCCGGGGTCTCGGCGATCTCGTCGCCGAAGATGTGCGGATGCCGGTGGATGAGCTTGTCGACGATCGTGCCCGCCACATCGTCGATCGAGAACGGCTCCTCCGCGTCCTCCTCCGCGATCCGGGCGTGGAAGACGACCTGCAGCAGCACGTCCCCGAGCTCCTCGCGCAGCGACTCCCGGTCGCCCTCCTCGATCGCCTCGACCAGTTCGTACATCTCCTCGATGCCGTACTTGGCCAGGTCCGCGTTGGTCCGCTCGCGGGTCCACGGGCACTCCGCGCGGATCCGGTCCATGACCTGCACGAGGTCGAGCAGCCGCGCTCCCGGCAGGTCGTACGAGCCGGGCAGCAGTTCCAGATCGGGCATCGCGACCCGTCCCGACCCGCCGAGGCGGGCCAGCTCGTCGGTGACCGCGGGGTCGCCGTCGGCGGCCGGGAGATAGACGACGGTACGGTCGCCCGCGGTCGCGTCGACCAGTTCACGGCCGGTGGGCGACGTATGGACGACATCCACGCCGGCCTCGCGCAGATAGGGGAGCTGCGGGTGCCCGGGATCCGGGCAGATGACCTGGTCGGCCGCACGCAGCAGCTCCCACGCGGGCCATGACAGCAGGCCGGGCGCCACCCGGTGGCTGGTGGTGAGCAGTACGAGGCGGCCTGGCGCGGGGGTCATCGAGTCGTCCACCGCACGAACCTACCTCGTGCCCGCTACGCGTATCCCCAGTGCGGCTTGCCGCTCTTCATCGCGCAGCGCAGCAGCCTGCCGTTGCCGTCATGCGTGGTGAGGCCCAGATGGGCCTCCTTGCAGAACTGGCCCGCTTTGTAGTGGTTCCCCGACGGCGCCAGGATGTCGCCGCTGTCGCCGACCGGGGTCGGCGTCGGCGCGGGCGCCGTCGTCATGTGGCTGGGGGCCGGGGTGCGGGTCGGGGTGGCGCTCTGCGTCCCGGCCGGTGCCGGCGTCGGCACCGCCGTCGTCGCGATGGGCGAAGGCGAAACCGACGGCGAGGGGGTCGCGGACAGGGAGACCGACGCGGTCACGGACGGAGTGACCGTGCCGGAGATCTTGTCCGCGTTGTCACTGCCGCCACCCCCGTCGCCCGTGCAGCCGGCCAGAGTGAGCAGTGCGGTCAGCGCGACCGCGGAGAGTGTGGCGCGTAACGGAAGCGGGGAACGTATCAAGGAAGGCATCCAGGGATATTTCGGTGCTCCGGAATTCGGGGTGCCACCCTGTCATGGCGTGGGTGGCACCGCAGTCGATCCCCGGAACCCGTGGCGCCCTGCAAAAATCGGGCGCCCGCCAGGCGCCGCGAACCCGGCCAAGATCGGCCGGACGGGCCCTACGCGCCCGGGAGGGCCTGTGGCGCCTTGACGAGCCATGGCTCCTGGAGGGCGAGGAGCTTCCCGCTCTCCGCGTTCCACGTTCCGTACCGCGGGCTGACGTCGATGCCCATCGATTTCGACGTCTTCACCAGCAGCGCCTGCAGCGCCGTGATCCCTCCGTCGCTGCCCGGCTGGAAGCCGAGGCCCGTCATGAGCTTGGTCTGGGCGATCTGCTCGCCGATGACGGTATCGATGTCGGCGGGAGCGAAGGGGTGCTGGCTCTGCACCACCTGCGCCTTCACCGCGTCCGCGCCGCCTTGCCGCTGCTCGATCGCCGTCCGCTGCTTCTGTACCTCCGCCGGGCTCACGGTGACCCCGGCGTCATGCGCGGCCTTCTTGAGGACGCGCTCGAAGACCATGTTGCCGAGCGTCTCGCTCGTCAGCTGGCTGCTGTTCTCGATCAGAGTCGCCGACTGCGGCAGCTTCTCCTGCGCGGTGCGTACCGCGTTGACCTTCGACTGCAGGGCCGAGACGGAGATCGTCTCGTTCCCCACCACAGCGGCGGCCCCGGCGCGGGGGGTGCCGCACGCGCTGAGCACAGGGGTCATCGCGACAAGCGCGGCGGCGGCGAGCGAGACGGCGGTGCGTCGGCGGACCATGGTGCCTCCCGGCGTGGGATCGAGCGGCGGTGCTTCGACCTTCCGAAGATCGAGGATATTGATCAGAACGCTTCGATATCCAGCACTCTGCCGAACGAGACGCCACCAGTTGAGGTTTTGGCTCAGGAGCCCTGCTCGGGACGGGGCCCAGGCGCCCGGCTCAGGACGTGGGCGGCCGGCTCAGGACGTGGGCAGTTTCTGGGTCGGGCAGGTGTTCAGCTGCTTCCGCATCGCGTCCTTCTCGGCCGCGGTGACCCAGACCCCGTACTTCTTCTTCACCGCTACCTGCCGCGCCACGTACTCGCACCGGTAGCCCTTGTTCGGGGGCAGCCAGGTCGCCGCGTCACCGTCGCCCTTGGCGCGGTTGGCCGACGCGTCGGCGGCGATCAGGTTCGTCGGGTCGTTGGCGAACTGCACCCGCTTGTCGTCCGTCCACTGGCCGGCGCCCTTCTGCCAGGCATCGGACAGCGCCACCGCGTGGTCGATGTCGACCTTGCTCTTCCCCCGGGTGTACGTGATCTTCTGCCCGGTGTACGGATCGTCGAGCGTCCCCGACGTGACGACACAGTCACCGCCCTGCTCGGCGCGGAACGTTTTTCCTGTGAGGTCGCGCTTGAGGATGTCGTCGCGGGTCCCGCAGCCGTTGTGATCGGTGTCGACCCACGACTTCCCGAACTTCTCCCGCGTGTAACCGGTCTTCGGCGCACGTCCCTTGACGGTGAGCGTGTCGACGGCGGCGAGCGCGCTTCCACCGGGTGCGCTCTTGCCGGGTGCGTTGCCGTTGCTGCCGGGCTGCGTCGTGTCCTTGCAGCCGGCGATGCCGAGCAGACCGGCGACCGCCAGCCCGCAGAGGAGTATCCGTGCTGACCGTGCCCCGCGTTCGTACATGTGCGCACCCTATGGCGTTGAAGGTCCGGCGATCGGAACGGCCCGGAAGGACCGTCCATCTGCCCGGCTCATGCCCGCACTTGCCCCAGCCATGCCAGCATGCGGCGCAGCTCGGCGGAGAACGGGTGGTGGGGGCCGTGGACGCGGTCGGAGTCGTAGAGCAGGCGCGCGAGCACCTCGCGGGCGGTGGTGCGGTCGCCGACGGAGAGCAGGAGGTGGCCGATCCTGCGGCGGACCTCCATCGGGAGGACGGGATCGGTGGCCGCGTAACGCTCGAAGTACGGCAGGAGGGTGCGGTATTCGGCGAGGGCCGCAGGGGCCTCGCCGAGCTGTTCGAGGCACTGCGCGGCCTCGTAGCGGAACTGGAGGACCTGACGGTCGCCCGGACCGCTCTGGGCGGCGAACTCATCGGCCAGCCGGCGCAGTTCGGGGAAAGCGCGGCGGTACTGCCCGTCCTCCATGAGCGTGGCGGCGTACTGCTTGCGCAGCATGCGGAGGATCGGCGAGTGCTCGCCGTGCTTCTCCGCGGCGGCCGGGAGTACACCGCCGAGGATGTCGACGGCCTGGGTGATGCGGCCGGCGTCCAGGAGCCGTCTGACCTCGTCGACCGCCGCCGCGATGTCCGGGCTCGTCGGGGGCGTGGTGGGCATGGCCGGCGGCGTGGAGGGCGGTGTCGTGGGCGGCGGCACCGTCGGCATGGCCGGCGACTGGACCCCGTCCTGTCCGGTGCCGGGCCGGTCGGGCCAGGGGGCGTGAGGACGGAGGAAGGGACGGGTGGGGTCCATGGGCCCGGTCGGACGCTGAGCGTTCGCTGTCCCCGCGGCTGGGAGCAGTGCCGCCAGTTCGCCGTAGACGCGCTGGGCGTCGGCGGGGCGGTGCTGGGGGTCCTTGGCGAGCAGCCGCAGGACGAGGGATTCGAGCGGCGCCGGCACATCGGCGCGAAGCCGGCGGAGCGCGACGGGGGTCTCGTACAGATGGCGGTGGAGGACGCCGAGCGCCGTGGAGCCGTGGAACGGCACATTGCCGCTGAGCAGTTCATGGAGGACCACGCCGAGTGCGTACAGGTCGGTGCGCGGGCCGATCGCGCCGCCCATCGCCTGTTCCGGGGCCATGTAGGCGGGGCTGCCGATCGGCGAACCGGTGTGGGTGAGCCGGGTGGTGTCGGTGTCCATGACGGAGGCGACGCCGAGGTCGAGCACGACGACGGTGCCGTCGGGGCGGACCATCATGTTGCGCGGCTTGAGGTCCCGGTGCACGATCGGCACCGCGTGAACGGCGGAGAGCGCGGCGCACAACTGGGCGGCGACCGCCACCGCCCACGGCCAGGGATAAGGGTCGTGCTCGGCGAGGTGGTCGCCGAGGTTCGAGCCCTCGACGTGCTGCATGACGAGGTACAGCTCATCGCCGTCGCTGCCCGCGTCATGGACGGTGACCAGGCCGGGATGGTCGACCTGGGCGGTGACCCGGCACTCCCGGTCGAACCGCTGGCGCAGCTCGGCGACGTTCTCGCCACCCGTGACCTTGTCGGGGTGGAGCAGTTTCACGGCGACGCGGCGGTCCAGCCGGCGGTCGTACGCCGTCCACACCTGGCCCATGCCGCCCTGGCCGAGGACGGTGGTCAGCTCGTACCGCCCGGCGACGAGCCGGCCGTTCATCTGCCTTCCTCCTTGCGGAGGTAGTCACTCAGCTCGTCGAGTTCGGCGCGGACCTGCTCGATACGCGGGGCGGGCGGGCCGGACGGTCCGGGGACCGGGGTGGGCTCCGGGGCCGGGGCGGGGGCAGCCGGGGCCGGGGTGGGTGTGTCGCGGTACGGGTTGTAGTCGGCGCGCGGCGCGGGCGGCTGCTGCTGTTGTTGCTGCTGCTGCTGCTGAACCCCGTAGGGGAACGGCTGCTGGCCGTACGGACGCGGCGGCGTCCGCGCGTCCAGAGCCCGGTAGTGCCGGACGTCGGTGACCCAGTAGTACACCGCGGCTGCGGCGGCCTGCGCGAGCAGGACGATGACCAGCGCGTTCGACCGCGGGCTGCCGCTGTTCTGCTCCTGGCCGATGAGCACCAGCAGCGTGAGCGTGAGAACGAAGGAGGCCCCGCAGAGCACCCAGTCCGCCGCGTTGCGCCGCTTCAGCAGGGCGACGCGCAGCAGCGGTGTCCAGGCGAGCATGCCGCACGACACCACCGCGAGCAGCACGAACAGGACTCGCAGGCCGGTCCGCGTGCCGTCACTCGGCTGGGGCGGTGTGGCGCCTGGGCCGTTCATGTCTGCTCCTGAACAAAGTCATGGCTGGGAGTGCGAGCGTATCGGCCGGGGCCGACCAGCGGTCTGACGATGCCACAACTATTCGGGCCGAAACGTGCCCTCTCGCCCGGTCCGCCACGGAGGCCGGACGCACCGCCCGGCGGGTCCATGGCCACCGTCACCAAGAGCGACGCATACTGCAGGACGAGTGATGGCGACGAGTCCTGAACAAGAGCGACGAATCACACCCCGGGCGGCACTCACGTATCTTTTCGTGGCGGGCGCGAACAGGCCGAGGGTGCCGCTCGTCTTCCCCGTGTTCCCCGTGCGAAAGGACCGCAGCATGGATATGGCTACCGCAGCCATCCCCGCCCAGCACGGGAACAGCGCCGCGCCCAGCACGCGGCTGAACGGTCTCCTGCGGCCCCGGCTCGACCCGTACTGGCTGGCCGGCGCGCTCTTCGTCGCGTACGCCACGCTGTCGGCCGTCCGGTTCCGGCGGATGGCGACGATGTCCTGGGACCTCGGGATCTTCGAGCAGGCGGTCAAGTCCTACGCGCACCTCCAGGCCCCGGTCGCCGATCTCAAGGGTCCTGGGACCAATATCCTCGGCGACCACTTCAGCCCGGTCACCGCCCTGATCGCCCCCTTCTACCGGGTGTTCCCGACGCCGGTCACCCTCCTCGTGGCGCAGGCCGTCCTCTTCGCGGTCTCCGTCATCCCGGTCACCCGGGTCAGTGCCCACTTCCTGGGGCGCGGCCGGGGGCTGGCCATCGGTGTCGCCTACGGGCTGTCGTGGGGGGTGCAGCGCGCCGTCGAGTTCGACTTCCACGAGATCGCCTTCGCCATGCCGATGCTCGCCTTCTCGCTGGAGGCCGTGCTGCGCAAGCGGTGGAAGACCGCCATGTGGTGGGCGCTGCCGCTCATCCTCGTCAAGGAGGACATGGGGGCGACCGTCGCCGCCATCGGCGTCGTCATCCTGCTGCGCACCCGGCGCGACGATCCGCGGATCGCGTCGTACGCCGTCTGGCTCATCGGCTTCGGCATCGCCTTCGCCGCCATCGCCTTCGGCGTCATCATCCCCGCCTTCAACCACGGCGGCGCCTACGACTACTGGAACAAGCTCGGCGGGAGCGGCGCCCCGGTGGCCGGCACGATCCCGCCCGACACCGCGCTGCGCACTCTGCTCTGGATCCTCCTGCCGACCAGCGGACTGCTCGCGCTGCGCTCCCCGCTGCTGATCGCCATCCTGCCCACCATGGGCTGGCGCTTCATCTCCCACGACGACCACTACTGGGGTCTGGACTGGCACTACAGCGCCGTGCTGATGCCCATCGTCACCCTCGCCCTCGTCGACGCGATCAACCGGTCGCGAGAGAGCCCGCGGCCTTGGCTGCGCTCCTACGCCTCGCAGCTGCCGGCCGCCGTGGCCGCCGCCGCCATGGCGCTGAGCACCACGCTCCCGCTGGCCGACCTCACCCACACCGCCACGTACGAGCCGGGCCGGCACGTCAGGGCCGTGGAGAAGCTGCTCCGGCAGATCCCCGACGGCGCGAGCGTCGAGGCCAACGTCGGACCGATCAGCCGGCTCGTCGACCGCTGCACGGTCTACTGGGTCGGCGGCGCCCAGAACGTCGTTCCCGACTACATCGCGCTCGACAACGGATCCGGCTGGGTCCCCGACCCGGTCGGATACGCCCACCAGCTCCATCCGTCGGCGGCCTACACCGAGATCGCCGACGGCGAGGGCTACGTCATCCTGCGTCGCGGGTAGCCGGGGTGAGGGCGGGCTCGGGGGCGGCGGCCCGCGGCTCGCGAGTCAGCAGGATCCGCCGGGACAGCACGAACGTCACGGGGATCGCGGCCGCCGCCGCGATCAGCGGGGCGGGCTTCTCACCCACGCCGCACCACTCCACCAGGATGTACATGCCCACCGAGGTGACGATGAAGTTCGTCAGGTTGGTCAGCGGGAAGAACAGGAACTTCCGCCAGGTCGGGCGGGTCCGGTAGGTGAAGTACGTGTTGAGGAAGAACGAGCCGATCATGCTCAGCACGAACGCCACCACATACGCCGGGTAGTACGGCATCCAGCGGTGCAGGACGAGATAGCAGCCGTAGAAGGTGCCGGTGTTCACGACACCCACCAGGCCGAAGCGGAGCACCTGGAGGAAACGCGCGGGCATCAGCGCAGGCCCTCCGCCGAAGCCGAAGCCGAAGCCGGCGTCGAAGCCGGCGTCGAAGCCGGGGCCGGGGCCGGGGCCGACGGTGGAACCGAGGCCGAGGCCGAAGGCGCCGGCAGGAAGGCCTGTGCGCCGGGGTTGGTGCCGAGCAGTGCCGACCGCGGCACGTTGGTCTCCTTGACCAGGAAGTGCGGCCGCCGCTTGGACTCATAGTAGATACGGCCGATGTATTCGCCCATCAGCCCCAGCATCATCATCTGCAGCCCGCCGAGCCCGACGATGGCGACGATCAGCGTCACATAGCCCGGCGCGGTCACCCCGCCGACCGCCGCGGCCACCGTGACCCAGGCGGCGTACAGGCCGGCCAGACCCGCCAGCGCGAGGCCGAGGTGGATACCCATCCGCAGCGGACGGTTGTTGAAGGAGATGAGCCCGTCGATGCCGTAGTTGAGCAGCGCCCCGAACCGCCACTTGGTCTCACCGGCCGCGCGGGCGGCGTTGCGGTAGTCGAAGGTCACCGTGTCGAAGCCGATCCAGGAGAACAGCCCCTTGGAGAAGCGGTTGTACTCCGGCATCGACAGCAGCGCGTCCACCGCACGGCGGGACAGCAGGCGGAAGTCGCCCACGCCGTCGGTCAGTTCGACATCCACCCACTTGTTGACCATCCGGTAGTACAGCCGGCTCACCGCGCTGCGGACGAACTTGTCGCCCTCCCTGGTGCGGCGCGCTATCACCTGGTCGTGGCCGCGGCTGAACAGCTCCAGCATCCGCACGATCAGCTCCGGCGGGTGCTGCAGATCGGCGTCCATCAGCACGACGGCGTCGCCCGTGGCCTCGCGCAGCCCGGCGAGCATGCCGGCCTCTTTGCCGAAGTTCCGGCTGAAGGAGACATACCGGGTGCTGCCCGGGTGCTTCTCGGCGAGGCCCCGCAGCCGTTCCAGGGTCGCGTCCGAGCTCCCGTCGTCCACGTAGCAGAGCTCGTAGTCGACAGGGAGCAGGTCGAGGGTCTCCCGGATCTTCGCGTCGAAAAGCTCTACACCGGATTCCTCGTTGTAACAGGGAACGACAACGGACAGGCGCATGGCTTCACTTTCCGTGGGATACACGAAAATGCTGCCTGCGGTACACGGCCCCCACGCGGCCGCCGCGCGATGGTCACATGACGACGATCTGAACGCCACGTGACGCACGGCGCGGCGGCGCCTGCGGTACTCCGATATTCGAATCAGTTGTCGAGAATCGTCGTCAGGAAATCCGCCGTCCACACCAGGAGTTCACGGCCGATGACGGGCGTGCCGCCGATCTTGGCGGTGGCCGGGCGCGGGACGAGGACCTGCCGGGCCGCGCTCTTCGTGATGGTGCGCGGGTGGAGCCGGTTCAGCCGCAGCTCCTGCGACTCGCGCAGCTCGACCGGACTGAACCGGACATTGCCGCCCTGCAGGGTGATGTCGGAGACCCCGACCTTGCGGGCGAGCAGCCGCAGGCCCGCCACCAGCAGCAGATTCTCCACCGGCTCCGGCAGCTTGCCGTAGCGGTCGGTCAGCTCCTCGCGGACCGCGGCGATGTCCTCGTGGCTGTTCGCGGCGGCGATGGCGCGGTACGCCTGCAGGCGCAGCCGCTCCCCCGGCGCGTAGTCGTGCGGGACATGCGCGTCCACCGGCAGTTCGATCTTGACGTCGAGCAGCGTCTCGTCGGGCTCGCCGCCGTCCTCCAGCGCGGAGCGGTAGTCCGCGACCGCCTCGCCGACCATCCGGATGTAGAGGTCGAAGCCGACGCCCGCGATGTGCCCGGACTGCTCGCCGCCGAGCAGATTGCCCGCGCCGCGGATCTCCAGGTCCTTCATCGCGACATACATGCCCGCGCCCATCTCGGTGTGCTGCGCGATGGTCGCCAGCCGCTCGTGCGCGGTCTCGGTCAGCGGCTTCTCCGGCGGGTACAGGAAGTACGCGTAGCCGCGCTCGCGCGAACGGCCGACCCGGCCGCGCAGCTGGTGCAGCTGCGACAGACCGAAGTTGTCACCGCGCTCGACGATCAGGGTGTTCGCGTTGGAGATGTCGATGCCGGACTCGACGATCGTCGTGGAGACCAGCACGTCGAAACGCCTCTCCCAGAAGTCGACGACGACCTGCTCCAGCGCGCTCTCCCCCATCTGCCCGTGCGCGGTGGCGATCCGCGCCTCCGGCACGATCTCGCGCAGCCGCGCCGCCGCCCGGTCGATCGACTCGACCCGGTTGTGGATGTAGAAGACCTGGCCCTCGCGCAGCAGTTCACGGCGGACCGCGGCACCGATCTGCTTCTCCTCGTACGGGCCGACGAAGGTCAGTACCGGGTGCCGCTCCTCCGGCGGGGTGGTGATCGTCGACATCTCGCGGATGCCGGTGACCGCCATCTCCAGCGTGCGGGGAATGGGGGTGGCGGACATCGTCAGCACGTCCACGTTCGCGCGCAGCTTCTTCAGCTGCTCCTTGTGCTCGACGCCGAACCGCTGCTCCTCGTCGACGATGACCAGGCCCAGGTCCTTGAACTTCGTCTCGGACGAGAACAGCCGGTGGGTGCCGATGACGACATCGACCGAACCGTCGCGCAGCCCCTCCAGAACGGCCTTCGCCTCGCTGTCGGACTGGAAGCGCGACAGCGCCTTCACCACGACGGGGAACTGCGCGTACCGCTCCGAGAAGGTCGTGAAGTGCTGCTGGACGAGCAGCGTGGTCGGGACCAGCACCGCGACCTGCTTGCTGTCCTGGACCGCCTTGAAGGCGGCGCGGACCGCGATCTCGGTCTTGCCGTAGCCGACGTCGCCGCAGATCAGCCGGTCCATCGGGACCGACTTCTCCATGTCCTCCTTGACCTCGGCGATGGTGGTCAGCTGGTCGGGCGTCTCCACGTAGGGGAAGGCGTCCTCCAGCTCGCGCTGCCAGGGGGTGTCGGGCCCGAAGGTGTAACCCGGGGCGGCCATCCGCGCCGAGTAGAGCTTGATCAGGTCGGCGGCGATCTCCTTGACCGCCTTCTTCGCCCGCGCCTTCGTCTTCGTCCAGTCGGCGCCGCCGAGCCGGTGCAGCGTCGGGGCCTCGCCGCCGACGTACTTGGTGATCTGCTCCAGCTGGTCGGTCGGCACGAAGAGCCGGTCGCCGGGCTGGCCCTTCTTCGCGGGCGCGTACTCGACCAGCAGATACTCACGCGTGGCGCCCTGGACGGTGCGCTGCACCATCTCCACATAGCGGCCCACGCCGTGCTGCTCGTGCACGATGTAGTCGCCGGGCTGCAGCGTCAGCGGGTCGACGGTCTTGCGGCGCCGCGACGGCATCCGCCCCATTTCCTTGGTGGAGGACTTCTGCCCGGTGAGGTCGGATTCGGTCAGCACCGCCAGCTTGAGCGCGGTATCGATGAAGCCGTGCTCGATCGAGCCGGTCGCGACATGCACGACAGACGGCTGGAGGTCGGCCAGGTCCATGTCCAGGCGCGCGGCGATGCCCTCGCCGCCCAGCACCTCCACGATGCGGGCGGCCGGGCCGTGGCCCTCGGTGACGTAGACCGTGCGCCACCCCTCGGCCAGCCAGCCCTTGGTGTCGGCCAGCGCGCGGGCGGTGTCGCCCCGGTACAGCTCGGGCGCGTGCATGCCCAGCTGCAGAGTGTCCTCGTCCAGGTCCGGGTCCAGCTCGGCGTCCGCGGCGAACGGGCTCACCGACCACCAGGGCGTACCCAGCTCGCGGGCGTGGTCGCGCACATCGGCGATGGACCACAGCGAGGCCGCGCCCAGATCGACCGGCGCCACCCCTCCACCGGCGGAAGCCGCCCAGGACGCCTCCAGGAACTCCTGCGAGGTGGCGACCAGGTCGGCGGCGCGGGTCCTGACCCGCTCCGGGTCGCAGACCACCGTCATGCTCCCGGCCGGCAGCACGTCCAGCAGCAGCTCCATATCGTCCACCAGGACCGGAGCCAGCGATTCCATGCCCTCGACGGCGATGCCCTCGGCGATCTTGTCGAGCAGTTCGCTCAGCTCGGGGTGGCGGACCGCCAGCTCGGCCGCCCGTGCCCGCACCTCAGCGGTGAGCAGCAGCTCACGACAGGGCGGCGCCCACAGCCCGTGCTCGGCGATCTCCAGCGACCGCTGGTCGGCGACCTTGAAGTACCGGATCTCCTCGACGTCGTCGCCCCAGAACTCCACCCGCAGCGGGTGCTCCTCGGTCGGCGGGAAGACATCGAGGATCCCACCGCGGACCGCGAACTCGCCGCGCTTCTCCACCAGCTCCACGCGGGCGTAGGCGGCGGCCGCCAGCCCGTCCACGACCTCGCCGAGATCCGCGCCCTGCCCGCTGCGCAGCGCCACGGGCTCCAGTTCGCCCAGCCCCTTGACCTGTGGCTGGAGCACCGAACGGATCGGCGCGACGACGATCTTCACCGGCCCGGCGGTCGGGTCGTCCGCCCTCGGGTGGGCGAGCCTGCGCAGCACGGCCAGCCGCCGGCCGACGGTGTCGGAGCGCGGCGACAGCCGCTCGTGCGGCAGTGTCTCCCAGGCCGGGTACTCCGCGACGGCGTCCGGCGGCAGCAGCGACCGCAGCGCAGCCACCAGGTCCTCGGTCTCCCGGCCGGTCGCCGTCACCGCCAGTACGGTGCGGCCGGTGCGCGCCGCGAGCGCCGCCAGGACGAGCGGCCGGGCGGCGGGCGGCCCCACCAGGTCGACATGGGGGCGATTGCCGTCGATGCCGGCCTTCACCGCTTCTGCGAGGGCCGGATCGTTCACGACGACGTCGAGCAGACCGTTCAGACTCATGAAGGGGTTTCCGTCCCAGGGCTGGACAACGCGAACGACCCGACACGTCAAACGGGCCGGGGTTGTCAAGCGTACGACGACCCACTGACAGCCGCCGCCCTCTCGGTTCCACGAGCGGTTCCACGAGCGAAAAAAACGAGCGGCGGCCCCGGAACGCGGGGGGTTGCGTTCCGGGGCCGCCTGGCAAGGCAGTGGGGAGACTGCCTAGTCGGTGGCGATGGCGTTGAGCACGTTCATCCGGCCCGCCCGGAAGGCGGGGACCAGCGCGGCGATCAGACCGACGAAGGCCGACCCGATGAAGACGAAGATGATCGTCCCCCACGGGATCTTCAGAACGCCAAGGCCCTCCAGGGCGAGCAGCTGCTGGGCCGTGGTGCCCCAGCCCATGCCCAGGCCGAGGCCGACCAGGGCGCCGAAGAGGGCGATGACCACGGACTCCAGGCGGACCATCCTGCGCAGCTGGCGCCGCGACATTCCGATCGCCCGCATGAGGCCGATCTCCCGGGTGCGCTCGACGACCGACAGGGCCAGCGTGTTCACCACGCCCAGGATGGCGACGATGATCGCCAGGGCCAGCAGACCGTAGATCATGTAGAGCAGCTGGTTGACCTGGCTCTTGATGAGCTCCTTGTAGTCCGACTGATCGCGGACCGTGAGCTGCGGGTAGCCCTTGACGGCTGCCTTGAGGGAAGCCGCGGCATCCTTCGCCTGGCCGTCGACCGCCTTGGCGAACATGACCTCGTTGAGCGGCATCCTGTCGGCCGGCAGGTACTCCTTCGCGGTGGCGATGTTCATGTACATCGCGCCCTTGTCGAAGGTGGTGTCGTCCGACGTGATCGCGTTGACCTTCAGCTTCGCCGTCTCGCCGCCGATGAAGGCGACCGTCAGCTCGCTGCCGATCTTGATGCCGTGGTCCTTGGCGAAGCCGTCGTTGACCGACATGGAGCCCTTGGCGTAGGCGTCACCGAGCTTGCCCTGCACGGTCTCGATCCGCAGGTCGTCCGTGTAGCTGGGGCTGGCCGCCGTCAGGTGCTTGGTGCTCGACTTGCCGTCGGGAGTCGTCAGCTTGGCATTGACGCCCGTGTAGTCGGTGACGTGCTCCAGGTGGTCGGCCGAGTGGATCGCCTTGGCGAGCGCGGGGCTGAGTGCCTGGCCGTTGTCGGTCTGCAGGATGAAGTCCGCGCCGACCGACTTGTCGAGCTGGTCGGTGGCCGAGGCCACCATCGAGGAACCGACCACGGACAGGCCCGCGACCAGCGCGAGACCGATCATCAGGGCGGAGGCGGTGGCACCCGTACGGCGCGGGTTGCGCAGCGCGTTGCGCTCCGCGAGCCGGCCGACCGGGCCGAAGAACCGCAGCGTGCCGGCGCTGAGGGCACGGACGATGACTCCGGCGAGCAGCGGGCCGATGACCACGCAGCCGAGCAGCGTCAGGAGCACCCCGAGACCGAGGTACGAGGCGCCCTGGGACGCCTTCGAGGCGTTGGCGGCGGCGAACAGGGCGGCGACGCCCGCACCGGTGAGCACCACACCGATGGCGGCGCGGATCTTTCCGGCCCTGCCGTCGGCCGGGGTGCCGGCGTCCCGCATGGCGGCCATCGGGGAGATCTTGCCGGCCCGGTAGGCGGGAAGCAGCGCGGCCAGCACGGTGACGACCACACCGATCGTCAGACCGATCAGCGGGGTGGCGGCCTTGATGGTCAGCTCGGAGGTGTTGAGGTGCATCCCCAGCTGGCCCATGAGTTTCATCAGCAGGATCGCGAGGCCGACACCGCCGACGACGCCCAGGACCGAGCCGACGACGCCGAGCATCAGCGCCTCGAACAGCACGGACTGGTTGATCTGCTTGCGGCTGGAGCCGATGGCCCGCATGAGGCCGATCTCGCGGGTGCGCTGGGCGACCAGCATCGAGAAGGTGTTCACGATGAGGAAGATGCCGACGAGCACCGAGATGAAGGCGAAGCCGAGCATCGCGTACTTCATCGGATTCAGGAACGAGCCGATGTCCTTCTTGGCCGCGGCCTTGGACTCGGCCGCGGTCTGAATCTTGTATCCGGTGCCGACGGCGGCGGTGACGTCCTTCTTCAGCGTCTCGTTGCTGACCCCGGCGGCGGCGGTCAGGCCGTAACCGCTGTAGGTGTCCGTGTTGCCGAGCAGCCTGGCCTGCGCGGTGGGGGTGTCGAGGTAGACGATCGCCGCACCGGGGTTGGTGGTCTTGAAGGTCGCGATGCCGACGATCTGGGTGGTGAAGTCACCGGGGGCGGCGATGACGCGGAGCGAGTCGCCGATCTTCAGGTTCTTCTTGTTGGCGGTGTCGGCGTCGAGCATCGCCTCAGTGGGACCGCGCGGGGCGTGGCCCGAGGTGATCTCGACCGACTTCTTCTCGCTGTCGCCCCAGTTGGTGGCCAGCGTGGGCGCACCGGAGGTCGGGCCGATGTTCTCGTTCTTGCTGTTGGCGACGGTGACCTTCTCGCTGGTCACCTCGAGGGTGACCTGCTTGACCCCGGGCACCTGCTGCAGCTTGGTCAGCAGTGAGGCCGGGACGGTCTCCGGCTTACCGGTCTCCTGCGCGTCGTCGACCTTCTTGGCGCTGACCGAGACGTCCGACGCCGTGGAGGCGAAGAGCTTGTCGAAGGTCGCGGTCATGGTGTCGGTGAAAACGAGCGTGCCACAGACGAACGCCACCGACAGGAGCACGGCGACGGCGCTGAGCACCATGCGGCCCTTGTGCGCGACAAAGTTGCGCATCGATGTCTTGAAGACGGTCACGACGTCCTCCCACGGGCGTCGAAGGACTTCATGCGCTCGAGGACGGAGTCGGCCGTGGGGTTCACCATGTCGTCGACAATGCGGCCGTCGGCCAGGTAGATGACACGGTCCGCGTACGAGGCGGCGACCGGGTCGTGGGTCACGATGACGATCGTCTGGCCGAGCTCGTCGACCGAGCGGCGCAGGAAGCCCAGCACCTCGGCGCCGGCGCGCGAGTCCAGGTTTCCGGTCGGCTCGTCACCGAAGATGATCTCGGGGCGGGCGGCGAGGGCGCGGGCGACCGCGACACGCTGCTGCTGGCCACCGGAGAGCTGGTTCGGGCGGTGCTTGAGACGGTCGGCCAGGCCGACGGTCTCGATGACGCGGTTCAGCCACTCGCGGTCGGGCTTACGGCCCGCGATGTCCATCGGCAGCGTGATGTTCTCCACCGCGTTGAGCGTCGGCAGCAGGTTGAACGCCTGGAAGATGAAGCCGATCTGGTCACGGCGGAGCTGGGTGAGCTTCTTGTCCTTCAGCTTGGTGATCTCGGTGTCACCGACCCATATCTGTCCGCTGGTGACCGTGTCGAGACCCGCCAGGCAGTGCATCAGTGTCGACTTGCCGGAACCGGACGGGCCCATGATCGCGGTGAAGCCGCTGCGGGCGATGTCGACATCCACCGCGTCCAGCGCGACCACACGCGTCTCGTCGGAGCCGTACGCCTTGGTGACCTGCCGTGCACGGGCGGCAACAGCCGAACGCTCTCCGCTGCCCCCGGACTTGGGAATCGTTACAGCCGTTGTCACTGCTATCTCCTGAAACCTCGTGGGTCCCGGCGGAACCTGGCGGTCCCTGCCGTGCGTTATCAGAATGCTGGTGAGCCAGGGGTCGCGGCGATGGGGCAGGTCTCCGTCTTGCGGGTGGGGTTAGCCCCACCACGTCCCACTCATGACCCTAAGGAGCACCAGGCCCTCAGAACGTCCTCCGCCAGTACGAACATCACGTAGGCGGAAGTGCGTACTTACCCCTAAGGGACGGCGACTTCCACCCCGACGGAGCCTCGGGGTCGAGCGTGCGCCCTCCCCTCGCGTGAGGTGCAAGACCCTTCTCCTGCCTGCGGCGATACCCCCGATAGCCGGGTATCGCAGCCCTGCCCCGGCATGGAATGGTGCGGTGTACACCCACCCGGGTGTACACCAGGGGAGGGAGCCGCCGTGAGCGGTCCTGTGGAACGTACGGCCCGGTCCTCGACCGGAGCGGAGCCCGTTCCCGCGCCCCGTCGCGGCCGGATCGTCGCCGCGCTGATGCTCGCCATGGCACTCGCCGCGATGGACTCCACGATCATCTCGACGGCCATTCCGCAGATCGTCGGCGACCTCGGCGGCCTCTCGGTGTTCTCGTGGCTCTTCTCCGGCTATCTGCTCGCCGTCACCGTGACGCTGCCCGTGTACGGCAAGCTCGCCGACACCTTCGGCCGCAAGCCGGTGCTGCTCGCCGGAATAGCGCTCTTCCTGCTCGGCTCCCTGCTGTGCTTCGGCGCCTGGAACATGGCGAGCCTGATCGCCTTCCGGATCGTCCAGGGCCTGGGCGGCGGCGCGATCCAGGGCACCGTCCAGACCGTGGCCGCCGACCTGTACGGGCTGAAGGAGCGCGGCCGCATCCAGGCGGCGCTCTCCACCGTGTGGGCGGTCTCCGCCATCGCGGGACCGCTGGCCGGCGGCTTTCTCGCCGGCTACGGCGACTGGCGCTGGATCTTCCTCATCAACGTGCCGGTCGGCGCGGCTGCCCTCGCCCTCATCCTCCGCTACCTCCACGAGAACGTGCCCCGCACCCGGCATCGCATCGATTGGCCCGGCGCGGTCGGCCTCTTCTTCTCCGGCGGGCTGCTGCTCTTCGCCCTCGTCCAGGGCGGAATCGCCTGGTCCTGGCTGTCCTGGCAGTCCCTCACCCTGTTCGCCGCCAGTGCCGTCTGCACCGCCGCGACCGTCTGGGTCGAACGCCGCGCCGCCGAACCGATCATCCCCGGCTGGGTGTGGCGGCGGCGCGTCATCGTCTCCGTCAACCTGGCGCTCGGCGCGCTCGGCCTGCTCATGATCGCGCCGACCGTCTTCCTGCCGACCTACGCCCAGACGGTGCTCGGGCTCGGGCCGGTCGCGGCCGGCTTCGTACTGTCCGTCATGACGCTCAGCTGGCCTCTGTCGGCCGCTCTCAGCAGCCGCGTCTATCTGCGGATCGGCTTCCGCAACAGCGCCGTCATCGGTATGACCTGCGCCACCGCGATACTCGCGGCGTTCCCGCTGCTGCCCTACGGCGGCCCGGCCTGGCAGCCCGCCCTGATCATGCTGCTGCTCGGCGGCGCGCTCGGGCTCTTCCAGCTGCCGCTGATCGTCGGCGTGCAGTCCACGGTCGGCTGGGCGGAACGCGCCACCGCGACCTCATCGGTCCTCTTCTGCCGCCAGGTCGGCCAGAGCGTGGGCGCGGCCGTCTTCGGCGCCATCGCCAACCACACGCTGGTCGCCCGGCTGGGCGCGGCACCGGTTGCCCTCGCGGCGCGGGGCGGAGCACCGGCCGAGCCGGTGCGGCGGGCGGTGGCGGCGGCGGTCGACCACGTGTACGTGGGGGCCGCCGCGGCCGCTGGCGCGGCCGTCCTCATCCTGCTCTTCGTGGCCCCCCGCCACTTCCCGGTCCTGCCGGACCCCGACTGACTCAGCCCGACGGGCGTCCGAGGCCATCGGTTCAGCCCGGCCGGCGCTTGAGGCCACCTTCTAGCCCGGCCGGCGCTTGAGGCCACCTTCTAGCCCGGCCGGCGTTTGAGGCCATCGTTTAGTCCGGGGCGGGGCCCGGGTCCGCGATGGAGGGGTCTTCTTCGGGGAGGGGGCGGCCCGTGAGGGCGGCGAGGCTGGTGCGGACGTGCGCGAGGTGCGCGCGAATCTCCTCGCTGCGCTCCTCGTGCTCGCGCAACTGCCGCTCGCTCTCCCGCCGGATCCTCTCCTCGCGCATGCGCGCTTCCGCCAGCAGCGCAGCTGCCCTGGCGTCGGCGTCCTCCTGCCCGTGCCGCGCGTACTCCTCGGCCTCGGCGCGCGCCGTCCGCGCGTCCTCCAGACGGCGTTCCGCGTATCCGGTCAGCTCACCGATCCGGCTGTCGACGCCGGCCTCGCGCTCGGCCATCTCGTGCTCGAAGGCGTCCAGCCGCTCGCGCTGTTCCTTGTCGAGCTCGGTGAGCGTACGGGCGACGTCCTGCCGGGTGGCCTCCAGGGCCTGCCCGGCCTCGCCGCGCACGCGGGCGGCATCGTTCTGTACTTCCGTGAGGAGTTCACTGGCGCGGCCGCGGGCCTCGTCGAGTACCCGGTTCGCCTGGTCCTCGACGACGGCACGCCGCTCGGCGGCGGCGGCCCGGGTCTGGTCCTGGAGGGCGCGGCGGGCGGTCTCCGCGGCGTCGCGCGCGTACTGCGCCTCGTTCTCGGCACGTTCCCTGACCGCCGCGGCCTCCTCCTCGACGAGGCGCAGGAGTTCCTGCGCGCCTTCGCTGAGGGTCTCGTAGCCGGCCGGTCCGAGCGCATCGACGTGTTCGCGCAGCGCCGTGCTCTCGACCTCCATCTCGTTCGCGAGAACGGTGAGCCTGGCGGCCCTTTCCCAGGCCGCGTCGCGGTCCTCGGACAGCTCCTCGAGGAAGCGTTCGACCTGTTCCACCTGGTATCCGCGCCCGCGGACGGTGTCGAAGCCGTGAGGTGATGCCGTGCTGCTCATGCGCTGCCCCTCGCCGTCCTTCCGAACCGTACTCTGTTATCCATTTTTGTCGATATGTCCGAATTATGGATGCTACGACACTCCGACCTACCCCTACCCAGGAATCGGAGTGTCCGCCCGGATCTGGGCAAAGGGGTGGAGAGGAATGGATTCAGCGGGGCTGTTGAGGGCGGACGGGCTCGGCTCAGTGCTGTGCCGGACGGCCGTGGCCGCCCGGCACTCACGATGCACGGGTCAGAGCAGGCCGTCCCACATCTGCTCGATCAGTACGGCCCACCAGTTGTCCGGCGAAGCGATCGCGGCCGGGTCCTGCGCCGCCAGCTGCGCCTGGAAGTCGACCGTCCAGCGGCCGGCCTGGTCGGGCGTGAGCCCGATCCGCAGCCGCCACATCCGCCCGAGCAGAGCGAGGCAGCGGGCGAACTCCGGCAGGCTCGAGTTCACGAACTGCGGCGGCACCGGCTGCCCGCCGGGTCCCGCTTCGAGCGGCACGGCGACGATGTGCGCGGTCCCGTACTGCACACACAGCTGACGTCCGAAGTCATTGCCCATGACCAGGTACGAGCCCGCGTCCGACGCCGGCTGCACGCCGCGTTCCTGCGCCAGCTCGGCGAGCGTCGGCACCGGTCGGCCCGGCTGGGCCTGTGCCCAGAAGAACGGCCCGAAGTCGACCGGCAGCCCCGCCCACATCAGCGTCTGCGCGACGATGTCCGGCACGCCCTGGCGCGACACCGCGCGCTGGTCGAAGCGGAACAGGCCCTGCGGCCCGAACGCCTGCGCCAGCTCATGGCCGATGCCTTCGAGCGGGATCGGCGGCACCCGCTGGACCTGGTTGGGATCTGGCATCGGCACCCGCTGCGGCTGCGGGCGCGCCGGGGCCGACGCCACCTGGTGCAGCTCGCCCTGGTGCGTCAGCAGATGCTGGACGCCCTGCTGGCGCGAGGCGTGCTCCCGGCCGTACGGGGCCGTGTGGCTGATCCGTACCTGGGGCCACGTCTCGCGGATCATCCGGGCGCAGTAGCCGCCCGGCAGATCGCACGCCTCCAACTCCGTGTGGAGTTCCAGCACTTGCTGCGGCGGCACATTGAGCGCGCGCAGCTCGTGCAGGATCTGCCACTCCGGGTGCGGAGTGCCCGGCGCCGAGCGGCGGATGAGCTGCTGCTGCGAGCCGTCGTGCGCGCGGTAGCTCAGTACGGCCATGTAGCCGGGACCGACGGTCGGCACACCGGCCGGCGGCTGCGGATACCCGTAGCCGCCGGAGGGCGGCGGCTGTCCCACGGCTCCGGGCGGGGGCGGCGGAGGCGGTGGCATGCCGGGACCACCGGAGCCACCGGGACCGCCGACACCGGGTCCCGCGAGCATCGTCGCGGCGTAGTTGACCCCACCGGCTCCCCCGGGACCCCCGGCCCCGGGGGGCGGCGGAGCGCCGTGACCGCCGGGCACGCCCGGAGGAGGCGGAGGCGGCGGACCACCGGAACCGCCACCGATCACCCCGGGCGGAGGCGGCGGCATCCCCGGACCACCCACAGCGGGACCAGCCAGCATCGTCGCGGCGTAGTTGACCCCACCGGGACCCCCGGCTCCACCGGCCGCCGGGGGCGGCGGCGGAGCGCCGTGACCGCCGGGCACGCCCGGAGGAGGCGGAGGCGGCGGACCACCGGAACCGCCACCGATCACCCCGGGCGGAGGCGGCGGCATCCCCGGACCACCCACAGCGGGACCGGCCAGCATCGTCGCGGCGTAGTTGACCCCACCGGGCGGCGGAGTACCGGGGGCGCCGGGCGCACCGGGAGAACGGGGCGCGTTGGACGCGCCGGGCACACCGGGCGCGCTGGGCGGCGGCGGTGCGTCCGGGCTCCGCCGCACGGGTCCCGCCGACGGCACGCCACCGCGTACCGCCTTGGCGGTGTCCGCGTCGGCGATGTCCGCGGCACCACGCCCGGGAGCGCCGGGACCGCCCGGACCTCCGGGACCTGGCCCACCGGGGCGGCCGGGAGCGCCCGGCGCCGCGAGGCCCGCGGGCGGCGGCAGCGCCGCGCCGGGTCCGGCCGGCGGCGGCAGACCGGGGCCGGCGTAGCCGGAGCCCGCGGGCCCGCCCGGGTTGCCGGGACCGCCGGCCCCGGGCGTCGCGGGCGCGATCGGGAAGCCCGCGCCCCCTGCGCCGTCCGGCGGAGCGATCATCGTGGCGGGCAGGGAGCTGCCCTGCGGCATCAGTTCGGTCTTGGCGTCCGCTCCGATCGGCGGCGGGGTGTGGGCGTCGTCGGAGTCGGAGATCGGCGGCGCGAAGACCGTGGCGGGCACGGGGACG
Source organism: Streptomyces sp. PH10-H1 (assembly GCF_030063355.1). Classification (GTDB taxonomy): domain Bacteria; phylum Actinomycetota; class Actinomycetes; order Streptomycetales; family Streptomycetaceae; genus Actinacidiphila. The sequence continues at coordinate 117,492 of NZ_JASISZ010000007.1, forward strand.
GACACGGAGTCGTCGCTGCTGGTGGTGCGCGCGGACCACGCCGCGGACGACGCCCCGGGAGACGCCCCGGCCGACGGGGACGCGGAGGCAGCGACGGCCGGAGCCGCCGGGGATGCCGGGGATGCCTGGGACGCGGAGACGGACGCCGAGGCCGCAGCCGCGGGCCGGCGGTCCGGGATGCCCATCTTGTCCGCCGCGTCCTGCAGCCACTGCGGCGGGCTGATCAGGAAGGACGTCGCCTCCAGATCGATCCGCTGGGGCGGCGGCGGTGCGGCGTCGTTCGGCACCGCACCGTACTCCTCCTCGTAGCGGCGGATGACCTCGCCGACCGGCAGACCCGGCCACAAGGTGGCCTCTCCGCTGTCCCGCGCGATGACCAGCCGTACCTGTCCGTCATCGCTCGACGGACCGTCCTCACGGGGCTCGGACCAGGCGACGAAGCCCAGGTCGAACTCCCGCACCCGCACCTCGCGGGCCTGGTACGCCGGGACGTCACCGTTGATCCACCGCTCGGCGCGCTCCTGCGCCTGCGCGAAAGTGACCATTCCCTGCTTCACCCCTCCACCGGGACGGCACTGGCGAAGCCACCGTCGACCATCAAGTTCGCCACGGTCAGCAGCTCGGGCGGATTGCCCGCCAGCCGCAGCAGGAACGCGTCGAGTGAATCGCCGCACGGCAGCAGCAGTGCCTCGACCCGCTCCTGCGGGGACGACCAGTGGTCGCCGTCCCGCGCGTCGTCGTACGCGCAGAACCAGACCGAGCCGGCACCGCTGCCCTTGACCTTCACCGCGACCACTCCGCCCTGGACGTAGCCGATGGCCAGATAGTCCTTGGTGAAGTGGTCGCGAAGGCATTTGTTGACGTATACGAGGTCGTTGACGGCCGCCTCGTCACGGACCGTGAAGAACGGCTGGTCGAGCAGCAGCCCGAGATCGGGATCGAGGGCGACCCCCGCGGGGGCGCAGCCTCCCGCCGCCTTGAGGAAGGTGCGGTAGGCGCCGGGAAGCCGGTAGCCCAGCTCCTCCTCGACGTCGCGCACCTGCTGCTCGGTGACCGCCACCCCGCTCTGATGGGACGCGGCCTTGGGCAGTCCGAAGTGCACCGGCCTGGTCTCCTGCAGGGGACGCGTGCCGCGCTTGATGTGGTCGGCGGTCGAGACGGCGAGGCCGCCGTGGTGCCGCAGCAGGGCCTTGACCTCGACCGGAATCAGTTCCAGCCGCCGGGTGCCCGCGACGTGGTGCCAGGTCCAGCCGTGCGGGGTCGCGACAGGGGGCAGGCTGCCCCACAGCTCGTGGCCCGCGGCGTGCAGCGCGGCGTTGGCCGACACATAGTCCGTCAGCCGCAGCTCGTCGACACCGAAGCCCTCCGGCGGCTCCGCGATCTCTGCCGCAGCGCGCGCGAACGCCGAGAAGTCCGGGTATCCGTCGTCGTCCACCCAGATGCCCTGGGGGTGGCGGGCGGCGCGCACCGGGTCCGGAAAGTGCACGACCTGCCCGGCGTAGGCCGCGTTGGGTGGCGCGGTCTGCTGCCCGAGCCGACCTGTCGTCATGGCGGTTGCCCCCTGCTGCGTCTGGCTGATGAGCACAGCCTATGGGGTGTGGCAAGAGCTGCTTCCGCCCAGGTCCGGGTCAGCTGCCGGCCGTCGCGGCCTTCAGCTTCGCGTCCTGTTTACGGGCCACATCGACGGGCGCCGCGGCCTGTCCTCCGGTCAGCTTCGCCGACAGGAAGGTGATGCTGTCGTCACCGGAACGCACGACGGTGACGAGCGCGGCACCGGCCACCTTGTCGCTGGTGTCCGCCATCACGTACGAGACCGCCTCGTCGCCCGCCGTGACCGTGGCGGCCTTCGTGATCGTGAAGGGGATCTTCTTGCCGGTGCCGGCCGTCGCGATGAAGGCGGTGCAGGTGTCCAGTGCCCGCTTCAGCTCGGCCATCATCTTCCCGGCGTCACCGGGGGCGTGGCTGGCCAGCAGCATCCGGTGCACCTCCGCGCCCGAGCCGAGAGCGTCCTTCTTGGCGACCGAGGCCCCGGCGTAGGCCTTGCGTACGTACTTCGGCTTGGTGCCGACCGGGTCGGCCAGCGGCTGGCACTGCGGTTTGTCGGTCGTCAGCTTGTCGTCGGCGCTCATCGACGCGCTGGTCGACGCCTCGACCTTGTAGCCGGGCAGATCCGCGTCCTTGACGAGCACCGCTCTCAACTGCGCTTCGGTGAGCGGCGGCTTGGCGGCCGCCGTCGGGGCCGCGGTCGAGGGCACCGCAGGGGACGTCGTCACGCCGTCCTTCTTCTTCGCGTCGTCGCTCTTGCCGCCATCGCTGGAGCAGGCCGCGGCCAGCGCCAGCACGGGCAGCACAGCGGCGACCGCGACCACCCGCCGAATACGAATACGGCCACGCGCAAGCGTGCGGGTACGGATACTGGCGCTCATGCCGTCAAGTCCCCCTTGTGAACGGATCGTTCCGCCCGCGAACGCGGGTGCCGACCCATCCTTCCAGTCCATCCTTCCGGCCCATCTGCTGCCCCGTCCAAGCCGTTTCCACTCCGCCGACGATCCGTCACACCACGGTGACATGGGACACACAAGATGTTCGGCACACCGCACCCGACTTCCGCACCTCCTGTCACCTTTGGCAGTCTGATGTCTTGTAAACGGGGGATCGCCCGCTCCGGTGGGCGGACAGGAGGACAGCACCACCATGCAGACAACGGACGCCGCTGATCCGCGGCTCACTTGGAGTGCCGTCGGCGCCGACGCCGCGGGACCACCTGTTCTGCGGCACCGCCGGGACGGCATCCTGCCGGCCGTGGCCGCCGCGCTGTCCATTCGCGACGAGGTGCTGACCTGCACCGGGAGCAAGGCCGAGCAGGCGCCGGCGCTGCATCCGATCGTCCAGGACTTCCTGGACACGCTGCCGGTCGCCCAGCGCGAGCGCTTCACCGGGCGCTGTCCTGAGCCGGTGCTGCTGTCGCGGTATCTCGCTGAAGTGGATGCCAGTCGCAGCAAGCGCGCGGCCCGCAAGGCACTCACCCAGAGTGAGGCCCGCAAGGCACTGCGCGGCGCGCGGCTCACCGCGCGCCGCATCCGGGAGGACGGCGACCCGGAGCACGGCTCGTACGCGCCGCCCTGCCGCTCCTGCGCACCGCTGCTCGCGCACTTGGGCGTGCGGCCGGTCGATCCGGCGGCGGAGGCGGCCGCGTGACCGACACGAACGCGGTGCACGCAACGAACACAGCGCACGCGACGAGCACGGCGAACGGCGTGAATCACGCCGCCGGCATGCCGATCTCCCCGAGCACCCGCTTTCCGGTCGGCGTGGACGCCGCCCTGCGATCGGCCGGCTGGCAGCCCGGCCGCTGGGACATCATGCAGGCCGAGGTCTGGGCGGACGCGCTGCGCTCCCACGCCTCCCCCGCCGGGCACCGGCACGCCGTCTCGCCGGCCGCCGTGGAGGCGTGGGCCGAGTTCGGCGGCCTCGCCATACCCGCCACCACCGGTCCCGGCCGGCAGATCGCGCCCACCCCGGTCCTGGTCAACCCGCTGCGCGGACTTCATCTCGCCCGTACCCTCGCCGACCTCGGCCGGGCGCTCGAAACCGAGGTCTCCCCGCTCGGCGAGGAGATGGGCTCCGGCTCGCTCCTCGCCATCGACGCCGACGGTCATGTCTACGCCATCGATCACACCGGCGACTGGTACCTCGGCGCCGACATCGACAGCGCCCTGACCACCCTCGTCACCGGCGGCCGGCCCGCCCGCCTCACGACGACCTGACCAACCAACTCCAAAAAGCGCTCAGCCCTCGCTCAGCCCTCGCTCAGCCCTCGCTCAGCAGACGGCCGGCGGTCCGGTGGGGACGGCGGCGGGCAGCGCGGGGATCATGGCGGAGACACGGAAGCCGCCGTCGGCGGTGTGGCCCGCGACGAAGCCGCCGCCGAGGGCGGTGACGCGCTCCTTCATACCGACGAGGCCGTGCCCGCCGCTGGGGAGAGCGGCGGCGGGCGACCCGTCGGAGGGACCGTTCTCGACGCGGACGGCGACCTCGGTGGCGCGGTAGGCGAGGCGGACCTGGGTCCTGGCGCCGGAAGCGTGCTTGTGGACGTTGGTGAGGGCTTCCTGGACGACCCGGTACGCGGTCCGCTCGACCTGCGCCGCACACGCCCGGATCTCGCCCTCGACGGTCAGCGCGACACGCATCCCCGCCGCTCGGGACTCCCCGACGAGCGCCTCCAGCCGGGCGAGGCACGGCCCGTCACCGCCGGGAGCGGCAGAACCGTCCAGGCCGTCGAGCCCGTCGGGACCGCCGGAACCGGCAGTCACCGGCGCGGCGGACCCGGAACCGCCACCGGTCCCGCTGCCCACCTCGGTGAACGCCAGGGTGCTTCCGGCGCCCGCGCCGTTCACCCCCGGGCCCGTCCGCAGGACGCCCAGCATCTGGCGCAGTTCGTTGAGCGCCTGCCGCCCCATGTTCCCCAGCAGTTCCGCGCTCGCGGACGCCTTCTCCGGATCCTTCAGGGCGACGGCCTTGAGCGCCGCGGCGTGCACGACCATGAGGCTGACCCGGTGCGCGACCACGTCGTGCATCTCGCGGGCGATCCTGGTGCGCTCGTCGGCCCGGGCGCGTTCCGCCCGTTCCGTCGCCTTCTCGGCGAGCAGCGTCAGCTCGCGCTCCAGTCCGTCGGCGCGTTCGCGCAGGCTCTCGACGAGCCGGCGGCGGGCCCGGACGTACAGGCCGAGCAGCACGGGCGGCGCGGTGAGGCCCAGGGCCATGAGGACGGACGTGATCACGATGACGAGCAGCGGGGTGTTGTTGTCCAGCCGCAGGCTGTCGCGCATCTGGATGAACGCGACGATCATCGTGCCGACCCCGGTCATCCCTGCCAGGGTGGCGGTGATGCGGCGCGGGACCTCGGAGGCCGCCAGCGTGTAGAGACTGACGACGCCGAGCAGATATCCGAGCTGCGCGGGCGTCACCGCGATGGACAGCAGGACGATCGGGATGGGCCAGCGTCGGCGCAGCAGCAGGGTGGATCCGACGAGCAGTCCGAAGACCGCGCCGACACCGGGCGCAATCCCGGTCTTCTGGGCGAAGGACACCCCTTCGACAAAACATTCGAGCGCCGAGACGGCGGCCAGCGTCGCGTCGAGCACGAGGCTGCGCCGCCTCGGCCACCACCATGGGCCTGAACGTGCTCGGCCCCCGCCTCGGTCCTCCGGTACGTGCGCCCCCGTCGTACTCATGCGGTCCAGCCTAGGCGGTGCCCCGCGCGGGCAGGGGTTGCCGGGTGTGTATACAGGGGCTGTCCGCCAGGTGGGCGGGGGCCGTGGCCGCCGGAGACCCGACCTATCCTGGACTGGTCGGACAGCGCGGTCCGCCCCACCCCGCCCTCCGCCGGCGGGGAGAATAGCCGTCGCCCATCCCACCGCACGAGGAGCCGCACCTGTGAGCAGCGCCGACAACGCCACGGACAGCCCAGCCCTGCGCGCCGACATCCGCCGGCTGGGCGAACTCCTCGGCGGGACACTCGTCCGCCAGGAGGGCCAGGAGCTACTCGACCTCGTGGAGAAGGTACGGGCACTGACCCGTTCCGACGGCGAGGCCGCCGCCGCCCTGCTCGGGGAGACGGACCTGCAGACCGCCGCGAAGCTGGTGCGGGCCTTCTCGACCTACTTCAACCTCGCGAACGTCACCGAGCAGGTGCACCGCGGCCGTGAGCTGCGCGCCCGCCGCGCCTCCGAGGGCGGTCTGCTCAGCCAGACGGCGGACCTGATGAAGGACGCCGACCCGGACCACGTCCGCGAGACGGTCAAGCACCTCAATGTGCGGCCGGTGTTCACCGCGCACCCCACCGAGGCGGCCCGCCGCAGCGTGCTGAACAAGCTGCGCCGCATCGCCGAGCTGCTCGACGCGCACCAGGACGGGACCGGTGACCGCCGCCGTGCCGATCTGCGGCTGGCCGAGAACATCGACCTGCTGTGGCAGACCGACGAGCTGCGCGTGGTGCGCCCGGAGCCCGCCGACGAGGCGCGCAACGCCATCTACTACCTCGACGAGCTGCACGCCGGGGCCGTCGGCGACGTGCTGGAGGACCTGTCGGCCGAGCTGGAGCGGGTCGGTGTGCCGCTGCCTCCCGAGACCCGCCCGCTGACCTTCGGCACCTGGATCGGCGGCGACCGCGACGGCAACCCGAACGTGACCCCCGAGGTCACCTGGGACGTCCTGATCCTGCAGCACGAGCACGGCATCACCGACGCCCTGGAACTGGTGGACTTCCTGCGCGGCGCGCTCTCCAACTCGATTCGCAACTGCGGCGCGACCCCGGAGCTGCTCACCTCCCTCGACCTCGACCTGGCGACGCTCCCCGAGATCAGCCCGCGCTACAAGCGGCTGAACGCCGAGGAGCCGTACCGCCTCAAGGCCACCTGCATCCGCCAGAAGCTGGTCAACACCCGCGAGCGGCTCGCCGCCGGCAGCCCGCACGTGGCGGGCCGCGACTACCTGGGCAGCGCTGAGCTGCTGCAGGACCTGGCGCTGATCCAGGCCTCGCTGCGCGCCAACCGGGGCGAGCTGATGGCCGACGGCCGGATGGAACGCACCATCCGCACCCTCGCCGCGTTCGGGCTGCAGCTCGCCACGATGGACGTACGCGAGCACGCGGACGCCCACCACCACGCGCTCGGCCAGCTCTTCGACCGGCTCGGCGAGGAGTCGTGGCGGTACGCGGACATGCCGCGTGATTACCGTCGCAAGCTGCTCGCGAAGGAGTTGCGCTCCCGCCGTCCGCTGGCCGGCACCCCGGCCCCGCTGGACCCGGCGGGCGCGAAGACGCTCGGCGTCTTCCACACCATCCGCGAGGCGTTCGGGCGATTCGGCCCCGAGGTCGTGGAGTCGTACATCATCTCGATGTGCCAGGGCGCGGACGATGTCTTCGCCGCGGCCGTGCTGGCCCGTGAGGCCGGGCTGATCGACCTGCACGGCGGGGTCGCCCAGATCGGCATCGTCCCGCTGCTGGAGACGACGGACGAGCTGAAGGAGGCCGACCGGATCCTCGACGAGATGCTCGCCGACCCCTCCTACCGCCGCCTGGTCTCGCTGCGCGGCGATGTGCAGGAGGTCATGCTCGGGTACTCCGACTCCTCCAAGTTCGGCGGCATCACCACCTCCCAGTGGGAGATCCACCGCGCCCAGCGCCGGCTGCGCGATGTCGCACACCGCTACGGCGTACGGCTGCGGCTCTTCCACGGCCGCGGCGGCACCGTCGGCCGCGGCGGCGGCCCCTCGCACACCGCGATCCTCGCGCAGCCGTGGGGCACGCTGGAGGGCGAGATCAAGGTGACCGAGCAGGGCGAGGTCATCTCCGACAAGTACCTGATCCCGTCGCTGGCCCGGGAGAACCTCGAACTGACCGTCGCGGCCACCCTGCAGGCGTCCGCGCTGCACACCTCGCCGCGCCAGTCCGACGAGGCGCTGGCCCGCTGGGACGCGGCGATGGACACCATCTCGGAGGCCGCGCACAACGCCTACCGGCACCTCGTCGAGGACCCGGACCTGCCCTCGTACTTCTTCGCCTCCACCCCGGTGGACCAGCTCGCGGAGCTGCACCTGGGCTCCCGCCCCTCGCGCCGCCCGGACTCCGGCGCGGGCCTGGACGGGCTGCGCGCCATCCCGTGGGTGTTCGGCTGGACGCAGTCCCGGCAGATCGTCCCCGGCTGGTACGGCGTCGGCTCGGGCCTGAAGGCCGCCCGTGACGCCGGGCTCGGCTCCGTCATCGACGAGGCGCACGCGAACTGGCACTTCTTCCGCAACTTCCTGTCCAACGTCGAGATGACCCTGGCCAAGACGGATCTGCGGATCGCGCGGCACTACGTGGACACCCTGGTGCCCGACGAGCTGAAGCACGTCTTCGACACCATCGAGGCCGAGCACGCCCTCACCGTCCAGGAAGTGCTGCGCATCACCGGCGAGAAGGAGCTGCTGGCCGGCGATCCGGCGCTGGCGCAGACCTTCCACATCCGCGACCAGTACCTCGACCCGATCTCGTACCTCCAGGTCGCCCTGCTCTCGCGCCAGCGCGAGGCGGCGGCCCGGGGCGAGGAGCCGGACCCGCTGCTGGCGCGGGCCCTGCTGCTGACCGTCAACGGTGTGGCCGCGGGTCTGCGCAACACCGGCTGAGACGGTGCCGGGATGACGACGTGAACGGCCCCGGACAGAAGTCCGGGGCCGTTCACGTGTCAGCTCTTGCGGTGTCCGATCAGGCGCGGCTTGGGCTCGATGCCCGACAGGCCGTTCCAGGACAGGTTCACCAGATGTGCGGCGACCTCGGCCTTCTCGGGCCGCTGCGGCGCGTCGAGCCACCACTGACCGGTCAGCGCGACCATGCCGACCAGCGCCTGGGCGTACATCGGTGCGAGCTTGGGGTCGAAACCGCGGTTCTTGAACTCCATGCCGAGGATGTCCTCGACCTGGGTGGCGATGTCGCTGATCAGGGATGCGAAGGTGCCGGTGGACTGGGCGACCGGGGAGTCGCGGACCAGGATCCGGAAGCCGTCGGTGTACTGCTCGATGTAGTCGAGCAGCGCGAACGCGGCCTGTTCCAGGAGTTCCCTCGGATGGCCGCCGGTGAGGGCGCTGGTGACCATGTCGAGGAGCCGGCGCATCTCGCGGTCCACCACGACGGCGTACAGCCCTTCCTTACCGCCGAAGTGCTCGTAGACGACCGGTTTGGACACGCCGGCCTTGTGGGCGATCTCCTCGACCGAGGTGCCCTCGAAGCCACGCTCCGCGAAGAGCGTGCGGCCGATGTCGAGCAGCTGCTCGCGGCGTTCCTTGCCCGTCATGCGCACCCGCCGCGCGCGTCGCGCGTTCGTACCTGTCGTACCCTCACCGCTCGTACTACTGCCGTCGCTCACGCGTCAATCATGCCGGTTCACTGACACATTCCTTACGCCGGGCGGCGATCCGCTCCTTGGTGGGCCACCTGACGTCCGTCACCCAGCCGAGCTGTTCGCACCAGCGGATGATGCGGGCGCTGGAGTCGAGCTGGCCGCGCAGCACGCCGTGGCGGGCCGAGGTGGGCTCGGCGTGGTGGAGGTTGTGCCAGGACTCGCCGCAGGACAGCACGGCCAGCCACCACACGTTGCCGGACCGGTCGCGGGACTTGAAGGGCCGGGCGCCGACGGCGTGGCAGATGGAGTTGATGGACCAGGTGACGTGGTGGAGCAGGGCCACCCGGACGAGCGATCCCCAGAAGAACGCGGTGAATGCGCCGTTCCAGGACATCGTCACCAGCCCGCCGACCAGCGGCGGGATCATGAGCGAGGCGATGGTGAAGAACAGGAACTGGCGGGAGATCATCCGGATCGCCGGGTCCTTCATCAGGTCGGGCGCGTACTTCTCCTGCGGGGTCCGCTCGGTGTCGAACATCCAGCCGATGTGGGCCCACCACAGGCCCTTCATGAGGGCGGGCACGGTCTCGCCGTAGCGCCACGGCGAGTGGGGGTCACCGTCGGCGTCGGAGTACTTGTGGTGCTTGCGGTGGTCGGCGACCCAGCGCACGACCGGGCCCTCGACCGCCAGCGACCCGGCGACCGCGAGCGCGATCCGCAGCGGACGGTTGGCCTTGAAGGCGCCGTGGGTGAAGTAGCGGTGGAAACCGATGGTGACGCCATGGCAGCCGAGGTAGTACATGCCGACCATCAGACCGAGGTCCAGCCAGCTCATCCCCCAGCCCCAGGCCAGTGGAATCGCGGCGACGAGCGCCAGGAACGGGACGCCGATGAAGGCGCCGAGGGTGATGCGCTCGGTCATCCCCTTGTTGTCTCCGCCGAGCGTGGCGCTCGGTGCGAATTGGTCGGGCCCGGGGTCTCGGGGCTCGGTGATCACGTCGGCCTGTGCGGTCATGGAGGTCCCTCACCGGGGGTGTATGGGGGGATTTACTACGGAACCGTAACCTACGGCGACGTAAGTATGTCAGCGTCGCGACGACAGGGGACAGGTCCGGAGGGCGAACGCCCCGTAGCTAGGTCTACCCCGGAACGCTGTCGCCTTCACGCGGCCGCTTGCGGCATAGTGGGAACGCGCAGGCGCGGTGATCCGCGCGGTGATCCGCCGTGGTGTAATCGGCAGCACCGGGGCTTTTGGTGCCCTTTGTCCGGGTTCGAGTCCTGGCGGCGGAGCTTGAGGAAGCGGGTCCCGGCCTTCATGGTCGGGACCCGCCCGTGTTTCCCCGCCCATACCCCCCGGTATCCTGCGGGTGTCCGTCACCCAAAGCCGAGGAGCCCCTTCCGTGAGCCCCAACCGCCCGGCTGCTGTCGTCGTCCTCGCCGCGGGTGAGGGCACCCGCATGAAGTCGGCCACCCCCAAGGTCCTGCACGCCATCTGCGGGCGCACCCTCGTCGGCCATGTCGTGGCCGCCTCCCGCGCGCTCGATCCCGAACACCTCGTCGTGGTCGTCGGGCACGCCCGCGAGCAGGTCGGCGCCCACCTCGCCGAGATCGACCCCACCGCCCGCACCGCCGTGCAGGAGCAACAGCACGGCACCGGGCACGCGGTCCGGATCGGTCTCCAGGAACTGACCGCGCAGGGCGTCGTGCTCGCCGGCACGGTCGTGATCACCTGCGGCGACACCCCGCTGCTGACCGCCCGGACGCTCCAGGCGCTGGTCGCGACGCACGAGGGCGACGGCAACGCCGTCACCGTGCTGTCCGCCGAGGTGCCGGACCCGGCCGGCTACGGCCGGATCGTGCGGGCCGCCGACGGCTCGGTGTCGGGGATCGTCGAGACCAAGGACGCCAACGAGGCCCAACTGGCCATCGCCGAGATCAACTCCGGGGTCTTCGCCTTCGACGCGCAGCTGCTCGCCGACGCCCTCGGCAAGGTGACGACCGACAACGCGCAGGGCGAGGAGTACCTCACCGACACCCTCGGCATCCTGCGCGAGGCCGGGCACCGGGTGGGCGCCGCCGTCGCACCCGACCACCGGGAGATCGCCGGGATCAACAACCGGGTGCAGCTCGCCGAGGCGCGCCGCACGCTCAACGACCGCCTGCTGAACGAGGCGATGCTCGCGGGCGCCACCATCGTGGACCCCGCCTCGACCTGGGTGGACGTGGCCGTGGAGTTCGCGCCGGACTCGCTGGTGCTCCCCAACACCCAGCTGCACGGCACCACGAGCCTGGCCGAGGGCGCCGAGGTCGGCCCGAACTGCACGCTCACCGACACCACCGTGGGCTCGGGCGCCCATGTGAGCAACACGGTCGCGCAGAGCGCCGAGATCGGCGAGCACGCCACCGTCGGCCCGTTCGCCTTCCTGCGGCCCGGCACGAAGCTCGGCCCGAAGTCGAAGGCCGGCACCTACGTCGAGATGAAGAACGCGACGATCGGCGAGGGCACCAAGGTGCCGCATCTGTCCTACGTGGGCGATGCCACGATCGGCGAGTACACGAACATCGGCGCCGCGAGCGTCTTCGTGAACTACGACGGCGAGGTCAAGCACCACACCACGATCGGCAGCTACTGCAAGACCGGCTCCGACAACATGTTCGTGGCCCCCGTCACAGTCGGGGACGGTGCCTACACCGCCGCCGGCTCGGTGATCACCAAGGACGTGCCGGCCGGTTCGCTGGCCGTAGCCCGTGGCCAGCAGCGGAACATCGAGGGCTGGGTCGCCCGCAAGCGTCCCGGAAGCGCCGCCGCGGAGGCCGCCGAGCGGGCCTCGCGGGGTGAGTAACGGCACTCCCGCCGGGTCACTCCGGGGTCCGGCGGGGCGTACCGTAAGAGGTGCACGACTTCCGCAGGCCGACGTCCACAGGGCGAGCCCGCGAACTGAGTCTTAACGGGGGGTGCCCCCCGAACCCCCCGTAGATCCGTAAAACCAAGGAGACGGTGTGACCGGGCTCAAGACGACCGGTGAGAAGAAGCTGATGCTCTTCTCCGGACGCGCTCATCCGGAACTCGCGGAGGAGGTGGCCCACCAGCTCGGTGTCGAACTGGTTCCTACCAAGGCCTTCGACTTCGCGAACGGCGAGATCTACGTCCGCTTCGAAGAGTCCGCGCGCGGCAGCGACGCGTTCGTGATCCAGAGCCACACCGCTCCGATCAACAAGTGGATCATGGAACAGCTGATCATGATCGACGCGCTGAAGCGGGCCTCCGCCAAGCGCATCACCGTGATCCTCCCGTTCTACGGCTATGCCCGTCAGGACAAGAAGCACCGCGGCCGTGAGCCGATCTCGGCCCGCCTGATGGCCGACCTGTTCAAGACCGCGGGTGCCGACCGGCTGCTCGCCGTGGACCTGCACGCCTCGCAGATCCAGGGCTTCTTCGACGGCCCGGTGGACCACCTCATCGCCCTGCCGATGCTGGCGGACTACGTGGGCGCCAAGGTCGACCGCTCCAAGCTCACCATCGTCTCCCCGGACGCCGGCCGCGTCCGCGTGGCCGACAACTGGTGCGACCGGCTCGGCGCGCCGCTGGCGATCGTGCACAAGCGCCGCGACCCGCATGTCGCGAACCAGGTGACGGTCCACGAGGTCGTCGGTGACGTCAAGGGCCGCATCTGTGTGCTCGTCGACGACATGATCGACACCGGTGGCACCATCTGCGCAGCCGCGGACGCCCTGTTCGCGAACGGCGCCGAGGACGTCATCGTGGCCTCGACCCATGGTGTGCTCTCCGGCCCGGCCGCCGACCGGCTGAAGAACTCGCAGGTGAGCGAGTTCATCTTCACCAACACCCTGCCGACGCCGGGTGAGCTGGAGCTGGACAAGATCACGGTGCTCTCGATCGCCCCGACGCTCGCCTCCGCGATCCGCGAGGTCTTCGAGGACGGTTCGGTCACCAGCCTCTTCGACGGTGCCGCGCACTGACCGCACGGCGCTCCCGCACTGACAGTGCTCACCCGCTGACGGTGCAGTGACCGGGCATTGATCGATTTCGTCAAGGCCTCCCCGCCAAGTAGACTCTTGGAGTTTGCTCGGCGAGGGAGGCTTTTTCGTCTCCGTTATCGGCGCGCTCCTCGTAAGTGGATCGGCCCCCGTCGTGGGCCGGGCGACAGTGTCCAAGCCAGTCGTCTCTTTACGTCTTTACGAGGAGTGATTCTCATGTCCGAGGTCAAGCTCAGCGCCGAGGTCCGCACCGAGTTCGGCAAGGGTGCCGCCCGCCGCGCGCGCCGCGCCAACCTGGTCCCCGGTGTCGTCTACGGTCACGGCGCCACCCCGGTGCACGTGAACCTGCCGGGCCACGCGCTGCAGCTCGCGCTCCGCACCAAGAACGTCCTCATCAGCCTCGAGGTCGAGGGTGAGACCACCTTCGTGCTCCCCAAGGCCGTGCAGCGCGACGCGATCAAGGGCTTCCTCAAGCACGTCGACCTCCTCACCGTGAAGCGCGGCGAGAAGGTCAACGTCGACGTGGCCGTGCACACCACGGGCGAGCTGGCCCCGGGCGGCGGCCTGCTGGAGCACGTGCTCAACGCGCTCCCGGTCGAGGCCGAGGCCACCCACATCCCGACCTCCGTCTCCGTCTCCATCGAGGGCCTGGAGGCCGGCGCCGCCATCCTCGCCAAGGACATCACCCTGCCGGAAGGCACCGTGCTGACGATCGACGGCGACACCGTCGTCATCCAGATCGTCGCCCCGCAGGCCGAGGAGCCGGCGGACGAGTCCGCCACCCCGGCCGGCGAGAGCACCGAGGCCTGATCTTCCTGGCTTCCGCTTTCCGAAACCGCCGCCCCGCTCCGTCTGGAGCGGGGCGGCGGTTCAGGTTGAATGGACTTCAATGGACGGCATGAGCATGAGCAGTTCTTCCGGTGCGCCCGGATCCCCCGCCCCCGAGGGGCCCTGGCTGGTGGCCGGACTCGGCAACCCAGGCCCCGAGCACGCAGGAAACCGGCACAACATCGGGTTCATGGTGGCCGATCTGCTCGCGGAGCGGATCCGCAGCAAGTTCAAGACCCACAAGAGCCGCGCCCAGGTGGTCGAGGGCCGCATCTCCGGTCAGCGGGTCGTGCTGGCCAAGCCGATGACGTACATGAACCTCTCCGGCGGACCCGTCACCGCGCTGCGCGACTTCTACAAGGTGCCGACCGGGCAGATCATCGCCGTCCATGACGAACTGGACATCGACTACCCGACGCTGCGGCTGAAACTGGGCGGCGGCGACAACGGCCACAACGGCCTGAAGTCGATCACCAAGTCGCTGGGCCCCGACTATCTGCGGGTGCGCTGCGGCATCGGACGGCCGCCGGGCCGGATGGATGTGGCCGCCTTCGTGCTCAAGGACTTCTCCTCGGCCGAGCGCAAGGAGCTGGACTGGTTCGTGGACCGGTCGGCGGACGCGGTCGAGTCGCTGATCTCCGAGGGGCTGGAGCGGGCGCAGAGCACGTACAACAGCTGACGCCGCCGCGCACGGCATCGGCGCCGGCGGTTGACTCCATGGCATGTCATGGCCAAAGATCGCCCGCATGGTCAAACGGAGCCGGGCCCGCCGCATGGCGGAGAGTGCCTGGGGCGTGCTGCTCATCGGCAAGGCCGTGGTCCTGTGGGCGGTGGTCGCGCTGCTGCTCGCCTCGGGAATGTGGGTGTCCTGGGGGACGGCCCAGCACGTGATGCTCACCAAGGGCCGCGAGCGCGGCACCATGACGGTGTCCGCCTGCGGGGAGAAGACCTGTACCGGCCCCTTCGCCCCCGACGGGCCCGCCACGGCGCGGCCCCGGGTCATCATCACCAAGTCGGTCACCCACCGCACCGGCGAGAAGATCGCGGTCGCTGTGGAGCCCGGCACCGATGACGTCGTGCGTACCGGCTGGGCCGGCGTGCTGTACTCCTGGGTTCCGCTCGGCGGCGCCCTCCTGCTGGCCGCCCTGGTCCTCGCGGGCGGCCTCCGCATGCCACGCAGCGCCTGGGCGGCCGGCCTGGCGGGCGCGGCCCTGATGGTCGCCGCCTTCGCCCTCCTTTAGAGCCGTGACGGCAGGGCTGCACCGGGTTACGCGTCCTCCGGCCGCGCTGTCCTCAATCGCCGGAGTAGAAGCGGCGGTGACCGGGGAGGTTGTCGTCCCAGACGACCGCGGCGCCGCGCTCCTCCAGGCGCCGGGCGAAGGCCGTGATGCCCTCGACCCTGATGCCCGGATGGGCCTTCCTGGCGGGACGGAAGCCCTCCTCGATGCCGATGTGGATCTGGGCGGCGCCGGAGCCGAACCAGCACCCGCCCCGCGCGGCGAGCATCGGCGGCTTGCGGAGTTCGGTCATGCCGAGCACGTCCCCGTAGTACGCCCGGAGCGCGTCCTCGCTGCCGGGAGGCGCCGCGAGCTGTACATGGTCGAGAGAGCTGATCATGCCGGCACCCCGCCCTTGCGCGCGACGACGAAGATCCGCCGGAACGGGAAGACGGTGCCGTGCGGACCGGAGGGATACGCCGTGCGCAGCAGCTCGCCGTACTCGCCGAGGAACGCGTCGCGGGCGGCGCCGTCGCCCGCCAGGGCGGTCAGTACGGGGCGCAGCGCGGTGCCCTTGGTCCATTCGAGCACCGGGTCCTCGCCCTGCAGGTGGTGCAGATAGGTGGTCTCCCAGACATCGGTCTCACAGCCGAGGCAGGTCAGGCGCTGGAAGTACTCCTCCGGTTCGAGGATGAGGACGCGGCGCTCGGCGAGACCGCCCAGCCGGGCGCGCCAGCGCGGGGTCGCGCACAGCCCAGCGAGGATGGCGTGGCTGGGAGCGGTGTAGTTGCCGGGCACCTGGAAGGCGAGCGTGCCGCCCGGAGCCAGTCCGTCGAGCCAGGCGGGGAACCGTTCGGCGTGGCCCTCGACCCACTGCAGGGCGGCGTTGGAGACGATGAGGTCGTACGTCTCCTCGGGCGCCCAGAGCGCGGCGTCGGCGGGCCGGAAGTCGACGTGCCCGCCGCCGGGGGTGGGGCCGGCGTAGACGCGGGCCGCGTCCAGCATCTGGGGCGAGTTGTCGAAACCGGTGATGCGGGCGGCGGGCCAGCGCCCGGTGAGCAGCGTGGTGACATTGCCGGGACCGCAGCCGACATCCGCGATGCGCGGGGCCCGGCCCGGGAGGGCGGGTACGCGGGCGAGGAGTTCATGGAACGGGCGGGTGCGGTGGTCGGTGTGGTGCAGGTACTGCTGCGGGTCCCAGGCGGGTGCTGCTGCCGGCACGTTTCTGCCTCCCTGACGGATCTGGTGATGTCCCTGCGCGTCCCTACGCTGCCTCAATTATTATCTTGACGTCAAGAGACTTCATATCGACAGAACCACTACACTGATCGTCATGGAGGACGAGGTCGACCGGCTGGTCGCTGCATGGCGCCGAGAGCGCCCCGACCTCGACGTGGAACCACTCGAGGTGCTCAGCCGCGTCAGCCGGCTGGCACGGCACCTCGACCGGGCACGGCGGCTCGCCTTTTCCGAGCACAGTCTCGAACCCTGGGAGTTCGACGTGCTCACCTCGCTGCGCCGCACCGGACCCCCGTACCAGCTCTCCCCCGGGCAGCTGCTCACGCAGACGCTCGTCACCTCCGGCACCATGACCAACCGGATCGACAGGCTCGCCAAGAAGGGCCTGGTGGAACGGCTGCCGGATCCATCGGACCGCCGCGGAGTACTCGTCCGGCTCACGCCGGAGGGACGCGAGCGCGCCGACCAGGCACTGGCCGGACTGCTCGCCCAGGAACGGTCCATCCTCGGTGAACTGACGGACCGGCAGCGCCGCGACCTCGCCGCCCTGCTACGACAGCTGACCGCTCCGTTCGACAACATCCCCGGCTGACGGGACCAGCTCCACCGGGCCGACCCCGGCCCGGCGCGCCAGCGCGACCGCCGCCAGTGTCGAGTGCACGCCCAGCTTCCCCAGCACGTTCTGCATATGGGTGCGGACTGTGTGCGGCGACAGGAACAGCCGCTCGGCGACCGCCTTGCGGCCCAGCCCCGCCACCATGCAGCGCAGCACCTCCTGCTCGCGCGGCGTCAGCGACTCCACCAGCCGCTCGCTCTCGGTCCGGTGCCGGCGGGCGGCCGTGAGCTCCCGCAGCACTCCGGTGAGCAGCGCGGGCGGCAGATGCGTCTCGTCCCGCAGCACGCCGCGCATCACGGCCAGCAGCCGCGACAGCGAACAGTCCTTGGCGACCCAGCCGGAGGCCCCGGCCTGCAGCGCGCGGGCCGCGCGCCTGGCGTCGTCCCGCTCGGCCAGGACCACGGTGCGGGTCGTGGGGTGCTCGGACCTGACCCGTTCGACCAGCCCGATACCGTCGATCAGATGGTCGGGAACCGCGAGCACGGCCGGGCTGCCCGGATGATCCGCCCGCCGCGGCTCCGGAACGATCCGCGGCACCGCGGCCAGCGTGGCGGCCACGCCGGCCACGCTTCCCGGTGGACGGAACACGGCGCCGAGGTCGGCGTCCACCAACAGCACGTCATACCTGCGGTTGTCCGCCACCGCGCGCTCCAGACAACGCTGCGCGGCAGGACCGCTGCCGGCCGCCGACACATCGACGTCCGGCTCCGCCGCGAGTGCGGCTGCGAGTGATTCGGCGAAGATCCGGTGGTCGTCTACGACGAGAACACGAATGCGTCCCACGGGCCCCACTCCCGGCATATTGCGCTCCCCCACGGTTGAGGTTCGGATCGCATCGGATTAGGCGCCCGGAACGGGATCTTCCACCACAGCCCCGCACGACCGCCGCCGTACCGGACCTGCGGCGCCCGTTCCGGGTGCCGAATCCTTGCGTCTCGCCCCCTGAAAAGCACCGGCCCCCACCGGCGCTGTCACAGAAGCGTAGGGGCCGGGGCCACCAATAGCGCCCGATTGGCAGAAGTCGGTTGGGACCAGCGGATGCATTCAGCCAACAACCGGGGCGCGCGGGGCGGCTGTTACGCCGTCCGACGACGCGAAGGCCGCCCTCGAACGCCGGGCGGGCTGATTTCGGGCGCTGGCGCACGTGCATTCAGCCCCGCCGGCGTTTGAGGCGACACGGACCGGTCGGCGGTTGAGGGATCCGCTCGGCCACGGCTGTGGTGGCAGGTCGGTGACTACCGCACGCGGTGGGCGCCCGCCGAGGGGATGGCGGTGAAGACGCGCGGCTCGTGGTGGCCGCCGGCGGCGAACGCCGACGTGATCGCGTCGGTGATCTTGTCGGCGGCGTCGCTGTCCGCGAGGACGATGGCCGAGCCGCCGAAGCCGCCGCCCGTCATCCGCGCCCCCAGCGCGCCGCAGGCGATCGCGGTGTCGACGACGAGGTCCAACTCCGGGCAGGAGATGCGGAAGTCGTCACGCAGGGAGACATGTCCCGCCGTGAGCACCGGGCCGATGTCGCGGGTGCGGCCCGCGTCGAGGAGCTCGATAACCTGCTCGACGCGGTGGTTCTCGGTGACGATGTGCCGGACGAGCCCGGGTACGCGGTCGTCGGGACCGCCGTGACCGCCGTCGCGCAGCCGGTCGAGCGCGGCGTCCAGTCCGTCGAAGGGGATGTCGCGCAGTGCGGGGACGCCGAGCGCGGCGGCGCCCGCCTCGCACCCGGCGCGGCGCTCACCGTAGGAACCGTCGCTGTGGGCGTGCTTGACGCGGGTGTCCACGACCAGCAGCCGCATGCCTTCGGCGGCGAGATCCAGCGGCACCTGGCGCTGGGAGCCGTCCCGGGTGTCCACGAACAGGGCGTGGCCCTCCGTACAGCAGGCGGACGCCGTCTGATCCATGATGCCGGTGGGGGCGCCGACGTAGACGTTCTCGGCGCGCTGGCACAGCAGGGCCGTTCTCGGCCGCTCGATGCCGAGTCCGTGCAGGCCGTCTAGGGCGAGCGCGGTGACGACCTCCAGCGCGGCGGAGGAGGACAGACCGGCGCCGGCGGGGACCGTGCTCTCGTAGTGGATGTCGGCGCCGGTGAGGCGGTGGCCCGCCTCCCGCAGCGCCCACACCACCCCGGCGGGGTACGAGGCCCAGCCGTCGTCGCGGCCGGGCGTCAGTTCGTCGAGGCGCAGTTCGACGATGCCGCCGGGCGCGTCGGCGGAGTGCACTCGCAGCAGCCCGTCGGCACGGCGGGCGACCGTGGCGACGGTGGTGTGCGGCAGCGCGAACGGCATCACGAAGCCGTCGTTGTAGTCGGTGTGCTCGCCGATCAGATTCACCCGCCCCGGGGCGGCCCAAACGCCCTCCGGCGCGACGCCGAACACCTTCTCGAACACGGTCACTTGACGGTCTCCTGATTCTCCCGGCGCCCAGGGCGCACGTCGCGCACCCGGCGCTCGTCGCGTTCCCCGCGCTGCGCGAACACCCACGCATCGCCGACGATTTCGGCGAGATCCGTACGGGTCGGCCGCCAGCCCAGCAGCCGCCGGGCCCGGTCGGCGGAGGCGACGAGCACGGCCGGATCGCCACCGCGGCGCGGCGCGATGATCTCGGGGACCGGGCGGCCGGTGACCTGACGGACCGTCTCGACGACCTGGCGGACGGAGAAGCCCGCACCGTTGCCGAGGTTGCAGATCAGGTGCTCGCCCGTGGCGGCCACGGACAGCGCGAGCAGATGCGCCTGCGCGAGGTCGGCGACATGGATGTAGTCGCGGACGCAGGTGCCGTCGGGGGTCGGATAGTCGTCGCCATAGACGGAGATCGCCTCACGGCGGCCCTGCGCGACCTGCAGAACCAGCGGGATGAGGTGCGACTCGGGGTCGTGCCGCTCGCCGATCATGTCCCCGGAGAGAGCGCCGTACGCACCGGCCACGTTGAAGTAGCGCAGGGACACCGCGGACAGCCCGTGCGCGGCGGCCTCACCGGTGATCATGTGGTCGACGGCGAGCTTGGTGGCACCGTACGGATTGGTCGGCTCGGTCGGGTCGTCCTCGGTGATCGGGACGGACCGCGGCTCGCCGTAGGTCGCCGCGGTGGAGGAGAAGACCAGGCGGCGCACCCCGCACTCGCGCATGGCGGCGAGGAGTTCCATGGTGCCCGCCACGTTGTTGCGCCAGTACGTGCCCGGGTCGGCGACCGACTCGCCGACCTGCGAGGAGGCGGCGAAGTGCAGCACGGCGTCGTACGAGGAGTCGAGCACCTTGTCCGCGTCCTGGACCCGGCCCTCGACGAAGTGCGCGCCCGCCGGAACGCCCTCGCGGAAGCCCGTCGACAGGTCGTCGAGGACGGTGACCCGGTGACCGGCTTCCAGCAGATGCGCCGTGACGACGCTGCCGATGTAACCGGCACCGCCGGTCACCAGGACCTTCATGGGGGTGCTCACTGGCTCGCTACCTCTCGCAGTCGCTGTGCCGCGGTCTCCGGTGGCACGTCGTTGATGAACACACTCATGCCGGATTCGGAACCCGCGAGAAACTTCAGCTTGCCGGAAGTGCGGCGGACGGTGAAAAGCTCGAGGTGCAGCGCGAAATCGCGCCGGTCCGCCGCTCCGAATGGCGCCTGGTGCCATCCGGCGATGTACGGGGTGCGCGGTTCGCCCTCCCCGAAGATCCGGTCGAAGCGCCTCAAGAGTTCCAGATAGACATGTGGGAACTCTGTGCGTGCGTCCTCGTCGAGACCCAGCAGGTCCGGCACCCGGCGGTTGGGGTAGAGGTGCACCTCGTAGGGCCAGTGCGCCGCGAAGGGGACGAACGCCGTCCAGTGCTCGCCCTTCAGGACGATACGACGGCCGTCGGCGCGTTCACCGGCGAGTACGTCGTCGAAGAGATTGCCGCCGCCGGTGCGCTCCCGGTGCGCGGCCAGCGAGCGCAGCATCAGCTCGGTGCGCGGGGTGACGAACGGATAGGCGTAGATCTGGCCGTGCGGGTGGCCGAGGGTGACGCCGATCTCCTTGCCGCGGTTCTCGAAGCAGAAGACCTGCTCGACGCCCGGGAGTTGGGACAATTCGGCGGTGCGATCGGTCCAGGCGCCGAGCACCAGCCGGACCTGCTCGGGGGAGAGATCGGCGAACGAGGCGTCGTGGTCGGAGGTGAAGCAGACGACCTCGCAGCGGCCGGCGTCGCCCGCGAGGGAGGGAAAGCGGTTCTCGAAGACGACGACGTCGTAGTCGGCGGCCGGGATCTCGCTGAGCCGGCCGTCGCGCGAGGGGCACAGCGGGCACTCGTCGGCCGGCGGGTGGTAGATGCGGCCCTGGCGGTGGGAGGCGACGGCGACGGTGTCGCCCAGCAGCGGATCACGACGGAGCTCGGCGGAGGTGGCGACCGGGTCCAGCGGTCTGCGGTCCACGGCATCGCGGACCGCGTCGTCACGCGAGTCGTAGTAGAGCAGCTCACGGCCGTCCGCCAGCCGGGTCGTCGTCTTCTTCACTACGAAGGCCCCTCACCAGACTCACTCAACAGAACCGCGCACAATGAATCACAACACAACAGTGGCGTCAATGCGCAGGCCAGGACACGCCGACTTGGCGATGCCCCCGCGCGGGGCACGGGGGCATGCGGAGACCGGCGGACCGGGTCGGTGAGCGGGGGCGGCGGACGTGCGGCAGACGTGCGGCGGACTGTCGAGTCCGCCCGGCTACAGCGGCGCGGGCCCGCCGCCGGCAGCGGTGTTCCCTGCCGCGACCCGGTCCAGCAGCCCCGTACGGGCCGCGAGCGCGGCGGCCTCCAGCCGGGAGCCGACGCCGAGTTTCATGAGCACCCGCTGTACATGCGTGCGCGCGGTACTGGGGGCGATCCTCATCCCGGCCGCGATCAGCCGGGTGTCCTCCCCCTCAGCGACCCGCATCAGTACCTCGACCTCGCGCGGGGTGAGCATCTGCAGCAGCCGGCTGCCCTCGTCGTCGGGCTCCTCCACCGGATTCAGCAGCTCCGCGAAGGCGCCCTGCAGCAGCTGCGGCGACACCGCGACCTCACCGGCCCTGGCCTTCACCATCGCCCGCTCGACGCCCTCGATGCGCTCGTCCTGCCGTACATAGCCCGACGCACCGGCCGCGAACGCCGCCGCGATCCCGCGCGGGCTCGGCACCGGCCCCAGGACGACCACGGCCACCGCGGGCCGGTCGCGCTTGACCCGCGAAACGGTCTCGAACACCCCTGGATCGGCGGGGGCCGACGTGCCGATCAGACACACCTCGGGCGACCTGCTCAGTACGAGATCGGCTGCCCCCGCGACGGGTGCGGCCGCGGCCAGCACCCGGTGGCCGCGCAGTTTCAGTGCCGAAGCGAGCGCCTCCGCGAGCAGCCGGTGGTCGTCGATGACGACAAGACGTACGCCCATACCGCGTTCCCCCATCCCCCCGAGGAGCGATCAGGGCCAGTCCCGGCGCCCCCACGTCCTGCCCCCACTTGTACGTAGCGCACGGCCCGCCCGGTGTCCCGGCGGTGACCCACGGCAGGCCCGGGTCTAGCCCCGGAAGCTACACGTTTGTTCGACGCCGCGCGCCCCTTACCGGTAAGAAGCTTCCCTCAATTCCGAAATACCCGTCATTGATGGCCGGTTCACACCCGCCCAGGTCACATCGTGTACAAGTCGGGCCCACAACGAGGCGGATGTCTCGTTGTGGGCCCGTCAGTGCGGTGCTGGGGGTTTGGCTCAGCTTCAAGCTCAGCTCGGCTCAGCTGAAGTCGGCGATCGCCTTGTCCGTCAGATCGCTCTTCGCGGAGATCGACGTGGCGGTGAGCAGGAAGTGCCCGTTGTGCAGCCACTGGTAGCTGTACGAGTCCAGGAAGTCGTTCTCGGTCTTCTGGGTGTCCGAGGCGAACTTCATGTACGGCGTGTTCTTCTGTGTCTTCGGGTCCATCGCGTAGAGCCCGCCGGGCTTGTCGTACGTCGACTTCTGGTACGCGATGACCTTGCCGTTCTCGATGGCGACGACGGTCGTCTCGGCCGCGACGTCAGGCTTCGCGGTCCACAGCGGCTTTCCGGTCTTCAGGTCGATGGCGGCGATCTCGTTGGTCTGGCCGTAGGAGGCGCCATCGGCCTTGTGCGTCTTCGTCGGGGTGTAGAGCGTCGTGCCGTCGATCGCGAAGTCGAAGCAGCGGCCCTCACCGGGCATCCGGCAGTGGATGCCGTAGTTGCCCTCGTAGCCGCCGTTGCCCAGCGAGGTGTGGCCGACCAGCTTGCCGTTCTCCAGGTACATGAGGTCGGACATCAGGCTGTTCGAGGCGCCGATCCCGATGACCACCGGATCGGTGGACACGATGTTGGAGAGCTCGGTGCCCGCCGACACCTGCCAGGACCAGGTCTTCTTGTAGGTCGTGGGGTCGATGCCCTGGACGTAGACCTCTTTGGTGCCCTCGCACGCGACCACGGCGAGCAGCTGCTTGCCGCCCGCGTAGCCCTTGTCCTGGCACTTCGAGGACGGAACGGGCGCCCAGATCTGCTCATGGGTGCTGATCTTGTACGCGGCCGAGCCATGAATCCAGGAGACCGCCGCGACATCACCGCTGACCGCGACCTGCGAGTAGATGAACGCGGTGGAGGTGGAACCCGGCGCGATGGGCAGCGGCACCTCCCACAGCTTCGTGCCCTTGGCGATGTCGACGGCCATCAGCAGTTCGCAGTTGGCGCCGAACTGGATCACGACACGGTCGTTGGAGGCGTCGTCCGACGCCGGGCAGGACTTGCCCGTGATCGGAATCGACCACTTCTCCTTGCCGCCGTTGAGCACATACCCCTTGATGGAGTCCGGCATCGTCTTGACGAAGGTGTCGCCGGTGAACCAGGCGTTCGGAACGCGGGCGGTGATCTCGTCCAGGGGCGGCCGCTGGGCGGTCGCGGTCCAGCCGACCTTGGCGTGAATGAGGCCCTGCGGCTTGTCGTTGCCACCGCTGCTGGTGCCGCCGTCGGTGCCGGCCGAACTCTTCTTCGCCTCGGGCAGCTCTTTGCCGTCATCGCCCTTGGTCGCGAACCACACACCGCCGCCGATCACCAGCACCGCGGCGACGACCGCGGCGATGATCGTGATGAGCCTGCCGTTGCCACCGCTGCCGCCGCCCTGGCCGGGGGGCGGTGTGTACACGGTCTGCGGGCCGCCCGGCGGCGGGTTCGGCGGGTAGCCGTACTGCGGCGGCTGCCCGGGCGGCGGCGCCTGCGGATAGCCGTACTGCTGCTGCGGTTGCTGGGGCGGCTGCTGCTGCGCGTACGGGTTCTGACCCGGCGGCACCGGCTGCGCGTACGGGTTGTCCGGGACCTGGCCCGCGGGCGGAGTCTGCGGATAGCCGTACTGCGGCTGCGGCGGCGGGCCTTGCGGGGCCTGCCCGGGCGGCGGGCCTTGCGGGGCCTGCGGGTTCAGCGCCGTCTGCGGGTACCCGTACTGCGGCGGCTGCCCGGGCGGCGGGCCCTGCGGCGGCGGGGCCTGCTGGGGAGGCGGTGGCACAGCGCCCTCAGGTTTCCCGAAGTTGGGCGGGTTGCCGGGCGGCGGGGGCGGCTGCGTCATCAGCAGGTCCTCATTCAGACAATACCAGTAAGGGTCAGGTAAGCGGGAGTTCTCTTTCTATCACTGCGCCCCTGCCACCCCACGCGCCAGCCCATGACCGTTACGCGCCCGCTACAAGCCGGGGCGCGCACGCCCCGGCCAAATCGGTATCTACTCGTCTTCCGCCGGCAACTACTCGTCGTCCGCCGGCAACTACTCGTCGTCCGCCAGCTCGAGCCAGCGCATCTCCAGCTCGTCGCGCTCATCGCGCAGCGCGCGCAGCTGGGCGTCCAGCTTCGCGACGCGCTCGAAATCCGTTGAGTCGTCCGCGATCTGCGTGTGCACCTTGGCCTCTTCCTGGCCGATGCGGTCGAGCCGGCGCTCGACCTTCTGCAGCTCCTTCTTCGCCGCCCGCTCGTCCCGGGACCCGGCGGCCCCCGCCACCTTGCCCTTCGCCGCGACCGGCGCGGGCGCCGACTCGGCGGCGATCCGGCGGCGGCGCTCCAGGTACTCGTCGACCCCGCGCGGCAACATGCGCAGCGTCGAATCGCCGAGCAGCGCCCAGACGTTGTCCGTCGTGCGCTCCAGGAAGAAACGGTCGTGGCTGATGACCACCATCGAGCCGGGCCATCCGTCGAGGACGTCCTCCAGCTGCGTCAGGGTCTCGATGTCGAGGTCGTTCGTCGGCTCGTCGAGGAACAGCACATTCGGCTCGTCCATCAGCAGCCGCAGGATCTGCAGCCGCCTCCGCTCGCCACCCGACAGGTCACCGACCGGCGTCCACTGCTTCTCCTTCGAGAAGCCGAACTGCTCGCACAGCTGGGACGCGGTCATCTCCTTGCCCTTGCCGAGGTCCACGCGCTGCTTCACGCTCTCCACGGCCTGCAGCACCCGCCACGTCGGGTCCACGTCCGCGACCTCCTGCGACAGGTACGCGAGCTTGACCGTCTTGCCCACGACGATCTTCCCGGCGGGCGGCTGCTCGTCCCCGTGGGAGTAAGCGGCCTCCGCCAGCGCCCGCAGCAGTGAGGTCTTGCCCGCGCCGTTCACGCCCACCAGGCCGATCCGGTCGCCCGGGCCGAGGTGCCACGTCAGATGCTTGAGCAGCACCTTCTCGCCGCCCTGGATCGTCACGTCGTCCAGCTCGAAGACGGTCTTCCCGAGCCGCGAGTTCGCGAACTTCATCAGCTCGGCACTGTCGCGCGGCGGTGGCACATCCGCGATCAGCTCGTTCGCGGCCTCGATGCGGTAGCGCGGCTTGCTGGTACGCGCCGGGGCGCCGCGGCGCAGCCACGCCAGCTCCTTGCGCATCAGGTTCTGCCGCTTGCCCTCTTCGGTCGCCGCGATCCGGTCGCGCTCGGCCCGCGCGAAGACGTAGTCGCTGTAGCCGCCCTCGTACTCGTGCACCGCACCGCTCTGCACGTCCCACATCCGGGTGCAGACCTGGTCCAGGAACCACCGGTCGTGAGTGACGCAGACCAGCGCGGAGCGCCGGACCTGGAGGTGCCCGGCCAGCCAGGCGATGCCCTCGACGTCGAGATGGTTGGTGGGCTCGTCGAGCACGACCAGGTCCTGCTCGTCGATCAGCAGCTTCGCCAGCGCGATCCTGCGCCGCTCACCACCCGACAGCGGCCCGATCACCGTGTCCAGCCCCTGCGGGAACCCCGGCAGGTCCAGCCCGCCGAACAACCCCGTCAGCACATCCCGGATCTTGGCGTCCCCGAGCCACTCGTGGTCCGCCTTGTCCCCGACCACCTCATGCCGGACGGTGGCCGCCGGGTCCAGGCTGTCGTGCTGCGTCAGCACCCCGAGCCGCAGCCCGCCCACGTGCGTGACCCGCCCGCTGTCCGGCTCCTCCAGCTGCGCGAGCATCCGGATCAGGGTCGTCTTCCCGTCGCCGTTACGGCCGACGACCCCGATGCGGTCGCCCTCCGAGACACCGAGGGAAACACCGTCGAGCAGCGCCCGGGTGCCGTAGACCTTTCCTACGGCCTCGACGTTGACGAGGTTGACGGCCACTTTTACTCCATGCTCGCGCGGAACGATCGATCTCCCAGGGTAGTCGCCACCGCCCACCACCCCGCGCCGCCAGCCCCTCCGGGGGCTGGCGGGGCCACCGCAGGCGGCGGCACGGCGCTCCTGGCCCGGGCGGAGGCGGGGGGCATGGCGGCCTATCACCAGCAGGCCCAACGGGTGCAGGGCCGCGTCGACCGGTCCAATGAGTGTTGGACGCAGCTCATGGAGGCCGCAGGTGCGTATGGGATCACGGAGCGGCAGGTAACTGCATTGCACGAGGTCGCGATGGTGGGCCGCGTCCGGCGCTCGCGCCATGAGAAGGCCGAGGCGATCAACACGCAGCAGGCAACGCGGGACCTGCAGGCCCTGACCAAGGCCCAGCTGGTGACCGCGGTGGGGCAGACCAAAGGGCGTCACTACGTGGCCGGACCCCGCTTCCCCCACAACGTGCTGGCCACCGCCCAGCGCCACCACACCATCGTCAATCCGTACTCCGCGTAGACGAAGGGGGTGGGTGGGTGTCCGAGACGGGGCAACGCATAGTGCCGGCGGGCGCGAACCGAGAGCCCCTGCCCGGGCCGGCCCAGGAGCCGCCGCAGGCGGACGTCCGCCGAACGGACCGCCCGCGTTGCCGCCCACCGCGGCGCGGTATCGGATGGAGCTGCACGTCACATCCCCGGCGGCACCGGTTGGTTCCGTCTGACGACAGGAAGCACCCATGCAGCAAGCACCCATGTATGTCCGCACCACCTACGCGACCGGCGACCCGGCCAAGATCGGAGCCGCGCTCGAAGCGCTCCGCAGCGAAGCCCCTGGCCTGCTCGCCGAGAACTCTGGATACCGCGGTTACGGGCTGTTCGCCGACCGCGAGATCGGCAAGATCATCATGGGCTCGTGGTGGGAGAGCGAGCAGGACCGCGCCAACAGCGACAAGCGGCTGCGCGAGCGCCGCGCGGCCCTGCTGGCGCCCTTCGCCGACACCGTGACCTTCGACAACTGGGAGGCGGCGGTGTACACCCAGACACCGCAGGTCTCCGCCGGCGCGGGCATGCGGCTCGGCCGCCTGGAGTTCGACCCGTCGAACGGCGACGCGTTCGTGCAGACGTACCGGGACGTGGGCCTGCCCAAGCTGGAGGCCCTCCCCGGGTTCGCCGGGTCGGCGCTCTTCATCGACCGCGCCGCGGGGCGAGCCACCGTGAGCCTGCTGTTCAAGGACAAAGCCGCTCTGGCCGCCTCCCGCGGGCCCAATTCGGCGGTCCGCGGGGAGAGCCTCGCCAAGGCGAAGGTCACCCTGCGCAGCATCGAGGAGTTCGAGGTGGTCCTGGTGGAGCGCAAGGCCCCGTAGACCGGGGCGCGGCGCGGGGCGCTTCGCGGGACGCGGGCGGCCGGGCGACCCGGTCGCCGGAGAACCGGGCCGCCGCCGCGTGGGGTTCATGTACGCGTGACCCCACGCGGCGCCCCGACGGTGGCCTACGCGGCCTGCTCGCCGGCCTTCACCGCCCGAAGGAACGCGCGGAGCAGCTCCTCGTGCGGGAGTGCGCAGACAGTTGGGGCGGATACGCGCTCGGGGAAGAGCTGTTCGGAATGTGCGGAAAGCTGCTGTGGTTCGAACTGGCGGCATAAGACCGGCCGGACGGAACGGAGCGGACCGGTGGGGGCTGGCGTTCAGACAGTGCGGAGTGCGCTTCTGCGTCGGGCGGAGGGCAGGGGGTGCGTCGCTGCGCTCCTGCCAAGGGATCACGGCTCGCTGCGCTCCCCGCACATCCCACCGCCTGAACCCCAGCCCCACGACCGCTGAACTCCTCAACCCCGCAGCACGTCCGGCGGGCAGGAGCGCCGCTCCGTCGGCGGGGGCCGGAAGCGATCCGGGCGCTGCGGCAGTCCGGAGGCCGCCAGGGCGTCGCTCAGCGGTTGAGGCCGAGGCGGGTGTCCTGGATGCGGGAGAGTTCCCGGATGGTGAGGATGGCGAAGACGGCGGCGCCGGCGGTGGCCAGGTCGGTGACGATGTCGAGGATGGCGCTGGTCTGCAGGGCCTGGGCCCAGCCCTGGACGTCCAGGGTTCCGTCCCTGAGCTTGCCGTACACGTCACCGGTATCCGCGTAGCGGGTGAAGCTGGCCTCGTCGGCTGCCCATTCCTTGTAGAAGCTGGACACGGTGGTGAGAGCGATGACAACGATCCATGCGGCCCACCAGGCGTTCACGAGGCGCCGGGGCCCGGAGGCGGGGTCGGTGGATTCGACGATGTCGTCGATGGTCTGTTTCGGGATCCAGAGATTGCCGACGGGGGCGAACCAGCCGCCGATCGCCCAGCCGGGAGAGCGGCGGTGCAGACCGGGGGCCATGACCTCGGCGTTGGCTCGGACGCGGCGGAACCACAGCAGAAAGGCAACGGTGGTCAACGTGATGGCGAGGGCGTACAGGAACTGGGTGGTCCGGTGAAAGCCGGTGTCGATGTGGCTGAGGTACGCGTGGGCGCGGATCGGGCTGGTGCCGGCCGCCGCGCTCATCTCGCTGAGATCCGAACGGTATTGGGCGTCGGAGACGGCCACCAGCACGTCGAGCACGCCGGTGATACCGAGGAGCACCGTGGCGACCATACCCAGACCGCCGGCTCGGGCGGGTCTGAGTCGAAGGTTGGTGGCGTACTTGGGCGCACGTTCTGCGAGTGGCATGGACATGAACCGCAGACTATGAGCGGTGATGATCTCGCCACAATGAGTTTCGACGCCGGATTCGCAGAGCCGGGAACCACCGGCTACCCGTTGACGATCATGGCTCCGGTGGCGGGGGACGAGGTGACTCGGGCTGTGCGGCAAGTGCCGGATGTGGTCAGGGCTTCGGCGATCCTCTCTGCCTCCCCGGCGGTTCCGGCGAGGAAGGCGCAGGTGGGGCCCGAGCCCGAGACCAGGGCGGCGAGGGCGCCGGCTTCGGTGCCGGCGCGGAGGGTGTCGGTGAGGGCAGGCCGCAGGGAGAGCGCGGCGGGCTGCAGGTCGTTGCTCAGGGTGGCGGCGAGCGCGGCCGGGTCGCCGGAGGCGAGGGCTGCGAGGAGGGCGGGGGCCGGTTCGGGGCCGGGGATGTCGGCCGTGGTGGCGCCCGTACCGGACGCTTCGCGCAGCCGGTCGCATTCGCGGTAGACGGCCGGGGTGGACAGACCGCCGTCCGCGACGGCGAAGACCCAGTGGAAGGGCCCCCGGACGTCGAGCGGGGTGAGGATCTCGCCCCGGCCACGCCCCAGCGCGGCGCCGCCGATCAGGCTGAACGGCACGTCGCTGCCCAACTCCGCGCAGATGTCGAGCAGTTCGGCCTGCGGGGTGTTCAGACCCCACAGCGCGTCGCAGGCGAGCAGCGCGCCCGCGCCGTCCGCGCTGCCGCCCGCCATGCCGCCCGCGACGGGGATGTCCTTGGCGATGTGGATGTGGACGGCAGGCTCGATGCCGTGCCGCGCGGCGAGCGCGATGGCGGCGCGGGCCGCCAGGTTCGTCTCGTCCAGCGGGATCTGGGCGGCGTCCGGTCCTGACGCCGTGATCCGCAGACTGTCGGCGGACGTCACCGTGACGTCGTCGTACAGGCCCACGGCGAGGAACACGTTCGCCAGGTCGTGAAAACCGTCGGGCCGCAGGCCACCCACCGCGAGCTGCGCGTTGACCTTGGCCGGGACCCGGACGGTGACCGACCCGACAGTGACCGGAGCACTCACTTCGCGTCCTCCGCCACGGCCGGCTTGTGCCCGGCCGGCTTGTGCTCGGCGATGGCCGCGAACTCCTCGACGGTGAGGGCCTCACCGCGTGCCTGCGGCGAGATGCCGGCCGCGACGAGCGCGGCTTCGGCGGCCGGAGCGGAGCCCGCCCAGCCCGCGAGCGCGGCCCGCAGGGTCTTACGGCGCTGGGCGAAGGCCGCGTCGACGACCGCGAAGACCTCACGGCGGGTTGCCGTCGTCTTCAGCGGCTCGTGGCGCACCAGCGATACGAGGCCGGAATCGACGTTGGGCGCGGGCCAGAAGACGTTGCGGCCGATGGACCCGGCGCGCTTGACGTCCGCGTACCAGTTCGCCTTCACCGAGGGCACGCCGTAGACCTTGTTGCCGGGCTTGGCGGCCAGCCGGTCCGCGACCTCGGCCTGCACCATGACGAGGGTGCGTTCGATCGTCGGGAACGTCGCGAGCATGTGCAGCAGCACGGGGACGGCCACGTTGTACGGCAGGTTCGCGACCATCGCCGTCGGCGGCGGTCCCGGAAGCTCGGCGACCTGCATCGCGTCGTTGTGCACGAGCGCGAAGCGGTCGGCGCGAGCGGGCATCCGGGCCACGATGGTGGGGGTGAGCGCGCCGGCCAGCACATCGTCGATCTCGATCGCCGTGACCCGGTCCGCCGCCTCCAGCAGCGCCAGCGTCAGCGACCCGAGTCCCGGGCCCACCTCCACGACCGTGTCGTCCGGCCGCACACCGGCCGTGCGCACGATGCGCCGCACCGTGTTCGCGTCGATGACGAAGTTCTGGCCCCGCTGCTTGGTGGGGCGTACGCCCAGCGCGGCGGCCAGTTCGCGGATGTCGGCGGGACCGAGGAGGGCGGCGTCGGGCTCAGTGGTGCTCACGTACTCAGCGTACGGGCCCTACCGCCCGCCTCAAGCCGGGCCCTGACCGGGCGGTCGAGGCGGGTGGGCCCGGTCCCGTGGGCGGGGGGCGTTCCCGGGCGCGGGTGCACTTCGCGGCCGCCGACGCACCGACGACTGCGTCAGCCGCCCAGTTTGCGGCCGCAGACCGGCCAGGGGCTGGCGCCTCGTTGGATGTAGAGCCTTTTGGCGCGGAAGGTCTGCTCGCCGGCGGGGGCGTCCTGGGGGCGGCCGGCGCCGCCGAGGCTGTGCCAGGTCTGGGTGTCGAACTGGTAGAGGCCGCCGTAGGTGCCGGAGGGGTCGACGGCGTTGGGGCGGCCGCCGGCCTCGCAGTGGGCGAGGCCCTGCCAGTTCAGGCCCTCGGTTCCGGCGACCGTGGTCGGGAGCGCCTTGGTGCCGGTCCTGACGACCTGGGTGACGGGCTCCTTGACGATGTCGGAGTCGGTCACCTTGGGCCGCTGCTTCACGCCGTTGACCGTGCGGAAGGCGTACGTGACGCGGCGGACGCCCGCCCTGCCCGGGATGTCGACGGCCTCGGTGCCCTGGAACAGGGTGGCGTCCTTGTGCTTCTCCGTGCGGAACGGCACCGGTTCCTCGCGCACCTCCTCGGTGCCGGAGATGCGCAGCACGGAGATGGTCTGCCCCTCGCGCGGGAAGCTGTCGGGGTCGACGGAGGTGGTGTCCTGGTTCTGCAGGGTGATGCCGGACTGGGCGACGGCCTCGCGGACGGTGGCGGCGTTGGTGCGTACCGTCCGCTCGCGGCCGTCGGCGAGGAAGGTGACGGTCCGCTCGGTGCGTACGTCGAGGTCGAGGCCGTGCCGGCCGATGGACGAGCTCCGGGAGGCGGACAGGTGCGCGCCCTCGGCGCGGACACCGAGCTCGCGCAGCGCCTCGTCGACGGTGCCGGCCGTGGTCCACAACTGGCGGCGATGACCGTCGAGGGTGAGGGAGACGGGGCGGCCGTAGCGGACCACGATCTCGTCACCGTCGTGCAGTTCGGCCTGCCGCCCGGGCGCGACGAGGTCGTGCTCGCCCACCGGAACGCCCTGCTGCTCCAGCACCTCCTCGACGTCACCGGCGAAGGTGTGGAGGGTGCGCGGTTCGCCGTCGACGGTGAGGCGGACGTCCTTGTCACCGGCGAGGAAGGCGACGGTTCCGCCGGCCAGGAACGCGACGACGAGGGCCTGCGGCAGCAGCTTACGCAACGTGTCGGGGCGGGGGGCGGGGGCCGGGGCGTCGCCCGGCACCGATCCGGATCCCGATCCCAATCCCGGGCCTGACTCTGAAGCCGACGTCGCGACCGACGACCGCGACGCGGACCGTTTGCCGTTTCTGGTGGCCTGGCGGGCGGCGGTCCTGGCCCCCACCGGCGCCGCAGGGTGAAGGGGAGCCGGGTCCAGGTCCGTGACCGGGGGCAGAAGGGCGGTCGCCGCCTCGTCGGCCCACGCCGGGCTCCGCGCGGCGCCCCACTCGGACTGATGCGGCAGCCGGGTGCCCATGCCTCCCTGCGGTTCGGCGTCGAAGCGCCCGGCCCCGGCTGCGGCTGTGGCGCCCGCCCCGGCGCCGGCTCCGCCGCGTGCCGCTCGGTAGGTGCCCTGCGCATTGCTCACGACGACTCCACAGGTCCGACGGTCCCCGATCCGGACCGGGACCATAGCGGAGCCTGCGTCACTCTCCAAAACCATACGAACACACTGTGTCGCGTCCGAAGTGGGTCGGGAGACGGAACGGGAGGCGGTCGGGGAAGGGCGTCAGTAGCCGAAGACCCGTGCCGTATTGGCTCCGACGGCCCTCGCCAGGTCGTCCTCGGGGAGCTGCTTCACCGCGGCCATCGCCCGCAAAGTGACCGGAATGAGATAGGGCGCGTTAGGCCGACCGCGGTACGGGACCGGGGTGAGGAAGGGCGCGTCCGTCTCGAGCAGCAGCAGTTCCAGCGGCGCGACGGCGACCGCGTCGCGCAGCTCCTGGGCGGACTTGTAGGTGACGTTGCCGGCGAAGGACATGTAGTAGCCCTTGTCGGCGCAGACCCGGGCCATGGCGGCGTCGCCCGAATAGCAGTGGAAGAGGACGGTGCCGGGCGCGCCCTCCTCGTCGAGGATGCGCAGGACGTCGGCGTGCGCCTCGCGATCGTGGATCACGAGCGCCTTGCCGTGCTCCTTGGCGATCGCGATATGACGGCGGAACGAGTACTGCTGGGCCTCGACGCCTTCGGGGCCGGTGCGGAAGTAGTCCAGGCCGGTCTCGCCGACGCCACGCACCTGGGGAAGCGCGGCGAGCGCGGCGATCCGGTCGAGGGCGTCGTCGAGGGCTGTGTCGCCGCCCGGGGTGCGGGCGCCCTGGCGGGACCAGCCGTCCGGGTCGCCGTGGACGATCCGGGGCGCTTCGTTGGGGTGCAGGGCGACGGTGGCCCACACGTTCGCGTGAAGGGCGGCGGTCTCGGCCGCCCATTGCGAACCCTTCAGGTCGCAGCCGACCTGGATGAGCGTGGTGACCCCGACAGCGGCGGCCTTGGCCAGAGCTTCCTCGACCGTCCTTTCCTGCATGTCGAGGTGGGTGTGCGAGTCGGCGACCGGGACCCGCAGCGGCTCGGGCGCCGGCGGGGCCGCGATCTTCTCGTTCTTCGGGGACATGCCCCGATCCTAGAGAGGCCCGCAGCGCAGAGGCCACGGAGCCCACGGAGCCCACGGAGGCCACAGGAGCCTACGGAGTGCCTGCGGAGGCCTGCGAACGGGCCTTAGGTGGTACGGACGGGCCTGCGGACAGGTCCGGAGGGTCCAGAGGGCGGCGGGTCAGGAGGGCGGAGGGTCAGGAGGGCGGCGGGTCAGGAGGGCGGCGGGTCAGGCGGTGCCCGCCTCTCCGTGCTTGCGGTGCAGGAGGTGCAGAACGGACCAGTGGTGGGTGCGGTGCACACCGCGTTCGCCGGCGGGGGTGTCCCACAGGGACGCCACATCGGAGACCTGGCCCGATCGCATGATCCGCACGAGGTGTCCACCGCAGTTCAGGCAGGTCGGGCGGGTCAGCGGCGACGGCACCTTCTCGCCGTCGGTGGTGTACGTGACGTAGGGGTGGCCCTTCGCGTCGACGTGATGCTCGATGTCGTACGACTGCTCCCAGCCGTGACCGCAGCGGAGGCAGGCGAACGCATACGCCTCGCCGACCGTGCTGTCGGTTCCGATGGTCTCGCTCATGGCAGCTCCTGTTGCCCTCCGGACGGGGCGTCCGGAGCGGGTCTTCCCACTACCAGCGAACGCCTTTCCGGCCGATACCGCAGCAGGGGTATCCGACTCTTGGGGCAGATTTGGGCTGTATGTGGGGAGTGCACGACATTGCTTTACCCTCGTCCGAGTTTAGGCACGTGGCACACGTCACCGCACTTAATAATGCCCTGCATTAGAATACCTCCATGGCGAGAACATCAGGACCCGAGACCCGCCGCAAACTGCTCCGCGCCGCCGAGGAACTCTTCGCGGCCAAAGGCGTCGACGGCGCCCTGACCCGCGACATCACCCGTCTCGCGGGACAGTCCAACCCCTCCGCCGTGCAGTACCACTTCGGATCGCGCCAGGGTCTGCTCGACGCCGTCATGGCCGGGCGCCAGGAGCGGACGGAGGCGGCGCTCGCGCCGCGGCTCGCCGCGCTGCTCGCCGGCCCGGCGGGGGTGTCGCGACCCGAGCCTGAGCCGCGTGAGTTTCAACTGCGCGAGCCTGAACCGCGTAAGCCTCAACTGCGTGAGTTGCTCGCGGCCCTCATCGCCGCCGAGGCGACCGAACTCGCCACCGACAGCGGACGGCGCTGCCTGTTGATCTCCGCACAGCTCAGCCGTGAGAGCGGCGTCCGCACCCGCACCCCGCATCCGACACTGGCCGGCACCGGCTCCTGGCGGCTCATCCGTCTCGTCGAGGACCGCCTCGACCGGCTGCCGGAACCCGTACGGCTGGAACGCCTCGACCTCACGCTCACCCTGATCGGCGCGGCCCTGGGCGACCGGGCCCGCCAGTACCTCGACGGCACTCAGCCGCTCACCGACGAGGAGCTGTTCCTCGCCGACCTCGTCGGCACGACCACCGCCATGCTGCGCGCCCCGGCGCCGGGCGCACCCCCCCGCCTCGCCGACTCCGACCCCGACTCCAAGGGGAGACTGAACATGAACGATCTGACCGGCAAGACCGTCATCATCACGGCCTGGGCGCCGAGACCGCCCGCCAGGCGGACTCCGCGTCCTACGTGACGGGCGCCGAGCTCGCCGTGGACGGCGGCTGGACGGCCGGGCCGACGGTCAAGTACGTCATGGGCGAGTAGTTCGTAGCCGGTGACCCGTTGCGGTATCGGCGGCGGAACGTGCGGGGGCCCGGTACTGCTCAGGCTCCCGCTGTCGTGCCGGTTCCCGTGCCCGATCCCGATCCCGAGTCCGTTCCCGTGCCCGATCCCGAGTCCGTTCCCGCGCCCGATCCCGTTCCCCCGGCCTTGGCCGCGTTCTTCGCCGCCACCACCGCGTCGAAGACATCCCGCTTCGGCAGGCCGAGTTCCGCCGCCACCGCCACGATCGCCTCCTTGCGGCGCTCGCCCGCCTCCTCGCGCACCGCCACCCGGCGCACCAGTTCAGCCGGGCCGAGATCCGAGGGTCCCCGTTCCGGAGCGCCCTCCACGACGACGGTGATCTCGCCGCGTACGCCCTCGGCGGCCCAGGCCGCCAGCTCCTTCAGCGGGCCGCGCTTGATCTCCTCGTACGTCTTCGTCAGCTCGCGGCAGACCGCCGCGCGGCGATCGGCGCCGAACGCCTCCGCCATCGCGGCGAGCGTGTCGTCGATCCGGTGCGGCGCCTCGAAATACACCAGCGTGCGACGGTCGTCGGCCACCTCGCGCAACCGAGCCAGCCGCTCCCCTGCCTTGCGCGGCAGGAACCCCTCGAAACAGAACCGGTCGACGGGCAGGCCGGACAGCGCCAGCGCCGTCAGCACCGCCGACGGGCCCGGCACCGCCGTGACCCTGATGCCCTTCTCCACGGCCGCCGCCACCAAGCGGTAGCCGGGATCGGAGACGGACGGCATGCCCGCGTCCGTCACGAGCAGGACGCGGGCGCCGTTCTCCAGCGCCTCGACCAGCTCCGGGGTGCGCGCGCTCTCGTTGCCCTCGAAGTACGACACGACCCTGCCGGTCGTGTGCACGCCGAGGCCCTGCGTGAGGCGGCGCAGCCGCCGCGTGTCCTCCGCGGCGATCACTTCCGCCGCCGTCAGTTCGGCGGCGAGGCGCGGTGGCGCGTCCTGAATGTCGCCGATCGGGGTTCCCGCCAGTACCAGTACGCCTGCCGCTGAGCTAGTCACGGGGCTAGCTTCCCACCCGCCCGCCCTTTGCCCTCAATCGCCGGGCGGGCTGACCTTGTGGCCGCAAGCGCCGGCCGGGCTGAGACGGGGCTTCACCCGGCCGGCTGACCACGTGGCCGCAAGCGCCGGCCAGGCCGGGAGGGGGCGCCGGTGCCGGGAAATTGCGGACTCTTGCCGTATTGGAAGCGGAATCCGCATGCCGGGACCCGAACCGGCATGCGACTTCCCTACGATGGCCCGGTGACCAGTGACACCGCGACTCAGGCCGAACGGGACGAGGACCGCCTCCTCCCGGAGCCGCAGCCCAGCGCATGGCAGCGGCGGCTGCGCCGCTTCGGCTATACGGAGCGGCCGCGCGTGGATGTGCGCGACCGGTTGGTGGTGCCGTTTCCGGAGCGGGGCACGCGGATGTGGGGGTTGCTGGGGCTCGACCCCGCGGCGGCGTCGAGGGTGGCGCGGCTGACGGGGTGGGGCGGGCCGCTGCTGGTGGCACTGGTGGCGGGCGCGATCCGCTTCTGGCATCTGGGCAGTCCGCGCTCGGTGATATTCGACGAGACGTACTACGCGAAGGACGCGTGGTCACTGCTCCAGTACGGCTATGAGGGCACCTGGCCCGAAGGCAAGATCTCCAACGCGCAGATCCTGGCCCATCCGCAGGTGATCTCGCTGACGCACGATCCCAGCTATGTGGTGCACCCGCCGGTCGGCAAGTGGGTCATCGCCATCGGGGAGCAGCTGTTCGGCCTGAATCCCTTCGGCTGGCGGTTCATGGTCGCGCTGCTCGGCACGCTGTCGGTGCTGATGGTGTGCCGGATCGGCCGCCGGCTGTTCCGTTCGACGGCGCTCGGCTGTCTGGCCGGCGGGCTGCTGGCCGTGGACGGCCTGCATTACGTGATGAGCCGGACGTCACTGCTCGACCTGGTGATCATGTTCTTCGCGCTGGCCGCGTTCGGCTGCCTGGTCGTGGACCGCGACTGGTCGCGGGCCCGGCTGGCGGCGGCGCTGCCGGTCGGTGAGGACGGCGTGGCGAGCCCGGACCGCCGGACCGGCGACCGGGCCGGCATGGGCTGGCGGCCGTGGCGGCTCGCGGCCGGGCTGTTCCTGGGCCTGGCGTGCGCGAGCAAGTGGAACGGCCTGTACTTCCTGGCCGCGTTCGGGCTGATGACGATCCTGTGGGACGCCGGATCGCGCCGGGTGGCGGGCGCCAGGCGCCCGTACCTGGCGGTGCTGCGCAAGGACACCGCCTGGGCGTTCCTGTCGCTGGTGGTCGTCGCGGTGGGCACGTATCTGGCGTCCTGGACCGGCTGGTTCATGAGCAAGGACGGCTACGGACGCGACTGGGCGAAGCACCGCCAGGGCCTGTCCCCCGACCACATCAAGCTTCCGCTGATCGGCCGGATCGACCTCCACCAGTTCGACATGACGTGGATGCCGGACGCGCTGCGCAGCCTGTGGCACTACGAGTTCCAGGTCTACCAGTTCAACATCGGCCTCTCCACGCCGCACATGTACCAGTCGAACCCGTGGAGCTGGATGGTCCTCGGCCGCCCTGTCTCGTACTTCTACGAGTCGCCGAAGAACGGCCAGGACGGCTGCACCGCGGCCAAGGGCTGCGCCCGCGAGATCCTCGCGATCGGCACCCCCCTGCTGTGGTGGGCGGCCTGCTTCGCGCTGCTGTACCTGGTCTACCGCTGGGGCCTGCGCCGCGACTGGCGGGCGGGCGCGATCCTGTGCGGGGCGTTCGCCGGCTGGCTGCCCTGGTTCATCTACCAGGACCGCACGATCTTCCTCTTCTACGCGGTCGCCTTCGTCCCCTATCTGTGTCTCGCGGTCGCGATGATGGTCGGCGCGATCCTGGGTCCGCCGGGCGCCGACGAGAGACGGCGGATGTGGGGCGCGGTCGGCGCGGGCACGCTCGTGCTGCTGATTGTCTGGAACTTCATCTACTTCTTCCCGATCTACACGGCCCTGCCGATCTCCATGGACGCCTGGCATGCGCGGATGTGGTTCGACGCCTGGATCTGACCTGCTCAACGGCGCCGCGCAGCATCTAGGCGCGGCGCCGTTCGCGGTCATCGTTGGTCGTTGTCGGTCATCCGTGAGTGCCACCGGACGGCCCACAGACGGCCCGAGGAATTCACGCCGAGAGGCTGTCGATGTCAGCGCTTGACAAGCAGTCGCACGGCGGAGAGGGCTTGGCGACCGGTCCACCGCGCGCTAGCCCTCGATCTTGTTCTCGGCCTTGTGGCTCTTGCTCAGGCCATCCGCACTCGCGCCAACTCCCATACTCTTGGCGATTGTCAGGCACCCGACGCGAACTGCTCCATTGACTGCCGCTCGTCAAGAATGCTGTCAGCAGAGAACTGCCGCATCCAGAAGGGACCTCCCTCCTCATGCCTGTCGCCTCCCCTCGCACCTCCTGCAGTAGATGCGGAACCACGCTCAGTCGGACGAACACCGACACCTTGTGTAGCCCTTGCCGTCGCAGCGTTGGTGCCACAGGTACAGCGCAGCACGCAACCTCGTCCCGGGGCGACGGGCAGGTCCATTGGCTCAGCGCCGAAGGCGAGAGAAGTGCGCCACCGGACGGCTCGAACCTCGCTGCCGTCTTGAAGGCGTACCGGTCCCTTCACCAACTCAAGCAGCAGGATCTTGCCGACCTACTCGGCTACGACCAGTCTTACGTCTCGCTGTTGGAGCGAGGTAAGCGCACGATCCGAGACATGGACGAACTGCGCCGACTTGCGCAGGTCCTAGCGTTACCTGAGGACGAGTTGGGACTTCTCCCAGCAGTCGACGCCGCTGTCGCCACGAACATCGACTCGCCCAAGCATGGCGGCCCCAATCCGCTTGACGCGGTGGAAGACCAACGTCGGTGGCGGATGACTCG
The DNA here is from genome assembly GCF_030063355.1 of Streptomyces sp. PH10-H1. Classification (GTDB taxonomy): domain Bacteria; phylum Actinomycetota; class Actinomycetes; order Streptomycetales; family Streptomycetaceae; genus Actinacidiphila. The sequence continues at coordinate 156,627 of NZ_JASISZ010000007.1, forward strand.
CCGTGAACTGAACCGCCACCGCAGCGACCTCACGGCGGCAGCGGCCCGGCTGTATCCGGATGTTGAACGGGCGGGGAACAGCACCGCCCTCACCAAGCCATCATGGATGTGGCCAAGTCCCGTGGACTTCGCCGACGTCGAACTCACGTGGCTGACTCAGCCGACACCTCCGCAAGTCCTTGGCAATGAGCCAGAAGCCGCAGGAGTTCGACCCCTCGCGCCACGAGGTGGCCGGTTCGACAGGTACTCACAGGCAATCCGGGTCATCGACCGACCGTCACTGTTTGTCAACCGCCCCAGCTTCCGCCTGCTCGACGTTGCTCAGGTCGACGGTCGGCCCAAACTGTCGTTCGGCTACACGACTTACTTCGACATGGCTGATGTCTGCGAAGGAGTAGCCCACGAGCTGGCGAAGGCATGGCTGGAGACGGGGAGCGACGCGGCATGGATGCACGCGCCAGAGTGGGACCCTCTCCCCCTACGGACCCTGGTGGGGGATCCCTTCGATCTCGCTCGCCGGCCGCTCCTGCCGTCTATCGACACCCTGACCATCCGGCTAGGGCCCGAGGGCGCGTCGTTCCCCTTGCACCATCGGTCAGCGAGCAACGTGGCGCTAGCTGGCGGGATTTACCACATCATGCCCGCAGGGGTCTTCCAGCCCTCATCCATCATGCCGTGGGACCAGTCCAACGACTTCAACCTCTGGCGCAACGTCCTCCGGGAGTATGCCGAGGAGTTTCTCGGAGACCCGGAAGCTGACGGCAGTAGCGGCGAGCCCATCGACTACGACGGAACCGAGCCCTTCCGATCCCTCAATGAGGCGCGACGTGAGGGCAAGGTCCGGCCGTACTGCTTCGGCATTGGACTAGACCCGCTCACACTCGCGGGTGAGATTCTGAGCGTGGTGGTCATCGACTCGGAGGTCTACGACTCGGTCTTCGCCGACATGGTCTCCCGGAACTCCGAAGGCACCGTCATCGCCGGCCGGACCGGGGAGGACACGGCGGGAATCGAGTTCACGGAGGCCAACATTCGCCGCCTATTGGACAATGAACCCCTCGCCTCCGCTGCTGCCGCATGCCTCGACCTGGCGTGGCAGCACCGGGGGCTCATCCTGGGCTGAAAGGGATCTCAGTGCGAGTACTTGTGACCGGGGCGTACGGCTTCGTCGGCAATGCCGTCGTGCGCCGACTCGTTGAGGCCAACCACCAAGTGGTGGCCCTAACCCATCGCCCGGCTGGTTCTGATCTGCCCGATCTTCCCGTGGCTCAGGTCTTCTATTGCGACATCCGAGACAAGACGGCTCTTCTGGGAGCCCTCGAAGGCGTCGACGGTGTTTGTCATCTTGCTGCGCTCACTCGGGTGCGTGAGTCCTTCGAGCGTCCCGAGGAATACCAGGCCGTCAACACTGGCGGCACAGTCGCGTTGCTCGACGCACTTGTCGAGCAGTCCGCCGGACGGCCGGCTCCCACGGTCGTCCTCGGCTCGACGGCAGCGGTCTACGGGGCTCCCGAGCATCAGCCCATCGGCGAAGACGCGGTCCCGGCGCCGACGAACCCCTACGGAACATCGAAGCTTGGTGCCGACGAAGCCCTTCGGCAGCGTGCCGAGAGTGGAGCTGTCAAGGGCGTGGCCCTGCGCTGCTTCAATATCGCGGGAGCGGTGCACGCAGTCGGAGACGGAGACGAGTCCCGAATCATCCCGAAGGCCCTGGCTGTCGCCGCTGGCCGATACCCACACCTGGAGATGAACGGCGACGGCAGCGCTGTCCGGGACTTCGTGCACGTCGATGACTTGGCGCGCGCCTACGTCCTCGCTCTTAGCGCCGTGACGGTGGCTCCCTATCGCATCTACAACGTAGGGGCCACCGCGGCGAGCATGCGAGAGATCGTTGCCACCGTCGAACGCGTGACGGGGAGAGCTGTGCCCGTCGTGCACCGACCCCCGCAGCCTGAGCCGCCGAAGCTTGTGGCAGATATCACGAGGATCACCAACGAACTGGGGTGGAAGCCCGAATGCTCCAACCTTGATCAGCTGATCATCGACAGTTGGTCAGCGGTGACGCAGGGCCCTCACTGAACCTCGGACAAGCGGCTCTTGACGCTGGCGGGAAGCGCATCGAATGCCGCGCGCCAGTGCTCAAGAGCCGCTCTCGTTGCGTCTGCATCGGCCTCAGCGTTGGCGAGCAAGTCGCGTAGGGCATCTTCCATCTCAATCCCCGCTCGAAGAACAGGCAGCGCCCAATCTGCGGCACCCTGAGAGTGATCAGCTAGGCGGGGAGGAAACTGCGCGAAGACCCCCTTGCCCTGGTGCCCAACGACGTAGCCCTCAGATCGCAGCAGCGACACAGCGTTCTTCACGACCGTGCTCGACGTTCCAGTGTCGTCAATCAGGACCTGCGTCGAAGGCAGTGCCACTCCGCTTGCCAACTTGCCACTACGGATGCGCTCTCGCAGGTCATCGGCTAGTTGGAGGTAGGCCGGCCGTCCTCGGAACTCGGTCATTGCAGTGATCCTCCAGTCAAGGTGTCGCACCTAGTACACCAGTGTCCCGCATCCGATCGGTTGGATGTGGGCTGAGCCCCTTGCCAACTTAGGGCCCTAGGTGCACCATGTTGTTCAGAGGGCAACGCTCAAGCGTCGTCTCCCATATGACAAGCCGTCATTGGATCGCGGAGCGCGACTCCATGAAGCTTGTGGCACGAGAACAGTTCGGTGGTTACGGATTTCGAGAGGCAGTAAACGACTCTCGAAATCCGCGCCCAGAAGACCGACTTCCGTTGCATTCAGCACATCTTCCGAGGGCCTTCTTTGGGCTGCTCGGATTGCACGAGCAGACGCGAGGGCCCGGGACAGATCGGGCTAGGGCACCCGGCGGCTTCGGTCGCTTGTTCGACTCAACTCAATAGTGCGATCCACCGCAGCATGACGGCCGTGTCCACACCGGCCGGGGCGGGTGGAGACCAGTCGGTCACCTCCCCTAGCGGGACACGAACCGACTCAAAAGAACGGATCTGTCCAAGGGCATGTACGCCGCGCGATGACACCGAGATGCGATTCCTCGGGAGAGCGGGATGAGGCCCAGATCCATACCGCGCACCACGGGCACGCCGCCTCCCGAAGAAGGAATAAGGCGGCCGTACGCGGCGGCAGAGACGCGTAACCCCAAGGCCTTTTTGCAGCCCTGTTTGCCCAGTCGTCCCCGGCTCCGGCCGGGGGCGTTGGGGAGCGTTGGGAATCCCCCGTTCCAGACGGCAGCGCGGCCCCGGTGCATCACCACCGGGGCCGCTGTTCGGGCCGTTCCTTTCGAGAGGAGCACGACCCATGAGGTACATCGGCACTGTTCAGGCGGTTGTTACCGCCGCAGAGTTCGATCGTGAGCCGACGGACGCTGAGCTGGCGGGCATCGAGGTTGAGATGCCCGTGATCCTGGCGGAAGTCGCGTTGCTGGACGCACAGCTCATGACGCTCGACCGCCCCGCGTCCGAAGTGGATACGCGGCGGATTCGCCGTGCGGAACACAAGCTGCTGACCGAGCGGCGCCATCTGGCGAACGTCGGTCGGCAGAGTCCGGCGGGGGTTGGGGCATGAACCGCACCCCCAAGGCCCTGCTCATCCTCGCCCTCGTTGGCGTAGTGGGGATGGCGTTCCGGGTGTCGTGGAACGCTCAACGCGATGTGGCCGCCACGGTGGGCGCGGACGCTGCGGCATCGCTGCTGTATCCGTTCGTGGTCGATGGGCTGATGGCGTTGGCGTTGGTCGCCACGCTCGTTCTCACCGGCCGCGATCGCCGCTTCGCCTTGCGGGTGCTGGCGGGGTACACCGCCGCGTCCCTGGTCCTGAACTACGTACACGGGTTGGTCCCCGCGCTGCACAACGGCGGAAGCCGGATGGTTCTCGCTGAGTGGGCGCCCGCGAATTGGGCGCTGGTGTTGCTGGCTACCTCGTTGCCGGTCGGGTCGATTTTCTTCGGTTCCGACCTGGTCGCGAAGGTGCTGCACCACCAACCCGCGAATCAGGATGAAACAGCGGTGACGCTGACAAATCAGTCGGTGTCTGACCTGCAAGAGTCGACCCCGCCCGCCGTGCCCGAACCGCCGGTACATCCGGCGATCGAGGCGGCCGAAGCGGCACCGATTCTCGCCCCGGTCGGGCAACTGGCTGCGGCTGTGGTGCAGGGGCCGCGTCGGGCGACCGGTCGAGTCCCCCAAGCCGCCCGAACCCCCCGCCCGATCCGCACGCCGGAAGAGCTGCTCGCGGAGGGGCGCGAGGTTACCGCGGCTTGGTCGGACGACGCTTTGACCGCCGAAGCGATCCGCAAAGAACTGCGGACCGCACCGGCCAAAGCCCGGATCGTTCGAGATGCGTTGAAGGCTGAGCGCGGTATCGCGGACGCAGCCTGATGCGCTTCTACGACCCGGACGGCACCAAGTTCGGGCTCCCCACCTTTCCGTTCCGACTCGCACCGGACGGCTTGGCGACGCGTCGGCAACTGCGGGCCGCTGGCCTGCGGCCGGGCGGGCAGGACATCGCCGCGCAGGTGTTGTGGTCCTCCCGCCGCTACGGCCGCCGTACCCGGGTCGCGTACCTGTACCGGATCGACCGGGCCAAGCCGGTGCGCCCGATGACCCCGGCCAAGTGGGCCGCGCTCGCCCTGGCCAATGCCGCCCGCCGGATGTGCCCGCAGTGCCGCACCGATGCCGGATACGTCATCCCGTCCTCGCTCGGATGCTGTGTGACCTGCGCGGACAGCGAACCGCTTGCCGCTTGAGGAACAGCGCCATCTCGAATCGCCGCGTGAGCCCGGTCCTAGCCGGCCAAAGCGAGACCGGGCCCCTGCGGCTCCCCGGATCCACAAAGGAGCACGATCACTGTGTCTGACCTTCCCGTGTACGACCAACCCGACGATGACCCGAACGACCCCGACAACGAGGCGTTCGACGGCACCGAGGGGGCGGTTCTGCCGTTCCTGTCCAAGCGCGACAAGCCCGCCGACACCCCGGAACCGGCGCCCGATGAAGCCGGGACCGGTGAGCGGGAGATCAACCTCCCCGATGACGACCCGCAAGCCGAGGGTCTGATCGAGGGCGAGGCCGTCGACCGCCCGCAGGTCGAGTATCCGGCCTCGCTGGCGGAGACGATGCAGGCCAAGGACAAGGCCCGCCACTCCGTCATCCCCGCGTGGATGAAGTCGGCCGCCCAGCGCCGGTTGGTCGCCCGGTGGGCGGTGCGGCACTACGCGGCCGTCACCGGCTTCCACGCGGTGCGCACCCCGCTCTACGGGGCCAAGCTCACCGCCTACGCCCCGCGCGGTCTGGCCCGCTGGACCGGCGCGGCCGGGCGGTGGCTCTCCGATGCGGAGTCCCGTCCGGTGCGGCTGGCGGCGGTGCACGCGGAGGACGCGGGCGAGTACATGCGCCTGGCGAGGCTGCGGGACGGCCGGGTGAAGATGCGCGGCATCCTCGCCTCGCTGGCGACCGTGTTCGGCTTGGGTGCGTCGCTGGCGATGTGGGTGCTCGCTCCCATGTGGCTGTTGGCGCTGTCGGTGACGATGGTGACCGGGGCCTTGGGGTGGGCGGGTGTTCCCGCAGACCGGCCGCTGATCGCGTCGGCCCGGGTGAAGTTCCGGAACCGCAAGCTGACCAGCGACATCATCACGCGGGCATTCGTCGTGGCCGGGCTGACCAACCCGGATCAGGGGGTGGCGTTCCCGCGTCCGATCGTGCCGGACGGCGACGGCTACCGCGTCACGGTCGATCTCCCCTACGGCAAGACCTTCGCGCACGCGCTGCGGGCCCAAGAGTCGCTGGCGTCGGGTATCGACGTGGCACCCACCCAGGTCTTCTTGGACAAGGACGAGACCAGCGCGCGGCGGGTGTCGATGTGGGTAGCCAATCAAGACCCGCTGGCGGTTCCCGCCGGTCCCTCCCCGCTGATCACAGCGGACCGGGTGGACTTCTGGAAGCCCTTCCCCTGGGGCCGCGACGAGCGCGGCAACGAGGTCATGGTCACCATGCTGTGGCTCTCGCTCCTCGTGGGTGCGGTGCCGCGTCAGGGCAAGACGTTCTCGGCGCGCACCATCGCGTTGGCCGCCGCGTTGGATCCGTTCGTGCGGCTGATCGTGTTCGACGGGAAGGCGTCGCCGGACTGGCGGAAGTTCGCCCTGGTCGCCCACCGGGTCGGGTTCGGGATCGTGCCCAAGAACGGCATCGACCCCGTCAAGCACATGGTCAACGCCCTGACCGAGCTGAAAGCCGATGTGGAGGACCGCTACCACAAGCTGTCCGAACTGCCCCTGCACCTGTGCCCGGAAGGCAAGCTCACCCCGGAACTGTCCCGGAACAAGGCGCTGAACATGCCGCTGACGCTGGTCATCGTCGATGAGGTGCAGGAGTACTTGCAGCACCCCGAGCACGGCAAGATCATCCTGGAACTGCTCGTCTACCTCGCCCGCGTCGCCCCCGCCGTCGGCGTCTCGGTCATGAACTCCACCCAGAAGCCCGACGACAAGGCGTGCCCGTCGGTGCTGCGTGACCAGCACCAGGCCCGCTTCGCCCTCATGGTCGGCGCCTACCAGGTCTCGGACGTGATCCTCGGCGCCGGTTCGCGCTCCGAGGGACTGGACGCCTCCCGGCTGCTGCGCTCCCACAAGGGCGTAGGGATCCTCAAGGGCATGAGCGATGACTCCGGCATCGTGCGGACCTACCTCGCCGACGGGCGCGACGCGGAAAGCATCCTGATCCGTGCGCAGGCGCTGCGTGAGGCCGAGGGCACGCTGTCCGGTGACGCGATCGGCGAGACGGCCGGAGACGACGCGGCGGCGGCAACTTTGCTGGACGACATCGCCGTCGTGATGCCCAAGGCCGAGGCCAAGCAATGGTCCGAGACCGTCATCGACAACCTCGCCACCCTGCGCCCCGACGTCTACGGGTCGTGGGCGCAGTTGAAGGGCGAGGCCAAGGGCAAGCACCTCGCTGCCGCGCTCAAGCCGTTCGGTATCGGCACTGAGCAGATCGGCGTCCGCATCGACGGCAAGCCGGTCACGCGGCGGGGCATCATCCGCGCCCACATCATCGCCGCCATCACCGAACGCAACCGGAAGCGGCCCGCCGCGTAGGCCCCCGGAGCTGCTAGCGCTAGCAGCACGCACCGCTAGCGCTAGCAGCTCCGCTAGCACCCCACATATGCGCTGATCAGGCCGCTAGCAGCTAGCGGCCTTCCCTGGTCACGCCCCAAAACCAGCCCTGGAGGCCCGTGATGACTCCCGCGCTCGCTGCTAGCACTCTCCTCATCCTGTTCACGCTCGGTTACGTCGCCGTGTGTGCCGCGCAGCCGTTCGCGGCCTGCCGCAAGTGCCGCGGCTTCGGCTTCAAGGTCAAGACCACCCGGCGCGGCAAAGCCAAGCGCGGCAAGGACTGCCGCCGCTGCCACGGCCACGGCGCCCGCATACGCCGCGGCCGCCACCTGTGGAACCTGTGGCGCAACGTCCACCGCGACGGCACCCGCTGAACCCACCCGCCCACGCACCCGAACGGAGTCCTGTCGTGGCTGTGACCGTCTCTCTCGTCCTGCTGTTCGGCGCCCTGCTCGCCTTCCTCCTCAAGGTCGGCTCCCTCAAAGCCGGGGCCTGCTTCGTCGCCGTGATGTTCGGCTTCCTCCTCGCCTCCACCGGCGCATCCGGACCCATCAACCAATTCGTCACCTCCACCGCCACACAGATCGGCCACATGCGCCCCTGACCACCGGACGGAGACCCATGCACGAGCACACCTCACCGGAAGCGGCCCGGCACTGGCTGGCCGCCGCCGTCCCGAAAGCCGCACCCGCCATCGCCACGTCAACCGTGCTGATCCTGGCCCGCATCTGGAACGCCAACGGCGCCCAACACAGCACCGGGGACGCGTGGCTCATGGGCATCCTCGCCACCGGCGCCGCTATCGCGGGCGGGTCCGCCGCGTCCGGCCGCAACGGAGACAGCACGCTGGCCGGAACGGCGTTCGCCGCATCGGGAACGCTCGCGTTCGCCGGAGTCGCCGCGTACGCCGATGGCCTGCCGTTGCCGCTGCTGCTGTGGGCGATTGCCACGGTTCTCGCCTACGCGCTGGCGGTGCGGTATTGGCGCACCGACCGCCGTGAATCCGTCGCTTTCGACCGGCGGACGGTCGAGCGGCATGAGGACCACCGGCACGTGGAGACCGTGGAAGTCATCCGGGCCCGTGCGCAGGTCGAGAGCGCGCAAGCCGGGGGCGCGTACGCCACCGCGCTTGCCGCCGCACTCACCGCCCGCGCCACCCTGCCCGGCTTCGACCCGGTCGCCGTCACCCGTGCCGGACTGCCCGAACTGACCGCCGCCGATTACGACCCCGACAGGAAGTGGTGACCCGCATGTTCGCGCCCGAGGCGTACGCCGATGCCCCGCCGATCATCCGCGAAATGAACACCGTCCTGACCCTCGTGGAAGCCCTGCGCATCGTGGCCACCCCGGAACGGATCCGGGAGTTGCAGCTCCGCAAAGCCGCACTGCTGGACCGCATCGCCCTGCACACCCCGCAGGACACCGACGCTGCCGACGTGGCCACCGACGCCGCGGACGCCTTGTTCGTTCTGGACTGCCCGGACCCCGACGAACGGGCCGAATTCCTCGACCAAGCCACCCGTCACCGCTACTGGCGCGATGGCCTGCGCGGCTACGTCCGCACGCAGTACGCCGCCTACTCCCACGGCCCGAACCCCGCCTGAATGTGCCGGGGCGGACGCCTCTCGCCAAAGAAACCGTCCGCCCCGGTCCCCAGTCCCTTTACACAGAACAGGAGTACTCCCAGCATGAGCCATGCCCTGTCCAACGTGCTGCTGACCGCAGCACTGGCCACCATCGATCGCGGCTGGCCCGTCTTCCCTCTGCGGGCCAACGCCAAGACTCCCGCCCTGCACGCCGAGGAACGGTGCCCGCGCACTGGAGAGTGCGGCGGCGGCCACCACACCCCGGAACAGCGCGCCACTGTGGATCGTGCGCAGGTGATGCGGTGCTGGCAGTCCGCTCCCTTCAATGTCGGCATGGCGCCCGGTCCGGCCGGGCTGGTCGTCATCGACTTGGACACTCCCAAGAGTCCCGAGGACACCCCGCCGGCCGAATGGTCGGGCATGCGGGATGGGATGGATGTGTTCTGTGCCCTGTGCGGGCGTGCCGGTCAGCCCGTGCCGGAAGAGACGTTCACGGTGCTCACGGGGCGCGGCGGGGTGCACTTGTACTTCACCGCTCCTGAGGGAAGGGCGCTACGCAGTAGTAGCGGGTTGCTGGGGTGGAAGGTCGATACCCGGGCGCATGGTGGCTACGTCGTGGCACCCGGGAGCGTCGTCAACAACCGCCCGTACACGGTCATCCGGGATCAGCCCCCGATCCCCCTCCCTGCGTGGCTGCTTGGGCCGTTGTCGCCGCCGCCCGCACCGGCCCCCATGTCGGCGGCCGTTCTGCGTGAGCACGTCCGGGGGGCAGGTCCCTACACCGCTGCGGCGGTCACGGGTGAAGTCGAAAAGGTGCAGTCCGCCCGTGAGGGCGGCCGTAATGCCGCTCTGTACGCCGCCGCGTACGCCCTCGCCCGCATGGTCACCCTGGACACACTGACCGAAGACGACGTGACGGCCGTTCTGACGGCCGCTGGACTGTCGGTGGGCCTGACGGAGCGGGAGTGCGCTACGGCGATTCGTAGCGGTCTGCTGCGGGGCGCACGCGGCCGGGTGAGGGCAGCGTGACCACGGTCCCCGAGGTCAGTGCCGAGGGCCTGTGGGACGGTCTGGCTGACCTCGAACCCGACAACGACGGGCCCGTGTGGGAAGACCCGATTCCCCTCAAGCGCAGCCGGGAGCTACCGCTCTTCCCCACCGGCACCCTGCCCGGGTGGCTGCGCGCCTTCGTGGAAGCGGTCGCCGAGGAGACACAGACCCCGGTCGATCTCGCGGCCTGCATCGCCCTGTCGGTGCTGGCCACCGCCGCAGGCGGCCGCGCCGTAGTCCACGTGCGCGGCAACTGGCGGGAACCCACCAACCTGTTCGTCGTGGTGGCTCTGCCCCCGGCCAACCGCAAGTCAGCGGTGTTCGCGGCGTTGACCGAACCGCTCTTTGAAGCGGAGGAGCTGCTCAAGGCCACCGTGCAACCGGCCATCGTGGAAGCGCAGCTCACCGCACGTCTGGCCAAGGAAGCGGCCGATCGGGCTGCCGCCAAGGCCGCTGGCGCTGAGGGCGGCAAGCGCGATGAGCTGATCGCCGCAGCCGTCGGCATGGCCCAGACCGCCGATGCGGTCACGGTGCCTGTCGAGCCGCAGCTTCTGGCGGACGATGCGACCGCCGAGACCGTCACGTCCCGTATGGCGGAGCAGGGCGGCCGGATCTCCGTCATGTCAGCGGAAGGCGAGATCTTCGACATCATCGCCGGACGCTACTCGGGCAAGCCCAACATGGGGGTGTTCCTCAAAGGGCATGCAGGGGACCGGCTGCGGGTGGACCGGCAGACCCGCAAGGAGTACATCGACCATCCCGCGCTGACCATGGGCCTGTCGGTTCAGCCCAAGGTGCTGGACGACATCGGCAAGGTGGCTGGCTTCAAGGGGCGCGGCCTGCTCGGGCGGTTCCTGTACTCGCTGCCCAAGTCCCTGGTCGGCGAACGAGAAGTCATCACCGACCCCGTTCCGGATGAGGTCACCGCCGCCTACACCCGCAACGTCATCGACCTCACGCTGTCGCTGGCGGAGTGGACCGACCCCGCCGTCATCCAGCTCAGTGCGGACGCCGATGCCGCGCTGATCGAGTTTCAGCGGCGGATCGAACCCAAACTCGCCGCACGCGGCGGGTCCCTGGGGCACATCAGCGATTGGGCGGGAAAGCTCGCCGGCGCCACCGCCCGCATGGCCGCTCTCCTGCACTTGGCGGAGCACCTGCAAGGTGGTCACGCGCGGCCGGTCGCGGTGGCCACCATGCAGGCGGCCATCACGATCGGGGAGTACTTCACCGCGCACGCGCTGGCGGTATTCGACGCCATGGGCATCGACCCGGCCATCAGCCGGGCCCGGTCCCTGCTGGAAGTCCTGGAAGCCAACGAGTGGACGGAAGTCAGCCGCCGCGACCTGTTCGCCAAGCTCTCCCGCGCGGAGTTCCCCACCGTTGCCGACCTCGAACCGGCCGTCGCCCTGCTGGAGGAGCACGGCTACCTGCGGGCCTATCTCCCCGAACGCACCGGCGCCCGGGGGCGACCGCCCGCACCGCGCTACCTGCTCCACCCCGCCCTGTCCAAGCCTGCGGCGTGAGCCGACCCGCGCGCTCAACCCCGCCCGCAAAAACCGCAGAATCGCAAAATACCCGGGCCGTTGCCGCTGACCTGCGGCAACGGCCCGCGCCGGTCCCCACGCGGACCGCGCCGCAGAAACACCGGTAATTCCGCAAAAACCGAGAGCCCCTTACATGGCGGCTCCGCGCCGCCGTCCGCCCGCTGTTTATTGCGGATTCTGCGGATTCTGCGGCAAACCACTCCCCGCGCACCGCCCCGCCACATCACCGCAGGTCAGCCGCACCGCACCTGGTTTCTGCGGATATTGCGGTTTCTGCGGCAGGGGCCACCCCTCCACCCGCCCGCCAGCGCAAGGAGCCGCAGTGACCACCGCCCCCATCACCCAGGCCCTAACCGGGCTGCCCGACCGGTATCTCACCCCCATCGACATTGCCGCGCTGCTGTCCGTGCCGCTGGAGACCGTCTACCAGTGGCGCCGCAAGCGCACCGGGCCACCCGGATTCCGTATCGGCAAGCACCTGCGCTACGACCCCGCCGCCGTTCACCACTGGATCTGCGAGCGAGCGTCCGACGACGCTGCCGCCTGAAAGCCACTCCCCCAACCCAGTCACACCGCGTAGGCCCGGCCACCTCTGGCCGGGCCTACGCGCTTCCCACACTCACCCCAGAGCAGGAGAAGACGTTGGCAGGCCACATCCAAGACCGCTGGTACAAGACCGAAAAAGACGCGGACGGAATCCCCCGCCGTGTGAAGAGCGACCGCTACGGCATCGGACTCCGCTACCGGGCCCGGTACGTCGGCCCCGACGGAACCGAGAAGAGCCAGTCCTTCCCCGACAAGCAAAAGCGCCTTGCCGAGCAGTGGCTCACCCGCATCGATGCGGACATGTCGCGCGGGCAGTACATCGACCCCGCCGCCGGCCGAACCACCTTCCGGCAGTACGCCACGAAGTGGCTCACCGATCACGCTTCCGACATCAACGGCTACGACGCCATCGAGAGGAAGTTCCGGCTGCACACCTTCCCTCACATCGGCACACGTCCGATTGCCTCATTCCAGCCTGGCCACATCCGAGCATGGCTCACCCGGCTGGAGAGCACCGGGCTTGAGGCTTCGTCCCGTCGCGTCATCTTCGGAACCATCTCCGCCGTGTTCAACGCGGCCGTGGATGACGGCTTGATCTCCAAGAACCCGTGCCTCGCCAAGTCCGTCCAGTCTCCGAAACCAAGCCCGTCGCGGATAGTTCCTTGGACCCCGAAGCAGATGTTCGCCGTACAGGCCGCGCTGCCCGAACGGTTCCGCGCGATGGTGGACGTCGGTGGTGGTGGCGGATTGCGACAGGGTGAGATCTTCGGACTGTCGCTCGATGAGCTGGACTTCGACGGCGAGTGGATCGCTGTGCGGCACCAGCTCAAGCGAGTACGCGGGAAGTTCGTCTTCGCACCGCCGAAGCGCGGCAAGCTCCGCGACGTGCCGATGCCCGGCTCTATGGCCGCTGCCCTGCACGCCCACATGAAACGCTTTCCCCCGGTCCGAATCACTCTCCCCTGGATCGCGCCGGACGGACCGCAGGTCACCAAGACCCTGCTCTTTACCGGGCGCACCGGGGACAGCGTGCGAGCGAGCTACTTCGACGACTTCATGTGGAAACCCGCTCTCGCTGCCGCGGGCTTCATCCCTGAGCCCGCAACGGGGGAGCGCCACCAAGCCGCGCGTGAGCACGGCATGCACGCGCTCAGGCACTTCTACGCCTCCGTGTTGCTGGACGCGGGCGAAAGCATCCGGGCCCTGAGTACGTATCTCGGCCATAGTGATCCGGGCTTCACCCTCCGGGTCTACACGCACCTGATGCCGAGCAGTGAAGGGCGGACGCGGAAGGCGGTGGATCGCGTGTTCAAGGCGCCCGCCAAACCGCTGGACGGCCCAGGGACGGCCCAAGCCGCGTAGGACCACCCTGGCCAGGGACATCCTCCCTGGCCAGGGGCTTGCGGGCCGGAGGATCCGCAACTTCATCTACTTCTTCCCGATCTACACCGGCCTGCCGATCTCCATGGACGCCTGGCATGCGCGGATGTGGTTCGACTCCTGGATCTGATCCTGGAGAGCCGGTCCGGGTGTGCTGATCCACATGGCTGGTCCTGGCCCCTTGGTCCGAACCTGATATCGACGCGTGCCCGGAATGAGACCCCCTGCGTCACTGGCGTCCCGTAAAGTGCGATGAAGAGCGCTTTCTTTGAACGCGTTCAAGTCACCTTGGGGGGGGGACGGGTCATGCAGCGGGGTGCCAAGCTCGGCATAGTCGGCGGGGTCTTTGCCGGAATACTCGGGATCGCCGGCTACGGCGTCTACAACGTGCTGGACGGGCTCAACAGCGACACCGCGTCGGCGTCGAGCCCGGCCGGTTCTGCGAAGAACACCAGCCCGCCCGGGGCCAAGGAGATCACCGACACCGCGGCCGACTTCCTCGCCGCCTGGTCCTCGGGCGACACCGCGAAGGCCGCGGGCCTCACGGATTCCGTACAGACCGCCACCGGCGCGCTGACCGCGTACAAGGACAAGGCGCACGTCTCCGCCGTGAAGTTCACTCCGGGCACCGCCGTCGGTACCAAGGTGCCGTTCAACGCGGCCGCCACCCTCACCTTCGAGGGCAAGACCTCGCCGTGGACGTACGACTCCACCCTCACCGTCATCCGCGGCACGAGCGGCAAGCCCGTCGTGCAGTGGAAGGCCGCCGTCCTGCACCCGAAGCTGACGAACGGCGCGACGCTGGAGACCGGCCCGGCCAAGAAGCCCTCGCTGGACTTCACCGACCGGAACGACAAGGTCCTCGACCCGGTGAAGTACCCGTCCCTGGGACGGTTCTTCACCCAGCTGAGGGACAAGTACGCGACCAAGGCGGCGGGCGGCACCCCCGGTATCGAAACCTGGATCGCCGGCGCGGACGGCAGCGTCACCGAGACCCTCCACGTCATCACCAAGGGCGCCGGCAGCAAGTTCCCAACCACCCTCGACGCGGACATCCAGGCCGCCGCCGAGAAGGCGGTACTGCAGCGATCCGGCTCCGCGGTGACCGCGCTGGACTCGCGCACCGGCGGGATCCTGGCCGTCGCCAACAACCCGGCGACCGGCCAGAATCTGGCCTTCGGCGCGCAGATCGCTCCCGGCTCGACGTTCAAGGTCCTCACGGCCGCGGCCCTTCTGCAGAAGGGCATCAAGCCCGGCGACCCGGTGCCCTGCGCGCAGCAGTACGCCGCTCCGCACGGCAAGCCCTATACGAACGTGGAGAAGAGCTCGAACCCGCAGGCCGACTTCCGCTGGGACTTCGCCAACTCCTGCAACACCGGCTTCGTGAGGCTCTCCGGGAAGATCGGCCCGGACACCCTCAACTCCGTTGCCGACAACAGCTTCGGCATCGGCCCGACGTGGAACTGCGGGGTGCAGTGCGTCGAGGGCAAGGTGCCCGTGGGCAGCGGCGACGACATGACCGCGGAGATGATCGGCCAGGGTCAGCTCCAGATGAACCCGCTCATCGTCGCCTCGATCGCGGCCACCGCCTCCACCGGCTCCTTCCACCAGCCGAGAATGGTGCCCCTGGACGTGATCGGCGCCCCGGTCGCCAAGGCCGGCGGCCTCTCGTCGAGCGTCACCAACGACCTGCGGTCGATGATGCACACCACCGCCGTGAGCGGTACCGCCGCCGAGGCGATGAGCGGTCTGAACGGCAGTGGCTGCGGCGCCAAGACCGGTTCCGCGGAAGCCGGCGCCACTCAGCCCAACGGCTGGTTCCTCGGCTACTGCGACAACGTGGCGGTCGCCTCCGTCGTCCTGAACGGCGGGCACGGCGGCGACTCCGCCGGCCCCATAGTCGCAGCCGTGCTCAAGGCGTCATAACGGCGTGACGCCTCTCATAACCGCGGCCGTGCTGACCGCGGCCGTGCTGACCGCGGCCGTGGCGCACGCCAGTTGGAACGCCATCGCGCACGGCATCAAGGACCAGTGGCTCGCCTTCACCCTGATGGGCATCGGCGGGGCGGTGATCGGCGCGGGGCTGGCGTGTTTCGCGCCCGTTCCGGCGTCGGGTGCCTGGCCGTATCTCATCGCGTCGGCACTGCTGCACATCGTGTACCAGTGGCTGCTCATGCAGTCGTTCCGGCTGGGCGACTTCGGGCAGGTGTACCCGATCGCCCGCGGCATCGCGCCCCTGCTCGTCACCGTCCTCGCGGCGGTCTTCGTCGGTGAACAGCCGGACGCCTGGCAGTCGGCGGGGATCGTGGTCGCGTCGGCGGGGCTGGCGGGCGTGGCCCTGTGGGGCATGCGCGGGAAGCGCGGACAGGGCAAGCACTGGCTTGCGGTGGCCGCGGCGGTCGCCACCGGTGCGTCGATCGCCGTGTACACCGTCGTGGACGGGGTCGGTGTGCGCGCCTCGGGATCGTCGGTCGGCTACGTCGGATGGCTGTTGCTGCTGATGGGTTTCGCGATTCCGTCCTACGTCCTCGCCACCCGGCGCGGTGAACTCCTCGAACAGCTGCGGCCGCTGGCCGTGCGCGGGCTGTTCGGCGCGGTGCTGTCGGTGTTCGCGTACGGGCTGGTGCTGTGGGCGCAGACCCGCGGCGATCTCGCGCCGATCGCGGCGCTCCGGGAGACGTCACTCATGCGTTGCTCGTACCGTGTTTGTCATGAGCCGATCTAAGAGAACGGTCACCATCACCCCCGGCGAGGACGCCGCCATCTACTGCCGGATCTCGCACGTCAAGGACGAGGACCAGACCGGAGTAGACCGCCAGGAGCGGATCTGCCGGGAGATAGCCGAACGGCTGCAATTACGCGTCGAGCCGGACCACGTCTACGTGGACAACAATCGCTCAGCCTGGCAGCGCAACCGCAAGCGGCCGGGATGGGACAAGATGCTCAAGACCATGAGTGAAGGCGCCATCCGGCATGTGATCGTCTATCACCCGGACCGGCTGATGAGACAGCCAAAGGACCTTGAAGAGCTGCTGTCCGTAGCCGATGACAAACGCGTCCTACTGCACGGTGAGGCGAACCGGCGCGACTTGTCCGACCCTGACGACCGGTTCATCCTGCGTATTGAGGTCGCGCACGCGTGCCGTTCCTCCGACGACACCTCGCGACGGCTTAAAGACTCGTTGGAGGACAAGGCCAGGGCAGGAAGTCCGCATGTGGGCAACCGTCCCTACGGCTATACCAAAGACGGACGCACGATCGTCGAGGCAGAGGCTGAGATTGTCCGGGAGGTCTACCGCCGATACCTCGACGGGGAATCCCCCGCCGCGATCTCTCAAGACCTGCATGCTCGAAAGATCCTCACTTCCAAGGGGAAAACCTGGGGGCCGGAGAACGTACGCAACCTGCTGTCGTCCAACTTCGTGGCAGGTATCCGGATTCATCGGGGTGAGGAGGTCGGGCCTGGATCATGGCCCGCCATCATCGATCGCGGTCAATGGGACGAGGTCCAGCAACAGAGGACGCACCGTGCCGCGCGCATCGAGAAGGAGCGCAAGCGCCCTGACAGGTACTACCTGCTGCGCGGAGTGGTCACGTGCACCTGCGGTATGCGCATGGCGGGCACGAACGGCGGCAGGTACGCGTACTACCGGTGCACTCGGGCCGCGCTCAATGGAGAGCAGAAGTGCGGTCGATCCGTTTCCGCCGGGCCTCTTGAGGAATTCGTAAGGGCGGTGGCAATCAAAGGGCTCGAAGAGATGGATGTCACCGGTCGTGAACCCGTTACGACCGTGCGCCCTGAGGCTGACGTGCGCGCCGATGACAAGGATCAGCGGAAGCTCAGGGAGCTCAACCAACTCTGGTTGAGCGATGATGACTTCACGATGACCGACTACCAGTCGATGCGCGCCGTCATCATGCAGCGGATCAAAGAACGTCAGCGCAAGACCGTACAGCGCCCGATAGCCGTGCTCGAAGGAATCGTGGGGCCGGATGCCAAGAAGAACTGGCAGGCGCTGGAGAAGAAACAGGACTACGCCCGGATGAACGCGATCTACCGGTTCCTCTTCTCCGCCATCGTCGTGCATCCGCCCAAGAGTTTGGGACGGGGTTTCGACACGGACCGGATCGAGGTCCAGGCGAATCCTCTTCCCTAGTGCAATCCGGCAGCAGGACCGAGGAGCCGCACAAGGCGGGCAGCGCTCTTCGGTCCTAGCCGCTTCGGGATCTTCGCCGCTTCGCGCTCCACGGCCCGCCTCCACTTATCGGGATCATGACGTGTCATCGGTCCATCGCCGACCTGCTGATCTCTTCGCGTGCGATCCGGCGGTTTGTCGTGAGGTCTTCGGCGATTCCGGCGGCGATGAGGGCGGCGCCGGGGGTGTGGCCGGAGCCGCTGTAGCGCCAGCGCGCATCGGTGGTCACGTCGGAAGCGTCGGTCAGGTCGGACCCAGCGCGTTCGTGCTGGGCGCGGTCCGCGCGCAGGGCCGCGTAGGTGGTGGAGTACGCGCGGGATTTGGTGAGGATGTGGCCCCGGTAGCCGAGCGTGTGAGCCCAGGCCCGCAGCCGCAGCGGCTCGAACTCCCGTAGCCCGCCGAGGCGCCAGCAGGTGCGCATGAGCGTTCGCAGGTGGGCAGTGACGGGCGCGAACTCGATTTCGGCAGCGCTGGTGACGGCGTGATCGAGACCGGCGGATGTGTCGGCAGCGCCCTTGGTGACGTACTTGGCGACGTAGGCGGCTACCGCGTCATCGGCCAGCCCCTCGCCACCGCTTAAGGCCCGTAGCGGCCGGGCGTCGAGTTGGCTGCCCCAGCGCAGCTCATGCTCTCCCAGGGCCAGGCCGTACGCCGTGCGGAGTCTGATCCGGTGCGCGGCCGACTGGACGGCGGCGGTGAGCCGGTCGGTGGTGCCCCAGACCGGGGGCGGATCGTGGGGGCCGCCGGGGCCGTCCAGGCGCACTACAGCGTGGACGTGGATGGCTGCGCGGTGTTGGTATTCGGCAACCTTGGCGAAGGACAGCCGGGCGTGTGCGGGGAACGTGGACTGTGCGAGCCCGGCCGCCGATGCCAGGTGCCGCCGTACGGCGCGGGTGAAGCGGGCCCACAGCTCCCCGGCGTGTGCGTGCCACAGGACGTGTGCGGTGTAGTCGTAGCAGTCGCGGCACAGGGGTTGGCCGGCGGACGGGTCCGGCACGGTGTGCACCAGGCCGCAGCCGATCGGCCGACCGTGCTCGCAGTCACCGCCGTCACGTCGGGGTCGGCACCGCTGGCCATCGGTGGCCCGGTGGACGGGGCCGAAGCTAGGGGCGGTGAGGGTGACGAACAGCCGGGGCCGGTCGCGGACTTCCGCCGGGACGCTCTTACCGCCGATGAGTCCGGCGCGCACGAGGTGGAAGGTGTCGCCCGCGTGGAGGCGGGAGCACGGCGCGCACACGGTCTGTCGCCGGTTGCGGCAGCGGACCATGAGGCGTTCGCCGGGTTCGCCGCTGGTGTCGTAGTGGTGCAGTACCTCGCCCGTGCCCGCATCGCGAGTCGTGGTGGAGCCGGTCAGGTAGACGGGGTGTGTGCATCCGCCGGTCGCGGTGACCTGCTCCAGCCAGCGGCCGAACAGCGGATCGTGGGCGAGGGCGATGATGTCGCGGTCTGTCTCGGAGAGCTGACGCAGGCGCGCCGCGCGGTCGAGTGCGGCGCGCCTGTCAGCGGGGGTCGTGAAGGATCCGCCGGAAGCGGTAATGGTGGGGGCCTCCCAGGGTGGGCCGCCGTAGCGGCAGGGGTGGACGGGTTTGGGTGGGTTGTGTCCATGGCGATCACTCCTTGTGGATCCAGGCGGTTGGACTGGTGCGGTGGCCGCATTGGTGCACCGGGCTACGGCGTCCGAGACTGAGTACCCGTACATCAGTACAGTCAGGGCACTTAACGAACAGAGGAGACCAAGTGCCGAGCAGAGAGAACGGTGTAGAACGCCATCACCAGCGTGCCGTTGCTATCCGGTGGGTACAGTTCGCGCTGCTCGGGCTCGTTGCCCTGTTGGCCGGATTCCGTATCTGGGAACGAGAGCCCAACGGTGTTGCGAACTCGATCACGTTCGGCCTTATGGCTGCATCCGCACTGTCCATCGGAGTTCTGGGACGCTATCGGGCAGGCGCCGTCAGGGCGGCCAACCAACCCGGTGAACCGTCGCGGTCACAGCACTAGCGGATGGTGCCTTTGCCCCGGCAGCAGCGGCAGCGCCGCAGGCGTCCGGTGCGGGTCTTGCGAGTGCGTTCGCCTTTGCAGACGGGGCAGATCACACGGCGCATAGTCACGTACGGGCCTCCGGGTGGTCAGTGGTGCAGGAAGCCGCCGAGCAGCCAGTTCACGGTGGCGATCACGGCCCAGCCCATCGGGGTCAGAGCCAGGTAGAAGCCGAACAACGCGGCCATGGAGGCTTCCCAGGGGCGCATGTCCCGGGAGCGGACCAACAGCACGGTGATGATTCCGAAGATCAGCACCAGCGGCATGGGGGTACTCATGCGGTTCCCTCCGTAGGGAGGTTCGCGAAGGCCCGCAACTTCGGTGCCCGGTCCGCGTACCGGGCCGCCGCCGCTTGTGCCTCCGTCACGGTGGTCAGGTGCGATCTGCCGCGCACCCAGCCGCCGTCATCCGCCGTGGTGACCGCGACACCCTGTTCCCCCGGGGTGATCGACTGGGCGACGGCCGCCGCGTCCTTGTTGAGGTCCCCGAGGGTCATTTCCGCTGTGCCCGGGTCGTTGACTCGATGGCAGATCCGTCCGCCGAGCTGGGCGCGCAGGGCGGTCACGCCGGGGCCGAGGTCGGAGCCGACCCGTTGCCCGGCCACCACCAGGTGCACGCCGAGTGCGGCACCGAGTTGGGCGATGCGCAGGAGGTAGGTGGAGCACTGTTCGGCTTCCGCCTTGTCCTCCCGGCCGCCGGAGGTCAGGTAGAGCTCGGCGATCTCATCGACGATCACCACGACCGGTATCGGTCGGGCGATCTCCGGGAGATCCCAGATCGAGCGTGCCCCGGCCATCCGGCACACCCGCATCCGCTCTTGCAGATCCACCACCAGTGCCGAGAGCACCACCAGTGCTTCCCTGCGGTTGGTCGCCAGCGCGGACAGACGGGGACCGAAAATCCCCAGCTCCATACCGCCCTTGCAATCGATCCCGACAAGTGCCACGCGTTGCGGGGCGAGTTCGGTGACCAGCCGAGCCAGCAGCGTGGACTTGCCCGAGCGGGTCGCACCGACGATCAGCCAGTGCGGCACACGGCGGAAGTCCATCACCCACTCCCGGCCGCTCTCCAGCAACCCCACCAGCGCCGTCAACAGCACAGCCTCAGCCGGGGCCGGAGGCGCCCCGGGTGCCGCCAGCGGATCAACGGCGGTAGCGACCAGGTGCACGATGCCGCGTTCCGGTGAGATCACCCGCACCGCGAACACCCGCCAGGCGTGCGCCAGCGCTTCGGCCGCCGCCATGAACCGCAGGGGCGTCTGTCCCGGATGCAGCCGCACCACGACCGATAGGCCGTTGGGTGTGGCTCGGGGGAAGGAGATGCGCGGAGCCCGGGGCCGCAGCGCTTCGCCCTTGACGGCCAGCCCGCCGACCCGGACCTGATTGGGGCGGTAGGAAACCGACAGGTCGTTGAGGTGCGCGACCTTCCGCCAGGTGAACACCACCCGTGCCGCCGCGACCGGGTATCCGGTCAGGTACCAGTACCAGGTAGGGCGCCACTCCCGCAGCGCGCTACCTGCTACCAGCAGCCAGGCGAGCACGACCAGCCCGAAGGCCAGCATCAGCGACCCCATCAGGCACCACCCGTCTTACTGGCCGCCGCCGTTGCCGACCCGCCAGCGGCGGGTAGGTGCGGCGCGGGGGTGATGGCTGCCGCGCGGAAGCTGATCCCGTGCCGGTCGCCCATGGCCCAGGCGAACGCCTCCAGGCCGGTCACCTTGACCGGCATGCCTTCCTCGATGCCCTTGGGCTCACCGGTCACCGAGATCTCGATCACCGAGACCCGCCGTCCTTCCTGTCGCACCGTGACGGCCACGGTGTAGATCGTGTTGCCGTCCTTGTCCTTCTTGACCTCCTTGTTCTCGAAGTTGCTGATCTTTGCTTCCGGCGCGACCGCGCACCGCAGTACGCCGAGCCGGGATGTGTCCACAGGTATGGCTTGCATGGGTGTTGGTCTCCTTGACCACTCAGACGCGGCACATATGCCGACGTCACTCGTCCTTACGTGTGATGACTATGCATGTCTTGACGAGGAGACGCAAGCACTTATGCTGACGAGTGACGTAACACGTCGGGCGCTGTCCGCCCGAGACCCAGCCCGCGCCCACCAGCGGAAGGCCACCCACATGCCCGGCATCGAGCGCCACGAACCGCTGTACCAGCAGGTCGCCACCGCCATTCGCGCGGCGATCACCTCAGGCGAATTCCCGCCCGATGCCCCGCTTCCCTCCGAGGCCCAGCTCATCGAGCGCTACAAGGTCTCCCGCCCGACCGTGCGCAACGCGATCGCCGCACTCAGGTCCGAGGGACTGATTGACGTGATCCACGGCAAGGGCAGCTTCGTGAAGGGCGCGTCGACACCGCCGCTGACGATCGAGCGGAACATCACCCGCACGGGCAAGACGTTCGCCGCCGATCACACCGTGTGGGAGCAGGTCCATGAACCGACCGTCTACCGGACCACCACCACCGCCGCTACCGGGCCCCTCCTCGAACTGGGCGAGGAGGAAGCGCTCTTCGGCGTCGATCGCGTGCTGATCAGCCTGGCCACCGGCACCCGCGCACTGCACCGGGTACTGATCCCGTTCGCCACCGCCGAGATCGCGCCGTCCCTCGCCGAGGCACCGGACGCGGCGCCGGAGGCGATCTACGCGGCGCTGACCGCCGCCGGGCACAAGCTCACGTGGTTCGAGACCGTGCGGGCCCGCATGCCGCAGGCCGACGAGCGCAGCGCCCTGGAGTTGCCCGACGCCACGCCGGTTGTCCACATCCTGCGCGTCACCCATGGCACCGACTACCGGCCCCTGCTCCTCGAAGAGCTGCGCAGCAGCGGCGCCCAGGTCCAGCTCTCCTACCGGATCACCGCCGACAGCCCCCGCACGCTCCGCGCCGTCCGCAGCTGACGAGCCGGATCGGTCCAAACCTTCTTCACTGACTCAAGGGCGCGCCTGCGGCGCGCCGGGCGGCCCTGCCGCCTCTCCGGGCTGCGGCCTGGCGGCCGGTCCCGTCGAGCGACAGCCGCCCCACCCCGCGACGCGCCAACCGTCAGCAACGTCCAACCCTCCGTCACAGCCGGGGCGTTGTGGCTGGGGGTCGACGGCCTCCGAGGCTTTAGGCAGCCACCATGGGGCGAGCCTCTAAGAGCAGGGGGCCACTCGGTCACATTGCGGGCAGGGGTGAAGCCTGCCCGAGTCGCGGGTCAGCGTACGGCCCCCTGCTCTCTCCCCCCATGGCAGCTCCCGCCCAAAGCCTCTCCGGCCGGCGACGTGCCCACGATCCGCACCCGGACACTGCAGGCCGAGCGCTGCGCGGCCCATCAACTCGCTTGCCCCCACCGGTCCGCCGCCGACCGCACCAGCGACGCCACCTGACGGGCCACAAGCGCCGGGAGCACCACCCGCACCCGTCCGGCCCCGTCCGGACCCGTACCCGCGCGCAGCCTCAGGCCGGACACCTCCACACCGGCCGCCGCCAGCGCATCGGACAACGCCTCACCGGCATTGACCGCCTCCCGCCAGCCCGCGACGTAATCCACCCCCCGCACCCACACCATCGCGTCAGGGTCGAACTCCTCGTCCTCGAATCCGCCGTCCCCAGGGTCGTACATCCGGCTCCAGTCCCTTCGCCGCACGTTGGCTGAATCTGGCCATCCGAGGCGCATCGAAGCGAGCATGACAACAGCCCCGGTACCATCGGCACCAGGGTCCTGATCATGGGGATTCCTAGCCGGACCACCCCAGTTGCTTCCAGGCGCGAGGGGTGGTCCGGTCTTGCGTCAGCAGTTCTTGAGCACACGGCCCGGCCCCCGAACGCAACAGGGGGTAGTCCAGGAGCCGGACCGATTCCCTCCCCGGCACGGTCAGCACACCCACGCGGCAGGCAGAATGGGCAGACCGCCGCGTGTCATTCGCGCCAGGGAAGCTCAAGAGCGGAAGCCGGAACGACGACCCCCGCCCGACCTATGGGGGCGGTGACCGCCCCTCCCGCTCTTCGGCCGCCACGCGCTCAGCGAACCCGTGCAGCAACCTCCGCAGGCGCTGCTGTGTACGGGCATCGGACATCTCGGCCGCGATCCGGGCACGCTCCCCATCCAGCAAGCGGAACAACCGGCGATCCGTCACATGACGCCACCACCACTCCTCCACCACGAACGCCGCCGACGACACCCACTCACGCACACCCTCGCCCCTCACCGAGGCCCCTCCACCAGCGAGGCCCGGAAGAAGCTTGTGATCACACCACGAAATCCCGTGTGCCCAGTCAGCCCGGCATGCCGCAGACACCACACCTCCGGACCCTCCTGCTCATCCGCCGCCGCCGACGCCTCACCGCACGAAGTGCACTCCGCCGCATAGATCGGCCCGCTACCCG
>NZ_JASISZ010000080.1 GCF_030063355.1 Streptomyces sp. PH10-H1
TGGGTGTCGTAACCGCGTCACTACCAAGGGGCCCGTTCTTTCATGCCCGCAGCCGTACCCGTACCTCCGTACAGATGGTCACCCGTGCCGTACGCCTCGAACGAGATCCGGTTTGCCACAACGCACTAAGACTCGGCGAGGGCTGCGGCGAGGACGCGCCGGCCGGGATTGGCGGTCTCTGGCAGCAGCGCGCAGCCGAGCCGGGCGTGTGCAAGGACCGCGGGGTGCAGAGCGGCAGGGGCGACCGACCAGTAAAGGCGGCGATGGGAATGGGTGACGGCGGCGAAGTCCGTGCCCACACTGGCAGGTTGCATCACGGTCGAAGGTTGCACCGGGACCGTGGTGAGTCCGAAGACGGCCACGGTCTTGTCGACGACGCCTCGTCGCGCGGGGGCCGGGCGCTGGCCTTCCGTGCCCCAGGGAGGAGTGAATCCGAGTTCTTCAACGTTCTGCCCTAGGAGGTGGGTCAGGACGCGGCGGATGTCGGGTTGGGGCCACGGGGGGCTGGGGGACTCCCAGCGGCGGATTTGCCGAACCCCGACAGCCAGTCCCCGGATGCCCAGATGCGGTGCCGTGTTGGTGAGGGCATCTGCAAGGGCCTGCTGGGAGTTGTAGCCGGCAGCCACGCGCGCCGCCTTGAGCCGCGTATTGCCTGCGGGACGGGACACGAGCCACCTCCGGGTACGGAACGCTGGCTTGAGAGTCCCATGTGTGTCCTACGCGAGCCCAGAAACCGCCCACGTTCATGAAGTAAGTCCTGTAGAAGTCCTTCTGACGTCCCATCAAAGTCCTCGATGAGGACGTCCTGGCGCGGCCAAGATGGCATCTCAACACATGCACGCCTCAAGCTGCGGCAAGGAGCCGGTGCGCGATGCTCTCTGAGAAACCAACACGCCAGTGCACGCTCGACACCGTCGCGGACTGCCAGCTACAGGCCGCAGGAGTTCAGTGGGACGCCATCCGCGTTCCTCGCAGGATTGGCATGCGGGCTCTGGAAATACTCGGGTCACGCAGCGGTGCAGTGATTAGCGATCCGCCTGCATCTGCCCTCTACTGGTTCGTACGCGCCGGTTCGGCAGCCGAATGGGACGTGCCGGGTACACGCCCCCTCGGCAGGGATACGCAGCACGTTGTTGTACCTCCATGGCATCGCGTTCACGGGCCGGGTCCGCACTGGCGGATTTGCCCTGCCGACGGCCAACTGCTCACGGAAGTGAAGGCACTGCGCGCGGCGGTCCAGGACGCAATCGAGGCACCTGGGCCGATGGCCGAGCGAGCCGGCGGTGAGCTACCGCTGGGACACCTCGCTGACGGTGAGGACAGGTGATGGCTACGTGGGGGATGGGATCCATCCTCAAGAGCGATGTCACGAGGATTTCGGCGCTCGACTCGGCCTGGACGCAACGTCCCTTGGGGCTTCTCCTTCGGCATCCGGAGCTCGCCGATCGAGTCCAAGCCGATTTCCGAACAGACTCACGGACTCATCGCCGGGAAGCTGGCACCTCCTCGTCAGCGCCACGTCTTGCGTGCTCCTTCTCACCGAGCGAACTCGATGTCATTCACATAACCCGCACGCAGGGCGGCAGGGATGGTCGTCGACGCCCTGCACGCCTGACAGCGGTAGCCGTTACGAAGGAAGGAGGCGCATCCAGCTATACGGGAATTCGCTTGCCCCGATGCTGCCCCAGCTACATCACGCGGGTGATATCACCAGTCGGATGTGCACTCTCGCCCGTTCCGAAGCACGCTCATGGTCCGGCCGGCCGACAAGCAGGCCACCAGGTGTTAGCGTCCTCACCTTTTACAGCACTCTCGTCATGCCCGAGTCGGATGACGGGCTCCAGAAAAATGACATCCTGCACGGCTCGACGGTGACCGAAAGGACCGCGTGATGGAACTGTTCGACACCGCCACCAAAACACACAGGGAAGTGCAGCTCGGCGAGCAGGCCCTGATATATGTCTGCGGGATCACCCCATATGACGCGGCGCACTTGGGACACGCCTTCACGTTCCTCACGTACGACCTTTTGCAGCGCCGACTCCAGGATCTCGGAACCAATGTCCGGGTAGCGCGGAACATCACCGATGTTGACGAACCGATGTACACCAAGGCGAACGAGCTCGGCATGCACTACCTCGACCTCACCCATCAAGAAGTCACCGAGTTCCAGCGCATGATGCGCACCCTGAACTTGCTGGACCCAGACGCCGAGCCACGCCCCAGCCAGCACATCCCTGCCATCACCGACTCAGTCAAGGAACTGTTGCAGGGTGGCTTCGCGTACAACCTAGACGGAGACATCTACTTCGACATTGCAGCCTCGCCACGATTCGCGTCAGTCAGTGGATACCCCGAGTCGTTGATGCGCGGGTTCTCCGCCATGCGGGGCGGCGACCTCCAACGGCCGGGCAAGCGTCAGCCGCTGGACTTCCTGTTGTGGCGGTCGATCGCTGATCCGCGCGACCCAGCCGCGTGGGCCACGTCACTCGGCCGTGGCCGCCCTGGGTGGCACATCGAATGCAGCGTGATGTCCTACGTGCATCTTGGTCCGACCATCGACATTCATGGTGGCGGTTCGGACTTGATCTTCCCGCATCATGAGTGCGAGAACGCCCAGAGCACAGCCCTTGGCCGTGACCCGTACGTGAAGCACTGGATGCACACAGCGCCGCTACTCATGGGCGGGGAGAAGATGTCCAAGTCCCTGGGGAACCTCGTGTTCGTCCGCGACCTACTAGCTGACAACGACGCCGCGGCTGTGAGGATTGCCCTCCTGCGCTACCACTACCGCACCGGCGGCGAGTGGCAACCGGACCTTCTGCCCGAAGCCCACCAGCTCCTCGCCCGGATCACTCACGCCCTCAAACAGCCTGCGGGTCCAGACCCCCGCCCACACCTGGCCCGTATCCGCGAAGCGTTGGACCACGACCTCGACGCGCCGGCAGCAGTCCGCCATCTATCAGACATGACTGATGCGATCTGCTGCGGGGGCACCGTCCCGGGCGCAGCAGACGGACTCGGCGAAGCCCTGCACCTTCTGGGAATCGAACTCGCCGCCGGCTGAACGGAGGATCGTCATGAAGTTCAATCAGCAGACCAACAACGTCAACGAGACCTTCCGGAAAGCGGTCGCGCCACGGCTGCTGCTGCACAAGTGGCTCAGATATCAGATGCGACGCACGACAGCCGCCTATCTGCCCGCATACCGCAGGTCCACCAGCCGCAAGCCATCGACCATTGTGGCGGCCGAGGCGCTCCTATTAGCACTGCGCTGGAGGTGCCTCCCGTTCCACTACCTTCGCTATGGCCTGTACGACCAAAAGCACAGCATCCGGCAGATCCTTTCGTACCTGCCGGAGACGGTGTTCTACTACCGGCTACTGCCGGCAGTGAACCGAGACACCGTACTGTTGGACGACAAACTCTCCTGTAAACGTATTCTCACCTCCGCCGGGATCCATCAGCCTGCACTTCTGCTCAGCGGAGATGCCCACAAGTGCCTCGACGCCTCCGGGAAAATGGCCCCCACTTCCTCTCGGGCGCAGGTCTCCCAGGCCCTCGGGAGTAAGAGCGCGGTAGTGATCAAACCAGCGCGGTTCTCAAGCGGAGGGGAGGGGGTACGGGTCCTCCGGCACGAGGCTGGTCTCCTCTACGACAGCAGTACGCCCTTCTCCCTGCCCAGGTACGGTGCCGTGTGGGGTGAGTGGCTCATCGAGGAGTACATCGAGCAGCACCCGGACCTGGCAGCACTTCACAGCGCCTCCCTCAATACATTCAGGGTGATCACGACATGGCATCCGCGCGCTGGAGCCCGAGTCGTGGCTTGTGTCCTCAAGCTCGGCACTGGCACCGGCCTCGTGGATAACGCTCACAGCGGCGGCCTGTACGCGCGGGTTGACCGCGAAACCGGGCGACTCGACGGCCCTGGGTTCGATGAGAACTTCACCCAACACTCTCGACACCCGGGGTCTGGGGTCGTACTGGACGGCTACCAGCTCGGCATGATCGGCGAGGTCGCGGCACTAGCCGAGCATTGCGCGGCGCTGTTTCCACAAACCGCATTGATCGGCTGGGACATCGCCGTGGGCGCGAACGGACCGCTGATCGTCGAAGGGAACAGCAGCCCTGGCCTGACAAACATCCAGCGCACACACGGCGGGGTGGCGCTCACGCTCGGGCGATCTCTTCACCACGCCTATCGAAGCGAGTCCAGATGAGAGGGGGAATCGCACCACATCCTCGACCCGCGCGAGAAATCGTCGGCCTGACCCCTAGGCCGATCGATCTCCTGCCACTGCTCCGCGACGGACTGCTCACCACCTTGTGGTCCTGCGAGGCACCAGACCCCGGCTGGGCCGCGCACTTCAACATCGAGGTTCTATCCCTCGAACAGCTCTCCGGCGAGAGGGCTAGGTGGCGAAGCTCCGACCTTGACGTGTTGCTGCGTCACGCGCCCCAACTTCTGGCTCAGCAGGGGGCGGTCCATGTCGTGGGGTACTGCTTCAGTCCGGCATGGCGCGCGCTGGTCGCCCGCGGAGGGCGTGCGAGCCACACCGTGCTGTGGCTGGAAAACAAGATCGAAGCCCGCGAGTGGCTGCGCAGCATCGGGATGCCAGTACCGGTGAGCGCGACGGTTGCCACGGCTGGCCTGCGCTACAAGCGACTGTCGCGACTGCTCGGCCTGCAATTCGTTGTTCAGACGCCGGTCGGGTCGGGCGGTGCGGGCACATTCCTGATCCGCCGAGAGGAGGACATCGATGCGGCCGTAGCGCGCTATCCGGGCAACGGGCGATGGCTGGTCAGCTCATACGCCGGCGAAACCACCATGAACCACCATGGCCTCGTCTCCCCTCAAGGGGAGGTCACCGTCACCGCTCCGTCGATCCAATTAGCGAACCTACCCCAGGCCGGCTCCCGGTTTGGGGAGTACGCCGGGAGTGACTTCGCCCTGGCCGACGCGCTGCCGGCACGAGTGCTCCAGTCCGGCCGCAGCCTCACTGCCCGGCTCGGAGAACGCCTCGCCAAGCTGGGGCATCGGGGAATCTTCGGGATCGATTTCGCGGTCAACGAGCAAGAAGTGACCATCCTGGAGATAAATCCCCGTGTACAGGCGTCAACGTGGCTGCTGGGGGAGCTTGAGCGAGAGGCCGGTCAGTTGCCGACCTTGTGCCGCCACGTCACGGGGGCCCGCCTTGGCCCCTCTGCGGAGCACATTAGCGCGGGTGTACAGCTAGTTGTTCGGCATACCGGACCGCCACACCGTGTATCGCATCCACCCCGACCGGGCGTCTACTCCCTGGCGGACGACGGGGCTCGTTACGTACGCGCGGGCATTGGCCTGGCCGACTGCCATGCTGGTGAGTTCACGGTGAACGATGTCCCTCGCCCCGGAACGGTCGTGCTGCCCGGGGCGGCCATAGGGCGACTGGCTGGCCGGGCAACCCTCACCACGCCGCAAGGGCAGTGCCTGACGCGTAGCGGCATCGCCCTGATCAAGGCATTCCGTTCGCTGTTCGCCGATCGCGACTATGCCGCAAGCCAACGATTGGAGGAGCGGCCTTGAGTACCCGCGAGAGCAATCCGGCTCTGGAGTGTGCACGCTTAGCGATGCAGCCGCTGTTGGATGAGTTCATGTCTCGCTCTCAGACGCAGGCCATCTACGTCCTGTCGTCCAGTGCCTCCAGTCCCGGCAACCTCACAGTGTTCGACGAAGAGTCCGACTTTGATGTATCGCTCGTTCTCGATATCCCCATGGACCAGTCTCAATGGCGATCCCACCCCGAGGACACCTACCGGATTCTCGCCGACCGCATACCCACTTGGGTTCCGCCATTCCTCTTCTACGTTCCGGTGCCTTGGGGCCGAATGGAGGTCAACATCCACCAACTCATCCTGCCTTACGAAGATGATCCCCGCACGATCTGGCGGGGTGAGAAGTGCGACGTCTACCTCAACAAGAGTGAACAGTTGATGGACCGTGGAGGCGCCTTCGGTCGCCTGATCCGCCGCAAGGTCGAGCGGGGGCACTTCGCCCTCGTGCGGGAGCAGCAGCGGCTGGCCAACCGGGTGACGTGGGACGTGCGGGAGATGCCGCTACGTCAGGGTCGGCGCCTTGGTCCAGAGGCCGGGCACCACGTACTGAACGCGGCGCTGGAAGAAGTCATCGACTGCATCTACGTGACCGCCAACCAGTTCGTACCCAATCGCAAGTGGAAACTGGACTTGCTCCTGGGGCTCTCCCTTATCACGGGGGAACAGGCCGCGCTCCTGAAGGAGGTGATGCGCTGTGACCTGACCTTCGCAGATCTGCAACGCCGGATCCATGCCCTTGAGCGATTCTGCGAGAGCGCAGGTATCGCCGTGGCGGGCCCACAGGCAGAGGCCGTCCGAGCCATCTACCAGGAGAAGCTACAGGTCAGGGGCAAACAATGCGCTGCGCCCTCGGCGGATGTCGCCTGAGTCGAGTGTGCCAGCCCGCCAACTGTCGGTGGAACAGCGCGAGTTTTGCACACTACGCTCAGCTACGACACGCGCGCCCGAACGCCCTACTGGCCCCAAACGGGCCAGTGATCCGAAGAGATGACAACTCATGCCCCTCTACCTGCACAACACGCTGACCAGGCGAAAAGAGGAGTTCGTTCCCAGGACTCCCGGAGTCGTCCAGATGTTCGTATGCGGCCCCACCGTGTACAGCCTCAGCCATGTCGGCCACGCCAAGACCTACACGCAGTTCGATCTGATCGCCCGCTACTTGAAGAAGCGCGGGTATCGGGTGATCTATGCGCAAAATCTGACCGACGTGGACGACAAGATCATTGCCAAGGCATCCGAGGCTGGTGTCGACCCTCGCGACCTTGCTACCCGCTACGAGGCCGACTATCTCGACGACATGGCCGCCCTTCACAACACCAATGTGGACGTCTACGGCCGCGCTCACGACCACATCCCGCAGATTGTCGCCCAGATCCAGCAACTCATCGAACGGGGTCACGCCTATCAGCTCGAAGACGGCTGGTACTACGACCTGTCCACTTTCCCCGACTACGGCAAACTATCGGGGCGCACCGAGACGCGTCCGGAAGATTCGGTAGCCCGGATCGACGAGAATCAGTACAAGCGCAACCCGGGAGACTTCGCCCTCTGGAAGGCCCGCAAGGCGGATGAACCCTATTGGGACACTGCACTCGGCGCCGGCCGCCCTGGATGGCACATCGAAGACACGGCCATCACCGAGGCGCTCTTCGGACCCCAATACGATCTCCACGGCGGCGCGGTCGATCTGATCTTCCCTCATCACGAGGCTGAGGTCGCACAGATGGAAGCCGCATCCGGACGGGCCCCCCTCGTCCGCTACTGGATGCACACCGGGCTGCTGCGCATCAACGGCGAGAAGATGTCCAAGAGTACGGGCAACTTCCTGACCATCCGCGACGCTCTCAAGACCGCCGACTATCGGACCTTGCGGTACGTGTTCCTGTCCCATCATTACCGCTCAGCCATGGAACTCACCGACACCGTCATCGCCCAGTCCAGCGCAGCTCGTCGCCGAGTGGAGAACTTCGCTCGCCTGATCGACCCAGCGCAGCCCGAGAGCCAGCAGAGCATTTCCCTGATCTCCAGGAGCAGGGAGCGCATCTTTGAGCGGCTAGACGACGACCTTGACACCCCCGGCGCGCTCGCTGCCTTGTTCGACTTCATTCGGGAACAGAACAGGAGTGGAGAGGTTCCCGGACCATCATCTCGGGCGTTGCTGCAGGATGTTGACGATCTATTCGATGCATTCGACATCGAAGACCATTCAGGCAACGACGTGGCCATCGAGGCCGAATTGGCTGAGCGCCGGGCACTCCGTAGCGCCCATAAGTTCGAGGAAGCAGACGCCATCCGTAAGAGCCTCCAGGGCCGAGGAATCGTTCTAGAGGACACGACGGACACAACCCGCTGGTGGTACGAGGAAAGGTAACGTAGTCATGCACGCGATCCATTGGAAACTAAGAGGACCTCTCGTCGTGGAAGACGCCCTGCCTCAGCAGGTTTGCGACGAAATCCTGCAACACTTCAAACTCAGTGCTCCACGACCGCGTAGCTATCAGGGAATAGTCGACGAGGCGCTACGCAACTGCGAGTTTGCCGAGGTGCCTGGCGATCTGGCCGGGACAGTGACACAGCAAACGGCCGGCCTGGTCGAGGACTACTTCGGGGTGGCGACCCAGCCCATGGATGGACAACCCCAGGTCGTCTACCGTTACGGAGAAGGCGTCGGCTTCGTCACGCACCACGATGAGGTTACCGAGATTGAACTGCAGCGTGCGCGATCCAACGGCCAGCCAGTGCTGGGAGGAGACATCACAACGATCCTCTTCCTGAACTCGGCTGAGGACTACAGTGGCGGCGCGTTGTATTTCGAGGATCCCCAGCTCGAATTCCGCCCTCGCAAAGGGACGTTCGTAGCATTCCCCGCCACGCGGAAATTCCTACATGGCGTACGGCCTGTCCTCATCGGCGAACGCTACACACTCCTTGCGCGCCTGGCGGTTGCGGTATAGAGGGATTGGAATGGGTGCGCATATGCGTATCCATGAGCGCCGAAATTCGACCCGATCTGCCTGGGTGCCTCGCCTCTCAGGATCTTGCTTGAATCAGGGTATGCGTGCCACTGGTGCGCCATGCTTCTCCGCTGCTCTCCAGAATGGCCAAGGCGCCCTCCTCGATGCCGGCGATCATATCTGACTTGAGGGTGCGTAAGGCCACCACGTTCCGAATGCTGCATTTTGGGGACAAGTGTGAGTGATCATTCACGGAAGGTGCCCTGTGAGCGCGGAGAGGGCTCTGTTGACTGATGGGGGTGCTACCTGGGCATGAACCTGGCTATGGACGGGTCGATGGTGGACTGGGCGATGCGGGTGGGAGAAGCAGAGCTGAAAGCGACGCTTCCACGGCGCTGGGCGCACTCCAAGGGGGTTGCGTCCCGCGCGGCCGATCTCGCGCGGATCCTGGGGAAGGACGCCGGCCTGTTGATAACTGCCGCCACGCTCCACGACGTGGGGTACGCGCCCCGACTGGCGGTGACAGGCTTCCACCCACTCGACGGCGCCCGGTTCCTCCGGGATGTGCACAGCGCTGATGAGCCTCTGGTGCGGTTGGTGGCGAACCACTCGTTCGCAGTGCTGGAGGCTGATGAACGGGGGCTGCGGGAGGTACTGGAGCTGGAGTTCCCGTTGCTGGAGGAGCGTCTGCTGGTGGACGCGCTGGTCTATTGCGACATGACGACGACTCCTGACGGGGAGCGGACCTCTACCGAGGAGCGGGTGGCGGAGATCGTGGGCCGCTACGGGGCCGACAGTGTGGTGGGGCGGTTCATCCGTCGGGCGGCGCCGGAGATCTTCGCCGCTGTGGAACGGGTGGACGCGGCGCTGGCGACTCAGCCGAGGTAGGGGTACGTGCCGGCGAGGTAGTCGCCGATCTGCTGGCGCATGCTGGGGTGGATGTCGTATTGGTCGAGGTCCACAGGTTGGATGAAGCGGACGCCGTCGGCCTCGTCGTTGATGGTGGGCTCGCCGCCGACCGGGCGGCCGATGTACGTGTTCTCGTACTGCTGGCGGATCTCACCGTCGCTATAGGCGACGATATGGCTTGGATTGGTGTAGACGCCCAAGAAGCCGGTGATCTCGGCGATGATGCCGGTCTCCTCCAGGCATTCGCGTACCGCGCACTGTGCTGCCGTCTCGCCGATGTCCTGGGCACCGCCGGGCAGGGCCCACTGGCCCGTGTCGCGGCGGCGCTGAAGCAGGACGGCGCCGCTGTTGTCGACGACGAGCAGGTTGCTGGCGGGGATGAGGGTGTTCGCCTTGGGGGCGGTGGGGTCGTTGTAGTACTCAGTCCTGCCCATCTGCGGCGGTCCCTTCGTGGTTGGGCGTCCAGGGCCGTGCGCCGGCCCAGACAGCTTCGAAACTCCGAGCGTAGTTGTCGAACCACCCTGTGACATCAGCCCTTTTGAGATGGAGAAGAGGGTTGGCGCTCGCCGGTTGACCCCAGACGTGCGGGTTGACCAGCAAGTTGTCGTCGTAGCGGAACAGGGAGGTATAGAGCGTGGTGTCGTGCAGCCGCACCTCACACCCTGCCTCGGGTAGCAAGGTGCGGTAGTAGGTCAGCGAGGCTCGGATCTTGGCGGCGAGAGTGTCGCCGATGCCTTCCTCACGGCCCCGGATGGCGACGGCCTGGCCGGCCGGGTCACCGAAGCACAGACGCACGTGGACGCCGTCGGCCAAGCGCTCGGAGAGCATCTTGGCGACATGCGGGTTGGACTGTGCGAAGAACGTACCGGAGAAGACGAGGACGCAGATCTGCTCCTGGGCCTCCTGCAGCAGCGAGAGCCACATGTCCCGGGGAGCACTGGCCCTGTTCTGGTAGGTGCCGACAAGTTCGGTACCCAGTTCGACGCCATATCGACTGACACGTGGTTGAGGGACTGGCCAGAGGAACGTCTCTTCGACCCGCAGGTGCTGCGCGGCCCGGAACCGGTGCCGCGGGTGCGGCACGCGCCCGCCGAGCCAGCGGCCGACGGTCTTGGGATCCACCTCACAGAATTCGGCGAGCGACTCGGGCGAGACGCCGCGCTGGGCGAGTGCGGAGTGGAGTCGCTTGTTCACACATGCCATGGAAGCCGAGGCCGACATGGTGTAGCAAGGACGTATTGGGACGTTCTCATGGGGCCGAGGCAGGGGGGTGTCCCTACCCTGACTGCATGCGGCTCATCGTTCTCTGGGACATCGACCACACGCTCATCGACAACGCGGGGGTGAGCAAGGAAATTTACGCCGCTGCGTTCTCGGCGTTGGTGGGAGGTCAGCCCGCCGGGCCGGCGCGGACGGAGGGTCGTACAGACCGCCTGATCATGCGCGAGTTGTTCCTTCGCCACGGTCTCCCCGAGCCCGAGTGGCGGGTGGTCGAAGCTGCCCTAGTCCGCGCCGGGGAAGAGCGTCTCAGGGATCTCCGTCTGCGCGGGACTGCTCTGCCAGGAGTGCGCGACGCTTTGAAGGCGACCTCGGCACACGAGGGCTGGGTGTCCTCGATCCTGACAGGCAACATCGCAGCCAACGCCCGTGTGAAACTGTCGGCCTTTGGTCTTGATCCCTTTCTGGATCTGCCTGTTGGGGCCTACGGGGCCGACGCCGAGCAGCGTGCCGATCTGGTGACTGTCGCCAGGGAGCGGGCCCAGCGCCTACGCGGCGTACGGGCTGATGTCCCCGCCGTACTGGTGGGGGACACCCCCCGGGACGTGGAGGCCGCCCGTGCCACGGGCTCCGGGATCGTCGCGGTCGCTTCGGGCATCCACAGTCCGGGGGAGCTGCGTGCTGCCGGTGCATCCGTGGTGCTGCCGGATCTGTCGGATGCCGCGGGACTACTCGGCATTCTGGAGACCTTCGCAGCGCGCTGAAAACGTCCCAGGACGTCCTCACAGCTGTCCGTATACGCGGTGATGCGGTCCGTACGTGCTCGGTCACTATCGAGTCTCCAAGCAGGTCACTGTCCGAAGGAGGCTCACGCATGATCGAGAAATCCACCGGCATCCGCAGGATCGGGATGCTGCACCTGCGGTTATTCCGCAACGGGACGAAAGACTCATGAGGCGCGAGTATGGGGCCAAGTTCCTGGCCATCGACGTCGCCGGCCTCCAGGCTAAGGTGACCGGTCTTGGCGCCGTCCGGACGTTTTCACGTGCCCTCCTCACCCGCAAGATCTTTGAGAACGACGCCATCGAGGGCGGTGTCCGAGTCCATCTGCGGGACAAGGGCGTGCGATCGACGCTGGCATTGAATCGGATTTCCGATGCCACCGCGATCAACAACACGACGAAGATCGAGACCGAGGTCGCGGACGTGCGCGTCATGGCCGAGATCCTCCGCCGTCTTGGCATGCACGAGGTCGGCTACCAGGAGAACTACCGCGAGGAATGGCACCTGGGCGACGTCGCCTTCGCCTTCGACACCTGGCCGGGCCTCCCCACCTTCGTGGATATCGAGGGCCCCGACGAGGCGTCGGTACGCCAGGTCACCGCCCTGCTCGAACTCAACTACTCCGAGGCCCGGTTCGACAGCGTCGATGAGCTGTACAAGAGCGTGGTCGGCCGCGACATCCTCGACGAGCCTACCCTCCTCTTCGCCGTCACCGAGAAGGACGGTGCGGCGCCCGTAGCCGCCTCTCCCTACTGATCTTGATAGCTGATCTGTGCTGCCGGAACTGGCCATGCAGCACCGGGCAATACCTGGAATCGCAGAGTTCGACCGGGACGGTCTGCCCCCCGACTGCGGCGGACGACGGCAATCGATAGGTGAACGGACTCTGCTGGCTCTACTGCGGCAGCCGGTGGATCCGCGTCCTGTGGATCGGTGGTGAGTGTGGCTGGCACTCAGGCACCGATGTACACCGTCGGATCCTGCATCCAGGCACTTCAGGATCAGGTCTGGCAAGCCATCCTTCTCATGGTTGAGCCCACCCGACCGCCGCAGCCCGGCGATTCGGCCGGAACGGAGACACCCAGCGACCACCAGTGAGCAGAGGCAACGTGCAGGAGGAGGAATCCTGTGCTGCGGGTAAACGCTGTCCGGCTGCGAACGCCCCCAGGGTCCCGCCCCACGTGAATCCCCGACGACTGCAGGGCGACCCAACCCGCAGTGCCAGCGCCTGCGCGACAAACTTCCCGCCGGATCCGGCGGGAGAACGGTAAAGGAAGGAGCACCAAGTGGGAGACAAAGCGCCCCCGGTCGAGGAGGGCCTTCTGATCGCCGTGGAAGCCCTCGCGAGCGTCCACGACCGGCACGACAGCAACGCCTCCGACCCGGGGCAGGGCAGCTCGGGTGACGGCCCGTGGCCGGGTGGCGACGGTTTGAACCACGCCGAGTAGTCAGCAGTTCTCCGGCGGAGGGGTCGTGACTGCGGCCCCTCCGTCTCCCCGTCCCACCTGGATCAAGGAAGGGAACAGCCCATGGAGCACCGTTTGGTTCGTGCCATCGAGGAGGCATTGGGGTGGGATGGTCCAGGCCGGCTCGGCACAGAGTTTGCCAGGGGAAGCATCAGCGACCACTTGGTCCTGGGAAGAATTCTCACGCCTCCGCGCCTGCTCGACATGATCATGCGCAGGAGCCTCGCAAATCCCCAGTTCCGCTTCTTCAAGGGTGGCGGAGAACTGCACCCCGACGCGTACCTCACCCCGCAGATCACCCCTCGGGGCCAGGCGATCCCGATGGTGGACATGCGCCGCGTGGGCAGTCTTCTGCGCGAGGGCGCGACGCTGGTCCTGGACCAGTCGAACGTCTTCGATCCCACGATGGAAGTGGTCTGCCGCGCGATGCAGTGGTGGTCCCGGGAGCACGTCCAAGCGAACGTGTACCTGACCACGAACGACGCGTCCGGGTTCGATCTGCACTGGGACGACCACGACGTTCTCATCGTTCAACTGGCCGGCGAGAAGCAGTGGGAGGTGCGCGGCGCATCTCGGGCCGTGCCCATGTTCCGGGACGCGGAGCGGAACAACACCCCCAGCGAAGAGATCGTGTGGACTGGCACGATGAAGGCTGGCGACGTGATGCACATCCCGCGCGGCTACTGGCACGCGGCTACCCGCATCGGACGAGGTGGCGGCCACAGCACCCACGTCACCTTCGGGTTCGCCAAGCGCACCGCCGTGAACTG
Source organism: Streptomyces sp. PH10-H1 (assembly GCF_030063355.1). Lineage (GTDB taxonomy): Bacteria > Actinomycetota > Actinomycetes > Streptomycetales > Streptomycetaceae > Actinacidiphila. Next base: position 13,696 of record NZ_JASISZ010000080.1, read on the forward strand.
GCTGACCTGGCTCGCCGACTGGTCCCGCCGCGAGGAGGTGTTCCGCCATGACCTCGACCGCTGGGGCAGCCCCGAAGTGCAGAGGGCCCAACAACGGCTGCTGGCCACCGCTGCCTCCCGCTTGATCGATACCCGGGATCCTGCGGAGTTTCTCACGCTCCGCGAGCAGGAAGCCCCCGCGGCCCGGCACGTTCCGTTCTTGAGCATCTTCGGCCCGCTGGAGGCTGTGGCGTGTGTCGCGGAGTTCCCACCCCTGATCCGGGAGTGTGGGGAGACAGTCGAGGTGCTGTCCGCGGGTAAGAAACTCACCTTCGCGGTCAAGGCCCTGCCGGGGTTGCGCATGCTTCTGAGCGGTCATCCCGTACATCTGGATGATGCTGCACGTGTGGTGGGCGCCGAGATAGAGGTGCTGGCGAAGATCCTGGTGGAGGAGGAGTTGTGCGCGAATCTGACCCCCGAATTGTCCTCGGGCTACACCGGTCTCGTTACGAGCGCCGGATCCTGACCCACGCGTTGGACCTTGGTATCGACGCGATCGACACCAGCTTCAACTATCGCGGCTTCTCGGCCCATGCCGCCTTGGCGGACGTCGGAGGCGATCTCCTCTCCCGCTTCATGCTGTCCACAAAGGTCGGGTTCTTCCCAGCTGCCGGGCAGGCTGAGCACTCGCTTGATCCTGGCCGGCTCCGGCAAGCCGTAGAGCAGACGAACCATGACCTGGGGCGCTCACCGGACCTGGTGTTCCTGCACAACCCGGAACGCTCGCTGCCCGGATCTTCAGCCGAGTCGCGGGAGGTCTTAGGTATGGCTTGTGCTGCTCTGGAGAGAGCAGCGGCAGAAGGGCTGTGTGGAGCCTGGGGTATCTCCTCCTGGGATCCACGCCCGCTGCCCGGCCTCGTAGACGCAGCGCTGCCCAAGCCCGACGTGCTCATGGTCCGCGCCGGGCTCCTCGCCAGCCTCGACCTCCTGGAAGCCTCGGAAGCTCTGACCACTGGGTGGGATCTTGAAATGGCCCAGTTCTGGGGCATGAGTCCCTTCGGCGGCAGCACCAGAGACCCGCTGTGGGACAACCTCGACCCCCGGATATTCATCCGCAGCGATGCCGATGAACTCTCGGCCGTACAAGCCGCGTTCCGGACTGCCTACTGGCTACCTCGCGTAGGTGCGGTCACTGTCGGTTCAGACGACCCTTCCCACTTGCGAGAGCTGGTCGCGGCCCTGCGGTACGAGGTTGACGACACGAACCTGCGCATGTATCGGAAGCTCCTTCGTGAGCGGGCACGCCGTCAGTCCTTCTGAAGGTCCGCCGTAATCTGTGCCGACATCTGGCGTGCTGGTCCGAGGCGAGGATCCTCGGGGTGCGCATCGGGAGCCAGGATCTTCGCACAAGTGAACAAGGTCATCAGCCTGCCGTCCCGGGTCTCCAGGTCGCGACGCCGTTCATGGCGGACGCGCTCAGCCAAGGCCGGGACGGCCAAGGAATTGCCCCACAGGGACGCGGCATCCAGTCCCTGGGGAGCCATGCCCCAGTCCTCCCAGTCGAACAAACTGAACTCCGGCCCAGTCATGTTCGCCCAGTTGAGGTCCGCGTGCGCCGGCCACCATGTGCTCACCGTAGTGTCAACCCCGCCGGGTAGGAACCGGCGGACTGCCTCGGCGACGCCGCTTTGGGTGATCGTGACAGTGTCCGGGGTTGCGACGCGTCTCGTATGTTGAACGGCCAACGCGTCCATCGACGTATTCAGCGCCTGCCACCACTCATCCGGGAGTTCCGGATCAGCGACCAAGACGCTGCTGCCGATGGGCGCTCCGGGTAGAAGATCCGTCTCATCAGCACGCCACATCACAGCGTCGCCAGGCTGGCGCCAAACGATGGCTCGGTGCCACGGAGGCTTCACGATGCCTTCTAGAAGGGCGGCGCATTCAGTGCCGTTCCAACCCTGGCTTCCGATCTTTTCAAACCGGCGCCGCTCGATCCGCACCCACGTGTCGCGATCCGTACGTGCACCCAGCGAGCGGCGCTTTCGCACCAGCGTGCCCCGGTCCAAACGTGTCTGGAGGGAACGCTCGACCTCGCCGAGCACGCCTTCGATCGGCTCAACTCGCAAGTCGACCGAGACAGTAGCGGACATGGAAGACGACACTGAGCCTCCTTAGCGACTGACAGACGTTATCAAGAAGCCGGCCGTGCAGGATCCCAAGGAGCAGGCGAGACGCAGCAGACGCCTGAAGAGAGGTGACACTCCGGGGAGCACTGAGACTCTTCGGCACTTTCCGTGAAGTGGATCATCTAGCGATGATCGACCATCACCTGCGTCAGGCTCGGAAACAGGACTCTCAGCAGCTCAACAGCATGATCCCCAACCTTAGGGGGCTACACAAAGATCAGTGGCTTCACGGAAGGTGCCGAAGAGCCAGAACCGAGTCGCCGTTGACGGAGGGGCCACGCTTGAAGGCGGCTCCGCACAGAAGGAGGTGGGGGCGGCCATCAGCGGCGCCATCGCTGCCGAACAGCCACCACCGCACGACGCGGCGAATCGTCTCTCCATCCGCATGCAGCCGGGCGACCTGCTGTGGCGCCAAGTTCGACCCCGGCTATTTCGCCGATGCCTGGGGCAGCCTGCTGGCCAAGATCGTCTGAGATCGGGTGCTACTGAGCGGCCAGCCGCTCGGTAGCAGCATCCAGCCGGGCCAGCACGCGGTCACGGCCGAGCAGCTCCATGGACTCGAACAGCGGCAGGCCGATGGTGCGGCCGGTAACCGCAACCCGGATCGGAGCCTGGGCCTTGCCGAGCTTCAGCCCGTGCTTGGCGCCCACGGCTTCCAGTACAGCCTTGAGGTCGCCCGCGTTCCACGGAGCGGCGGCTAGATCGCTACGGGCGTCGCGCAATACGTCGGCGGCGCCCCCCTTCATCGCCTTGGCCCACGACGCCTCGTCGAAGACCGGCTGGTCCAGGAACAGGAAGTCCACGTTCGGCGTGATCTCCGACAGAACTGCCACCCGCGTCTGCGCCAGCGGCGCCACCGTCTCGAAGACGGCCTGGTCGAACGCCTCGGGCTTCCACGGCGCGTAGGGAGCCATCAGCCACGGCGCACACGCCGCCGCGAACGCCTCCGGGTCGAGTGCCCGGATGTACTCGCCGTTGAACGCTGCCAACTTCTTCACATCGAAGAACGCAGAGGACCCGTTCACGTCCTCAACGCGGAACAGCCGCTCCAGCTCCTCGTACGGCAGGATCTCCTGATCGCCGCCAGGGCCCCAGCCGAGAAGCATCAGGTAGTTGACCATCGCCTCCGACAGGTAGCCCTCGGCGAGGTAGTCCTCCAGCGCCACCTTGTCCCGGCGCTTGGAGAGCTTCTGCCGCTTCTCATTCACGATCACCGGCAGATGCGCCCACACCGGTGGCCTCGCACCCAGCGCCTCCCACAGCAGCTGCTGCTTCGGCGTGTTCGACAGGTGCTCCTCACCCCGGATGACCTGGGTGATTCCCTCGTCCAGGTCGTCGACGACGTTGGCGATAAGGAAGACTGGAGAGCCGTCCCCGCGGGCGATCACGAAGTCCTCGATCGCATTGTTCGGGAACGCTGGCTCCCCGCGGATCAGGTCGACGACCACGGTCTCGCCCTCGTCCGGAGTCCGGAACCGCATTGCCCGGCCCGCCTCGTACTCCAGCCCCCGGTCCCGGCAGAACCCGTCGTACCCGAGCTGCTGCGAGCCCGTCCGCTCCGAGACCTGCTCACGGGTGCAGTCGCAGTAGTACGCGCGCCCGGCCGTGAACAGCTGAAGACCGGCCTCGCGGTGACGGTCGGCGTTCTGGGACTGGAAGTACGGGCCCTCGAACGCGGCGTCGGAGTCATTGATGCCGATCGCGGAGAGGGCGCTGATGATGCCCTCGATCCACTCCGGCTTGTTCCGCGCAGCGTCGGTGTCCTCGATCCGCAGCACGAACGTGCCACCGGACTGTCGCGCCACCGCCCAGTTGTAGAGAGCGGACCGCGCCCCGCCGACATGAAACATGCCGGTCGGAGACGGGGCAAAACGAACACGGACCGGGACAGCAGACATACGGCAAGCCTACCGAATCCACAGCGCGGACTAGAGCACCGTCACGATGCATACCGCCCCCTCACGAAACTCCGCGGCGAACTTCCGACGCTTCTCCGCCATGACGACCAACATCCCTTGCTGTCGCGGCTCCACGCTACGATCCCGCTGATCGAGGAGTTCCGTCAGTGCGACGCGCTGACCACGCTGTACCCGACCGAGCACAACGCACCCTCCGGGCCAGTCGACATGGTGTGGCACTATCCCGCGTGTTCACAGACTGCGCCCGTGATTTTCCGACGGGCCGTGGAGACGGAAGCGGTCAGGACACCGCCTCCCCAATGACTCCACCAACTAACTCGGGCTTCGGGTCCGTCGCCTGGCTGTCGTGCAGGAACCTGTCCGCGGACGTGCAACGGTCTTGCTGCTGGTGGACTCGTTGGTGTAGCCGGACAGAGTGTCCGGCCCGTTCTAGGCCCGATAGCGGATGTTGAGCGCGGCACGGCGGCCCGAATCGCTCCGTGATCTCGGGGCCTGCTCGGCCGCTAACGTGGATGACGGACCAACCGTCGAGGAGGCAGCGCGCATGCGTGGTCTTGGGGATCACCTCAGCGTCGGAGAGCGGATCGCGTTCTACCGCGAGCGCCGGGGCTATACGCAGCCTGTGCTCGCCGGGCTCGTCGGGTGTAGCACCGACTGGCTGTCGAAGATCGAGCGAGGTGTGCGGAAGCCGCCAAGGATCGACAAGCTCGCCGAGCTCGCCCGTGTACTGCGGGTCCCGCTCGGCGACTTGGTGGGTCAGCCCGTCCTGATGGAGGGCGGGGAGAAGCACATGGACGACGTGCCGGCCGTCCGCGATGCGCTGATGAGCCCTCGGCGTCTCTCCAAGCTGCTATTCGGTCGTACGGCGGAGCGGCAGTTGCCTCAGCCGGAACAGGCGCAGGTCTTCGTCGAACGCAGCTGGGGCGACGACCAGGCCGGCGTTCTCGGGGATGTCATCGCCGCACTGCCCGGTCTGCTCAGGATGGCCCAGGAGCTGGAGAACCTTCCGAGTGGCGATCAGCGCCGACGCGGCCTCGCCGTCTCGGCTCGTACGCATCACCTGGCGGCGACCACCCTCGCCAAGGTCGGCGAGTCCGACCTGTCGTGGCTCGCGGCCGAGCGAGCCATGCGGGCCGCCGACGAATCCGAGGACCCGCTGTCGCTCGTGTCCGCTGCCCGCTCCGGTACGCATGCACTGCTGGCCAACGGGCGTTACGAGGACGCCCTGGAACTGGGCGATACCGCGGCTGCCTGGCTCGCGGGCCAAGTTCCCGACGACGACCCGGCCGCCTTGAGCCTGCTCGGCATGATTCATCTGCGAGCAGCTGCGGCCGCCGCACGTCACCAGGATCGCCACACCGCCGACTCCCTGCTGGAGAAGGCGCAGCGGCTCGCTATCCGGCTCGGCTCCGACGAGAACCACTGGCAGACATGCTTCGGTCCGACGAACGTCGAGCTGCACCGCCTGTCGATCGAGCTTGACCTGGAGAACATCCCGTACGTCGTCGAGCATGGCGACATCGACGTCTCCCACATGCCGGCGGAGCGCGCCGTGTCCCATCGCATCGACTACGCCCGCGGCCTCTGCCTCAACGGTCGCGTCGATGAGTCCTTCAGCGAGCTGCGGGAGGCCGAACGCACCTCGCCGCAGCTCGTGCGGAACAATCCACGCGTACGTGAGACCCTTCGCGACCTGAGGAAACAGTCCCCGGTCATGGGCGGCAGCCACTCGTCCGAGCTGCTGGCCATGGCCCAACGATGCAGGGCGGTGCAGTGAGTTCGGTGCGAGGCAAGGTGTTGGGCGTCGTGGGATCGAGCGCCGGTGGGGTCGAGGAACTGCGTACAGGGCTCGTGGTCCCGGCACTCGAACGGGGCTGGACGGTCGCAGTCACGCTCACACCGACCGCAGGTCAGTGGCTCCGCGCGAGCGGGGAGACCACGGAACTCGAAGGGCTGACCGGCCTTCCCGTACGGGCCGAACCGCGCCTGCCAGGTGACTCCCGGCCGCATCCGCCAGTCGACTGCTACGTCGTCGCCCCGGCCAGTGCCAACACCGTCGCCAAGCTCGCCCTCGGGATCTCAGACAACCAGGCGTTGACACAGGTCAATGAGGCCATCGGGACATTGGACCTCCCTGTAGTCGTCTGGCCCCGGGTGAACGCCGCGCATGCCCGCCACCCCGCATGGGAGGGACACATCAAAGCCCTTCACGATTCGGGGGTGCGGTTGATCTACGGAACCAAGGTGTGGCCGCTCGCCGAGCCGCGGGCAGGGATGCCGGGACGCCGGTACCCGTGGGAGGCCGTACTGGACGAGGCTGGCAGAACTATCTCCTGACGATCCATCAATAATGCTACGAACAAGAAAAATTAGACCCGGACAGTCTGTCCGGGTCCTTCGTCATGACTGGCGCCAGCCTGAGGGCATCACGGACTAACGGAGGCAACCGGTGCCCGATCAGGGATTGAGCACGGCGCTCCCGGGCGCGAAGACCTGGGGCGACGCATCCAGGAGCTGCCCGAGCCCACGCACGGATGGGATGGCCGGCAGTGGCTACTCGTCTCGACGCTCGTCCGAGGCCGCCCTATCGCGGTCAGGCACAGAGCACATCGTCGTGGACACTCCCACACCTGCTGGCGGCACCCCGCTCTGCAGCCTCTGCCGATGCCGCCTGAGTCGGTACAACGGGGAAGAGCTGTGTGCCGGTTGCAGCCGCGACACCCGGCACCAGGCAGGGACCGCGTGCAGCATCCCCACGGATATCTGGCAGTTACCCGATGTCCGGCAAGCCTTGGTCAACCGCGAATTCGGGCGCATGTGCCAGATGATCAGACAGCACGGTGGGATCCGCCAAGACGACATAGCCACAATCACCGGCTTAAGCCAAGCCTTCCTGTCGATGCTCGAGACCGGAGCCCGCAAACTGACCAACATCGACAAGATCATTCAACTGCTGGATGGCCTACAAGCTCCATCAGAACTCACCGGACCGATGCTGCGGCCCAGCATCAACCACCAGCCTCGTAGCTCTGAATCGAGGGCCCTCTCGCGGTGCCGGTAGCGACCGACAGCCGGTCCGTCGTGGACATCGCGGGCCAGGTAGTGGCCACCACCGGATGGATCAGCCCAGCCCCGTACGAGAAATCCGTCGCGCAGGGGCAATCACTTCCTCCACTGTGAGGGGATGCCGAACATCAACACTCCGCGCCTCCAGTACAGCTCCACGGCCGTACGCCCATGCTGGGACGACCTCCCCCAGGGCATCCGTCGACTCATCTCCCGGCGCCTGGGTGGTGTAGTGGACGCAGGGCCGAGCGCCGGAAGCGGGTTCACCAGCGGCTTCGCCGCCGTGCTCCGTGGAGCTGGCGAGCCCGAGTTCGTCAAGGCGGTCAACGCCAACGAGAACGCGGTGATCGCCGACTGCTACCAGCGCGAGGGGTTGATCAACCAGGCCCTGCCGATCGAGGTTCCGGCACCCCGCCTGCGGTGGACCGAGGAGACGGAAGACGGATGGATCGTCCTTGGCTTCGACGCGATCGAGGGAGGACGCATGCCTGCCGCGCCCTGGAAGCCTGACGAGCTTGCCTCGACCCTCGACGCCTGCACGATCAAGGCCGAGGCGCTCTCCACGCCCTCGGCGACACTCCAAAAGGTCGGGCTAAAGCCGATCGGTGACGGCAGCGACTTCGCGGACTGGCGTGACCTTACCGGCGGCGCCACCAGCCCGAGCATCCTGCCGGAATGGGTACCCACCGACAGGCTCGATGCCCTGGCCGAACTGGAATCCCACTGGCGACAAGCCGTGGCCGGCGATGCTGTCCTCCACCATGATCTACGTCAGGACAACGTCCTGATCGACACGGGAGGCGCTGCCTGGATCTGCGACTGGAACTGGCCGTGCCTCGCAGCGAGCTGGTTCGACCTTGTGCTGCTCCTGGCCACAGCACACGCCGACGGCCACGACGCCACAGGACTGTTCGCTTCACACCCCACCGCCAGTGGAGTCACCGACGAGCAGCTTGATGCGGCCTTGGCTGCGCTCTCGGGCTTCTTCTTGGCTTCCGGCGCGAAGCCGTCAGCAGACTGGTCTCCGTACATTCGCCAGCACCAGACATGGTGCGGCGAGGTCACGCTGCGATGGCTGGCCGAACGGAGGAACTGGACGTTCTGATGGGGGAGGTGTGCCCTTCGTCGGCCGCGGATGCCCACATCAGGGCAGATCCTGACCAGGGTGAGCGCGGGCTCTGATTGGCCTGGCGTGCGACGTTGATGTCCACAGGGTCGTTGACACCGCAGACGGACTGGCGCGCCTGGGTGAGATGATCGTGATCGAGCGCGTCACAGCAGCTTCACTGGGAGGGGCAGGGAGTGGCTAAGGCCAAGGATTCGGCATTGAGGGGCTATCTGCTCGAGGAGTCGTTGGCTTGGTTGTTGCGTTTCAGCGGGTACCGCCTCCTGGTCCACGAGGACCAGGACCCGGAGGAACTGGTGTCCCACGGCGACACGCTGCGGGTCCGCGGACGAGGGGCTCTCCACCAGGTCGATGTGCTGGGGGAGTTCGCCTTCACCCCAGCGTTCTCGATGCCGGTCCGGCTGTTCCTGGAAGCCAAGTTCTATCAGAAGCCATGCGGAATTGAAGTCGTCCGCAACGGACATGGGGTGCTGCATGATGTGAACGAAAACTTCATGACTCACCCCGGTACCCGGCCCCGGCAGCGTTACCAGTATTCCTACGCTCTGTTCTCTGCGAACGGCTTCACATCGGAGGCGCAGAAGTACGCGCTCGCTCACCAGATTTCCCTGGTTGACCTGTCCGGTGCCTCTTTCTCGTGGCTGCTTGGCGTTATCGGGAGTACTGCGTGGTCCTTGTTCGAGGCGCAGAAGTACCTGCCGGACTCCGAGCCCTTCCCAATGGCGTGGCTGCGCAGGGAACTTCGCGACGCGCTGGGCACGTCGCCGGTGAACCTGCTGCCTTCGACGGCGGTCCGTGAGGGGAAGTTCAAGCAGGCTGCTGATGCGGCGATCGCACCGTTCATTGATGTGCTGCGCCAGCACAGTGATACGGAACTCCTGCTCGGCTTCCCAGCGGCGCCCTTCATCCTTCCGCTTGCCGCGAACGATCACAAGCAGTTCTTGGCGTATGCGGAGGCACAGCCGGCCCATACGGTGCGCATCCGGCGACGTGGTCACGGCGGCGCGGCGGAATGGACAGTTTCACCTGTGGGCGACGAGGGAGCATACGAGCTGGCATTCAAGTTGCCGGAGCACATCGAGAGGTGGATCAGCGGGATCGCTGACAAAGAGCGCCGACGCACTTTGGAGGTCAAGGAGCAATTCTTGTCGGCGATCACGATCTACCGGATGAACGGCAGCGGGGTCCGGGCCTACCAGCTGAGGTACGAAGCGAGTTCCTTGTCGCACGGTTGATCGGCATGCGCGGCGGCCCCGCTCGTGAATCCGGGCAGTCTCTTGTCAGAGCGAGACTGGCCCGGGTACGGCAGCGGGGCCGGTAGCGGCATCAGATCGGCAGGTACGGGCTGGGCTTGTCGTGCCAGCTGATGTTCAGGGCGTCGCGGGCTCGGGTCGTGGCGACGAACAGCAGGGACCGGGCCTTGCGCTGCTCGCGCTCATAGCGTGGCGGGTCGTCGGTGCGGTAGCGCTCGATTCGGCTTGTCTGCGGGATGATGCCGTCGCTGGCACCGACGATGGCGAGGCGCTGGTACTCGAGTCCCTTGAAGCGGTGCATGGTCCCGACGTGGACTTCGCCGTCACCTTTGGGGCCGTCCTTGGTGAGCTCGGCGCAGGTGATGCCGGCCTTGGTGACCAGGTAGTACATGGCCTGACTGACCATGTCGCGGTCGGCGACACAGACGGCGATGCGGCCGCCGGGGTCGCTGGGAGCACCGTTCTCGTTCGTGGACAAGTCGTCGCGCCAGATGGCCAGGGTGGCAGCGAGGCCAGCGAGTTCGTCGTCCCAGGTGCGGTACGGGACGAAGGTGGGATCGGGGCCATGGAGGACGGAGCGGTAGCCGGCGAGATTGTCGGTACCGTCGTCGAGGTCGTCGTAGGTGGCCTTCCTATCGTCGACGACGCGCATTGCTTGGACGAGGATTTCCTTGGTTGTGCGGTAGCTCAAGGTCAGGCGGGAGGAGCGGCCGCGGATGTTGATGCCGAGGGCGCCGAGGCTGACCTGGTGGTCGTAGATGCGCTGATGGGTGTCGCCTGCGATGAACATGTCGTTGGCGAGGTCGGGGTCGGCCATGGCACGCAGCATCTTCCAGTGGGCGGGACGGAGATCCTGGCCCTCGTCGACCACGATGTGCTGGTACCGGTAGCCCAGGTAGCGCATACCGGAGCTGTTATCGCGATGGATCAGGTCCTTGCCGCCGATCTCGGCCTTGTACTCCCGGCGGGCCTTGATCTTCGCGGCGCGTTCGATCTCGAAGCGGGCGGCGCGCTCGGAGGCTTGGCCCCAGGTTTCGACGCCAAGCTTGTCGAGACGGGCGGTGAACTGCTCGAGGAGTTTCCAGATGTGGTTGCGCTCGGGGCGGGTCAGTGCCCGTCCCCGGCCGGCACGGCGGGCTTGGAAGTAGGCGGAGCGGGTGGGGACGGACTGGCCGAGGACGACCTGTTCCCATTCCTCGATGAGGAACTCCGGCTCCCAGCGGCGGTCGTCGAGTTCGGCCAGGAGCTGTCGCATCTCGTTCACGGCCACATGATCGTAGACGCGTTGCTTGCCGCGTCCGGGGGCGGTGTTCTCGCCCAGGACGCGGGCGGCGAGCTGGTCGATGTGGGCGATTTCGACCCGAGCGAGGAGTTCGGGCTCAATGAGCGAGGCCAGGCGCAGGCGGAGGTCGGTGGTGAGGTTCTTGGTGAAGGTCGTAAGCAGAATTGGCTTGTTGTGCCCAGGGGGCAGCTGCTGGGCGAGGTGCTTGACCCGGTGGAGAGCGACGATGGTCTTGCCAGTGCCGGGCCCGCCGGAGACGCGGGCGGGACCGTTGTAGTGGCGCTGCACGATGCGTTCCTGGGTGCGATGCAGGAAGACCTTCCAAGCGCGGAAGTCGCCTTCGTCGATCGCCGCCTGGACGTCGTCGTCAACCGCGGTGACCTTGGTGCGGGTCGCGGCGGCGGCGAAGTCGTCGAGGTCGGGCTGCTGCCCGAGTTCGACCGGCTTGGTGATCTCCTGGCGGACCTCATCGATGTCCATGCCGGCGGCGAGGCCGTACAGGACGTCCTTGGACAGCAGAGGGGCGCCCTCAAGGAGCTGGTCGAGTTCAGAGCTCTCGGTGACGGTGAGAGCGAGGTCGACGAGTTGGTCGGCGACACCGAGGTCGCGCAGCTGACCCGCATCGTAGGCGGCGAGCAGGGCGGGTGCCGCCTTGGGTTCGGCTTCGTACTGGACCGGGGCAGGCTCGGGTACGGCAGCCGGCGCGGTCTCTTCGGGTTCTGCAGGGGTGAGGGTGATGCCGGCACGGCGCAGGGCACTGTCGCCGACAACGGCGAGGTCGACGAACTCGATCTCGCCGGTGACACGGTTGACGGCGACCTGGAGCTCTTCGTAGACATCGCGACGGTGGCGGACGGCGATGACCAGCCAGTTCTCCGTGCCGTCCGCGTCGACCCCAGTAGGGGTGAGCAGGGCACGGTACGACTGGTTGACCCGGGCAGACCAGATACGGGAGTCGCCCTTGAGTTTCCGCTTCTTCAGGCCCGGCTGGTCGGGGTTGGTCCGGAAGATGTGGCAGAAGTCGTAGAACTGGGCTTTGACCGAGCGGTCGAGCTTGTACAGCTCCTGTTCGGCCTTGCGGTACAGGCTGAGCCGGGCGGTCATCGGGGGGTGCCTTCCGTGTCGGGGAGCTGATCAAGCAGTTCGTCGAGGCGAGTGAGCCATTCGCCGGCTGTGCGGACCTGCCAGCCGTCGTCGGCGTAGGCGGTGTCGCGTCGCTGAGCCTCGGGGTCGTCCTGGTCCTGGTGGGCGGTCACGACAGCGATCTTGAGTCCGGGGGATTGCCAGGCGAATTCGGCCTGCCAGCGGCTTGTGCCAAGTTCGAATCCGAAGACCGGTGCCTGCTTGCCTCGGTCGGCGAGGGTTTCGGCGAGGCGCAGGAGGTCGGGGGCCTCGTCGGGCTCCTCTCGCAGTATTTCCAGGATGTCCTCGTCCCAGGCGGCGTCTCGGAGCATTTGGATGACGGCGGCCTCGGCGGTCGAGTCATGGTCCGGATTCGGGTCGACCGGATGGATCGCTCCTGCAGGCGCGGCGGACTCGGCTACGTCGGTCACCGGTACGGGGGCACCGACTAGGGAGTCGAGCTCACCGAGGCCGCCGCAAACGGCGAGGACTTCGACTTCGAAGTCGGCGGCGCGGCTGGCTGCGAGCTGGACGCCGTCGCCGCCGGCCAGGGACAGGAACTGGGTGAGGTTGCTCCAGTACAGCCAGGACCGCCAGCGCAGCTTGTGCTCGTCGCTCTCCAGGACGGCATCGCTATCGTCGAGGACGGTGAGTGCGCTCCACCGCGGGTTTTCGGGGTCGGCGGCATCCAGGGTGACGAGGATCGGCAGTCCGTTCTCGTCCTGGGCCCGGAAGACGTGGACGGGCCCGATGCCGGTGGCATCGGGTACGACCGGCTTATCCTGACGTGTATTGCTGTTGAAGGTGGCTAGCTGGCTGCGGAGCGCAGCGACCAGTTCGCTGCGGCGCCCGGTAGCGGCGAGGGGCGTGGTCCCGGCGGTGCTGAGCAGGCCGGTGACCAGGGCGCGGGAGCGGCGGGCCCAGCGGTCGGCATCGGGATCGCGTAGGTAGGCGATGAGCGTGTCGATGGGGTTGGCGAAGACCGCGTTCGCGAAGTGGGCGCGCTGCCCGCCGTATTGCTCGTAGGCGGCCTTGGCCTGTTCTTGTGCCGTCCCGCGGTAGGGCGGCCAGACGGGCTTGGTCCGGGTGGGGCGCTTCTCGAACAGGTCGATGTCCGCCCAGGTGACCTGGAAGACGATCTCCCCTTCGGCCCGCAGCTTGGTGCGCTGAGCCGCGTCGTGGGCGATGCGGTTGTGTTCGCGGCTGGCGTGGAAGCGGAATCCTTCGAGGTAGACCTTGACGCTCTGGGCCGGGCCGTCGACCCGGGTGAAGGTGAAGTCTGTCCGGGTGCCCTGGAGTTGCTGCTGGGCTGTGAGCCTCCAGTGCGTGACGTCGGAACCGGCGGTGAAGCGAAGATGTCCGCTGGCGTGGCCGTCCTCGTCCAGGGCGGCGTCGTCAGTGACCTTCACCCAGTCGCGCAGGGCAGCCAGGAAGCGTGCCTCCAGGTCGGATTCGACCTGGGCATCCAGCCCGACCAGCCCGGTGTGCTCGACCTCATCGGTATCCCAGCCATCCGCACCGTCTGCCGTGAACAGCAGCGACTCCAGCATGGTCAGGGCTGACTGGCGCGAGACGATGTCTTGGAAGCGCTCGGGGGTGTAGCGGTGCAGACACCGGTGGCAGGCCCGGCGCTGTTCCTCGGCGCATGGGCACTCTTTGAGCATCTCGTACGCGGCTGCGAGGGTGTCGCGGAAGGCGATGGGATCGGTCAGCCGGTCCAGATAGCCGGTGCCGCCGGGCAGGGAGTCGAAGAGCACCAGGAACCAGCGACGCTCTCCGCTCTCGGCATCCGGCATGGAGGCCACCGTGGTGTCCAGGTGCTGCGGGTCGCCGCCGAAGTGCAGGTCCACACCGAGCCGCAATGCGGCACGGAAGGAGTGCACCTTGGCGTCCACGTCCGCGGTGGCGGCCGGGATCAGCACTCGCAGAGCCTCGGTCTTCAACGTGTGGGCCAGCAGCACGGGCTCCTGGGTGGCGTCCTCCCGCTTGCCGCGTCGTAGCGGGCACCAGGGGCGGTGGTGTTTGAGCTGTGGGCTGCGGGCGGCGGCGGAGTCGAGAGCGTCGGTGTCGTGGTCGAAGACCGGTTTGCCGTCCGCGCTGGCTGCTCCGCAGGCGGTGCACACATGGAACGGGTTGAGCCGCACCAGGTGTCCGGCGAAGTCGTCGCGGGCCGGGGCGTCGTAGCGGACCGGCCCCACATTGATTCGGCGGATCATGGCGCTGCGGCAGTAGTCGACGCCGAATGTCTGCTTCGTGTGCCGCCACGAGCCGGGCTCGATCTCGCCCACAGGGATGTCGACCGCGTCCACGACGGTGTAGTGGCGGCGATCGCGGTCGTCCTTGTCGTCGCGGATCCGGGCGTCCTGGCGCTTGTCACGTGAGGTCACGGTGGCTGGCTCCACGATCTGGAACAGGCAGGAACCGTCGTCGGCGATGTGGGCGCTCTTGCAGCGCGGGCACGACGACCGGTCCTCCGCCGCGTTCTCGGTCCGCACAAAACCACAGCCCGGGCACACCCGCCAGGTGCGCCATTCCTGCCGGCCGCCGGTGGCGATCTCTAGGCCGGTGATCTCGTGCCGGTAGCCGTTGACATAGAAGGAGTTGCCCGGGGCCAGCTCCGAAAGTGCGTAACGGCGCGGGCGGTCGTAGGAGTCGGTGGTGGAAGCGAACTTCGCCCTCCCCGTCTTCGCGTCGATCCCATCCTCGCCGTACAGCGTCGCCGACAGCGTGGTGACCGAGTCGATCAGCGCGTAGTTCGGCAGCAGCCCCAAGTCACACAGAGCGCTCTGGGCGGCCGTATCACCCAGATTGAGCAGGCGCCGGCCCACGCCACGCCGCTCGGCATCCAGTTCGTCCTTCTGCCGCGCCTGGTCAGGGTCGGAATCGTGCAGCTCGTCGTGGGCCTCGTCGATCTGAGCCAGCCGGGCCCGCAGAGCCTGTTCGACGCGGCGCCACTCCCGCTCGGCCTCTTCCACCGTGCCGCGCAGCTCGTGCATCGCGTACTTGCGCAGGTCTTCCTTGGCCCGGTCGTTGACGCCGGTAGGGAACATCTCCAGGAAGCCCTTGGCGAGCTCTTCCCCCTGGGCGATGGCCACTTCCACCAAATCGATCAGGTAGCCGGACGGACCGAACAGAGCGGGTGCCTTAGTCGGCAGGGCGCGCAGCACGATGCCGTCACCGCGGATCAGCCGGCTGGCAGCTGCGAGGTCCAACAGGTGCGCCAGGTACTGGCGGCGAAGGATCTCCACCGCTGAAAGATGGCATCCCGGGGGCACGATCGTGCCAGCGATCAGATCCTTGGGGCGCTCCAGGAAATACAGGTCACGCCGTCGACGATCAGGAATCGTCAGCAAGAACGCATTGCCGGTCCGGCGTCCGGCCCGCCCGACCTGCTGGGCGTAACTGGCCGGCCGGCGCGGCAGCGCGGCCAGCACCACCGCGGACAGGTCACCGATGTCGATGCCCATCTCCAGCGTCGGCGTGCAGGAGAGGACATTGGGGTCCTTGAAGCCCGTACGCCGCTTGAACGCCTCCTCCACCTTCTCGCGCTGCGCGCGCGTGAGCATGCCGGTGTGCTCGGCGGTCACCACCTGGTACGTCCCGGCCTTCCGGTACAGGTGTCGGTAGTAGTCGAGGGTGTAGTCACGGTCGCGGTGGTGCACTCCCAGCCGCTCGGGCCGGTCCCCGGCCACCAGACGGCCTCTGCGGCAGCGGTATGAGGGGCAGGGCTGATCGTGCCACTGATCGAGAAGGGAGGGGTGGACCGTCTGTTCCCAGAAGCACACCGGGCAGCGCACATACGCGTGCCGGACCTGTTCGTCGTCCAGGAGCAGCGCTTCGATGTTGCCCGGCTTGAGCCCGTAGACCCGTACTGAGGTGTCGTTCGGCGTTCGAGACGACAGCAGCCCGATGGCGGCCAGTTCCGGCAGGAGGCGGCTCCAGAACTCCGGTGACACCTCGCGCGACAGCCCCAGGCAGCGCCCGGCCCACCGCTCATACCAGGATAGCCGGCCCGTCGCGAAGTCGAACTCGCTGCCGTTCTTGGGCGAGCTGAGCAGGAACACCGGCGCCGCGACCCGCTTGGGGAATGCACGCATGCCGGGCGCGCGCTTGCCCCAGATGAAGTACCGGCTGGTGCCCGCCTCATCGACGTACTTGTCCAACCACTGGTGTGCGATCGCGCCCCGTGTACGCAGGCGCTCCAAGAACACCCGCAAGAACGCCAGATAACGTGCGTCGTCCTGCGGCTGAAGGGGCAGATCAGCGCGCTCGAACTCCTCGTGAATCCGCTTGACCAGAGCCACCACGGCCTCCGGATCCGCGATGCGTACCTGCGCGGCTGCGGTCCGGGTCAGTTCCAGGGTGCGCCCGTTGCGGGAGCGGAACCCGAACTCCATCAGCGCTTCGAACGCCAGGCGCTGACCGATCAGTCGCCATGTCGGCAGATCCCCGCCGCGCCCCTGCCCGGACAGCAGCCGGTCCACGCCCTTGAAGCCGTGCAGATCCGGCGGCACCACCGCGGCCAGTGTGTCCTTGTCGGTCGTGGCTTCGACCACGTTGGCGATCAAGTCGTTCAGAGCTGTGGGCACGTCGCTGCGCAGGTGCTTCGCCAGCAGGGCGCGCAACGAGAAAGTGTACGAACGGTTCGCGACGAACCCGGCCCGGTGCGCGGCATCCTGCACCGAGTCGTTGAACATCAGCGTCTTGTCTTCGTGCCGCTCTTTGTCGAGCTCCCCGCCCGTGAACAACTGGGTGATCGATGCCGCCGTCATCGCAGCGGCTCCAGTGCCCAGATAGCGGACCGCGTTGCGCTCCCCGCACGCCGGGCACCAGTCCTCTTTCGCCGCCGTATTCGCCGTATCCCCGAAATTGACCAGGACGAACGCCGAATCGCGGGCCGTCAGCCGGGGCTCCTTGGACTCCTTGTCGTAGTCGTTGAGCGGATCGGGCAGCCGCAACCGCTTGCGGGCACCGTCCAGCACCATCAGCAGACCGCCCGCACTCTGCAGCGCTGCTGCGGCCCCCTTACCGCCCCGGCCGCTGGCCGGCAGTACCGCGGCCCCGGAACCCTCGCGCGCCTCCCGCTCGGTCGCCGAGACCAGGTTCCGCACCCGGGCCTTGTCCTGACCCAACGAGGCACGACGGATCTTGTATGTGTCGAATTGGACCTCGTGGTCGTCGCTCTCCGGCGAGAACACCGCCCAGCCCGACCGCCCGCAATCCCGGCAGTAGACCGCCGGCAGAAACAGATTCGCGCTCTGCCCCGACGTGGCTGTCGTCACCGGCGCCGAACGGTTCCCACTTCCCGCACTGGCATCGGCCGCACCGGCCACATCCCAGCGGAACTCCGCCTTGGGCCACGGCAGTACGCCGCGCAGCAGCCGCGAGACCGACCGGGCCCACTGGTGCACCTCGACATGCACGAACGGCCGCGGCGGCTCTCCCACCGGCGACTTCGGGTCACGCGCGTACGACAACAGCGCCACGAACCGGGCGAGCGCCTCAGCGGCCTTCTCTGGCTGCCGGGCCACCGCCTCCGCCCAACCGGCCGCACCTGCACGCCACATGACGTCCAGCACCTCGGCGCCGGTCTTCACCTCACCGTCCAGTGCCTGCATCACCGCACGGGTGAACAGGTGCCGCTTCAGGTTCTCGCCCAATACGAGGGGGTCGTCGTTGCGGACCCCGGTAACCGACTCGATGAGGTCCAGCATCGCCTCATCGCTCGTCGCGGGATCGGGCAGCGCTAGCAGCTCGTCCGGCGTCGGCAGCCCCTGCATCCGCACGTCCGCCAGCGGGATGAACTCCTCCACCGACAGCCGGTTCTCCCCGACGATAGACTCCGCCGTGAATTCCGTACCGAAGACCTGCGTCGCAACCTCGAGCAGCTGGGCCACTCCGTCGGCATCAGTCCCAGACGCGAGCGTCGCCGATGTCGCCACTGGACAGATCGAACCCAGCGGACGCCCCTCCTCGGACGCACCCACCGCGGCCGCGAGCCGCCGCAGCAGCATCGCCACGTCCGTGCCCTGTGCACCGTCATAGGTGTGGAACTCATCCACCACCACATACCGGATGTCCGACCCACGCCACAGCGGAGCATCATCCGCACGCTGCAGCAACAGATCCATCATCTTGTAGTTTGTGATCAAGATGTCCGGCGGCGAGAGCTGCATGTCTGAGCGGCGCGTACGAACGTTGTCGTACTTCATGGCCGCCTTGTCACCGATGTACAGCCCGGCGGAAAGCTTGTTCAGCGCATCGTTCTCCGTGATCAGCTCGTTGATGCGCTGCGCTTGGTCGGTAGCGAGGGCGTTCATCGGGTACAGGAGCACCGCCTTGATACCGGTCTTTCCCGCCTCCCGCTCGCGGAGACAGTGATCCAGCACCGGATACAGGAACGCCTCCGTCTTACCCGAGCCCGTCCCCGTCGTTACCAGCGTCGGCTGCGGCACATGCCCGTTCGCCGACGTCAGCCGCCCGAAGGCCACGGCCTGGTGCGCGTATGGGGTGAACCCCTCGCGCTCCCAATCCAAATGCTGCCGCCACTCCTCGCCGGCCACCGTAAACGGCGTCCGGATCCGCAAGTACGGTCCCCGGAACATCCCCGACGTCTCATCACCCAGGAACCGGTGCAGCGCCTCACGCGCACCCTCATCCGTGAGCGCGTACGTAGTCGACAGATACTGCAGCAGGCTCTCCTTGAGCCCCCGCGCCTCCAGCGTCGGCCTCACGGCTTCGGCACCTCCTGCTTGACCGGGTCCCATTCGCCACGCGCGACCGCGTCGTTGAGTTGCTTCACGAAGACGGCGTGCGCGGCCCGCATCTCTTTCTCACGATCCGCCTTGTAGAAGGGCGCTGTGTATCCCTCGGGAATTGGCGCCCTGTGTGGATTGGCGAGATGTGACTGGATATGGGCGTAATCCTCCTTCGCCTGACCATATCCGAATGCATACGGATCCTGTGCAAGGCGCCGACCTTTTGCGTCGAACCACATTTCCGCCTCTCGGTCGGCAAGAATTGAGTAGCGGGATCGGTAGATAGCCGTTAGCTGGTCCGCGGTGATCCCTAGCCAAGCGGCGACGAGTGCATCCAACTCAACGAGGGCGGCTCGTCGCTCATATTCGGTACGCAAAGGTGTCCGCTGCGTCCACTCTCCAGAGATTCCGGCACTCAGTGTCCCTTCGAGCAATGGCCAAATGGCAGCCCACTTCTCCCGGTCAGCCCATTCCCTCCGGAATAGTTCGCTCCATAGAGGAGCAAATTCGCCCGTGATGCAAGCTAGGCGGAGAGTTCGGAGCAGCAGGGGCTCGGCCAGAGGGTGTGAAGCGAATGCCGCAGGCATCTTCTGCACCTCGGCAAACTGTAGATGGGACCGGCCCGTGATGCGGAGAAAGTAATCTAGGGGCAGCGACGACCAGAATCCCGCGTTCAGTGTCGTTGTGAGGTTATCTTCCAGGGCGAGTGAGTGCACGGCGTGAACGTGAGTTGGGCCTGGTGGGATGATGGCAGAGAACAGACTGCGCTCGGTATTCTTGGAATCGATCATAGCTCGCCACGCCAGACGGAAATAGGCAGAGTATGGCCTCCCCAGCCACTGGTCCTGGCGTTCCAAGTACTGCTGCTTACTGCAGGCCCGCGCGTAGGTGGTGCGCGGGATGGAATCATCGGGCAGAGAAGGGATGTCCCACGGAGACCAATCCTTAACATTTCGCATGGGAAGGTTTGGTGGGTCTTCGAATTTAACCGGGCAATCGCGTAGGCGGCACGCACGGTTGTGACGTTGCGTGACGGCGTGGTGGTTCCGGTGCCCTGGACGCAAGGGGCCCGCAGGCGTTCGTGATCATGGTTGTTC
>NZ_JASISZ010000081.1 GCF_030063355.1 Streptomyces sp. PH10-H1
GGCCCCCCGGTACTGCCTGTGCGCCGGCGGCGGTGAGCGCGGCGAGGTGTTCGCGTACATCGCCCTGGAGGGCGAGTACGCCGATGACCGGGGCCGCCGTCGAGCCGGACGGGGATGCCGCCGCGCCGGACGGGGATATCGTCGCGCTCACTGTCGGACTACCAGCCGCGGTTGGCGTAGCGCTCGGACTCGGGGAGGGTGTCGCAGTTGATGCCGACCATGGCCTCGCCCAGGCCGCGCGACACATCGGCGATGACCTTCGGGTCGTCGTAGAAGGTGGTCGCCTTCACGATGGCGGCCGCGCGCTGCGCCGGGTCGCCGGACTTGAAGATGCCGGAGCCGACGAAGACGCCCTCGGCGCCGAGCTGCATCATCAGCGCGGCGTCGGCCGGGGTGGCGACGCCACCCGCGGAGAAGAGCACGACGGGCAGCTTGCCCAGCGTCGCGACCTCCTTGACGATCTCGTACGGGGCACGCAGCTCCTTGGCCGCGGCGTAGAGCTCATTGTTGTCCAGGGTGGTCAGACGGCCGATCTCCTGCCGGATCTGACGCATGTGGCGGACGGCCTCGACGACGTTGCCGGTGCCGGCCTCGCCCTTGGAACGGATCATGGCCGCGCCCTCGGCGATACGGCGCAGGGCCTCGCCCAGGTTGGTGGCGCCACAGACGAAGGGGGTGGTGAAGGCCCACTTGTCGCTGTGGTTGGCCTCGTCAGCCGGGGTGAGGACCTCGGACTCGTCGATGTAGTCGACACCGAGCGCCTGCAGGACCTGGGCCTCGACGAAGTGGCCGATACGGGACTTCGCCATGACCGGGATGGAGACCGCGCCGATGATGCCGTCGATCATGTCCGGGTCGGACATCCGGGCCACACCGCCGTCCTTGCGGATGTCGGCGGGCACCCGCTCCAGGGCCATGACCGCGACGGCGCCTGCGTCCTCGGCAATCTTCGCCTGCTCGGCGTTGACGACATCCATGATCACGCCGCCCTTGAGCTGCTCGGCCATGCCGCGCTTGACGCGTGCGGTGCCGGTCTCGGGGTGCTGGGCGCTGGAGCTGGTGGTGGACACGGTATGACCTCACTGATGACGAATGGTGCGTTGTACCCATCGTGAAGCGGTCCACCTGGCTGAAAAAGAGCCAATCCAGGTTCAGTGGCCTGCCGCGCCCTCCGCTGTGAACACCATCGGTGGCTCGTCGTCCATCTCGAAGGCCAGCGGGAAGGACGCGTGTCCGGCCAGCCGGAACCAGCGCACCACCCGGTGCTTGCGCACCGCGCGCGCCGCCCGGACCGCGTCGTTGTGGAAGCGCCGGGCCATCGGCACCCGGCGCACGGCCTGGGTCAGCTCGACGACGGTCTCCTCGCCCCCGGGCGCGGCCAGCACCGCCTCGACCGCGACCTGCTCGGCGAACACCGCGCGCAGCGCCTGGCTCAGCTCGCTCTCCGCCACCTCGCGCTGTTCGTCCTCCGCCTGCCGGGAGGAGTGCGCGGACTGGTACAGCACGATGGACGCCGCCGGATCCAGCACCCCGGCGGTCGCGAGCTCCTGGGCCACGGAGGCGCGGCGCAGCAGTTGCGCGTCGAGTGCGGCGCGGGCGGCGTCGATACGGGCGTGCAGCCGGTCAAGGCGGCCCGCGGTCCAGCTCAGATACAGGCCGATGGCAACGACAGCCACCGCGACCCAGATGAAGGTGGTCACGGGGGGGAAGGCTACCGTCGCGCGGGGTGCGGAACCGGACAGCCCCTAATCGCGGGCCAGTCCGAGGCGGGCGCGCAGCCCGATGCGTTCATCGGTGGCGACCGCGGTGGCACCCGCCGTCACCGTCTCGTAGACGGCGAGAATGTCGGCGCCGACCGTGCTCCAGTCGAACCGCCGTACGTGCCTGCTGCCCAGTTCCCGCAGCTCCGCCAGCCGCTGGGGGTCGCCGAGCAGCCGCAGCGCGGCGACCGCGAGCGCGTCGGCGTCCTCGACCGGGAACAGCTCGCCCGCCGCTCCCCCGTCCAGCACCTGGCGGAAGGCGTCGAGATCGCTGGCGAGCACCGGGGCGCCCGCCGACATCGCCTCGACGAGGATGATGCCGAAACTCTCACCGCCGGTGTTGGGGGCCACGTACAGGTCGACGCTGCGCAGCAGCCGGGCCTTCTCCTCGTCACTGACCATGCCGAGGAACTCCACCTGGCTCCTCAGGTGTTCCGGCAGGTCCTCGACGGCCTCCTTCTCGTCACCCTTTCCAGCGACCAGCAGCCGGGTGCCGGGGCGTTCGGCGAGGATCTTCGGGAGGGCCCTCATCAGGGCGGGCAGACCCTTGCGCGGTTCGTCGATCCGGCCGATGAACCCGATCGTGCCTCCCTGCCACTTCGGCTCGGGCTCGGCCCCGGCGAAGAAGCCGACGTCCACGCCGTTGGGGATGACCACCGCGTCGCCGCCGAGGTGCTCCACCAGGGTGCGCCGGGCGTACTCGCTGACCGCGATGCGCGCGCGGATCTTCTCCAGCGCCGGCTGCAGGATCGGATAGGCGGCGATCATCGCCCGGGAGCGCGGGTTGGAGGTGTGGAAGGTCGCGACGATCGGCCCCTGCGCCGCCCAGCAGGCCAGCAGGCCGAGCGAGGGGGAGGTCGGCTCATGGATGTGGATCACGTCGAAGGCCCCGTCGTGCAGCCAGCGGCGCACCCGCGCGGCGGACAGGAAGCCGAAGTTGAGCCGGGCCACCGAGCCGTTGTACGGCACGGGCACGGCGCGGCCCGCGGAGACCACGTACGGCGGGAGCGGCGTCTCGTCGTCGGCGGGCGCGAGCACGGAGACCTCGTGGCCGAGCCTCTGCAGATGCTCGGCGAGGTCGCGGATGTGGAATTGGACGCCTCCGGGGACGTCCCAGGAGTACGGGCAGACGATCCCGATCCTCAAGGCTTCTCCGTTCCGGAACTGTTCGGGCGCGCTTCGAGATCGGCGAGCCACAGCCGTTGGAGCATGTGCCAGTCTTCGGGGTGGTCGGCGATCCCGGAAGCGAAGGCGTCGGCCAGATTCTGGGTCATGACGGCGGCCTTCCCGTCCCGGTCGCCGGCCTCGGGGACGTCGATCGGCGGGTGGATGCGCCCGCGCATGACCGGTGAGTCGTCGTACCAGAGGGTGACCGGCAGCAGCAGCGCGCCGGTCTGCTGCGCGAGCATCGCGGGCCCGGCGGGCATCCGGGCGGTGTCACCGAAGAACGTCACCTCGATACCCGAGGCGGACAGGTCGCGGTCGGCGACCAGGCAGACCAGTCCGCCCGCCCGCAGCCGGCGGGCGAGCGTGCCGAACGCGGCGCCGCCGGTGTGGGGCAGCACCTCCATGCCGAGGCTCTCGCGGTACGCCACGAAACGGTCGTACAGGGTCTCGGGCTTGAGGCGCTCAGCGACGGTGGTGAACGGGACCCCGATCTTGGTGGTCACCCACGCGCCGGCCAGGTCGTAGTTGCCCATGTGCGGCAGCGCCAGGATGACGCCCCGGCCGGCGGCCAGGCCGTCCTGCAGGATGTGCGCGTCCTTGATCTCGACATCGGTGCGGAAACGCTCCCGGTCCCAGGCGGGCAGCCGGAAGGACTCCATCCAGTACCGCAGGTACGAGCGCATACCGGCCCTCGACAGCTCACGCAGCCGGGCCTCGTCCGCGCCCGGTACGACCCGGGCGAGGTTGGACTCCAGCCGGAGCACGCCCTTGCCGCGCCTGCGCCAGGCCAGGTCGGCGATCCGGCGGCCGAGCGCGGCCGCCACCGGCTCCGGCAGCATCTTCACCGCGCCCCAGCCCAGCCCGTACAGGCCGTCTATCAGCCGGTCCTTCACTCGGCACCGCCCCCGTCCGCTCCCGCGACGACTTCGGCCGCGTCGGCTTCCGCGGCCTCGCGGCGCACGGTGACGACGCGCTGGATCAGGGTCACCAGACTGCCGGCGGCCACGATCCACAGGGCGATCGGCAGCAACCACTCGATATAGGGAACGCCGAACGTGTGCAGACCGGCGAGACCGCACAGGACCAGGGTGATGACGAGCCGCTCGGCGCGCTCGACCAGCCCGTTGACGTTCACCGGCAGGCCGATGGCCTCGCCCCGCGCCTTGGTGTAGGACACCACCTGGCCGCTGGCGAGACAGAAGATCGTCACCGCGCAGAGCACGAGGTCGTCACCGCCTCCGGCGTACCAGAGCGCGAGCCCGCCGAAGACCGCCGAGTCGGCGACCCGGTCGAGGGTGGAGTCGAGGAAGGCGCCCCAGCGGCTGGACACCCCGGACTGCCGGGCCATGTTCCCGTCCACCAGGTCCGAGAAGACGAACAGGGTGATGACGACGGTGCCCCAGAAGAACTCGCCCCGGGGGTAGAAGACCAGCGCACCCGCCATCACTCCCCCGGTGCCGATCAGGGTCACCGCGTCGGGGGTGACCCCGAGGCGCAGCAGGAGCGCGGCGAACGGCGTGAGAACACGCGTGAAGAATGCACGCGCGTACTTGTTCAGCATGGCCTTCCCGGATGGTCTGTGGTGTCGGTTGGCCCGGTCGGCCACTGGATGGCCCATCGTAGCCAGCCGCCGCACCCCGGACGCCGGAGGCACCCGCCGGTACACTTACACGTACGACGTATGGACGCACCGTGACCGCCGTGGGAAGGTCGGAACACCGTGGGCGTCGCCGGAACCCTCCCCCTGGACTCCGTCCCGGGGCACCTCCGGTGCGGTCTCCCGTGACGTTGCGCGTTGGTGCCCCCGTAGAGGGCGCGGTCCCGTGCAGAGACGGACATGGAGGCGAGATCACGTGGGTGGTGCAGCCGACAGGAGAGACGTACATCCAGGAGCCGCCGGAAGGGCACCGGCGGCCGGCCGGCCCGACAAGATACGGAATGTGGTGCTGGTCGGCCACAGCGGAGCGGGCAAGACCACACTCGTCGAGGCCCTGGCACTGGCCACCGGTGCGGTGAACCGGGCCGGACGGGTGGAGGACGGCGGATCGATCTCCGATCACGACGAGATCGAGCAGCGGCAGCAGCGGTCGGTGCAGCTGTCACTGGTGCCGGTGGAATGGGGCGGTATCAAGATAAATCTGCTGGACACTCCCGGATACGCCGACTTCGTCGGGGAGTTGAGGGCCGGTCTGCGAGCCGCGGACGCGGCCCTCTTCGTTGTCTCGTCCGCGCAGGACGCCTCGGGCGTCGGCGGCGCGACCCGGATGGTGTGGGACGAGTGCGCGGCCGTCGGGATGCCGCGGGCCGTGGTGGTGACGCATCTGGAGTCGGCCCGGGCCGACTTCGAGGAGATGACGGAGCTGTGCGCCCGGGTCCTGGGCAACGACTCCCCCGACGCGGTGCTGCCGCTGTACCTGCCGCTGCACGGCCCGCAGGGTCCGGACGGGCACGCCCCCGTCACCGGCCTCATCGGACTCCTCTCGCAGCGGGTGTTCGACTACTCCTCGGGCGAGCGGACCGAACGGAGCCCGGATCCCGGGCAGCTGCCGGTGATCGAGGAGGCCCGCAACCGGCTCATCGAGGGGATCATCGCCGAGAGCGAGGACGAGACCCTGATGGACCGCTACCTCGGCGGCGAACAGCTGGACCTCAAGACCCTCACCGAGGACCTCGAACGGGCCGTGGCCCGCGGCAGGTTCCACCCGGTGCTCGCCGCCGCCCCCGCCGCCGAGGGCGCCCGGCAGGGGCTGGGCACCCTGGAACTGCTGGAACTGATCACGGGCGGCTTCCCCACCCCGCTGGAGCGCGAGGCCCCGCCGGTGACCACCCTCCAGGGCGGACCGTGTCCGCCGCTCACCTGCGACCCGGACGGGCCGCTGGCCGCCGAGGTGGTGAAGACCACCTCCGACCCGTACGTCGGGCGGATCAGCCTGGTGCGGGTCTTCTCGGGGACGCTGCGACCGGACGAGACGGTGCATGTCTCCGGGCACGGCATGGAGGACCGCGGCCACCCGGACCATGACGTCGACGAGCGGGTCGGCGCACTGTCCTCGCCGTTCGGCAAACAGCAGCGCGGTGTCATGAGCTGCGTCGCGGGCGACCTGGCCTGCGTCGCCAAACTGACCCGCGCGGAGACCGGTGACACCCTCTCCGCCAAGGACCGGCCGCTGCTCATGGAGCCGTGGGTGATGCCCGATCCGCTGCTGCCGGTGGCCATCCAGGCACACAGCAAGGCCGACGAGGACAAGCTCTCGCAAGGCCTGTCGCGGCTGGTCGCCGAGGATCCCACGATGCGCCTGGAACAGAATCCGGACACCCGGCAGGTCGTGCTGTGGTGCCTGGGCGAGGCCCATGTGGATGTCGCGCTGGAACGGCTGCGCAGCCGTTACGGGGTCCAGGTGGACGCCGTGCCGCACCGGGTGTCGCTGCGCGAGACGTTCGGGGAACAGGCCTCCGCGCGCGGGCGGCACGTCAAACAGTCCGGCGGGCACGGCCAGTTCGCGATCTGCGAGATCCAGGTCGATCCGCTGCCGGTCGGCTCCGGCATCGAATTCGTCGACAAGGTGATCGGCGGAGCGGTTCCCCGGCAGTTCATCCCGTCGGTGGAGAAGGGCGTCCGGGTGCAGGCCGCCCGGGGCGTCGCCCTCGGCTTCCCGGTGGTGGACATCCGGGTGACGCTCACCGACGGCAAGGCCCACTCGGTGGACTCCTCCGACGCCGCGTTCCAGACCGCGGGCGCGCTGGCCATGCGGGAGGCCGCGGCCGGGGCCCGGATCCATCTGCTGGAACCGGTCGCCGAGGTCGGGGTGCTGATCCCCGACGACTACGTCGGGCCGGTGATGAGTGATCTGTCCGGACGGCGCGGCCGGGTCCTCGGCACCGAACCGGCCGGCCACGGACGCACCCTGGTGCGGGCCGAGGTGCCGGAGATCGAGATCGGCCGGTACGCCGTCGACCTGCGCTCGCTGTCGCACGGTACCGGCCGCTTCAGTCGCACGTACGCCCGCCACGAGCCGATGCCCCCGCCGCTCGCGGCGAAGCTCAGGGAGCAGGCGGAAGCGGCCAAGTAACGCCGCTGGAAGGCCAGTCGGCGGTCCGCGCCCCCCGCGCGGGCCGCCGCGCCGATACTGTGGGCATTGCTCCAAAAGTGTGACGGACCCCAGGGCGGGGAATGGGCCGGTCGGAGCCGTGGGGCCTGCGGGATCGCGTGGGGGAATGAGGGGGCGGCAGTGGCAGATGGCACGGGGTTCGACTTCAGCCCCGGGGCGCAGGTCCCGCTGATGGGCACGGAGGGCGGCACCGCCGCGACCCAGGCCCTGTCGTCCGCCGCCTACCGTGACTCCCCGGTCGAGGACCTCAGGAAGGCCAACGAGGACTCAGTCATCAAGCCTCCCAGGCTCTCGCTGTTCGAGCCCAACCTGGGCGAGGCGTTCGCCCGCGCTGTCCAGGTACGGATGCTCGGCACGGCCCGCGCCGAACTCGTCCAGTCCTTCGGCGCCGAACCCCAGTCCGTCGTCGAGCACTGCCTCGCCGCGAACCGGATCCGCCAGGAACGCGACAACCGGCTGACCATGGTCATGGCCGTCTTCGGGCTGCTCTTCCTGCCCGGGGTGCTGATCTGGCTCGGAGCGTTCCAGCTGCGCAGATCACTGGCGAAGGCACAGGACTCGAGGGCCAGTGTGCTGAGCGCGGTGATCCTGCTGATCGTCGCCGCCTTCGCCGTCCTGCTCGTCATCAAACCGCCGCTGACCGGCATCTGGCGGCAGTATCTGCGCGTCATGATGCTCGTCCCGGTGCTGGGCTGGTTCTGGGCCAAGCGCATCTGCGAGCAGACCGCGAAGGACCTGCGCGAGCGCTGGTCGGGGCTGGTGTCGGGCTCCGGCGTCGGCGCCAAGATCCCCGGGGCGGTGCCCCGTAATCCGCACGAGACCCGGGCCGAACTGCTGCGCCAGAGCCTGGCCAAGCTCTCCGCCGAGCAGAACAGCAATGTGGTCTTCTACGCCGGCCCCAGGGGAATACTGGGCATGGGCACCCGCTGGGGCAGCTGGCAGATGGCCGAGGAACTGGTACCGCGCGAGGGCCTCGCCGAGATCCACCCCTTCCGCAGCTGGGATGTCGTCCGGGCCATCCACGACAAACTGCGGATGCTCGAACGCGGCCCGCTGCACACCGGGGGCTTCCCCAAGGCGTCGATACGGCACTGGGTCGTCGCGCCCACCGGGGAGCATGCCAAGACCATCGCCCGGCCCACCGGCGCCGAGGTCGAGGCTTACACCGTCAAGGACTTCGAGATCCAGCGGATCTGCAACAACCAGCAGTTCGGCAAGGGCAACCGGCACTACCTGGGCATCCAGTTCGTGCTGTGGGACGGCCAGTTGGTGATAACGCTGATGGTCACCGTGACCGTACTGGCCCAGACCCTGCGGGTCGAGGTGACCGGCCATGCGCTGGGCCCCGTGCACCCCATCTTCACCGCCGCACCCGAGCCCAACTCGAAGACGGTCTCCCACCCCGTGAAATTCTGGGAGACCCGCACCGTGCAGCTCCCGCTGATCCACCCCGGCGAGGTGGTGCGGCTCGCGGCCCGCGCGCCGCTCACCCGCTTCCCCAGCATCCTGGACCACCTCGGCGGCACGCTCGCCCTGCCCGAGCCCTTCGGACTCCGTCACACCTGGGCGGACAAGCCGTGGAAGCACCGCTTCATGGCCGACGACGCGCTGCGGACCGCGACCCCGGTGCTGCGCGCGGTGCACGCCGCGGCGATCCACGTCATGAAGGAGAACGGAGTGGACACCGCGCACTTCACCAGCCGCTCGCTGCTGCTGAGCAGCCTCGTCCAGGGCGCGGAACCGAAAAGGGCCGACGCGTACGACGCGTAGGGCCTGTCCAGAAGGGCGTCAGTCCTGCGGCCAGACGTCGGCGAGCATCTTGCGGGTGTCTGCCAGCAGTTGCGGCAGCACCCGGGTGTGGCCGACGACCGGCATGAAGTTGGTGTCGCCGCCCCAGCGCGGCACCACATGCTGGTGCAGGTGGGCGGCGATTCCCGCGCCCGCCGCCCCGCCCTGGTTCATGCCGATGTTGAAACCGTGCGCCCCCGACGCGGTGCGCAGCGCCGTCATCGCGCGCTTCGTCAGCTCCGCGAGTTCCGCCGTCTCCGCCAGGTCCAGGTCGGTGTAGTCCGCGACATGCCGGTACGGGACCACCATGAGGTGGCCGCCGTTGTACGGATACAGGTTGAGCACCGCGTAGACGTGCTCGCCCCGGGCGATGATGAGGCCGTCCTCGTCGGATTTGGACGGGATCGAGCAGAACGGACATCCGTCGCCGGCCTCCGGGCCGGTCGGCTTGTTCTCACCCTGGATGTACGCCATACGGTGCGGGGTCCACAGGCGCTGGAACGCGTCCTGCGTACCCACTCCGATCTGCTGCTCCGGCTCACTCGTCATACCGATCAGCATATTCGCCTGCGGCGGGCGCGTGTGCGGCGAGGGGCGGCCCCTGTGGGGCCGCCCCTCGGAACTCCCGCGTGTGCGGGGAGCACGTCACACCTGAACGCGACGCTCCACAGCGTCAGCGATCTCGGCGATGGCCTCGTCGACCGGCACGCCGTTCTTCTGCGAGCCGTCGCGGTAGCGGAACGACACCGCGCCGGCCGCCATGTCCTCGTCGCCGGCGATGATCATGAACGGCACCTTGGCCTTCTGGGCGTTCCTGATCTTCTTCTGCATCCGGTCCGAGGACGCGTCCACGTCCACCCGCAGCCCCTTGGCCTTCGCCTTGACGGCGAACTCCTGGAGATACGGCACATGCGCGTCACCGATCGGGATGCAGGTCGCCTGGACCGGCGCGAGCCAGGCCGGGAACGCGCCCGCGTAGTGCTCCAGGAGCACCGCGAAGAACCGCTCGATCGAGCCGAACAGCGCACGGTGGATCATCACCGGACGCTGCTTCGAGCCGTCGGCCGAGGTGTACTCCAGATCGAAGCGCTCCGGCAGGTTGAAGTCGACCTGGATGGTCGACATCTGCCAGGTACGGCCGATCGCGTCCTTCGTCTGGACCGAGATCTTCGGACCGTAGAAGGCGGCGCCGCCCGGGTCCATGACCAGGTCGAGGCCCTGCTTCTCGGCGGCCTTGCGCAGCGTCTCGGTGGCCTCGTCCCAGTTCTCGTCCGAGCCGATGAACTTCTCCGGGTCCTTGGTGGAGAGCTCCAGGTAGAAGTCCTCCAGGCCGTAGTCGCGCAGCAGGTTCAGCACGAAGGTGAGGGTCGAGTCGAGCTCGTCCGCCATCTGCTCCTTGGTGCAGTAGATGTGCGCGTCGTCCTGGGTGAAGCCGCGGGCCCGGGTGAGGCCGTGCACGACGCCCGACTTCTCGTAGCGGTAGACGGTGCCGAACTCGAAGAGGCGCAGCGGCAGCTCGCGGTAGGACCGGCCCCGGGCGTCGAAGATCAGGTTGTGCATGGGGCAGTTCATGGGCTTGAGGTAGTAGTCGGTGCCCTCGTCGAGCTGCATGGGCGGGTACATGCCGTCGGCGTACCAGTCCAGGTGACCGCTCTTCTCGAAGAGCGCGCCCTTGGTGGCGTGCGGGGTGTAGACGAACTCGTAGCCCGACTCCTCGTGCCGCTTGCGCGAGTAGTCCTCCATGACGCGGCGGATGATGCCGCCGCGCGGGTGGAAGACCGCCAGCCCTGAGCCGATCTCCTCCGGGATGGAGAAGAGGTCCAGCTCGGAACCGAGCTTGCGGTGGTCGCGCTTCTCGGCCTCGGCGAGGAACTCCAGGTACGCCTTCAGCTCGTCCTTCGTCGGCCACGCGGTGCCGTAGATGCGCTGCAGCTGCTTGTTCTTCTCGCTGCCGCGCCAGTACGCGGCGGCGCTGCGCATCAGCTTGAACGCCGGGATGTAGCGGGTGGTGGGCAGGTGGGGACCCCGGCAGAGGTCCTTCCAGCACAGCTCACCGGTCTTGGCGTCGAGGTTGTCGTAGATGGTCAGTTCGCCCGCGCCGACCTCGACGTTCGCGCCGTCGTCGGACGAGGCGGAGCCCTTGAGGCCGATCAGCTCCAGCTTGTACGGCTCGGCGGCCAGCTCCTCGCGGGCGGCGTCGTCGGTCACCACGCGGCGAGAGAAGCGCTGGCCGCGCTTCTGGATCTCCTGCATCTTCTTCTCGATGGCCTTGAGGTCATCGGGATGGAACGGCTTCTCGACGTCGAAGTCGTAGTAGAAGCCGTCCTTGATGGGCGGGCCGATGCCGAGCTTCGCCGAAGGGAAGAGCTCCTGCACGGCCTGGGCCATGACATGCGCGGCGGAGTGCCGCAGAATGTTCAGCCCGTCCTCGCTGGCCAGGGGCACGGCCTCGACCTCGTCGCCGTCGGCGACCGGATGCGCCAGGTCCTTCAGCGAGCCGGCGATGCGCGCGGCGACGATGCTGCGGTCGCCGTCGAAGAGCTCTCCGGCGGTCGTCCCGGTCGTGACCACCCGCTCTTCCCGCTCAACGGAATCGCGAATGATGATCACACGGACGTCTGACACCGGTTCTCTCCTATGACTCAAGTACCGCACGGCGGCGGATGCCGCACGGGTGAATCGTACCGAGCCCGGCGGGTGCCCCGCGAAGTGATAAAGGGGACCGCGAAGAGCGGCGGCCCCGCCCCGCGATCCCCCCGTGATCCCCCCGTGATCCGCCCGTGATTCAGGAATCACCGCCGCAGGCGTCCTCGAAGGTGTCGACGCCGCCGTGCAGCGATTTCAGCAGCCGGTCCCGCTCGGCCTCGTCGACATGGACCGGGGTGACACCGGTGGCCTCGGTGAGACGGCGGAAGCCGCCCCGGCTCTCCAGTCGTCCGCTGACCCGGATCGGCAGCCCCACGAGGTGGGCGTGCGCGGCGATGCGGTACGCCTCCTCGTCCAGCCGGACGCGGACCTGGCGGACATCGGCCCCGGCGAGAACGCGCAGCCGGACCGAGCCGCCGCCGGAGGGGACGGGCCTGCGCAGCCGGACGACGGTCCCCGTCACCCTGACGGGGACCGACGGCTCACGGCGCAGATAGCGCGCGCTCGCCGCCTCCAGGGCCGGCAGGTCCCCGGGGGAGAACTCCACGGGCTCGGGGCGGGCGGCGAAACCGCCCGGCGGCCCCGCGGCCGGTGACCAGGCGAGCGCCACCTCCATCCCTTCCGTACCGCGCACCAGCCGGACCAGCGCCTCGGCCAGCTCGTGGCAGACGCCGAGGTCGACCGCGGCGTCGAACGCCTCCATCCCGCCGGTGGCGCGCTGGTAGTCCACGGCGTCGCGGGCCGCCTGCAGCGCGCGGAGCAGGGTGGCGGTCGCCGGCCGGCCGTCGGGTACGGGGGCGTACGCGGTGAGCAGATGGCCGCCAGTCACCGGCCCGACGAGGACCTGTTCCAGGAAGCCGGCGGCATGCGGGGCATGCCGCTCGCCGAAGTACCCGGCGGTCTGCCGGGCGGCGCGCGCGGCGGCCATCAGCATGGCGCGGGCACCGGCCCGCAGCTGCTCGGCCGCCAGCCACGGCACCGCGTCCCCGATCCGTGGCACCTCGCGCCGCCAGCGGATCTCGTCACCGGGGACGGTGAGGGCGAGCAGCACCGCGCGGGCGGAGGGCGCGGCGGAACGGGCGAGTGCGGTGAGGGCCTCGCCGAGCAGGTCCGTGTGGTCGGCGTAGCCGGCGTCCCCGGCCCGGCCGCCGCGCGGCCGGCCCTCGGGCACCAGCAGGCTGGTGCCGGTGCCCCCGCCCGTCGCAGCCGTGCCGGCGCAGGTGCCGGTGTCCGTGTCATGGAGCCGCGGGGCGCTGCCGGGCGGGGTCCAGCGGCTGTAGCGGCCGGGGGCGCCGCCGCGCCGCTCCCAGCCGTGCCGGGCGAGCAGGGCCGTGAGTACCGCCGGGTCGACCCGCTCGGGGTCGGGCAGTACGGGCTCGTCGCCGTTGGTGGTCCGCTGCATCACGGTCTCCCTCCCGCCCCGACCCGCGCCATGATCTGGCACAGCGCACGGTCGTCGAAGATCCGCGCGGTCGGTATCCGCACTGTGGTCTTGCGCTTGCCCGTCACGGCGTGGCCGGCCAGGTTCGTCCAGTAGCAGCAGTGCCGTACTTCCAGCCGCTCGTGGCCGGCCGCCAGCCACTCCTCCTGGGTGCGCGGCACGAGCATCACCACCAGGATCTTGTGCACCGACGCCGGGGTCCTGGCCAGTTTCACCAGGTGCTCGTTCTCCAGCGTGAAGCCGAAGGTCGGCCCCGTCGGGTGCGGGGCGACCTGGTAGGTGCACTTGAGCTGCACCTTTATCGTCACCTCGTCGTCGACGGCATGCGCCCGCGAACTGTGGCTGAGGTGCCAGTCGATCCCGTTGTCGGGGAAGGGCTGGGCGAGCGAGCAGCCGGCCGCCGCCGCGACCGCGTGCAGATAACCCACCTGCAGGGTCTCCATACAGCTGGTGGTGGCGAGTCCTCCCCGGAGCGGTGCGGCCCGCTCGGCCGGCGGCTCGCCCGGTGCGGGCTGCGCGAGCGCCATCGCTCTCCGTGCCTTCCGAGCCGTGCGTTTCAGTGCTTCTCCGTCACCTGTGTCATCTCCACCAGCGGCGGGTCGCAAACAGTTGCGGTTCAGTGACCATGTGTTACGGGTACACATCACCCAAAGGCGTCAGTTCTGACCGCCTGTCAACCTCCCCGACCGCCTTGGGAGTACCCCATGCCTCGCTGGTACGACGGACCACTGGCCTCCTTCGACACCGAGACCACCGGCGTGGACGTGGAGCACGACCGCATAGTCTCCGGCGCCCTCGTGGAGCAGGACGCTCCCGGGGCCGAACCCCGCGTCCTGCGCTGGCTGGTGGACCCGGGTGTGCCGGTGCCGGACGGCGCGCGGGCGGTGCACGGGCTCAGCGACGCGTTTCTGCGGCGGCACGGCCGCCGGCCGGGTCCGGTCGTCGAGGAGATGGCGCGGGCGCTCGCCGGACAGGCGTCGTCCGCCGTCCCGCTGGTGGTGATGAACGCGCCGTTCGATCTCACGCTGCTGGACCGGGAGTTGAAGCGGCACCGCGGTGCGACGCTGAGCGGCCGGCTGGACGGGGCGGGGCTGTGCGTCCTGGATCCGCGCGTCCTCGACAAGGCCCTGGACCGTTATCGCAAGGGCCGGCGCACCCTCACCGATCTGTGCGCGCACTACGGCGTCGAGCTGACGGGCGCGCATGACGCGGCGGCGGACGCGACGGCGTCCCTGGACCTCGCCCGCGCCATAGGCCGCCGCTTCGCGGAGCGGCTCGCCGCGCTGGAACCCGCCGAGTTGCACGCCCGCCAGGCGGTCTGGCACGCGGGCCAAGCCCGCGGCCTGCAGGCCTACTTCGCCAAGAACGGCTCGTCGGAACGGTGCGACACGTCCTGGCCGCTGCGCCCCGCCCCGATGATCCCCGCGCAGCGCGCGCGGCCCCCGGCCGCCTGAGCGCGGTGACGCACAGACGACGCACGGAAGCAGCACAGAAGACGCACAAAACCGGCCGCTCCATCAGGACCGGCCGGTCTCACTGCTGTGGGCGATACTGGGATCGAACCAGTGACCCCTTCGGTGTGAACGAAGTGCTCTCCCGCTGAGCTAATCGCCCGGGACGTCCCGAACAATACAGGGCGCGGGGCCGTCCGTTCAAACGCCATTGCCGCTCAAACGCCATTGCCGCCATGACCGCCGATACCGTCGGCGGTGTCTTCGAGCCGGTCCCGCAGCCCGCGCCGCCCCTGGCGCATCATCAGCGCGTGGTTGGCCCGGAAGAACGGCCGGCACGGTACCGCGAGCCGGCGCATCAGGGGCTTGCGGACGATCACGTCCTCCTCGAAGACCAGGTGGGTGCCACCGCCGTTGGCACCCACGGTCCAACGGACCCACCCCTCCAGATCGCCGGCCATGGCCACCTCCAGCACCCCGGCCGCCGCGTCGTGGCGCGTCTTGATCGCGTCGACCACCAAGTCGTAGGGGAGCACGGAACGGAACCGCAGCGTGCCGGCGGTCTCGTCGGTGCGCCGCACCTCGCGCACCTGCGGCCACCACAGCGGGTACTCGTCGGGGCGTTCGAGAACGGCGTAGACGGCGTCGGGCCCGGCGCCGACGACCCAGGCGCTGCGGAAGCGGTAACGGCTCCAGTCCATGGGGACAGTGTGGGTACTCACGCGCGTTCTGAGTACCGCACCGGATGCCCGGATCGTGTGGCCCGCGCCACACTCCACCATCATGGAGCACACGCCGCCACCCGCCCGCTGTCCCGCCTGCGGTACGTACCCGCACCCCGCGATGCCCGTCCCGCTGTGTCCGCGCTGCCGCTCGACGGGGAGGTCGCCGCGGAGCTGTGGGAGATCGGTTCCGCACTCGGCCGGCTCGACGCCGAACGCTGCCATCTCCTCGGCCGCCGGGCCCAGTTGCTCGCCAGGGCGTACCCGGTGGCTGCCGCACCGCCCGGATGGGGCCCGCGCCCCGCGCCGGTGCGCGTGACGTCCCCACCGAGCGCCCAGAACGTGCTGCTCTCCCCCGGCGGCGCGCTGCTCGCCGTCGCCGCGACCGCCTTCACGGTCGTCAGTTGGGGCCACCTTGGCATTGGCGGCCGGTCCGTCGTCCTCGGCCTGCTGGCTCCGTTCGCTGCTGCTGGGTGCGAGTGCGCTCGTCGTGACGCTGCTGGGCGCGCGGCACCGGCTGCGGGCTCCGCTGCTGCTGGGCGGCGGCGTACTGGCGCTCGACGCGCTGCACGAGCTGGCCCCGTACGTCGTCCAGGTCGTGGGCGCCGCGCCGCGCTGGCTGCCACTCGCGGTGGTCGGCCTGCTGCTGGCGCAGGGCATGACGTACGAACGCCGGGTGCGTGACGTCCTCGGCCGCATGCATTGAGCATGCGCTGAGCGGGAAACACCGAGGGCCCGGAAGCTTTTCGGCTTCCGGGCCCTCGGCCGGGGTGGGCGATACTGGGTTCGAACCAGTGACCCCTTCGGTGTGAACGAAGTGCTCTCCCACTGAGCTAATCGCCCCTGTGCGGGGACAACATTACCGCACCTCAGACGGTGCCCCGGACCATCCGCGGGTCACCCGAGGCGCCATGGCGCCTCGACTCCGAACCGCCAGAGGTAGTAGCCGAGTCCGATGCCGATGATCACGAGTCCGATGGCCGTCAGGGTGATGTTGCGACGCCGCACCTTGGGGTCGAGAGCGCGCTGCGTCGCCTCGGTCACCTTGCGCTTCGTCCAGCGCAGCACGAGCTGGGCCCAGACGAATTCGGTCGCCCAGATCGCCATACCCGCGAAGATCACCAACCAGCCGGGCCCGGGCAGCGGCAGCATCACCACGCCGGCCGCCACGACGGCCAGTCCCACGATGAAGACCCCCGCCTGCCAGCTCAGGTGCAGTCCCCGGGATTTCCTGATGAATTCAGGAGCCTTGGAACCGAGCCCCCGATCCATGGCCACGACCTCCCGCATTTGGTCACTCTCCGCAGTCATGAGATCCAACGTACCGGACACGCGGAGATCACCGGAATGGCCTTCGACACCGTAAAACCACTGGGCCGGACGAGGTACCAGAAGCCTCACAAACCAGTCAGAGGGGTTTACAACGTCCCTGCAGGTGGCATGTCGATTTCGCCGACGTGCGAATCCCCGAGCGCACACTGAGCGAAAGGCCCTGGCGCTTATGAACACCACGGTCAGCTGCGAGCTGCACCTGCGCCTCGTTGTGTCGAGCGAATCCTCACTGCCTGTACCCGCAGGCCTGCGGTACGACACGGCCGATCCCTATGCCGTGCACGCCACCTTCCACACTGGTGCCGAAGAGACGGTCGAATGGGTGTTCGCCCGCGACCTTCTCGCCGAGGGCCTGCACCGGCCTACCGGCACCGGAGACGTCCGGGTCTGGCCGTCCCGCAGTCATGGCCAGGGCGTCGTGTGCATCGCCCTCAGCTCCCCAGAGGGGGAGGCGCTGCTCGAAGCCCCGGCGCGGGCACTGGAGTCGTTCCTCAAGCGGACCGACGCCGCCGTGCCCCCGGGCACCGAGCATCGTCACTTCGATCTGGACACCGAGCTCTCCCACATCCTCGCGGAGAGCTGACCCCAGCCCACCAGCCGTCCGTCGCCGTCCTACTCGGGGGCATGGCCCGGACCTGACAGCCGTATGAGCTCGGCCAACGCTTCACAGAGCCACCGCCGTGGACCACGACCCCCACGGCGGTGGCTCTCGCGCGCTAGAGTCGCCGGAACGCAGCCGCCCGACCCCCCACGGCCAGGGAGCGATTCCGTGTTGATCAACCATGACACCAGGTGCGCACTCGACTGTGTGGTGGACCTGATCAACACCTCCCCGGAGAGCGAGGGGCGCGAAGGGCTGCACGACGTCGCGGCACTGCGCGGCTTCGTGGAACGCCACCGGGTGAGCGAGGTGGGCCGGCTCGGCGAACACGACCTGGCCACCGTACGCAGAGTGCGCGAGCGCTTCGCGCAGGCCTTCTGCGCCCCCAGCGCCAGGGCCGCCGCCACCCTGCTCAACGCCATGGTCGCCGAGGCCGGAACCACACCGCGGCTCACCGACCACGACGGCTACGACTGGCATGTGCACTACTTCGCCCCCGGCGCGTCACTCTCGGACCACCTGGCCGCCGACGGCGGGATGGCGCTGACGTTCCTCGTCGTCGCCGGCGAGCGCGAGCGGCTGCGGCGCTGCGACGCCCCCGACTGCCGCCGGGCCTTCGTCGACCTGTCGCGCAACCGCTCCCGGCGCTACTGCGACAGCCGCACCTGCGGAAACCGGCTCCATGTCGCCGCGTACCGGGCACGGCAGCGCGAGGCCACCCGCTGAGCCGTGCGGCCCACGGGCTGGTGCGGTGACCACATTGGTTCGCCGCGCCGGGTCCGCCCGGCAGCCGGTTCGTCCTCAAGCGCCGGACTGGCCGAATCCAGCCCGCCCCAGGGGGCACCTCCCAGCGGTAGCCGGGGGAGAGTGAGGACCGCGCGGCCGAAGGACGCGTAACCCCTTGACCCGGTGAACCGTGCGCGGCGCGGCTCACTGCAGGCAGAGGTCGTACAGCGCCCCGAAGCCGATCAGGCCGCCGATCACGCAGAGAAACAGCATCAGCGGCGGTTGGGACAGGGCGAAAAGACATCCCCGGGGCTCGTCCCCGCCCGCCTTCGGCCGCGGGGTGGGACCGGTGACCGGCCTCTCGGCCTCAGCTACCGGCCGGGGGCACGGGGGTGGCCCCCCGGAAGATCGCAGCACACGGCGATGATGACGCAGCACCCCACGCCGCCGCGCCCAACACGCGAACTCTCAGGGGTGGTTCTCCGATCTTGGCCCGCCGGGCGGGCGTCAGATCCCGCGGCGCTTGAGGATCTCCTCGATGTCGGAGAAGTCCGACAGCCCGCCGTCGGCCGACGACTTGGTCTTGGCGGCCGTCTTGCGGCCCGCGGGCAGCGAGGGCGTCGAGGCGTCCGGTGCGACGGCCGGTGCGCCCGCCGCGGCCGCGGCCGCCTTGCGCTCACGACGGCTGCCGCCGTCGCGGCCCGCGGCGAAGCGCGTCCCCGTGTAGAGCGCCGCGGACACGGCGAGCACACCGAAGCCCAACCACACCGACGGCTTGAAGACCAGGTCCGCGGCCCAGCTCCCGGTGGCCGTGCCGACCTTCCGGCCCAGGGTCACCAGGCCCGTCATGTACAGGCCCACGGGCAGCAGGGCGAGCGCGGCGGTGCGGGTCGCGGCGAGGTAACGGCGGCGGTACGCGGTCAGCATTGCGATGGCCAGGCCCGCCGCGGACAGTGCGACGCATACGGTCACGGTCAGCATCCTGTGCTCCTGATCCTGTACTCCTGCGGCTGTGTCCTGATGTTCCTGTATCCATCGTGCACCTGCCACGAAGTAAGAGGCCACGTCCCGGGGCCCGTCTCAGGGTGATCTCGGGGGACGGCTCCTCCCCAGGTGCGAGACTGGGCCGCATGAACGACGTCACTCCCCCGGCCAGTACGCCCCCGGCCGGTTCGCCCCCGGCCAGTCCCCGCGCCGTCCTGGACGTCTGGTGCGAGCTGCAGTGCCCCGACTGCCGCACCGCCCTCGACGATGTGCGGGCCCTGCGTGCCCGCTACGGCGACGCACTGGACATCCAGCTGCGTCACTTCCCGCTGGAGAAGCACCAGCACGCCCTCGCGGCCGCCCAGGCGGCCGAGGAGGCCTACGCCCAGGGGCAGGGCTGGCCCTACACCGAGGCGGTGCTGGCGCGCACCCAGGAGCTCGCCAATCGGGGCGAGCCGGTCCTGGTCGAGGTGGCCCGGGAGCTGGGACTGGACGCCGAGGAAGTGGACACCGCGCTGATCGACGGCCGTCACATGCTGATCGTCGATGCCGACCAGGCCGAGGGCCGGGCGATCGGCGTCACGGGCACGCCGACGTACGTGATCGACGGGGAGCTGCTCGACGGCGGCAAGAGCCAGGAAGGGCTGCGCGAGCGGATCGAGGAGATCGCGGACCGGCTGCTGGCCGGATAGCCCGGACAAGCCGCCAAGGCCCGGCCGGTTCTAGAGCAGCCGCTTGAACAGGTACTGGCGGGTGGTCGCGTATCCGAGCGTCCCGTACAGCGCCAGGGCGGGAGTGTTGCCGCCGAAGACGTTCAGGCCCAGTCTGTGGACCCCTGCCTCCAGGCACTCCCGCTCCGCGACCAGCATGAGGGTGCGGCCGTGGCCCCGGCCCCGGTACGCCTCGTCCACCTCGACGGAGAAGACCCAGGCCGGGGCCTGCGGGTCCGTGTCGTGCCGCAGCCGCACCCATACCGTGCCGACGTCCTGGCCCTGGTGGGCCAGGGTCAGCAGCGAGGTGCCTGCGGTGCGCGGGCCTTCCGGCAGGACCGCGCGGTGGTCGGCCTCGGCCTTGGCTGAGGCCTGGGCGAACGGGATTCCGCGCGTCACGAGATCTTCCAGGTACGTGACCAGCTTGTGTTCCTCCCAGGCGGGGAACTCGCTGTCGGCCAGCGGCCGGACGGAGCTGCCGTCGGGCAGTTCCGGCGCGGGGCCTGACAGCCGCTTCACCATGTTGCGGTTGCGCTCGGTGTAGCCGAGGGTGCCCGCCAGCCGCAGCGCGATGACGGCGTCCGCCGGAACGTCCAGCTGCACCTCACCGCAGCCCCAGCCGCGGAGCACCTCCTCAGCGGCGAGCGCGGCGACCGTGGCGCGGCCGCGCCGCCGGTCCGCCTCCTGGATCTCCAGCGCGGCGATCCGGCCGATCTCCACGCCGAACCACTGCTCCGCGGCCAGCTCGATCCTGCCGACCGGCCGGCTGTTGACGCATACCGTGTAGCGGCGCGAGCGCGCGCCGCCCGCTCCGTGCCGCTCCGGCTCGTCTGGCCGCAGGGTGGTCGTCATGGCGTCACTCCCCCGTATGGACTCGGGCCAGTTCTACCCGGTCCTTCGCGCCCCGTCACGGGTTCTGGTCGGCTCCGGCCCGTTCTGCGAAGACCCGCATCGCCTTGGAGGTGACCGGACCCGGCGCTCCCGGCAGCTCACGCCCGTCGACGAGCCGTACGGCCTGCACATCGCGCAGGGTCGAGGTCAGGAAGATCTCCCCGGCCTCGGCGAGTACCTCCAGCGGCAGGTCCGCCTCCTGAGCCCCGCTCCACTCGGCGACCAGCTCGCGGGTGATGCCGGCCAGGCAGCCCGAGGCCAGCGGCGGGGTGAGCAGCCGCCCGCCGAGCACGACGAAGATATTCGAGCCGGTGCCCTCGCAAAGCCGCCCGACCGTGTTGCCGAAGATCGCCTCGGAGGCTCCCTGGGCGTGGGCCCGGGCGAGCGCGACGACGTTCTCGCCGTACGAGGTGGTCTTCAGGCCGGTGAGCGCGCCCCGCTCGTTACGGGTCCAGGGCACCGTGACGACGGCGGTGGTGTCCGGGCGGACCGCGGCCTCGCCGAGGGCGATGATCAGGGTCGGTCTCGCGTCGCCGCGGTCGGAGCCGAGCGGGGACGGCCCGCCAGTGTACGTGATCCGGAGCCGGCCGAGCGGTAGCGGGTTGGCGGCCAGCACGGCGTCGCAGCCCCTGCGCACTTCGTCGAGGTCCGGTTCCGCGAGCCCGAGACCCCGCGCGGAGCGGGTCAGCCGGTCCAGGTGACGGGTGATCGCGAAGGCCTTTCCCTCGACGCTCTTGAGCGTCTCGAAGACCCCGTCGCCCACGGTGAGCCCGTGGTCGAGCACCGAAACCGTGGCGTCGCCGGCGTTCCGCAGCGAGCCATCGACCCAGATCCTCAATGTGTGATCCCTTCATGTCCCAGATGTGCTCCCGACGCTACCGCCAGCAGCCGTGACGCCTTCAGCTCGGTCTCGTCCCACTCGCGTTCGGGGTCGGAGCCCCAGGTGATGCCCGCGCCCGTGCCGAAGCGCAGCAGCGGGTCCGCGCCGGTCCTGTCGAGCCAGAACGTCCGGATCCCCACGGCCAGTTCGCCGGTCGACCGGTCGGCGTCCACCCAGCCGATGCCCCCGCAGTAAGGGCCGCGGGGCGCGGTTTCCAGCTCCGCGATGATCCGCAGCGCGCTGGACTTGGGCGCCCCGGTGACGGAGCCGGGCGGGAAGGTGGCGGCGAACAGTCCGGCCCAGCCGGTGTCCTCGCGCAGCTCGCCGCGCACGGTGGAGACGAGGTGGACCAGCCCGGGGTGCTTCTCGACGGCGCAGAGCTCGGGGACGGTCACCGAGCCGGTCGCGCAGACCCGCCCCAGATCGTTGCGGACCAGGTCCACGATCATCACATTCTCCGCGTGGTCCTTGGGCAGCAGGTCCTCCACCGTGCGGCCGGTGCCCTTGATCGGGCCGGACTCGACGACAGAACCGTCCCGCCGCAGATAGAGCTCGGGGGACGCGGTGGCTATCTCCACGCCGTGTGCGGGCAGCCGGATGGTGCCCGCGTACGGGGCGGGGTTGCCGCGGGCGAGCACCGAGGTGAGCGCGTCCACGTCGGACCGGGCGGGCTCGGGCAGGGGCGCGGACATCACCCTGCAGAGGTTCGCCTGGTAGACGTCGCCGGCCGCGATGTACTCGCGGATCCTGGCGACGCCCGCGATGTAGGCGTCCCGGTCGAGCGAGGAGGTCCAGGCAGTGGTGGCCGGGCCCCGCCAGCCGCCCGGCGCCGCCGGCGGCTCGGTCCGCACGTCCCCGAAGCGCGCGCAGACCACATGCCCCTCGAAGTCGGCGGACACCGCCCAGAAGCCCGACGAGTCCAGCGCCGCGAGGTCGCTGGTGACATCTCGCAGGTCGGAGGCGACGAGGCCGCCGAAGCGGGCCATGGGGGCGAGGTCTCGCACAGTGCTTCCCGGGTCGGTCCGAAGGGGTGGGGCCGAGTCTAGGGCGGCACCCGCCGGAGCGCCCCGCTGGTCATTCGCTGGTCAGCAGCCCGGCACACTGCGCAAACCGGTTTTTGAGCTGGCCGGGGAATCCGCTAGAGTTCAACACGTCGCCGGGACGCGGAAGCGCCCCGGAGCTACGACACCTGCGGACGTGGCTCAGTGGTAGAGCATCACCTTGCCAAGGTGAGGGTCGCGAGTTCGAATCTCGTCGTCCGCTCGGCGTGGGGGATTTCCCGTCCCCCGCGATGTTGGTGGAGTGGCCGAGAGGCGAGGCAACGGCCTGCAAAGCCGTCTACACGGGTTCAAATCCCGTCTCCACCTCACGCGCGATTAGCTCAGCGGGAGAGCGCTTCCCTGACACGGAAGAGGTCACTGGTTCAATCCCAGTATCGCGCACCAGCTCAAGGGCCTGATCCGGCTTTCGGATCAGGCCCTTTCTTCATGCCGGGAGCCAAACGGGGAGCCACGGGCCTATTGATCAGCCTCGCGAGCTTCCTCGGCAAAGATCACATCCATGGCGTCCGCCCCCTCAGTGATCACCGGCCGGAGTTGCTTGCGGTAGACGACCTCCGTCGTGGTGGAACTGCTGTGGCCTACGACACGCGCGATCTTCTCGACCGGGATGCCGTGGTCGGACATCAGGGACACGAAGCTGTGGCGCAGCTCCCGAGGCGTCCACTCCGATTCCAGCCCCGCAGCCTTCACGATCGACCGGAAAGCCCGGCGGACATTGGCGGCATCAAGCACCTGGCCCGTGTTCGTCGCGAACACCAGATCGGCCGAGTCCCACAGCAAGCCGTAGGCAATCCGTTCGTCCTGCTGCGACCGACGATGTTCCGTCAAGACCGCCGCTACCAGAGCGGGCAGTCTGAGCGTGCGCCGGGCCTTGCGGGTCTTGGTGTCCCCATGACGCCGCACCGACCGCCAGACCTCAACATGCGGCGGGGCCTGGCCGGTCGGAGAGAGCTGGACGTGATCCCAGATCAACGGCCGGGCTTCCTCGGTCCGCACCCCGACCAGCAAGGACAGCACCACGTAGGAGTTCAACCGGGACCGTTGAGCCGCAACCAGCACCGCCCGCGCCTGTTCCAGGGTCAGCGCCTTGCTCGGCCGGCCAGTCTGCCCCTCGGGCACATCCACCAGCAGCGCGACATTCCGCCGGACCTTCTCTCGCCGCATGGCATGGTCGATCGACCGCCGCAGGATCGACAACACCACACGGAGCGAGGACGCGGCCAAGACTTCCGCGCGGTCGTCCAACCAGTCATCCACGTCGTCAGCGGTAAGCTCCCGCAACTTCGCGCGGCCCAGGAGCGGCACAACGTGCTTTTCCGCCAGGATGCGATTCTTGGTAACGGTCGCCGGATCACGACCCTTCAAACCCCGCGCCAGCCAGCCGTTCACCGCATCGGCCACGGTGAAGTTCGCCGGGGTCCGGTCCCCAACATCCAGATCCTTCCGCAGCTCCCGGAGCTTCCCGCGCACCTCGGTCTTGGTCTTGCCGTAGACCTTCGGACGACGGCGCTTGCCGGACGGCGCATAGCCGAGCGAGACCGCCCCGACCCAGCGCTGTTTCGACTCATCCCAGTAGATCGAGTCCTCACCGTTGCCCGCCTTCGGACGGCGCGTCTCGCCTGTCATGCCACCGCCCGCTTACCGGCGATACGCAGCCAGGGGCGCTCCGTGTCTTCAGCCAGCGCCTCACCCTTGAGCAGTTCGACATAGGCATCGACGTACTCAGTCGGGACCAACCGCCGCCGTCCAATCTGTACCGTGCGCAGCCGCCCAAGACGGATCTCCTCATAGACCGTCGAACGCGCCACCCCGAGAATCCGCGCCACGACCTCAACCCGATGCAACCGCGCGGTGGTCCCGAGCGGTTCGGCGACCTGTTCAACACTGAGAAGGCGGTCCATGGTCACCACTCCCCGTCGGTGTCGATGTCCGCGCGTGCTTCGCGTGCGGTTTCGCG
Organism: Streptomyces sp. PH10-H1; assembly: GCF_030063355.1. Taxonomy (GTDB): domain Bacteria; phylum Actinomycetota; class Actinomycetes; order Streptomycetales; family Streptomycetaceae; genus Actinacidiphila. Next base: position 24,227 of record NZ_JASISZ010000081.1, read on the forward strand.
GTTAAGGGCAACGTCTCGGGCGATGCTCTGAGCAAGCCAGGATTCGCCGGGCGTGTGTCCCTGTCCCGCGTACTCCCAGTGCGCGACGACCAGCGTCGTTTCCTCCGAGTCGCCGGGGTCGGGCAGGCCGCGTTCCTGGCGTTCCTGACGGGCGCGGAAGTCCGCGCGGACCTGACGGCGGGCGCCCATGGTCGAGGAGTAGCGGCGGGATTTGGTGGAGAAGTGGCCCCGAAAGCCGAGCATGTGGGACCAGTGCGCGAGCTTGCGTTCCGGGTAGTCCTCATCCAGTGACCAGCACGCCTCAATCAGGCGCCGGGTGTGAGCCGGGATGTCCGGCTGCTTGTCCAACTCCGACAGCTCCCCCACGCGACGATCGACGGCACCGGTCGTCTCGGCTGCCTTGGTGGCGTACTTCGCGACGTAGGACGAGACAGCGTCGTCGTCCAGGTCGCCCCCTTCACCGGCACCGATCGGACGGACATCCACCTGCCCACCCCACGCCATGACGCGTTGCGGGTGGGCGCCGGCCGGGGGCACCACGAGGGAGACCCGACGCACCGCGGCACGGATCGCCTCATCCAGCAGGCCCGCCGTCGCCCAGGCCGGAGCCTCCTGAGTAGAGCCCTCCGGGCCGTCGAGCCGCACGATGGCGTGGAAGTGCACGGCCCCGCGCTTTTGAAACTCAGCGACCTTCGCGAACGACAAGCGCACGTAGTCGCCCAGCTCCCGGTTCGACAACCCGGCACGCGAGGCGATCTCGCGGCGGAGGTAGACCGTGAAGCGCTGCCAGAGCTGCCCGGCATGGTTGTTCCACAGCACGGCGCCCGCGTAGTCGTACCGCTCAACATCCAGCGGCGTACCCAGCACCGCAGCCGACTCCTCGTGCTCAGCCCCGCAGCGGCAGCGCCCTGTCTGAGGGCGGTTGTGGACCGGGCCGAAGCTCGGAGCCGTCAGCGTCAGGAACACACGCGGGTGCGCCCTTACCGTCGCGGGAACGCCCATCCGGTCATCGCCGACCAGCCCGGCGCGGATCAGGTGGTAGACATCGCCCGCGTACGTCCAAGCGCACGACGGGCACCGGGAGGCGCGGCGGTTACCGCAGGCGATCCGTAGGCGGCCCCCGGGCTCATCCTCGGTCGAGTACGCGTACAGGATCTCGCCCGTAGCCGCGCTCTTGGTCATCGTGCCGCCCCGCAGGTGGATCGGGTGTGCACAACCACCCGTGCGCTTCACCTGCTCCTGCCACCGCTCGAACCCGGGATCATTCGCGACCCGCAACAGGTCCGACAGGGTCAGGGGATCGGTACCCATGGCCGCAGCCATGTCCGAGAAGGACGCCGGAGCAACCAGAGGGGCGCTCACGCGGCCACCGCCAGCGCCTTCTCAGCAGTGGTTATAACGGCGGCGATCTGTGCCCGTAAGGAACCGAGAGCGCGGGTGTACATCTCCTGCGCCTGGGCGCTCATGCCACCACTCACGGACAGGTGGAGAGGGGTGGACTCGATGAGGCCACTACCGCAGCAGTCCGGGCAGAGGATCGAGAGTCCGGTGCTGTCGAAGCCGGTCCCCGCGCAGTCCTCGCACGCGCACCACGGACGGGACGTCAGGTCTTGCAGGCACTCCACCGGCTCGACGCAACGGGTATCCCAGCAGCACGGGCACCCACGACGACCCGAACGAACCAGCACGATCCGATCCGGACGAACCGCGACTTCACCATCGACGACATGCGAAGCAAGAAACGTTGCAGGCATGATGGAAACGCCCCTTCGAGGGTCTGGGGAGCGGCTGACTGCTTGGCGGTAGGTGGCCGCTCCCTGGTTGCAAACGGATCTAGATGACCCGCTTGCGCAACTTGTTGGTACAAGCTTGATGTTGCACTGTCGCGCGCGTCACGTCAAGAGATTCGCGGCCACATGTTCCAACAAGTTGACTGTGTGCGTCATGATGGGTTCATGGACAAGCAGCCGAAGTACCGACAAGTGGCCGACGCCTTGCGTCGAGAGATCGACAGCGGCGTCTACGAGTCCGGCACACGGCTGCCCTCAGAGAGCGATCTGTCAGCGCGCTTTGCCGCCTCTAGGAATACCGTCCGGTCAGGACTGAGCCTGCTTGTCGGCGAGGGTCTGATCTCGTCCAGCCAGGGACTTGGGTACGAGGTGCGGAGGCACGAGGTATTCGAATTGAACGCGTCGCGATTCGAAGATCTCAGCTTTCCTCAGAGCGGCGACGCGTACTCCACGGACGTAACGAACGCAGGCCGGCGCCCGCATCAGACCTTCCGGGTCGAGATGACGACTACGCCCGAGTACATCGCGAATCGGTTGAAGGTCGCCGCTGGTTCGCGAGCGGTACTGCGCTTCTGTCATCGATTCGTCGATGATGTGCCCTGGTCAACCCAGGCGACGCACTACCCCGAGTGGCTTGTCGAGAAGGGGCCCAGGCTGACCGAGCCCGGCGACATCGCCGAGGGAACGACGCGCTACCTCGCGGGCCTCGGCATTGAGCAGATCGGATACGCCGACGAGATCGCAGCTCGGATGCCAACGCCCGAAGAGGCACGGCTTCTCGAGATGGGTCCAGGCGTACCGGTGCTGATCTGGACGCGCACGGGCTACTCCCAGGAAGCTCCCGTCCGATGCACGATCACCACGTTCCGGGGCGACTTGAACCGGATGAACTACGAGATCGGCGACCTGTCCGCCCGAAGCGAGAATGAAGCCCAGTGAGAATCACGGCTGCCTTGCCGGAAGACCTCCCCCAGCTCCTGACGTTCCGCGAGGAGGCCGCATCTTGGCTCAGCAGGCTGGGAAGTGATCAGTGGAGCCGCCCCTATCCCGCAGATCGACTGCTGACCACTATCGAGGCTGGGACCGTGTTCATGGTCCGCGATGGCGCAACGACCGCAGCGACGATCACCCTGACCCCAGACGCCGAAGAAGGACTGTGGTCCGCAGACGAGCTACTCGAACCCTCGATGTTCGTCAACAAGCTCACTGTGTCCCGCATGTACGCCGGTAGGGACATCGGTGCCAAGCTCCTCGACTGGGCCGGGGACCGGACCTATCACGCATCAGCCAAATGGCTCCGCCTTGACGCGTGGACGACCAACGATGCCCTACAGCGCTACTACCTTCGGCAAGGATTCGAGCACGTCCGGACCGTCAGCGAGGGCAGCGCCGTGAACGGCGGACCACGGGTTTCCGGCTGGCTTGCTCAACGTCCAGCCCGGCCAGCGGATCACGGCTTCGTGGACGAGACCACCGGCCCAGCGACGAGCGAAACGTAGGCGTGTTACAGATATCTCTACCTCATCAAGGCGACTCGCTGCGCTCGCCGCTGGCCCGTAGCTCCCGGGCCTCTCAGGGTCTGTAAAGCAGTCTTCTCTCAGGGATCGAAAGGGCCGCGCACAGCGCGGCGGCGCCGGCCGTCGCCCGGCGCGGCCTCGCCTCCATGTCTGCGCCACCGGCGGACCGCGCCGGTCGCCGTCCGCGCCCACAAGTGGGGGGAGCACAGGTCCGGGGGCTGGGGCGGGGCGGTTGCACGTGGTGCCGACCGGGCGGGCACAGACAGCCTCCGGCGGGGGCGCTCCGACTCTGGGATGGTGGCAACCCGGACGGCGACCTCAGGCCGTATCTGGCCGAGGTAGGGAGGCTGCCATCCCGTCCACCGTCGTCCCAGGCAGAGCCGAGCAGCCGCGGCCCAGGGCGTCAAGGTCGTTCGTACAGTGGCGCGCTCCACCTTGACGCCCTGAACCACGCCCGCTCCACAGAGTGTGGGACGACGGCGGACGGGATGGCAGCAGGGAGGAGTGTGGTTCCTGCGGAGCTGTTCGCGCAGCCGGGGGGAGCCAGCGAGGGAGCCAAACAAGGAGCCACCCGGGGCGAACGGCCACGGTCGGCAGCGGACAGATACGGACGCCGGATGCGGATTGGCCCAGGTGGCAGGGTCCCTGCTAATGTTCCATCTGTGCCCGCGCGATTAGCTCAGCGGGAGAGCGCTTCCCTGACACGGAAGAGGTCACTGGTTCAATCCCAGTATCGCGTACACGATGACTGAGGGCCGGAGCAATCGCTCCGGCCCTCAGTCGTTTCAGGACGAGAAGAGCATGCGGCCGAAGCTGCGGTGCTTCTGGTGGTGGCCGTGGCGGCCGCCGTGCTGCGGGGCGCCCCAGACGGGACCGGGCCTGCTGGGGGTACGCCTGCGGAGCCGGGTACGCCGAGGCGGACCGCTCGCGGGTCGTGACGTGCGCAATGCCCGGGTACCACCGCTGGCACCCGGGCATTGCGGCCGTCCGTCGCACCCCCGTCCCCACGGGGTTTCGTACCGGTGACGCGGCCCGGACCGCTCTTCCGGGCCTGGGGCGATGTGCTCAGTGCCCCATCAGGCCGGCTACGGACGACGCTTGTGTGGCCACCGCGTCGAATCCTCCGAAGAGCATGGCGAGGAGCACCGCGAGTGGCAGCACCATGGCCGCTGCGACCAGCGGATGGCGCGTGCCGGACGGGCGGGTACCGAAGGCGGCGATCCTGCTGCCGCGCATGGGGCGCACCGTACGACTCACTGTGTTCGCCATGGCCCTCTCCTGAGGTGTCGGTCGTTCACGCTGGTGGCACGTCTGGTTGTCGGTCTGGCAATTGGTCGGTCTGGCAAGCGGCGGGCGTTGACCTCGGGGGACGAGTGCTGCGCCCGCCGCTTGACTTCAACATTAGGCGCGCGGAAGTGCCTGGTCGTCATGCCGTCGTACCGCTTTCCGGGCCTCCGGGAGGATGACGCGGGCCCCCGTCGGGTACTCCCCTGGGTGGAGGAGGCGCCCCTCATACCAGGGTGATCCCTGAGGGACTACCCCCAGAGACGGTGTCCCGGACGGCATCCCGCCGGACCCCGGGATGCGCTATGCCTCGGTGTCGTCCCTCGGGATGGGCTGCTCCACCAGGGCGAGCACCCTGGTGGACATGAAACGGGCGGTGCGCACGACGGTGCCGTTGCGGGTGACTTCACTCACTTCCACCACGCCGCGGCGCACTGCCGTCTCGACGCGGCGGCCGGCCCTGGTGGCCACTACTTCATAGGTACGGGTCGTGTCCCCGGCATCCACGACTATCTCCACGCGATCACCTTTCACGGCGTCATTCCCCCTTGGCAGACGGACCGTTGATGATGCGGGAACGGCGCTTCCGCCCCTTCGGAGCGGGCCGTCCCCACCTCTTAAGGATCCCACCCGGCACTGACAATCCCCCGTCCTGCGCATGCGCGGCCTATCGGCGCACCGGGAGTTCAGTCCGTAAGCTGTGGACGTCCAACTGGCCAGGCAGCGGGGAAGAACATGGCGATGATGCGGCTCCGGCGCGAGGATCCGCGTGTCGTCGGCTCGTTCCGGCTGCACCGGAGACTGGGCGCCGGCGGAATGGGCGTGGTCTACCTGGGCGCGGACAAGCGCGGCCAGCGGGTGGCGCTGAAGGTGATCAGGCCGGAGCTGGCCGAGGACCAGGAATTCCGCTCGCGGTTCGCGCGCGAGGTCTCGGCCGCGCGCCGGATTCGCGGCGGCTGCACGGCACGGCTGGTGGCGGCCGATCTGGACGCGGACCGGCCGTGGTTCGCCACCCAGTACGTGCCCGGCCCCTCGCTGCACGACAAGGTCGCCGAGGAGGGGACGCTGCAGGCGTCCGAGGTCGCGGCGATCGGCGCGGCGCTCGCCGACGGCCTGGTGGCGGTGCACGAGGCCGGTGTGGTCCACCGCGACCTGAAGCCGTCGAACATCCTGCTGTCGCCGAAGGGCCCGCGGATCATCGACTTCGGTATCGCGTGGTCGACGGGGGCGAGCACCCTGACCCATGTGGGGACCGCCGTCGGCTCCCCCGGCTTCCTCGCCCCCGAGCAGGTGCGCGGCGCGGCCGTCACCCCAGCGACCGATGTGTTCGCCTTCGGGGCGACCCTCGCCTACGCGGCCACGGCGGACTCCCCGTTCGGACAGGGCAGTTCCGAGGTGATGCTGTACCGGGTGGTGCACGAGGAGCCGGATCTGAGCGGCGTGCCGGACGCGCTCGCGCCGCTGGTCTACGCGTGTCTCGCGAAGGACCCCGGGGACCGGCCGAGCACCGTACAACTGTCCGAGCGGCTGGCCGAGATCGCGGCGCGTGAGGCGCGCGGCCTCGGCGCGCCACGGCGCGAGGGGATGCCGAAGACGGCGGCCCCGCGCCCGGACCGGCCCACGGGGCGGCGGGCCGAGGAGTACGCCCAGCAGCACACCGAGCGGCGTACGGCGGGCGGCACCGCGTCCACCGCGCGGGCGACGGGCCGCACCCCCGTCCCGCGGCCGCCGGCGCAGCGCACCCCCGCGCCCAGGACCCCGGCCCGCACGCATGTGCCGCGCAGGACCGCGGGGCCGGACCGCCGGCTGCTGCGCCAGCGGCTCATCGTCTTCGTGATCGTGACGCTGCTGGCCGCTGTCTGCATCGCGGTCGCGCAGGGTTCCTGGCCGCACTGACGCCCGCATCCGGTCCGTCCGCCCGCTTCGCCCGCCCACTTCGCCCGCCCGCCCGATCCCTCGTACTGCCCCGGGGGTCTGGCGTCGGTACCCTCTTGTCGGCTACATTACCAAGCGCTTGCTTAGTCGATGGATGATGCATGAGCGGGAAGGGCGCGGCGTATGACGACCGAACCGGCGGACACCCCCGACGAGGAGGGCCTGCGCCACCGCGTGCGGGCGCTGCTCTCCGCGCACGACCCCGCCTCCACCGGCCGGCTGGACTTCCTGCGGGCCCGGTTCGACGCGGGGCTGGCCTGGGTGCACTATCCCCGGGGCCTGGGCGGCCTCAGCGCTCCCCGGTCCCTGCAGGGCATCGTGGAAGCGGAACTCGCGGCGGCCGGAGCCCCTGACAACGAACCGCGCCGGATCGGCATCGGCCTCGGCATGGCCGCCCCGACCGTCCTGAGCTTCGGCACCGAGGAGCAGAACGCCCGCTTCCTGCGTCCGCTGTGGACCGGCGAGGAGGTCTGGTGCCAGCTCTTCAGCGAGCCGGGCGCCGGCTCCGACCTGGCCTCGATCGGCACCCGCGCGGTACGTGACGGCGACGACTGGGTGGTGACCGGCCAGAAGGTCTGGACGTCCAACGCCCACAACGCCCGCTGGGCCATCCTCATCGCCCGTACCGACCCCGGCCTGCCCAAGCACCGCGGCATCACGTACTTCGTCTGCGATATGACCGACCCGGGCGTCGAGGTCCGCCCGCTGCGGCAGATCACCGGCGAGGCCGAGTTCAACGAGGTCTTCCTGACCGGCGTACGGATCCCGGACGCCCACCGGCTCGGGGCCGTCGGGGACGGCTGGCGGGTCGCCCAGACCACGCTCATGAACGAGCGGGTGGCGATCGGCGGCGCCTCCATCCCGCGCGAGGGCGGCATGATCGGAACCGTCGCCGCCACCTGGCGCGAGCGGCCCGAACTGCGCACCGCGGACCTCCACGACCGGCTGCTGCGGCTCTGGGTCGACTCCGAGGTCTCGCGGCTCACCGCAGAGCGGGTCCGCCAGCAGCTCGCCGCCGGGACGCCGGGCCCCGAGGGCTCCGGGCTCAAGCTCGCCTTCGCCCGCCTCAACCAGCAGATCAGCGGCCTGGAGGTCGAACTCCTCGGCGAGGACGGACTGCGCTACGGCGACTGGACGATGACCCGCCCCGAGACCGTCGACTTCTTCGGACGCGACGCGGGCTACCGCTATCTGCGCGCCAAGGGCAACTCGATCGAGGGCGGCACCTCCGAGATCCTGCGCAACATCGTCTCCGAGCGGGTCCTCGGTCTGCCCTCCGAGCCCCGCACCGACAAGGACGCCGCCTGGAAGGACCTGCCCCGATGACGCAGCCGCCGCTTCAGCCTCAGGCTCAGCCCGGAACCCCCGATCTGCTGTACTCCGACGTCGAGGACGACCTGCGGTCCGCCGTACGCGGGCTGCTGGCGGACCACTGCCCGCCGACCGCGGTACTGGCGCGGATCGAGAGCGACACCCCGTACGACCTGGACCTCTGGCGCACGCTGGCCGCGGAGGTGGGCCTCGCGGGACTGCTCGTACCGGAGGAACTCGGCGGCCACGGCGGCTCCGCGCGCGAGGCCGCGGTCGTGCTGGAGGAACTCGGCGCCACGGTGGCCCCGGTGCCGTTCCTCGGCAGCGCGGTGCTCGCCACCTCGGCGCTGCTGGCCGTCCCCGGAACGGCGGGCCCGCTGCTGAAGCGGCTCGCCTCCGGCGAGGCGACCGCGGCACTGGCCGTACCGCTGCCGACCGCGCCGGGCGCGGACTTCCCGCACGGCGTACGGGCCGATGCGGACGGCGTGCTCAGCGGACGGGTCACCAGCGTCGCCGACGCCTCGGCCGCCGACGTGCTCGTCGTACCGGCCGCCGGCCCCGGGGGGCCGGGTCTCTACGAGATCGCGGCCGACGCGCCCGGCGTACGGATCACCGTGCCGGTGGCGCTCGATCTGACCCGGCCGATCGCCGACGTCACCTTCGACGCGGCCGCCGCCCGGCTCCTCGCCGGTCCTGACACCGCCACCGCCGCGCTGCACCGGGCCCTGCTCACCGGTGCGGGCCTGCTCGCCTCAGAACAGTTGGGCATCGCCCAGTGGTGCCTCGACGAGACCGTGCGCTACCTCAACGAACGGCATCAGTTCGGCCGTCCCGTCGGGTCCTTCCAGTCGCTGAAGCACCGGCTCGCCGACATCTGGCTCGAGGTCGTCTCGGCCCGCGCCGCCGCACGCAACGCCGCCGACGCGCTGGCCTCCGGCAGTCCCGACGCGGCCGTCGCGGTGGCGGTCGCCCAGGCGCACTGCGCGACGACCGCCGTTCACGCGGCCGAGGAGTGCATCCAGTTGCACGGCGGCATCGGCATGACCTGGGAGCACCCCGCCCACCTGTACCTCAAGCGCGCCAAAGCCGACGAGATCGCCCTCGGCACGCCGGGCCACCACCGGGCGGCTCTCGCCGAGTTGGTCGACCTTCCGGCGGTGTCCGGCTGACGCGGGTACGCAGCGTCGTGGCGGGGATCCGGGCGGCTCGCGCCGAGCTGGTCAACCTTCGGGCGGTGTCCGGCTGACGTGCGTGCGCAGCGTCGTGGCGGGGGTCGGAGGCGCGCCGGGGCACCACCTCGGC
>NZ_JASISZ010000082.1 GCF_030063355.1 Streptomyces sp. PH10-H1
ATAAGAAGATCACTATCGATGCTCCAACTTCAATGTCACAAACAATGCAGTGGCCCATCTTCAATGACACAAACAACCATCAGCCCAACTTCGATGACAAGGGGCCCATCTTCACTGGCACAGGTCAGTCATCCTCGAGCGCCAGGCCGCCGTCGACGCATGAAGTGTCACGCTGTCACGCCCCGCGCTGCAACGGGGGCGTTGCGGGGTATCCGCCAAGGTCAGAGACGTGTTGCCAGTGGGCGTGACACCTGCCGTGACAGTCAGCGTGACGACCACCGTGACAGCTATGCCTGGCCTGATGGCTTCCGTATCCGGCGCAGCGCGCCGCGCAGTCCGCGGTTGCGGTAGGCCTGGTCGTGGCGGCAGGGCCCGCAGTAGACGCCGTCCTGGGGCGGGATGGTGATCTCGGTGTACCAGTCCACTTCGGCGTTCACCAGCTGCTCGCAGTCCGGCGTCGCGCACCGCGGAACAACCGGGGCCCGCTCCGCGTCTTCCTCGGCCTGCCACTGCTGCAGTCGCTGCGCCTGTTCGGCTGCACGCGCTGCCAGCTCCGCTTGCCAGCGGGCGTCGGCTGCTGCACGGCGCTTGGCTGCCCGCTGCTGGTAGGCCGCTTTGGTGCGGGTGTCGGCGAGCGCGGTCAGCAGCGGCTCGAACTCCGCACCCCGCTCCTGCGCAACGCGCCGCCAAGCAGGTCCGTGCGGGCCGTGCTCCCGCAAGCGGTCCAAGGTCGTCAGCACCAGCGGAACCTTGTCGGTGAAGTCGAGGAAGCCGTCGCCGTCATCGAACTGGCGATCGTCGGCTGCCCAGTGCTCCCGGGTCAGGGTGGCGAGTTCCTGTATGCGGTTGTGCAGCGCGCGCGGGCCGGCGCCGGTGAACACGAACGCCAGCGGCGGCCAGCCCGGCAGGCCGCTGTCGGGGTAGAGCGTCTGCCAGTACGGCACGCTGCCCGCGCCGTCCCGGCTGCGCGCGGTCCAGGTGCCCGGCGTGGCCGGGTTGTTGACCTGACGGCGATAGCACGCAGCGTAGGAGGCGACTTTGTCCGCGAGGCGCTGCACCGGCTCGGTGGCCCGGTCCACCTCGACCATCAGCAGCGGCAGCCCGGCTTCCTTCGCGCGCAGCACCGCGTCCGCGCGCACGTTCTGTTTGCCGGTGGCGGCCAGGGCGTGGGGGACCTCGGTGCGCCAGGACGTGATGTCGCCGATGCCGCCACGGGTGAAGGCGACGATGGTGGCATTGACAGCCATCGCGTGCGGCGCCCCGCCCTGGCCCGCACCGCGCGCCCGGCCGCCGATCTCCTGCGCGTCGCGCCCCAGCAAACTGCCCGCCGCGTCCAACCCGGCCGCAGTCAAACTCCACAGCTTCTGCGACGGCTCCCCATTCCGGTCCGGCGCCCCGAACCTCCCGGCCGGACCCGCCGTATTGCCTTCCGAGAGCACCTTGCCCTTCGCCTGAAGGACCAGCAGGGCGTTGCGCATCACCTTGTTGTCCGACAGGTGGGGGCGCACCAGGTGCAGGATCTGGGTGGCGGTCGCCACCTTCAGCACGCCCAACACCTTCAGAACGTCCTCCTGATCCTTCACCGTCGATCGCGGCTTCGACTTCACTCGTGCTTCGGTGCTCGCCATCTGGTGCCTCCCCGTGCCATAGCTGCAGAAGCCCTCCATCGTCGCCTGCCGGTACGACAATCCACCCCGGCCCCTTTCCCCCGCCGACGCGTCAGCGGCGGCCACGCGGCCCGCGCAGGGCCTGCCGGAGGCCAAGGGAACGGCTGTCGAACCCTCGCGCCCGCCACCTCCACCAGCCATACCCGTCCCCTTCTCATCGGGTACAGGCAGGAGGTGGGGGGCAAGAGGGTTGTCAGGATTTCCAGTGACGTGCGGTCAAGGGGTCTGACCTGCGGAAACACCGAAACAGGGCGTCCGGCTGTCGGTAGCAGTCTCGGGTGCAGGAACGGTAGCTATCGCGGAAGGAACCCCGGTAACCGGCCGACACGGCCCTGCCGGTCAGCAGCACCATCACCACCAGCGCCTGGCCCCGCTCACCCCACAGCATGCGGAACAGCACTTCTACCGCCGGACGGTCACCGCGGTCACCGCGGCTGAACCCGGCCCGGCAGCGCCGCTGTTCGTCAGCCCCTCCATTGTGCACTTCACCGGTGTCTCCAAGCCGGTCAACTCCAGCCACGCCCACGAGCCGGCCGCCGGCCGCCGGCGAGGTCAGGAAGCAAGAACACCTCTCCCCTTTCACAGGGAAGAGGTGTCGGCACGCGCCGCCCGGTTGCACTCCCGACCTGACCAGGCAGCATGCGGTGCAACGGCACGGCACCGGTGAAACCTGCCGCGAAACGCCCGACGAAACCCGCCGCGAAACCAGTCACGAAACCTGCCGCGAAACCTGGGACCGCTGCGGCCGCACGACGCGCGTTCCACGATTCCACCGCACCCGTTTGATCCCGTTCCAGCCCCTTGTCCAGACGGTTTGCCTTGCTCTATGCCGATAGAAACGACTCTGACCCTTCCATACCGTCCGTGTGCGCGGTCGGTACGAGAGCAAGCATGTGAGCAACCGCCCACCCGCCTGCGGGGGTGTGAGGGCGCCGTACCGGCATTCCAGGCCCGTGACCTGCGGTAGTGATGTTCCTGGAACGCCTGCCGCACCGGTCGCCGATACGCGTTCCACCGGTAAATCGAACTAGATTAGAACGGTGACTGGTGACCGCGATGTGGAGCAGCCGGCGAGTCTGCCGTCGGCGGATGGGCCGCTGGTGCGGGTGCGGCTGCACGACGGGCAGGAGCTGTACGCGGTGGTGAAGGCCCGCCGCCAGGAACGGGACGGCACGTGGTGGTACCTGTTGCAGATCCACCTGCCCGCAGCCGTCGAGCAGCGCGGCCGCCTGGTCGACGAGCCCGCCCCTGTCGACTTCGCCGCACCGGCCGGCCGGTGCGAGCCGATCGAGGGGCAGGCGTACGAGGCGGTGCCCACCGATCGGGACGGCGTCGGCCCGACCTGGAAGATCGAGGAACCGGTGTACTTCGGGCCCGAGCGCGGGCCGGCGCGCATCGTGCACCGCGGCGACTGCCACGCCGTCCGCGACATCTCCCATCCCGTCAGCACCCAGCAGGCCCGCACCGTACTGGCGCGGCCCGACGCGGCGCCCTGCCCCGTCTGCCGACCGGATCGGCCACTGACCGCGCCGCATGACCGCGGCCGCGCGCGGGACAGCACCTGAACCGGGGCCCGGTCAGAGGCCGGGCCCATCCCCCAGCGAGCGGCGCTGCAAGGTCGGCTCGCCCGGGTCGTTCCCGTCGGCCGGCTGATGCTGGGCTGCGGCCACCGCACGCTCCGCAGGCGTCAGCGCGCGCTGCGCGCGGCCCCGGTCGGGATCAGATGCGAGGTGCGGTCCGGTGCCCAACGGGCGGCGGTGAACGGTCATCTGCGCAGTCTCCCCCACCGGCACTGCGCAGCGCATCGGCCACTGCGCAGTCACTGCGCAGTCACTGCGCAGCTTGCGCGGCCGTTGCGCAGTCACTGCGCAGCTTGCGCAATCGTCGCCGACCGTTATCAACCATCGCCGACGGTGATTGCGCAGTCGGCCTGCCGGGCGCACCGCACGGCGGTGGCTGCGGCTCGCTCCGCGACCATCCCGCGCGTCCCCTCAGCAGCTCTCACCTCCCAGCCCCCAGCTCCCAGGACAACGCGTCCACCAGGCACATCAGGGGGATCGCCTCCCAGGTCATCTGAGAAGAACAGACATTTTGGCCGAGCTGAGAGGCGCCGCCGCCTGCCCGCAGCGCTCCAGATCGGTCCTGGGCGCACTGGGATGCGGAGCCATGGTTAGTTCCCCTGGGCCCATGATTAGTTCCACTCCGGCCCCATGGTTAGTTCCGCTCGGATCCATGGTTAGTTCGCTCAGCGCAGCACGTCAGCGCCCTGCGCGACACCCGCTGTGCTGGGCTGGCGCGATGCGCATGGGATCGGAAGGAGGGCAAGGGGGGCCGCGCCTACGAAACCGTGGCGGGCAAGGGGGGTAGCGCCTCGTGAACCCTGGCGTCAGGCGCGGTGGGTCAGGCGGCTGGCAGGACCGGGTGGTCGATGTGGTGGTGCTCGACCTCGACGCCGTACTCGCCGTCCCATGCGGTCCAGATGCGGCGCGCGACCGCTTCGGCCACGGCTACCGAGCGGTGCCAGCCTCCCTGGCACGCCACGGTCAGGCGGGTCAGACGGCCGCGGGGAACCTCGTCGGCCAGGGCGCGCAGCTGCACGGAGGTCCGGGCGATCAGCTCCCGGGCCCCGGGGGTGGCCAGGACGTGGTCGTACACCGCGCTGTCCAGTCCGGTCAGGTAGCGCATCGCGGGGTCGTCAGCCGGGTTGCGCAGAGCCCGCCGCAGGTCGAGATACAGGCCGTCGGTGACGAGCGCGTGGGCGCCGTCGTGACGGACGCCGATGGAGCGAATAACGGTGGTGACGGGACCGAGCCCGTCCAGGTATGTGGTCTGCATGCCCACCACCATCACGGCCCGGCGCCCGCTCCGGTAGGAGTTGCCCGTTGCCTCTCTCAAGGATTCCCGCCCGCCTGCCGGCGCGCTCAACGCGGGTGCGGGGAGGGGAATCAGATGCCGGATCAGCCGTGGCGCGTCCGGAGCGCTCCAGACCTTAGTCCTCGCTGCGCTGCGGGCGGCCTTGAGCGTACCGGCCGTGTCAAGGCGGAGAAGGGAGGCGCGCCGATGCCGGGCCCGTCCGGCGTCGGGGCCTCAGCGGCGCCGGGGGATGGGGACGCTTCGCAGTCCCGGTTGTGGGCGAGGTGCCGCGATCTTGGCATCCGCCGCGATAGCGGGGGGCACGCGCTGCATGACCAAGCGGATGCCTCCCTTGACGCGCTGGGGGCCCACCTGCAGGTGGCCCTTTTGGAACAAGTGATCCACACCCTGAGGGTGCAGGGCCATCATCACGCGCAGCGGTTTCTCCGGCGCGGAGTCCTTGCAGATGCTGGACAGCGTGTTGACCTTGTCCTGGAACGCCCGGTGGAGCGCCTGCTTCGTGCAGCCGCACGCCTCAGCCGCGCGCTGCCAGGTGCCACCGTGGGCCAGGAGTTCCGCGATCAGCAGTGCCCGTTCGAGCTTGACCTCCCGCTCGATCGCCCGCAGGCGCTCCAGGGCGTGCACCAGTTCTTCGGTTCCCTCGGCACGCGGCCGACCGGACAGGTCCCGCAGTCGCCGCATCGCCTCACGGAGCACCCGCGCCCCTAAGGGAAGGTCCAGGCCGTCTCCGTAGGAGGCCGGTTGATCAGCGAAATGTGATGGCCCGGCCCAGCGCTGTTCCCCCATCTGTCAAAATTAGCTGACAGCACATGACCCCGGGTAGAAGTCATTCCGGCCGTTCGAAATGAATTTCGGCCATCAGCGTTCTTACCTACTGGCGGGGCTATCAGCGCAGCTCACCGGCTCATTCTGGGGGCGCGGGCCGCGAATAAGGTCAAGTGGATTCGGACACAATCCCGTGACGGGGTTGTCAAATCCCACCGCGTACGCCCTGGGCGCGGGAACTGCCCACCGGCATCAGGTAGTTAGCCTCGATACATCCGGAGACCGGCCGGCGGCAGAAATGCCGACGGCCCCCGATTGCAGCGGGAGCCGTCTCTTCGTCCTTCACCCCAGTCAGGGAAGGTTCGCTTGAATCCGACGATAAGCCATGACCGGTGTCGCCAGCAATACCAAACCGTAGTGTCCTCGTCACACAGGGGGAGTCGATGACCCTTCCTGGCAGCGTGTGGGCACGCGTGGCCCTGATGATTCCGGTGACATTGCTGATCACCGTACTCGGCCTGATATGGCTGATCTGTATCGCCGTCCCGCCGGCCCGGCAGTACGCGCTCGAGATCGGCAAACAGACCGCGACCATGATGCGGGCCCTGACCCGCTGACCGGTGGGCGGAAGCAGCACCCGCTGCTTCCGCCCACTACAGCGTTCTCAGCACAGGCGTGCGTCGCGGCCAGCCGGCCGCGACGCGCGGCCGTCAGCTCTCTGGTTTCCACCCGCGGACTTCGATGTTGGTGATCTGCGCGTCGGGTTGCAGGCGGCCGGTGGCAACCAGCCAGCCGCGCACCGCGGCCGCCACGTCGCCGCCGGACGCGTCGACCTTGTCCTTCCACTCCGCTGCGTCGAAGCCGCCAGAGCCCTGGCCGGCGCCGGGGCTGGCCCCGTACGCGCGCTCCTCGGTTCCGTCATTGCGCTGCACCACGCCGCGTCGCAGGCCCGGGGAGTCGATGCGCGAGCCGGCGGAGTGGGTGAAGGCGCCCTTCTTCGCCCGCACCGTGAACGCGATCTTTCCCTTCGCGGCCGCGGTGTTGGCCACGACGGGGCGCAGCCTCGAGGCGCCGGAGGCGATGTGCTGACGGGCGGCGCGGGCCATCGAGGACTTGCCGGGGGTGCCGACGACGTCCTTGGTGCGCACCCGGGCCCGGCGCGGTTTGGCGTCGCCCGGCTTGGCCTTCAGCAGCCGGCGCTTCACGTTCGGGGCGGCGATGCGCTTGAGGTCGGCGACGTCGGTGGCGCCGCCGGCCTGGACCTCCTGCACGACATCGCGCAGCGCCGCGACGAAGGCGGCGCCCTTGTCCTTGGTGAAGAACTGGCTCACCAGGCTGGAGTTGCGGCCGATGATGTCGCCGACCTGCTTGCGGCTGTAACCGGCGTTCAACAGCTCCTGCGTCAGGCGGGCCGCTTCGTTCAACTGCGGAGCGGCGGCGCCGCGGCGGCGTCGGGGCGTCATGCGCTTCCTTCCGTCGTGGACCTGCGGTCGATGCACTGCACGTCGATCTGATCCGCCAACCCGGTCAGGGCCTGGACCAGGACGTCGACGGTCGGAGCGTCGAGACCGGAGCGGGCACCGGCCTCGGCCCAGCCGGACCATTCAGTGCCCAAGCGGCGCAGCAGGGCGCTGACCTCGTGCGCGCTGGTGTAGAGCTGGCCGGTGCTGTCCTGGATCAGCGGCAGGATCATCGGGGTGTCGCTCACGCGGTGGCCTCCTGCAGTTCGGCCAGGGCCTCGCGGCCGATCGCCTGGTGGGAGAGCAGTTCGTCCTCGGTGCGGGGGGCGGCCAGCTCCCAGGGGATGTGGCCCTTCTTCAGGTAGTCGCCGGGATTGCCGTGATACGGCCAGGTCACGTCGGCGGTGGTGTAGATGGCGTCGGTACGGAACGCCACCACCGAGCGGGCGGGCAGGTGCAGGGCGCCGACCGACACGTCGTCCTCGCGCATCCGGGTCGACAGCAGGGCGGCGCGGGCGCCGGACCAGACGCCGGCCGCCCATTCGGGGTGGGCGTTGGGGTCGCGGGAGAACCCGCTGTTCTTCTGCCAGGTGATCGTGTCGCCGTCGATGCCGATGATCTGCGCCCCGTCGGGGGCGTCCTGGCCGACCGGCACGGTGCCGGTCACGATGCGCGGGCGCTGCGCGAACCCGCCGATCCCGTACAGCAGGATCGAGCGGATCCCCCGGGAGGCCAGGCGGGCAGCCTCCCGCTGGCGTTCGTCACCATGGATGGCAGCCTTGGCCTGCAGAGAGGACCAGGCGTCCTTCAGCTTCTTGGACCATGCCTTGAGCGGGTCGCCGGACTGCCACACCAGGCCGTCCAGGATCTCGATCCGCCACGGGGCGATCGCGTTGTTCAGCGCCACGTTCAGTTCCGCGCCGCCCGCCCAGGTCACGAACGTGCGCCCGCCCTGGGACGGGTACTCCCAGGCCCGGTCGCCGGCGGCCGGGGCGGGGAGGATCCCGACGTGCTCCCAGCCGTCGGGGACGGTCACGCGCACCTGCCAGTGCGACGGGGCGTACAACGCGTTCGTCTTGTCCTTGTCCGACATCGCCGCGAAAGCGGCCGGGGTGATGCGGCGCGGGGCGCCGACGCCGGAGGCCCAGGTGTGCTTGGCGTAGGCGAAGGTGCGGTCGAGCTCGACCAGGCGCGGCAGCTGCTCGGGAACATGCGGCGGCAGGATCAGCTCGGTGCGGCCCTGCCCGGCGGTCGCGTGCAGCAGGCCGCGGATCTCCTCGGACATCACCGGGTAGCCATCGGCCCACTTCGCGCCGGTCTTGGCGGGGATGGTGCGGGTCCACAGGTCGCGGCCGGTCTGCGACGGCGAGCCCATCAGCGTCACGTCCGACCAGTGGATTTTCAGGGCCTTCCACAGCTCCACGAACGCGTCGCGGACGGTGGCCGGGTCGGCGTCGCCGACCTCGAACCACTCCCCCACCGAGCGGATCTCGGTGTGCTGGTCGCCGCGCTGCCACCGGCCGACGGGGTTCCTCGGGTGGACCAAGTGGCCGGCCATCCGGTCCTTGCCCCGCGAGGCTTCCACCGTCCAGCCGTCCCCGGGCGGGGCGTTCAGCCAGGCCGCGACCGCATCGCGCAAGAACGGGTGACGGGCCGCGTCGGCGTGCCACGGGTCGCCGGCGGTGATGTAGATCCGCTCCACCGACGCGGGCAGCACCGCGTACACGGCGGCCAGGATCTCCGCGACGGACGCCGCACCGAGCTGCACGCGCACCGTCTGATCACGGTGGACCAGGACGCCGGTGGTGGTGTCCAGGAACGCCATCGCGCGGGGCTGCTGGGTGAAGTTCGGGCGGGTCGAGGCCAGGTTCGGCGTCACCGCGCACCACCGGTCACCCTCCGGGCCGGCCGGAATCGAGGGGAGCTCCCGCTCGACCTCCGCTTCCGGCACAGCGACCTGCGCAGGCGCGGTGACGGCGGCCGCCGTTGCCGGGACGTCGACGTGCTCCTGGTCGTCGCCGTCGGTCTCCGTGACGACCGCCGCCGGGGGTGCCGGTGTGTCGACAATGTCGGTGACTTCGGGCACCACTTCGGCGGCCGGAGCTGGGGCTTCGGGACGGCGCAGGTCCGGAACGACCGCACCCGTGGCGGTGATCGTCTGTGCAGGCGCCTGCGGCGCCGTGTGATCAACCGGGCGCGCAGGGGCCGGTGAGGGCGTGTCAGGCCCGGAGACGGGCGCTGAGGGGCCCAGGGAGGGCACCAGGGCGACGACGTCGATCACTGCCAGGCCGGCGGCCGGGGCGAGCTTGTCGGCGGACGCCTTGGCGTACGTCCCGAGCGCGGCCACCCGCTTGTCCCGATCCGCCGTCAGCTTCGCCAGCGCGGCTGCGGCTTTCTTGATGTCGTCCCTCACCCGGCGCAGCTCGGCCAGGCTGGCGGTGTAAGCCTTCGCGTCCATCAGTTTGCTCCCATGTCCACGAAGCGCGAGTAGTGCAGTTGTGCGGCCACCGTGATGGTGGTGGTCGCCCCGTTGCGGTGCTTGGCCACGATCAAATCCGCCTCACCAGCGCGCGGGGATTCCTTTTCGTACTGGTCTTCGCGGTGGAGCAGGATCACGATGTCGGCGTCCTGTTCGAGGGAGCCGGACTCGCGCAGGTCCGAGACCATCGGTTTCTTATCGGTTCGCTGCTCGGGACCGCGGTTGAGCTGGGAAAGGCCGACGACGGGGACGCCGAGTTCCTTGGCGAGCAGCTTGAGGTTGCGGGACAGCCCGGACACCTCTTGCTGGCGGGTTTCGGGGGTGCGGCCGCCGAGCGTCATGAGCTGGATGT
The DNA here is from genome assembly GCF_030063355.1 of Streptomyces sp. PH10-H1. Classification (GTDB taxonomy): domain Bacteria; phylum Actinomycetota; class Actinomycetes; order Streptomycetales; family Streptomycetaceae; genus Actinacidiphila. Next base: position 9,598 of record NZ_JASISZ010000082.1, read on the forward strand.
AGTCGATGACGATCATCCGCACTCCGTGCTTCTGGACCAGTCGGCGTGCTTTAGCGCGGATGTCGGTCATCGTCAGGTTGGGCGAGGCGTCCAGGTGCAACGGGGCCCGCTTAGTGAGCGGTGTGGCCTCGCGAAGCCGCGTCCAGTCGTCGTCGGTGAGCTGGCCGCTCTTCAGGTGGTGGAGCGCGATCTTCCCGGTGGCGGACCAGATGCGGTGCTTGATCTCCCGGCGTTCCATCTCGAGGGAGAAGAAGGCGGTCGGGATGTCGTTGTCGACGGAGCATGCGCGGACGAAGTCCACGGCGAGCGTTGATTTACCCATCGCGGGGCGTGCGGCCACGATGATGAACTGCCCCGGCTGGAAGCCGTTGGTGAGCAGGTCAAGGTCCGCAAAGCCGGTGGGCACTCCGATCAGGCCTTCACCGCGACGGCCGAGTTCCTCGAGGTAGTCGATCTCGTCGTCGTCGTCCTCGCCGATCAGGACCATGTCCTCATCGGCGTTCTCATCGGAGACCTGAAAGAGCTCAGCGCCCGCAGCGTCGATGGCGGCCTTGGCTTCGCCGTCTTCGTAACCGAGCTGGACGATACGGGTGCCGGCCTGGACCAGGCGGCGCTTGAGAGCCGTGGCTTTGACGAATTCCGCGTAGTACTCGGCGTTCGCTGCGGTGGGGACCGCCTCGACCAGGGTGTGCAGGGCTGGGGTTCCGCCGACCTGGGTGAGTTCTCCACTCTCGCGGAGATAGCCCGCCACCGTGATCGGGTCGGCCGGCTCGCCCTTGCCGAACAGGGCCAGGATCGCCCGGAAAACTGTCTCGTGGGCGGGGCGGTAGAAGTCGCGGGCCTTGAGCTTTGCTCCGGTCAGGACGTCCTCGATGGCGTCCTTGGACAGCAGCATGCCGCCCAATACGGCCTGCTCCGCATCCAGGTCCTGCGGTTGGGCGCGGTCGAACCCGCCTCCGCCACGTCGGCCTGACGGCTCTTCTGTGGCGTGCCACCGATCGGGATCGGTGGCCTCCGCATTCTGCTGAGGGATACTCATGAACGGCTCCTTCGGGAGTTCGTGCGGCGGCCGGCCCTGTCGAGGGGAGTTACCGGCCGCCGCGGCGCGTTACGGGGCTCAGGCACGGCTGCGGTTGCGCGCGCGCTTGGGGTGGCATTCGGGGCAGGGCTCATCGGCCTTGCCTCCCGGAATCTCGCGGAAGCGCTGAGCGGCGCTGGTGGGCTTCTCGCCGCGGTTGCAGACCCCGCACCACGGGACAACGCCGGGACCGCCCGAGGCCGGGCCAGGCAGGGTGGGCTCATCGGCCCGGAATCGCTTCAGGTCCCTGATCCGGTACGGCAGCGTGCTGACCGGCGCGTTGGCCGGGCGGTTGGGGTTGTCCTGGGTCAGGACCAGTGCGAGGAGGTCGTCCAGTTCGTACCTCTGGGTCTGCACCCGGGAGGCGAGCAGCGGAGCGAGCTCACGTGCCTTCTGCGGGCCGCACTGCCATTTGCCCGGCAGGTCCTGGAGGAAGGCGTCGGCAGCTCGCACCTCGGCCGTCGTCGGAATGTAGTCACCCGGCTCCAGCGCACACGCCGCAGCCCACTTCCCGGCCCTGCCCGTCGTTGGGGGTTTGGGGGGAGGAGTTCCTCCTCCCTCCGGGGGGTGTGGGGGGGACGGCCTACCACTTCCCGGAACGCCGGAAGTGGACTGACCTGCGGGAACGCGGCGTTTCCCACTTCCCGGAACGCCACTTCCCCGAACACCACTTCCGGCGTTCCGGGAAGTGGGCTGACCTGCGGTTTCTCCAACTTCCCCGAACACCACTTCCGGCGTTCCGGGAAGTGGGCTGACCTGCGGTTTCTCTACAGAGCCGATTTGACGCACCGACGGCTCCAGCGGATCGCTGCCGACCTGCCCTGCCTGCCAGTCGGGGTTCCAGGACGGGTTGTCGTACACCTCGTAGCCGATCGTCGGGCGACGGCCGGGGCGCTGGTTGGGGATCTCGATGCGACGGACGTACCCGGCTGTCATCAGACGCGAGAACGACTCGTAGACCGCGTTCTTGCCCACCAGCTCGTTGACGTTCTTCGACGAACGGATCCCCCGCAGCTTGAGCTCCTCCCACACCTTGAGCGGGGTCGGAGTGGCGCCTTCGGCGATGTCGAAGAGCAGCTGGAGCATGACGACGTAGTCCAGGGTCTGCACCAGATCGGTGCCGACCCCGATCCGACCGGGGACCGAGACTCCGCTGACGGGCGCCTTCCCCCGGCGCAGGATGCCGGACTCGTCAATGCTGTGCTGATCGCTCATCGGCCCGCCCCCGAGCCCAGCGCGGCGCTCGGCCGCGGTACCGGCCGGCGGGGGTCAGAGGAATTGCTGCGGCACGTAGACATGTTGCTGATCATCAGCCGGTTTGCCTGTGCATAGATTTCGCAGATTCCAGCGACGCCTGTGGACAACGCGGCGGCAGACACGAGAGGCCGGCCCGGTCGCCGGGCGGCAGCGATGCTGATCCATGGCGTCGCGGTTGGGGTATTTCGGCACGTGGTCATGCCGCTGATCATTTGGCGGTGGCCCTGTGGATACGGTCCGCTGGTTTCGGCGGACCGGCACAGGACGGACCCCGATCGTGGGGTGCTGGCGAGAGCGCCGGGCGCGGGGGGCTGCTCCTGGAGCAGCGCGGCGGCGCCGGGTCGGGGGTGGCAGTTCTTCCTCATGGTCAGTAGAGGTGGAAGAAAGCCGTCCCGCGTGACCGTCGCGGCGGAGAAGTTTGAAAAACTTTCGTGCGGCCAGCCGGGCGGCTGACCTGCTGCGTTGTGCTGCTTTGACACGTACGGTCCCTTTTTACGGGGGGCCGTGGATCAGATGATCAACGTGACGCGTACCACTGGACGCCAGCACCTGCTGGGCATCCTCTGTAGTGGACGTCTATCCTGTTGGGTAGGTGACCACAAGGACCTCGGTCCAGGCACCAAGGTCGGTCACCGCACTGACCACGACTCCGAAGCTTGCCGGCGGGGAGTCATGCATTGGCGTCAGCCGCTCCTGGTCACACAGGGGCGGCTTTCGTTTTATGGAGCGAGATCAAAGTTCATGCGGGGCATTCTCCTCTTGCTTGGTAAGTGCCGTGTCAGATGGCGCGCCCGGCAGTTGGGCAGTGGCCCCCGTCAGTGGCTCGTCATCGAACTCCGTGGCCACGCGATCAGCCGGACGCTGGGCTGCCCACCCGGACACCACACTGGGATCGGTTGATGTCCGGACGTGCTGAAATCCCTGGTGGAGGTAGTACGCGTGCAATTTGGGGTTGGTCGTCCAGGCATCGAGCCGGAGCCATCTGCAGCTCCGCCGTGCGGCCTGGTCGCCGGCCCAATCGAGGATGCGGGCACCGACACCGCTGCCCGCAGCATTCCGATCGACGGTCAACTTGTGGACGTACAGCGCGGGCTCGGCCCGCTCCTCCGCAGTCCACAACCGGTCATCGGCGTCACGGTCGAGGGTGATCGTCGCGGTCGCGTCGGCCCGGAGGTCCTCCTTGATGAGGTAGACCTCCCCGGCTCGGATGCTGCCCAGGATGTGTGCGGCGGGGAAAGGCTTCGCCCATTGGTCGAGCCCCTGGGCCCCAAGCCACTCAGCCGAGTCGGTCCGGAACTTCAGCAACCTGGGCAGATCGGCCTCCTCGGCCGGGACGAGGATCACTGGGCACCCCAGGGGATGCGCGGCTCCTCAGCCGTGGCAGCGTCCTTCACCCGCTCGTACACGATCACGTGACGATCCCCCGGGACGATATTGATCGTCACTTGAACGGGCGCGCCGTCTGCCGCGTACGTGGTCACGATGTGCTCGGCTACCGGGGTACCCGGGCCGAGCTGTAGCCGGGTGGTCTCGTCGGGTCGTGGCATCCGGATGTAGATCTCGTCTAGGGCGCGCACCAGCTCGCGGCCGAGTTCAGCGAGGACGGCGTTCGTACCGCGCGGCACGTCGGCGGGGTTCATCCAGTCGCTGTGCTGCACCAGCGCGAGCGGGACATAGGAGTCGTTCAGGTTGTAGGCGTCGCCGTCGATGCGCCGGGTTCGGCGACGGACCGCGACCAGCTCGCCTTCCTTGGTCTGGAGACGATCGCGTACCGCTGCGGTCGGCTGGACGATCTCCACCCCGATGTCCTGCGTAGCCTCCCGGCCGTTGCCCTCATCAGCGATGAGCTGGGTGAAGACGTCTACTTGGGGCGGTCGCCTCTTGAACTCGCTCTGCGGCCGGTAGACCATCGGCGTCCACGCGCGGACGAAGTACCCCTTGGGGCGCCGACTGACGATGAGCCCTTCGTTGATCAGCAGGGCCAGACCGCGTCGCACCGTCTCGCGGGTGGTGTCGTACGTCGCCCGAAGCTCCGCCTCGGTAGGCAGCTGGCCGCCCGGCGGCAAGGAGCCATCGACAATGCGACCGCGGAGGTCATCCGCCACGCGTTGGTAGATCGGGATCGTCATGAGCTATGTGTACCGCCTAAGATCGTCATTGTCTAGGCAATGGGGTCATGCTGGTTCGATCTTGTCTCCCAGACGATCTGCGGCCGTCCGGGCGCCGACCCTTGAATCCACTGGTCACGTAGCGTCTACGGCCCACTCGTAGTCGAGCTCCCACAGGTGCACCGGCATGACGTGGAAGCAGACCTCGACTGCGCGATTCTCGGCTGTCCATCCGGTGTGCAGGACCTCGTAGACCCGGTGATCTTCGGAGAGATCGAGGACCTGGGTCTCTTCGGCCGAGGGGGTTCGCACGGTAAGCCGCTCAGTGATCCGAACCTGAGCGTGACCCAGCTCTGTGAATCGACTGATGATCCCTCCCTGCCCGGAATCGACTTCGGCCAAGGCGGTACCCGTCGCGATCTCGGCTGGGATGTAGCTAGTCGCGAGCTGGACGGGGATGTCGTCGGCGTACATCCGACGCACGCGAGCGATGGTCTCCTGGGTGCCGAGCAGTTCGGCGGCCTTGGCCGGCGTTTCCCCGCTCTCGATGGTCGTAGCCGTCCGTGGCGTCAGGCCCATGGCCTTGATCTCGGTATCAAAGGCGCCACGTCCCCCGGCGCGCTCACGGGCGGCGGTGGAGTACCTCAGCACGGCATTTCGCCTGATAGGCGCGATGGGTGTCACGAACGTCCCCCTGCCTCGAATCGGTCGAACCAGACCTTCAGTGGTCAACACCCGCAAAGCCCGATTGACCGTGCTCCTGTCGACCCCGTAGGTGTCGGCGAGCTCATCTTCGCGAGGTAGCGCTGAGCCCCGGGCGTACTCGCCCTGCTCTATCGCGGCTCGGATTTGGTCTGCGGTGTGCCGGTACTGGCTGCGGCCTGGAGTGGTCATAAATCCACCCTACCCCACAGGTGCTACGTGGCACCTTGACGCCTCGCACCCTTTGGGGCTCTACTGATTCCAGGAGGCACGTAGTACGTAGCTCCTAACGCAAGGTGATCGGTTCCGCACGGAAACATCTGCTCGATTGATCTGCCCGCCGCCCTTGACGGAGATCGAGACGAGTGCCAACATCAAACCCGTCAAGCATTGTCTAGGCAATGGAGACCACATCAACGATGGGGTCTGCCTCGTCAGTTCTTGCTGTTCGAAACGGCTCCCCGGATGTTCTTGGCAGAGGTCCGGGGAGCCGCGCACAGGCCGTCCCACTAAGAGGAGAAACGACCCGTGAACACGATTTTTGCAGGTATCCCGGCACGTTCCCAGCGCACCGGTCTGGTGCAGGTGGAGACCCTCGCCAGGTTGTCGTCCCTGACCGGGGTGCGGGCGGTGGAGTGGCTGGAGTGCCCGGTCGAGACCGTGGCGCAGCGGCAGGCGCGCCTGGAGTTCCTGGCCGATGTGCTGCTCGGCCTGGACGAGGGAGACGAGGAGGGCAAGGCGGCGGCCCGGCTGGTTGCCGCCTTGTACCGCGAGGTCCTCGAGGAGCCGGCCGTCATCGAGACGGCGGACCCGGTCTTCGGCCCGGTCCGCCACCTCCAGGTTCTCCCGCCCATCAGCGCGCCGGCCCCCGAGTTTGCGGCGGTCGCGGCATGAGCGCCGACGGCACGGCGACGGCAACGCCGACGACAACGAAGATTTCCCGGCTGCGGCTGCAGGCGGTGGTGACGGTGTGGCTGGTCACCGGCCTGGTCGCGTCGGGTCTGGCCTGGACGCTGGGGTTGCAGACCTGCTGGTGGCAGCGCGTGCTGCTGGCCTTGCCGCTGCTGGGCCTCACGGTCGCGGACTCCCGGGGCGTCGACCTGGTGACGGATGCCCGGGTGGCGCTGACCCGGGGGCTGGCGGCGCTGGGCTGGCTGCAGATTCCTCTCGCGGTCGCCGGCGGATCGTGGCTGGCGGGCCTTTCCGCCCCCGTCTACACGCGTGTTGCCCTGGCGGCTGTCATCACCCTGGTTGCTGCGCTGATCCACTACGCGCCGTCCTCGCCGGCCACCGCTGGAGGCACCCGATGAGCACCACCGACTTCCGGCAGTCCCGCCGCGACGCCGACCGCGAGCAGGACCGTGAGGACCGCCGCCAGGCGCAGGAGGCGCAGCTACAGCGTGAGCAGCTGGTGCTGAACGCGAACCTCGAGCAGCAGCGGCTGCAGGCCGAGGCCGACGCCGCCGACCGGGAGCAGGACCGGGCGGACAAGGCCGCCGCCGCCGAGCGCGAGCGCCTGGCGCAGGAGCTGAAGGACCGCCAGCGCGCCGAGCGGATCGAGCGCGAGCGCCAGGTGGCGGCCGCGGCCGCGAAGGAGAAGGCCCGCCTCAAGGCCAAGACCCGCGCCGAACGGCGCGAGCGCCGCAACGCCGCGCTCAAGGCCGCGCCGGGGTTCGTGTCGCAGCACCTGGACCTGGTCGCCGCGCTGGTGGTGATGGCGTGCAGCATCATCCCCGCGCTGATCTCCCAGGGCTCCAGCCTCAAGCTCATGGGCCTGGACCCGTGGATGGTGGCGCTGCTGCCGGTGATGCTGGAGGCCAGCGCGTGGGCCGCGACCGCCGCCGAGGCCAAGGCGGCGGAAGCCGGCCGGGCGACGTGGCCCTACCGGGTTGCGGTCTGGCTGTTCGCGTCGCTGGCCGGGTCGGTCAACTACGGGCACGGCCTCCAGATCGGCGGCAAGGAGTACGGGTTCCAGGTCGGGGTGGTGCTGGCCGCGTCCAGCATCGTGCCGATCGCCCTGTGGCAGCTGATCCAGATGGGCCGCCACCGCGCGGCCAAGGCGAAGGCGAAGGCAGCCCGCAAGGCGCGCCGCGACGCGTTCTTCGACCGCCGGGCCCGCTCCCGGCAGTACCCGCAGGTGTGGCAGACCGCGAAGCAGCTGCGGGCGATCGCCGGCCGCAGCGAGCTGTCGATGCCGGACGCATGGACCGCCGCATGGGCCGTCCACGAGGGCGCCGGCGAACAGGCCCTGACCGGTGACCTGTTGACGCTGCTGTCCGCTGATCTGCTGGGGCTGCGGGTGGAGGCGGAGGACCGGCTCGCCACGATCCTCGGACACCTGCACACCGCCCGCACCCGCCGCATGGAAGCGTCCGGGAAGCCGTCCGCCGAGTCGGCCCAGGACGCCGGGGGTGCGGCCTGGAAGGTGTCCGCCGCCGGGGTGGTAACCCTCCCCACAGGCACGGACGCAGCGTCCGCCACGGCCGCGCTGGAGGCATCCGGGGGCGGGGGACTTCTGACGGTATCTCCGCAGATCACCCCGTCCGTCCCCCCGCTCGCACGTACGCGCGAAAAGGCGCCCGCGCGGCCCCGCGCCACGCGTAAGGGGCCTGCCGTGCGGACCCTGTCGCCAGGTGCCCGCAAGGCGGCGGCGGAGACCGCGAAGGCGTTCGACGCGAACGAGAACAGCGCCATCGAGGCGTGGATTGCGGACGAACTGCGGGCTGGCCGTGAACCGTCCGCGAAGGACGTCGCGACCGAAGTTGTCGAGCGCCGCCGGACGGTCACCAAGAAGCCGAAGGTGCCCGGCCGGACGTGGTGCTACGACCGCATCACCGCGGCGAAGAAGCACGGCGGACTGCACGTGGTGCGCACCGAGCGGAGCGCCTGATGGCCGCCTACGCGAAGTTCTTCGACCCGGACGGCGACCGCTACGGCCTGCCCACCTGGCCGTTTCGGATGGCACCGCAGGAGTACGCGACGCGCCGCCAACTGCGGGCGCTGGGACTGCGGCCGGGCGGACAACCGATTGCCGGTCAGGTGCTGTGGCGCTCGCGCCGCCGCAAGACCGAGGCCGCCTACCTGTTCCTGATCGCGGACGCCAAACCGGTCCGCCCGATGACGCCCGCCAAGTGGGCGTCCGTGCACGGCGCGCTGCGCGCCCGACGCATCTGCCGGCTGTGCCACACCGAGCGCGAGTACGAGATCTCCCGGCGCCTGGGCGCCTGCAACATCTGCTCCCCCGACGACGGCTACGCAACCGCCGCCTGATCCACCGAACAGCACGAACGCGGGGCCGGCCATAGCTGCCAGGCGGGACCGGCCCCGCTCCTCCCGGCACAAGACCGAACCAAGGAGTGCGTTCAGAATGACCGATCAGACCCAGACCAGCCCCACCGGGCAGCTTGCCCCCGCCGTAGTGCGCCAGGCGGCCGAACTCGTGGTCGCCACCCAGTTCGGCTCCCCCTCGATGCTGCAGCGCGAGCTGAAGATCTCCTTCGACACCGCCCTCGCGCTGTTGGACCGGCTGCACACGATGAAGGTCGTCGGCCCCCGCAACGGCCCCAAGGCCCGCCAGGTCCTGGTGCGCCACGCCGACCAGCTGCGCGACCTCCTGGACGCCGCGGCCCCCGACACGATCGCGACCTTGGCGACCGTGACCCGGCTCCCCTTCACCGACGGCCCCGATCTGGACGACCCCGACGTCACCGACAGCGCGCCGCCGGTCGACTTCACCAAGCCCACCGCACCGCCCACCACCCCGACCGACCCCGCACCGGCCGCCGCGTCCGGCGCACCGCTTGAGGGCACTGTCATCACCGCCGACGCGTGGGAGACCCGCGCCGACCCGGAGGGTGACGCGCCCTGGATCCACCCGGCGCTGCTCACCCGCGAAGGCCGCCGCGCCCGGTACGAGTTCCTGCGCCGGCAGTCGCGGCGCCGCCTGCGCCGCTGGGTGGCCCGCCAGCGCAGCGCCCACGGGGTGCTGCCCCGGGCGGTGCGCGGCGAGCGCCGGGCCCGCACCTGGGTGCGCGGCATCGAGGGCATGAAGGCGCGCTCGGACCTGCAACTGGCGCTGACCACCACGGCGGAGGCCAACCGGGCCGCGCGCCGGGCGAGCGTGGCGATCCGGGACCGCAAGGCCAAGCAGGCCCTCGCGCAGAAGGCGCAGCAGGACGCCAACGCGTCGGTGACCATCGCGGCCGCCGCCAAGAAGCACGCCCGCAACATCGTCCTGGCCCGGACCGCGTCCGTGTACGGCACGGCCGGCGGCCTCGACCTGGCCGCGTTCGGCTACGAGGGCGTGTGGGGGCTGCTCGGCGCCCTGGTCCTGAACCTCGGTGCCGCCTCCTGGTTTGGCCGCGACGTGGAACTGACCGAGGAGCAGCTGGCGCGCCTGGAGCAGGTCGAGGCCGGCATCCCGCAGAAGTTCGAGTCGGGCATGACCCCGCGCATGTTCGAGGCGATGATCCGCGAGGCACTGACCGACGACCTCAAGGCCAACATCAGCGCGCTGCGCGTGGACCCCTACCCGTGGGGCTTCGAGGTCCACGTGTGGCTCTCCCGCATGACCCCGAAGGCCATCGCCGACGGGCTGGACCTGCTGGAAGGCTGCCTGCCCGGTGTGCGCACCAGCAGCATCCTGCTCCAGCAGTCCGCCGAGTCCCGCAACTACTGCGTGCTGCGCATCCCCGGCAAGGAGCAGTGGCAGGCCGTCCCGCCCCTGCCCTACCGCGCCCCGCGCAGCATCAAGACCTCCCAGATCCACACCGCCCAGATCGGCGCCGACATGTCCGGGCGGCCGCTCGCCCTGCCCGCGCTGCGCACCAACATCAACGTCGTCGGCAAGTCCCGCTCCGGCAAGTCCAACCTGCTGGCGGCCTTCCTGGATGTCCTGACCGCAACCGAGGACCAGATCGTCATCGGCATCGACGTCGGCGGCGGCGGCTCCGGATTCAGCGGCCTGCGGCACGCCATGCACGTCGTCGCCACCAACATCGAAGACGCGCACCGGGTGATGTCGTGGGCGCTGGAGATCGGCCTCGGCCGAACGCAACTGCTCGGCAAGCTCGGTATGGGCAAGAACTGGGTGACCTCGGCCAAGCGCCCCGGCATCAAAATCGTGGTCGACGAATTCCCGGCGCTGGTCAAGCATTCCCGCAAGGGCCGCGTTATCGAGGAAGGCGGAAAGCCCGTCCAGTGGGACGTCGACGGGCTTCTTGCCGAGGCCGCGATCACCACGGCGAAGTCCGACGTGACGATCGTCATCGCCGGTCAGGGCGTCACCAAGGAAAAGGTCGGCGCGAACACCTGGGTGGTCGAACTGCCGGTGCAGGTCATGGCCGCGTGCGACAAGGACGACATCGGCCAGATCGTCGGCGGCGGCGCGATGGCCGAAGGCTGGCGGCCGGACCGGCTGGTGCCGGCCATGGGAGACGTGCCCAACGATGCCTCGGTGGCCTACGTGCTGGCCGGCGCCGACTACTGCGAGCCGATCCCCTACCGCGGCTGCTACGCCGACGACGACGAGTTGGAGCGGCGCGGCCTGGAGCGCGCGGCGGCCGGCCTGGTCGACATCGACACCGAGTCCGCCGCCTGCAGCTCCATCAAGCTGGCCGACCTGATGGCCGCCAGCCGCCAGGCCACCAGCCTGGCGACGCCGACCGGACCGCCCGCCCTGATCACCGCCATGCGCAACGCGTTCACCGACGCGGGCAGCCCGGCCGGCCTGACCCCCGACGAGCTCGCCGAGGCCCTGGCCGCCGTCGACCCCGACCGGTGGGGCCTGGACCTGTTCGCCCCGGCCGACGACGCCGACGACGAGGACGCCAGCCGCCGTGCCGTGCGGGCCGACGCGCTGCGCGAGGCGGTCAAGGCGGTGCTCGCCCCGACCGAGCACAGCCTGTCCGTCATCAACCTCGGCAAGGGCCGGCGCGGGTACCGCCTGCGGGACATCAACGCGATCACCGGCGAGCCGTCCGACGGCTCCTGAGCCCCCGTAACTGTCAGGAAACCGCAGGTCAGATGGTGGGAACCGGCCCGGAACCGGGCTGGAACCCCCTCGGCCACCGGTAACCGTTACCGCCCCCGAAGGCCGGTTCCAAGCCCGTTCCACCCCGCTGACCTGCGGTTCCCTGCCGTTCCATCCCGAGTTCCGCCCGAATGATCCTTGGAGTCCGTTATGCGTTCCGCATCGTTCCGGCCCTCCGATCCGGCCTCCGGGTACCACCGGATCACCTGCGAGCGCCGATTCCGCTACCTCGAGCAGGACCCGGCCCACACCTACCGGATCCAGTGGCTCCCGGTCCCCGTGGCCTGCCTGATCTGCCAGACCGACACCCACCTGACCTTCACCCTCGATGAGGCCGCCGACCCGCTCGTGCGCGTCGCCTGCCCCGCCGGCCACGCCTTCGACGAACCGCGCATCGACCGCCAGCACTTCATCACCTACTCCCGGCTGCTGTCCTACGCCGACCCCAACCCCGCCCTGCTGTGGATCACCGACGCCGGATTCGGGCAGGAAGACCCGCCGCCCATCGACTACGCCCACGACATCACTGCCGCCGCCCGCTATGTCTCCCGCAAGGTCAAACGACGCGCCAAGGCCAAGGTCAAGGCCGCGATCCGCCGCCCGCTGCGCACCGCGAAGAAGAAGGCGCGCAACGCGGCGTTCACCCCGGTTGCCGCCGCGCTGCGCACCGTCTGGGCCTGGCAGGCCGGAGCCTCCCCCGCGCCGTCCGCGAAGGCGGCACCGGCCGCATCCGGGGCCCCGGCCGCCACCTTGCGCACCACCACGTGCGCGGTGTGCAAGGGGGCCGGCCGGTTCCCGGGCACCACCGTCAGCTGTACCGAGTGCGCCGGGCCGGCCAAGCCGCGGGCCGCCCGCTGCCCGGGCGGCTGCCGGGGCGGCTGGCACACCCTGGACTCCCGCCTGCACGAGCAGCGGGTGCCGTGCTCGGTGTGCAACCCGGGCGGCGCCAACAAGCCGGTCGCGCCCACCGACCGGCGCGGCGCCAAGCCCACCAAGCCGCGGCGCGGCAACCCGGCTCGGATCCAGAACCACGGCATCGCCGTCGTCGGCGACGGCCAGAGCATCACCGGCTCGGTCATCAACCACCCGACCACCCCGCACGACGACGCGATCCGCCACCAGGCCGCCACATCGGCCAACCACGGCACCCAGCCCGGCAGCACGGCCAACACCGGCGTCACCAGCACCGGCCGCACGACCGGCCGGGTGCAGTCCACCGTGCGCATCCACGGCACCAACAACTCGGTGGTCAACAACGTCGTCAGCGGCGACACCGCCGAGACCACCTCCGACTGACCGAAGGAGAACCCGCCGTGCTGTCCATCTCCGCAATCGTGCTGCTCCTCGCGCTCGTGGCCCTGCTGATCCGCAAGTTCGGCCTGCGGATCCCCCACGCGCTGGTCAGCGCCCTGCTCGGCTTCTACGCCGCCAGCTCCTCCTGGGGGCCGTCGATCTCCAGCTTCCTGGCCAAGCTCGTCGCGATGCTCGGCCACTTCTCCCCCTGATCCCCGATGGAAGGACTCCCCCTTGGGCGTCAAATACCAGATCGTCACGCCGGAGCCGCCCACCTGGTGGGCCCGCTACAAAACGGCCGTATGGGCCGTGATCGGCCTGCTGATCGGCCTGCAGCTCTCCGGCACCCACAGCGGCACCCCGGCCCCGGGCCCCACGCCCGGCGTCACCACCCGATCACCGTCACCACACCGGACGACTCCGCCCGCCACGCCCCGCAAGACCGCTCCATCCCCCTCGCATGCGGGATGACCTGCACCGATCCAAAGAGGCAAACAAAAAGTATGCCGGTTGTAGACAGGCAGACTTTTAGTCTGCATTATTGAGGTGTCGGAGCAACCCGACACCTTCTCGAAGTTCCTCAACCAGGAGATCCCGTGTCCACTCAGATGAAGATCACCGCAGAGCAGGCCGGACCCATCAGCCTCGACTTATCCGTTCAGGCCGGCACCGTCCGCGTCACCGTCGACCCGGCCGTCACCCAGGCCGTCGTCACCGTCGCCACCGACGACGACGAAGGCCCGGTCGCCGAAGCGATCCGCGCCATCACCAGCACCGAGTTCACCCGCGACGCGAACGCCTGGCTGAAGGTCACCGTCCCCCAGATCCCCGGCAGTAGCGGCACCGTCCAGATCGGCGGCAGCAACTTCCAGTTCAACGGGGGCTTCGGCATGAACGTGGTGTCCGTCGACAACGTCGGCGTGGGCATGCAGATGATCGGCAACGACGTCTACATGGGCGGCAAGAAGGTCATCGAGAACGGCCGGGTGATCGCGGCGACCGGCACACCGGCACCGGCCGCGCCGGCGCCCTCACCGTGGACGTGACGATGCCGCCCCACTCCAGCCTCCGCCTGGCGACCACCAGCGCCGGCCTGCGGGTCCGTTCCGGCGATCTGAACGACCTGGACGTGCAGACGGTCAGCGGCAGCGTGGAGGCCAAGGGCGTGCGGCGCCTGACCGCCAACACCACCAGCGGTTCCATCGATGTCGACTCGGTCGAGTCCTCCGTCGCGGTCACCAGCGTCTCCGGCGCCGTCGAGATCGGCGCCTACAGCGGCAGCAGCTTCACCGCCAACTCCGTCTCCGGCGCCATCCGGATGACCGCCACCCCGATCGCCAGCGGCTCGGTTGCCGCCCGTACGGTCTCCGGTTCCATCACTACCCGCGCCGCCACCCACCTGGACGTCCGCGCCCGCAGCGTCTCCGGCCGCATCGACACCCGCTGAATCCGCCCCGGGGCGGCCGCCAGGTCGCCACACTCAGCCGGCCGCCCCGGGCCCCTCTCACCCCGCACCACCGGTCCCCGACCACGGAGCAGCCCATGACCCGCACGAACCACCTCGACAGCCGCCGCCTCGCCGGCTTACGCCGCACCTTGACCAGCCTCCTGGACCGGGCGTCCACCCCCGTCCTTGGCATCGGCGTCGCAGCCGGCATCCTCACCCAGGCCAACAGCTACCTGCACCTCGGCCCGCACTGGTTCACCCGCGCCACCGACACCCAGATCGCCATCACGATGCCCATCGCCCTGGTGAGCTGCGTCCTGGTCCTGCACCTGCTCATGGCCGCGGCCGCCGAAATCACCAACCCGGACGCCAACCCCGACCCGTGCGAGATCGCCGACGACGACGCTGACTGGGCATGGCGCGCGGCCCTGTCGGTCGGCCAGCTGCGCGACACCGTGCAGCGCGGGGTCCGGCAGGAAGGCAAGGCGTTCGAGATGCTGCAGGACTCCTGCCTGCTGCGCGAGGTCCACCTGCTCCTGGGTGAACTCGCCGACCGCTACCAGGATCGCGAACTTGTCACCACCGGTCCGGTTGCCGGCCTCGTGTCGACCGCCGACCAGCTGATGACCGAAGACCTGCGGGCCTGCTCCGAGTACGTCCGGCAGGTCGCGGTGATCCTCGGCGACGAGGAACTCATCACCGGCCCCTACGACGCCGACGGCCTGGTGCCCGCACACGACGCCCAGTTGTAGATCCGCCCCGGGGCGGCCGCCAGGTCGCCAAACTCAGCCGGCCGCCCCGGGCCCCCTTGACCCCGCTCCAACCGGAGCAGGAGGAAACCCCATCCTCCCCGATCCGCGACGGAGCAACCACCATGAGCCCCCGCCCCGAACCCGAAGTCCGCAAAGCCCTCAAAGACCGGGTCGCCGCCGCCCTGATCATCCGCGATGCGGCCAAGGAAGAAGCCGAGCGCACGTTCTGGACCGGCATCGCCGCCGAACTCGACACCGGCTACTTCGGCGCCCAGGCCGACATCGCCGAAGCCCTCGACCTCACCCGCGACTACATCCGCAAATCCGTCCAGCGCTACGCACCACCCGTGAAGAAGACGACGGCGAAGAAGCAGCCTCCCGCCACGAAGTAGCTCACCCGCTCTCGCCCCACCCCCCGGGGGCGGCCGCCAGGTCGCCAACTCAGCCGGCCTCCCCCGGGCCCCACGATTCCCGCCCCACCGCCACAGGAAGGCCCCGCCATGCCCGCAACCGTCTTCGGCGCCGTGTTCATCGCCCTGTTCGTCGCCCATTCCGTGGGTGACCACTGGGTGCAGACCTCCCACCAGGCGCAGGCCAAGGGCCTGCCCGGCTGGCCCGGCCGCCTCGCCGACGCACGCCACGTCCTGGGCCTGACCCTCACCAAGGGCATCACCCTGGCCGCCGCCGTCCTCGCCCTTCACCTGCACGTCACCGCCCTGGGCATCACCGCCGGCCTCGCCCTGGACGCCGCCAGCCACTGGTGGGCCGACCGCCGCACCACCCTGGCCCGCCTCGCCCAACTGACCGGCAAAACCGAGTTCTTCTCTCTCGGCACCGGCGCCCACCCCGCCGCCCCGGTCACCGCCCAGGGCACCCCGGCAGCCCACCTGGGCACCGGCGCCTACGCCCTCGACCAGTCCTTCCACCACCTGTTCCTGTTCATCGCCGCGCTCCTCATCGCGACCGTCTGAACCGGGGAGCCGACATGACGACCCTGCCGACCCGCACGCAGCAGATGGACACCGCCGTCGCCGGAATCCTCACCCACCTTCACCGCCTGCAGGCCGCCGCCGACACCGACAACCCGGCCGCCCTCGCGCACGCCCTGCGCCTGATCCACGATCACCGCAACCGCGACACCGGCGTACTGCGCGCCCTCTACAACGTCCTCGACACCCTGGCCGACGCGGTGCGGGACGTGGACATGGATGCCGAGCAGGCCGTCATGGCCGGGGACTGGCTGGACGACGCCGCCGCCCACGCGGAGAACGAGGTCGGCGAGCGCATCGACCGGGCCCGCACCATCCTGGCCGACGCCGCGGCCGCCATCACGGTCGGCGGGGTGCCGCAGCGATGACGACCACGACGACGACCCTGCCGACCACGTTCTGGTCCCAGGCCGCCCTGGCCGCCGCAGTCGATGCGGTGTTCGCCGACGCGCTCGCCGCGGAACTGGCGCCCACCCTGACCGACGCCCCGGTCCGCCCGGCGGTCGTCCTGCCCACCCTCGACATCCTTCTCGCCCAGGCCGGGATCGTCACCGGCCCCAGCGCCCCCGACCCCCGCACCCCCTCCCGCACCGCGCACCTGGCGAAGGCCGGCGGCCGCCTGGCGGGCCGCGCCGCCTGGTGGCTGCTCAAGGCCGCCGTGTACGCCACTGCCGTGATCCTGCGCGAAATCATCGTCACCAGCTGGCACCTGTTCTTCGGCACCGACCGCACCCGGCAGGCGTCACCGGCTCGCCCCGCCGGCCGGGCGATGCTGCCCAGCGACTTCCTCACCGCCACCAGCCAGCACATCACCGCAGCCGGCTGGACCCGCTTCACCCGCCAGGCGCCGGGCGGCGCCGTATGCGTCCTGGGCGCCGAACGCGTCCTGCTGCGCACCGGATCCGGCACCCCGGACACCGCCGCCCGCGCCAACGCCCACCTGCTGCAGGTCACCGGCGCCCGCACGGTGCCCGGTTTCAACGACGGCTTGACCCGCCGCGAATCCCAGATCCACGCCGCCCTGCTGAACGCCGCCGCCCGCGCCCGCGCCGCCGGCGAATAACGCCCTGCACCGCCAGCTCCCGACCCAGGAGAACGCCATGCAGATCACCGTCGACTCCCACCAGACCGGCTTGTTCGGCCAGCGCCGCCTGCAGCGCGACGTCGCCCGCCTCGCCGAACGTGCCGCCGACATCGTGCAAGGCCGGTGCGGTCGGTTGCCGCAGGTGCGCCTGACCCTCACCCACGAGCGCGGCCTGGCCCACCTCGCCACCGCCGCTGACGCCGCGTTCGCCCCCGGCGCGAACCTGCTGTCCAAGGCACGTCAGGCCCGCGGCCAACGGCGCGGTGCGCGCGGCGCGTTCGGCATCACCGTTCTGAACCCGGCCGGCGGCATCCACATCATCATCAACGTCGCCCTGGCCGAAGCCGCCAACGAGCTGGCCGTCACCGTGCTGCACGAGCTGGTGCACGCCGTGCAGCTCAACGCCCCCGGCGCCCGCGAGCTCCACATCCGCGACATCCACCACGCCTACGGCGTGACCCGGTGGTCGCGGCGCGAAGAGCGCGACTACAACGCCCTGGTGGACCGGCGCGAAGCCGAAGCGCGCGGCCTGGAGCACCTCGCCGCGCAGCTCTGACCCGCCCGACCACCGCCCGGAAAGGCCCGTCATGCTGCTGCACCGAGACCCGCAGAGCGCCCACCACCTCATGGGCCGCAGCCAGACCTTCGACGCCATGCGGGAGTTCACCGCCCGCTACCTCGAAGGCGCCACCGGCACCGTGCACGCCGACCGGAACGTCAGCCAGCGCGAAGCGGCGTGCGGGCAGGTACTCGCATGGTCCAGCCGCGCCGGTTACCTGCCGACCCGAGTCCACCTGAGCGCGGCCACCACCCACCAGGCGGGCAGGCCCGCCGTCCTCGAGGGCTTCCTCACCGATCCGACCGCCCTGCACCAGCTCCTGTCGGGCCTGCACACAGCGGGTCTGGCCGCCGTGGTCCACGCCTCCGGCAGCCCCGGCCCCGTTCATGGCATTCACACCCTGCCCGGCTGCGAGCCCTTGTTCACCATGGGCCAGCACCTGACCGTGCAGCGCTTCGGCCGCCGCCTCGCCGCCGTCCCCGGCCAGCAGACCGGCGAGGTATGGCAGGTCACCGCAGTCGCCCCCACTGACGGCCAGCTATGGACTGTGCTCCGCCAGTTCAGCGGACTCGACCGCTACGTGTGGTCCGAGACCGGCACCTTGACGGTGAACGACGTCGACCTGTCCGGCAGCGGCGACGACGTCAGCGGCATCTACACCCGCCGCTTCACCCACCCCAGCGCGCCCGGCGTGGTGGCCGGCGTCCACCACTACATCTGCCCCGCCGACCCCGGCCACCTCGTACGGCGGACCTTGTCGGTCGGATGGGACGACGCACACGGCCACCGCCGCCTGGTCAACGAACACCAGGTCAACCGCCTGGGCTCCGGCGCCTGGTGCTCCACCTGGGAGGCCGCCGACACCCTGGCCCGCGACCTCACCCAGCGCCTGCGGCCCGGTGACATCAACCACGGCGCCCCACTCGACCACCGCCACAGCTTCGACCTGCCGTCCTGGCTCAAGCCCTGACCGCACCACCTACCCGGCTGCCATCCCGCCGGCCGGGCGCATCAACCGAGAGGAGATGAGGACATGAACGGAGACCCGTACCTGGTGACGTTCGTCCTCCAGGACCACGACGAGACCCACACCCAGCTCTGCTACGTCATCAAGGGCTGCGCCAGCGGCAGCGTCGCGGAACAGCGCGCCCGCCAGCTCGCCGACTCCCCCGCCGAACGCGCCGCCCGCCACGGCCGGCCCCTGGCCCAGCACTGCCAGGTCCGCCGCGCCGTCACCCTCATCAGCCCCGGCTGGTAGCTCCGCCCCGGGACGGCCGCCTGGCCGTCAACCGCACAGCCGTCCCGGGCCCACCCACCCGCAGTACAGCGAACAGGAAGGGCACCATCATGCCCGCTTTCGCCTTACGCCAGCGGCGGCTTCTCCTGATCACCGCCGCGCAGAAGCAGCAGTTCACCGACAAGGCCGCCGCCGACAAAGTCGCCAAGAACGCTCAGCGGAGGTGGTTGTAATGGCGAACAAGACGGCGTCGAATCCGCCGAAGGGCCAGTGCCGGCAGTGCTGGTACCACGCCTACGCCAGCCGGGAAGCGCACGCGGGGCTCGCACCCCGCGAGGACTGCCGGCCTTGCGTGGACCACATGGTCAACGGCCACCCCCACCACATGATCGTCCGGTGATCGCCGTGAGCAACGTTCCCGTCGGCCTTGCTCCCACCGCCGTACGTCAGCGCCGACTCCTCCTGATCACCGCCACCGCCCTGCCCACGATCGCCGCCTGGGCCCTGGACCACCACCGGCTCGGCACCCAGCTCGCCGCCGCCCGCCGCGACCCGCTCACCGGCCTGCCCACCCGCGACGAATTCACCACCCGCGCCACCCAGCTCGCCGACCGCCACCCCGCCGAGTCGGTCCTGCTGATCGCCGACCTCGACTTCTTCAAGGACACCAACGACGCGTTCGGCCACGGGGCCGGCGACGCCGTCCTGGCCGCGATCGGCCGCCGCCTGCAGGGCTGGACCGGCCAACACCACGGCGTCGCCGGCCGCATCGGTGGCGACGAATTCGTTGCCGCCGCCCGCCTGCAACCCGCCGCCACCATGACGGCGCTGACCGACCTGCAGCACGCCCTGACCCGCCCCGTGTCCTGGGACGGCCAGCACCTGCCCGTCGCCGTGTCCATCGGCGCCGCCCAGACCCGCGACAGCGACTTCGCCCAGGCGATGCGGGCGGCCGACACCGCGATGTACGCCACCAAGCACACCGGAGCCCCCCGGCTCTGGGCGCCGTACGACACCCCCGCCCCGAGCGTCAACGGCCGCCGCCAGGGCCGCCGCGGCACCCACCTGGACCCGGCCGCGGTTGCGGCACCCGCTGGAAGGACCCCCGCTGATGACTGACCTCTCCCCCCGCCTGGACACCATCCTCGGCGCTGAAACCGCCGCCCAGCTCGTCCACCAGCTCACCGCCCACCTCGCCCACACCGACGGCCTGCCCGCCGACACCGCGTTCCGGCTGGTGTGCGAGCGGATGGCCGACGGCGACCCGCTGCTGCTCGCCGCCCCGGGCCAGGTCTGGGTTCGCCACCCCGACACCGACCCGGGCGACGTCCCCGCCCACCGTCTGGCCGTCCGCGACCGGCTCACCGAACCGCCCCGCGTGATCGTCACCTGCCTGGACGGCGACGCGATCGGCGAGAGCGACGAACTGCTCCTGGACGTGCTGCACCTGTACCAGCTCGAGTCCTGGCAGCCGATCGACGTGTGCGCCCCGTGGATCGGCGACCTCCGGTGACCGCCGTCGCGGTGCGCCTGGCCCCGTTCCCGCCGCTGACCGGCGCCGAACCGTGCCGACGGTCGGATGTCGATCCCGAGCTGTGGTTCAGCGCCAGCGCCCTGGACCAGGCCGAGGCGGCCGACCACTGCCGCTCCTGCCCGATCCGCTCGCAGTGTCTCGCCTATGCCCTGGACCACCCCACCGAGACGTCCGACGGCGTGTGGGCGGCCACCACGCCCAAACTCCGTCGCGCCCTGCGCCGCCAGTTCACCGACACCGCCACCGACTCCGAGGAGACGTCATGACCGCAACCGCCACCCGCCCCGGCACCCAGGACCCGGTCGCCCTGGCTGTCGAGATGCTCAAGAACAACATGCCCGCGGCCACCGTCGCGGCCGAGACCGGGCTGAGTTTCGGTGAGGTCGTCGCCGCAGCCGAGGCCGCCGGCATCACCCGCACGCCCGACCTCACCGCGCTCGGCAAGGAGATGGCCGAGGCTCTGGAATGGGGCCGCCGCCACGACAGCAAGAAGGTCCGCGCTCTGGCCGACCGGGCCCGCGCCGCACTGAACGAGCTCGCCCGCTGGCGCCGTAACGAGTCCGTGGCCACCGAGGCCGAGACCGAGATCGCCCGCCTGCGCAAGCAGCTCGCCGCCGCCGAGGACAAACTGCGCGCCGCCACCGGCAAGACCCCCTCGCCCACGGCCGCCTACTCCAAGGCCCAGCGTGACGAGATCCGCCAGTGGGCCCGTCTCAACGGCCACACCGTCGGCGACCACGGCATCATCCCCGCCGCCGTCCTTGGGGCCTGGCAGAACGCCCACCGCAGCCGATGACCACCCGCTCCCCCGGCTGTCCCGCACGCCGCGCCCTTCCCCCTCGAACTCCCCCCAGCCCTCGTAAGGAACCCGATGCGCATCAGCGCCACCATCCGGCCCATCCACGCCGACCAGAGCGTGTGCACCCACCGCGTGACCAGCACCGGCAAGCCCAAAGAAGCCAGCTGCACGGGTCGCGCCGCGTACACCGCCACGTGCTCGGCCGGCGACTGGACCCAGACCGGCACCACCAAGGCCGCGCTGGAGTACAGCCGCGACAGCCACCTGCGCAGCCACATCACCCAGCCCGCCACCGCCGCCAGCAACGCCTGAAGGAGTCCTGCCGCATGAAGCTGACCGTGCACCCCCGCGCCCTGGCCGACGCCGTCACCGTCGCCGGCCACGCGCTGCCCGGCCGCCCGCCCGTGCCGGTGATGGCCGCCCTCAAACTGCACGCCGAAGGCAACACCCTCACCGTCACCGGCTACGACTACGACACCTGCGCGAACTCCGACGCCCCGGCCGTCGTCACCGACCCGGGCACCGTCCTGGTCCCGGGCCGGCTGCTCACCGACATCGCCCGCACCCTGCGCCACGACGACATTCACATCACCACCACCGAAACCCTGCTGGTCCTGGAGTCGGGCGCCGCCCGCTTCACCCTGCGCACCCTCCCGCTGGAGGAGTACCCCCAGCTCCCCGACCACCCCGGCATCTCCGGCAGCCTCCCCAGTGCCGACTTCGTCGCGGCGGTCGCCCAGGTCGCCCTCGCCGCCAACCGCGACGACACCCTGCCCGTCCTGACCGGCGTGCAGCTGACCGCCGCCGGCGACACCCTGACCCTGGCCGCCACCGACCGCTACCGCTTCGCCGTCCGCACCCTGCAGTGGCGGCCCAACGACCCCGGCGCGTGCGGGCAGGCGCTGCTCCCCGCCAAGGCGCTGCTGGAGACCGCCAAAGCCCTCGCTGACGACCCCAGCGTGTATCTGGCCCTGCCCACCCAGTCTTACGGCATCACCGGATTCACCAGCGACACCCAGCGCATCATCCTGCGCGGCCTGGAAGGCGCACTGCCCCAGTACGACAAGCTCTTCCCCACGCAGTTCGAGGCGCAGGCCGCGGTCAACACCGCCGAACTGGCCGCCGCCGTCAAGCGCGTCGCCCTGGTCGCCGAACGCAACACCCCGGTCCGCCTCACCTTCACCGAGGGCGTCGTCACCCTCGAGGCCGGCACCAGCGACGACGCGCAGGCCGTCGACGGCACCGACGCCGCCTACACCGACCACTCCGGCGAGCACCCCACGTTCGGCATCGCCTTCAACCCCCAGTTTCTGCTGGACGGCCTCACCGCGATCGGCCACGAGACCACCCACTTCGCCTTCACCACCCCGCACAAGCCCGCCGTGCTGCGCGCCGACAGCGGCCCCGACGCCCGCCTGCAGTACCTGCTGATGCCGGTCCGCCTGTCCGGCTGACCCCGCCGACAGGGCGGCCCAGCCCGGCCGTCCCGCCCGGCGGTCCTTCCCTCAGCGGCCCGGGTCGGCTGCCGGCCCATTGTCCACGGACAGTGGGACATCCGGGTGAGCGGACAGTTCAGGTCCTCGTGTGCGGACAGCTGATCTCCCTGTCCGGTATGACTATTTGTCCCTCGGTCGGGCTCAGGCCAACGGGGTGACACCCTG
>NZ_JASISZ010000083.1:0-14501 GCF_030063355.1 Streptomyces sp. PH10-H1
TCATCAAGCTCGAAGCCCGCAACGCCTTCGGCTTCCGCAACCGAGAGAACCAACGCCTCCGCTCACGCTGCGCAACCACTCGACGCAGCCGACGACAGGCGTTGCCCGGATAAATTCGAAGACCCGCCAATGTCCAGACCGATCCTCGGCGTGGTGTCCATCTTCGCGGTGGTGAACGTGTGGAAGGACTTCCTCTGGCCGATGCTCGTACAGCCCGACTCCGACAAGCAGCCGATCAACATCGGGATCAACTCCCTGTCGCAGGGCGTGCCGCAGAACGTCCTGATCGCCGCGCTGGCCATCTCCGCGCTGCCGACGATCGCCATCTTCCTGCTCTTCCAGCGCAACATCATGTCCGGTCTGACCGCGGGCAGCCTCAAGGGCTGACCAGCGCTTCGCCAGGACTGAACCCCTCAGAACTCCGCCGCCGGTCCCTTGCCCCATCCCCGCTGAAAAAGGCCGGCGGCGGGGTCCCTCCTGCCCGAAAGGACGTCTCCGTGGCAGACACCCGCCCACCCGTCTCCCACCACCACCGTTATGCGGGCAATTGGTGGCGCAACGCGGTCATCTACCAGGTGTATCCGCGGAGTTTCGCCGACGGCAACGGCGACGGGACAGGAGACCTCGCCGGTGTCCGGGCCAAGTTGCCATACCTCGGCGAGCTGGGCGTCGACGCACTCTGGTTCAGCCCGTGGTACCCCTCCCCCATGGCGGACGGCGGCTACGACGTCGCCGATTACCGCGACATCGACCCGATGTTCGGCACCCTCGCCGAGGCGGAGAAGCTCATCTCCGAGGCACTCGACCTGGGCATCCGCAGCATCATCGACATCGTCCCGAACCATGTCTCGTCCGCCCACCCGTGGTTCACCGAGGCGCTCGCCGCCGGTCCCGGCAGTCCGGCCAGGGAACGCTTCTGGTTCCGCCCCGGCCGCGGCGAACACGGCGAACTGCCGCCCAACAACTGGCCCTCCCAGTTCGGCGGCGTGCCCTGGACGCGGACCGTGAACGATGACGGCACTCCCGGCGACTGGTACCTCCACCTGTTCGACAGCCAGCAGCCGGACCTCAACTGGGAGCACCCCGACGTCCGGCGCGAGCACGAGGACGTCCTGCGCTTCTGGTTCGACCGCGGCGCGGCGGGGGTGCGCATCGACTCCGCCAGCCTCCCCGTCAAGGATCCGGCCCTCCCGGACCTGGACGCGGACCGGGACGGCCCGCACCCGTACGACGACCGCGACGAACTGCACGACATCTACCGCTCCTGGCGCCGCATCGCCGACTCCTACCCCGGCAGCCGCGCCCTGATCGGCGAGGTGTGGATGCCCGACGCGGAGCGTTTCGCGCGCTATCTGCGGCATGACGAGATGCACACCGCCTTCAACTTCGACTTCATGTCGTGCCCCTGGGACGCGGGACTGCTCCGGGCGTCCATCGACACCACGCTGGCCGCGCACGAGCCGGTCGGCGCGCCCGTCACCTGGGTGCTGGCCAACCATGACGTCACCCGCACGGTGACCCGCTACGGCCGCTCCGACACCGGTTTCGACTTCGCGACCAAGGCGCACGGCACCCCGACCAATGTGGCGCTGGGCACCCGCAGGGCCCGCGCCGCCGCACTGCTGACGCTGGCGCTGCCGGGCTCGGTCTATGTCTACCAGGGCGAGGAGCTGGGCCTGCCCGAGGTCGAGGACATACCGGCGGAACGGCTCCAGGACCCGATGTATCTGCGCTCCGGCGGCAGCGTTCCGGGCCGTGACGGCTGCCGCGTACCGCTCCCGTGGACCGGGACGGCGGTCCCGTTCGGCTTCAGCCCCGACGGCGCGTCGCAGCCCCCGTGGCTGCCGCAGCCCGCCGACTGGGCGAGCCGCACCGCCGAGGCCCAGACCGGCGACGCCGCCTCCATGCTGGAGCTCTACCGCTTCGCGCTCCGGCTCCGCGGGTCCGAGCCCGGTCTCGGCGACGGTCCGATGCGCTGGCTGGAGAGCGCTCCCGGCGTGCTGGCGTTCCGCCGTACCGATGCCTTCATCTGCGTCGTCAATCTCTCCGGCCAGGCCGTCGCTCTGCCGTCCGGCACGGGCGTACTGCTCGCCAGCGGCCCGCTCAGCGCCGGCCTGCTGCCGTCCGACACGGCGGTCTGGCTCCGCACGTAGGGCCGTGACCGGCCACCCCGGGCCGACGCGATGTGCGGCCGGACACGCTGCCCGGCCAGGACATCGCGTCGGTGTGACGATTACACTGGCGGGGTGCCTCAACTTCGCCTCGCCTTGAATCAGATCGACTCCTGCGTCGGTGACATCGCCGGGAACGCCGAGTCGGTCGTGCACTGGACCCGGCATGCGGCCGAGCGTGGAGCCCACCTGGTGGCGTTCCCCGAGATGGTGCTGACCGGATACCCCGTGGAGGACCTCGCGCTGCGGTCCTCCTTCGTCGAAGCCAGCCGGACCGCGCTCGCCGCGCTCGCCGGCCGGCTGGCCGCCGAGGGCTTCGGGGAGCTGCCCGTGGTCGTCGGGTACCTGGACCGCAGCGAGAAGGCCCAGCCGCGCTACGGGCAGCCGGCCGGCGCCCCGCGCAACGCGGCGGCGGTGCTGCACCGCGGGGAGGTCGTGCTGCGGTTCGCGAAGCACCACCTTCCCAACTACGGCGTCTTCGACGAGTTCCGCTACTTCGTCCCCGGTGACACCCTCCCGGTGATCCGCGTCCACGGTGTGGACGTCGCGTTCGCCATCTGTGAGGACCTGTGGCAGGACGGCGGCCGGGTGCCCGCCACCCGCGCCGCCGGCGCCGGGCTGCTGCTGTCGGTCAACGCCTCGCCGTACGAGCGCGACAAGGACGACACCCGCCTGGAGCTGGTGCGCAAGCGCGCCCAGGAGGCCGGCTGCACGCTCGCCTACCTGGCGATGGTGGGCGGCCAGGACGAGCTGGTCTTCGACGGGGACTCGATCGTCGTCTCGGCGGGCGGCGAAGTGATCGCCCGTGCCCCGCAGTTCGAGGAGGGCTGCGTGCTGGTCGACCTGGACCTGCCCGCCGCGGGAGAGGTGCCGTCCGGCATGGCGGACGACGGCCTGGAGATCGAGCACGTCACCCTCTCCGCCGAGCCGGTCGCGGCCTACGAGCCCGAGGTGCCCGGCGGCTGCGCCGAGCGGCTCAGCGACGACGAGGAGATCTACACCGCCCTCGTCGTGGGCCTGCGCGCCTATGTCACGAAGAACGGCTTCCGGTCCGTGCTGATCGGCCTGTCCGGCGGTATCGACTCCGCGCTGGTGGCCGCCATCGCCTGCGACGCGGTCGGTCCCGCGAATGTGTTCGGCGTCGCGATGCCGTCGCAGTACTCCTCGGAGCATTCGATCGGTGACGCCGAGGAACTGGCCCGCCGCACCGGGCTGAACCTCAGGACCGTGCCCATCGCGCCGATGTTCGACGCGTACATGGCCTCGCTCGGACTCACCGGCCTCGCCGAGGAGAACCTGCAGTCCCGGCTGCGCGGCACCACCTTGATGGCCATCTCCAATCAGGAGGGCCACATCGTGCTCGCGCCGGGCAACAAGAGCGAACTAGCCGTCGGCTACTCGACGTTGTACGGCGACTCGGTCGGCGCGTACGGACCCATCAAGGACGTCTACAAGACGACGGTCTTCCGGCTCGCCCAGTGGCGGAACGCGTCTGCCGCGGCGAAGGGCCGGACCCCGCCGATCCCCGAGAACTCCATCAGCAAGCCGCCCAGCGCCGAACTGCGCCCCGGTCAGGTCGACACCGACTCGCTGCCCGACTACGACGTGCTCGACCGGGTGCTGGAGCTCTACGTCGACCGGGACCAGGGCCGGGACGCGATCATCGCCGCCGGCTTCGACCCGGAACTGGTGACCCGGATCCTGAAGATGACCGACACGGCCGAGTACAAGCGGCGGCAGTACCCGCCGGGTACCAAGATCTCCGCGAAGGGCTTCGGCAAGGACCGGCGGCTGCCGATCACTTCACGGTGGCGCGAGACGGGCTGACGCACCGGGGCGCTCGGGCCTGTCCGGCCGGACAGGCCCGAGCCCCGGCCCGGTCAGATCTGCAGGCGGGCGGCGACCGGAAGATGGTCGCTGCCCGTCTTGTTCAGCGTCCAGGACGACATCGGCTCGATGCCCTTGACCATGATCTGGTCGATGCGCGCCATCGGGAAGTCGGCGGGCCAGCTGAAGCCGAAGCCGTTGCCCGCCGCGCCCTGGGTGGAGCGCATCTGCGAGGTGACGGATGCCAGCGAGCGGTCGTTCATGGTGCCGTTGAGGTCACCGAGCAGAACGACCTTGCGCAGCGGCTCCTGCACGATGGACTGTCCCAGCGCGTCGGCGGCGTTGTCGCGCTGCCCGGCGGTGAAGCCCGCGTTGAACTTCACCCGCACCGACGGCATATGGGCGACATAGACCGCGATCTCACCGTGGGGGGTGGTGACGGCGGCGCGCATCGCCCGCGTCCAGCCGAGCCGGATGTCCACCGTCCGCACGCCCTGGAGCGGGTACTTGCTCCACAGCCCGACGGTGCCCTGCACCGAGTGGTATGGGTAGGCGGCGGCGAGCTCCTGCTTGTACGTGCCGACCTGGCCCGCCGCGAGTTCCTCCAGCGCGACGAGGTCTGCGCCCGCGGCGATGACGTCCTTCGCGGTGCCGGCCGGGTCGGGGTTCTCGGCGTTCACGTTGTGGGTGAGCACCGTCAGATTGCCGCCGGCCGTCTCCTTGTCGGTGAGCAGTCCACCGAAGAGGTTGAACCACACAAGAACCGGGAGCAGTAGGGCGATCAGCGCCGTCGCCGAGCGGCGCAGCAGGGCCACCACCAGCAGCACCGGAAGAGCCAGGCCCAGCCAGGGCAGGAACGTCTCCAGCAGACTGCCGAGGTTGCCGATCCTGTTGGGTACATCCGAGTGGAAGAACAGCAGCAGCGCCACGATCACCGCGAGCGCCGCGGTGATGATGCCTCTGCGCCACATGCCGTCGCGCCGCCACCCGAAGCGACGTCGCGCTCCGGAGGCTGAACGGTTCGGCTCCGGGCCGTCCGTGGTCGCGTCCGTCATGTACGCCTGCGTCATATGGGGGGTCCTCACTGCCTTGCCGAGTGCAATGCCGACCCTAAGGGATCGACATAAGAACCGACGGGCTGGACGGGGCGGCGGGTTCCACCGGAACCCACCGTGAGCGTCCCCTGTGACAAGACGCGTACATAACGGTCAACGCGGTCACTGCGGGCGGGCGCCCTCCAGAACCGTGTCGACGATCCGTTCGGAGAGTCCTTCCTCCAGCGACGCGCCCGGCCGCATCATGGCCCGGCTCAGCATCGGGCCGGCGAAGATGTCGCCGAGCAGTTCCAGGTCGAGTCCTTCGCGGATCTCGCCGGTCCGCACCCCGCGCAGCAGCACCTGGTGCATGGCATCGCGGCGGGCGACGATCACCGTGTCGTGGTACTGCTTCCACAACTCGGGGACCTGCTGGAACTGCAGGATGATGTTGCGCATCACCGCAGAGGAGCGCTTGGCCAGGCCGCGGCGGCGTATGGCGTCGATCATGACGATCAGGTCGTCCCGTACCGACTCGCCCACCAGTTCCGGGGTCGGCTCGTCGATCATGTTCAGTACATCCATCAACAGCGCGTTCTTGCCCGGCCAGCGCCGGTAGACCGTGGCCTTGCCGACTCCGGCGTCGCGGGCGATGCCCTCGATGGACAGCTCCCCTATCGTGACGCCCTCCTCCAGCAGCCGGAGCACCGTCTCGGTGATCGCGCTGTCGGCGGCGGCGCTGCGCGGGCGGCCGCGCGGGAGGGGGTCGGCCTCGGTCACTGTTCCGCCCCGACCGCCTGCGGTGCACGCTCCCCGCCGGGCTGCTGATCGGCTGCCTTGCGCGGCAGGAAGGCGAGGACGACGAACGTGCCGATCAGCGCGACGAACGCGGACCCGAGCGCGGTGATGTGCATCGCGTGGATGAACGCGTCGTTGGCGGGCTGGACGAGGGCCTTGCCCGCAGGGCCCATGTTCTCGGCGGCGGCCAGTGTGGCCTGGATGGATTCGCCGGCCGCGTGCCTGGCGGGCGCCTGGAGCCCGCCGAGACGGCTGTCGATGCCGTCACGGTAGGTGGTGGACAGCAGCGAACCCAGGATGGCCACCCCGAGCGCGCCGCCGACCTGCCGGAAGGTGTTGTTGACTGCGGATCCGGAGCCGGCCTTCTCACGCGGCAGCGACGACATGATCATGACGGTCGCGGGCGGCATCACATGCGCCATCGCCGTGCCCATCAGGAAGAAGAGCACTTCCAGGATCCAGATCGGGCTGTTCTGGCCGAGCAGCAGGAAGCCGAGGAAGGCGACGGCCGTCAGCGCCAGCCCCGCCGCGCACACCGCACGGGGGCCGAAACGGTCGACGACGAGCCGGGCGCGCGGCGCGAAGATCACCTGGGCGGCGGCCAGCGGGAGCAGCAGCACGCCGGACTCCAGGGCGCTGTAACCGCGCACGCTCTGGGTGTAGAAGACGACGAAGAACGTCACGCCCATGAGGGCGAAGAAGACCAGCCCTATGGCGGCGACGGAGGCCGAGAACTGCCGGTTGCGGAAGTAGTTGACGTCGAAGGCCGGGTGGTCGCTGCGCTTCTCGTACAGCACGAACCCGGCGATCACGACGAGGCCGGCCAGTATCGTCGCCCACACCTGGGGCTTGGTGAAGTCGCCGAGTTGGCCGCCCTTGATGATGCCGTAGATCAGTGCGACCAGGCCGACGACGGAGAGCAGCACACCGACGGGGTCGAGGCGGCCCGGGTTGGGGTCCTTCGAGTCGGGCACGATGACGACCATCGCGATCAGGGCGACGGCGACGATCGGCACGTTGATCAGGAAGACCGAGCCCCACCAGAAGTGCTCCAGCAGCGCGCCGCCGGTGATCGGGCCGATCGCGATGGCCAGGCCGACCACGCCGGTCCAGATGCCGATGGCCTTCGGCTGCTCGTCGCGCTCGAAGACGTTCATGATGATCGCGAGGGTCGCGGGCATGATGAACGCGCCGCCGAAGCCCATCAGCGCGCGGAACGCGATGAGCTGCCCGGAGGAGTCGGAGAGCGCGGAGAGCGCGGAGCCGACGCCGAAGACGAGCATGCCGAAGAGCAGCACCTTCTTGCGGCCCAGCCGGTCCCCGAGCAGTCCCGCAGTGAAGAGCAGTCCGGCGAAGACCAGGGTGTACGAGTTGATCGCCCACTCGAGCTGGCTCTGGGTCGCCCCGAGGCCGGTGGGGGCGGGCTGGGCGATCGTCTTCATCGCCACATTGAGGATCGAGTTGTCCAGCACCACCACGAGAAGGCTGAACAGCAGAACGGTCAGGACCGCCCAGCGGCGGCGGTGTACCGCCTCGGAGACGGCTCGGGTCTGACTCGAGGATGTGGACATGACTCCACGCTAAACCGGATTTCCGATACGGGACCGTCTCGTATCGTAAAGCAGGGGTAAAAATAGGGGGGCTCTTTGCGTCGGGCGCCGCACGTGCCAGCATGGAAGGGATCCGGGGACGCCGTCAGGGTGCCTCGAGATGACGAAGGAGCCGTTGCAATGACGCAGATTCCGGCTGCCCAGAAGCGTTCCGACAGCGTCAGGACGCTGTACGGGGGCACGGGCACGCGCCGTATCACCGTCCGTGACATCGCCGCCGCGAAGACCCGCGGCGAGAAGTGGCCCATGCTCACCGCCTACGACGCCGTGACCGCCTCCGTCTTCGACGAGGCCGGGATCCCGGTGCTGCTCGTCGGCGACTCGATGGGCAACTGCCACCTCGGCTACGACACCACCGTCCCGGTCACCATGGACCACATGACGATGCTGTCCGCGGCCGTCGTACGCGGCACCAGCCGCGCCATGGTCGTCGCCGACCTCACGTTCGGTTCGTACCAGGAAGGCCCGGTCCAGGCACTGCGCAACGCCACCCGGCTGGTGAAGGACGCCGGCGTCGGAGCCGTCAAGCTGGAAGGCGGCGAGCGCTCGCTGCCCCAGACCGAACTGCTCGTCCAGTCCGGCATCCCGGTCATGTCCCATCTGGGCCTGACCCCGCAGTCCGTCAACACCATGGGCTACCGGGTCCAGGGCCGCGGCGACGAAGACGCCCACCGGCTGCTCCGCGACGCCAAGGCGGCGCAGGACGCGGGCGCCTTCGCGCTCGTCCTGGAGCTCGTGCCGGCCGAGCTGGCCGCCGAGGTCACCAGATCCCTGCACATCCCGACCATCGGCATCGGCGCCGGAGCCGAGTGCGACGCCCAGGTCCTGGTGTGGACCGACATGGCGGGAATGACGGGCGGCCGCGTACCGAGCTTCGTCAAGCAGTACGCGCAGCTGCGCACGGCCCTGGGCGACGCGGCGAAGGCGTTCGCCGAGGACGTGTCGGGCGGGGCGTACCCGGCCGAGGAGCACAGCTTCCACTAGAGCCTGTCCGGGTCCACCGACTCACCCGCCGGCGGCCGGTCGGCACCGGTTCCGGCGGCGGGTGAGTGGTACGGGCCCGGGATCCGTATGAAGGGGTGAGCGCCGCCAGCGGCGGCGACCACCGCACAGTACGGGAAGTCATCATGCTCATCACCCCCGCCAGCCGGACGGCAGCGGCCGGAGCCTTCGCCGCCGCCGCGCTGCTGGCACTCAGCGCATGCGGATCCTCGAACAGCAGCAACAGCGGTGCCACTACTCCGCCACCCCCGGCGTCGTCCTCGACGACGAATTCCGCCCCCGGGCTGATGACCGCGAAGGACGCCAAGCTCGGCACGGTCGTCACCGACGCCCAGGGCTTCACCCTCTACCGGTTCGACAACGACACGGCCTCCCCGCCGAAGTCCAACTGCTCCGGCCAGTGCGCGGCCACCTGGCCGGCGGCCGCCGCCGTCCAGAACAGCGCCGTGAAGGGCGTCGACCAGAAGCTCGTCGGCAGCGTCACCCGTGCCGACGGCAGCAAGCAGGTCACCCTCCACGGCTGGCCGCTGTACCGCTACGGAGGCGACTCCAAGCCCGGCGACACCAACGGCCAGGGGATCGGCGGTACCTGGTTCGCGGCCGATCCCGACGGCTCGAAGACAGGAGGAGCACCGGAGGCACCCACCAGCCCCGCACCCACCACTCCCGGCTCGAACGGGTACTGATGCCGAACCGCCCAGCCCAGACGCTCGCACCGCGGCGGCGGGTACGACAGGATGCCGCAGTGGCCGAGGATCCCACCGGGCAGGTCCCGGATGAGGAGTTCATGCGCGCGCTGTACCGCGAGCACGCGGGCGCGCTGTTCGGCTTCGTGCTGCACCTGGTGGGCGGCGACCGGTATCTGGCGGAGGACGTCGTCCAGGAGACGCTGCTGCGGGCCTGGAAGAGCGCGGGCCGTCTCGACCCCGCGGCTGGTTCGCTGCGGCCCTGGCTCGTGACGGTCGCGCGCCGTATCGTGATCGACGGCCACCGCAGCCGCCTGTCCCGTCCTCCCGAGGCTCCGCCGGCCGCACTCGACCAGCTGCCCGCAGAGGACGAACTCGACCGCTCATTGAGGCTCATGACGATCTCCGACGCTCTCGGCGACCTGACCGAGGTTCACCGCCAGGTACTGATCGAGACGTATTTCAAGGGCCGTACGGTGAACGAGGCGGCCATCGAGCTCGGCGTGCCGCCCGGCACGGTGCGTTCGCGGGTGTTCTACGCCCTGCGGGCGCTCAGGAACGCACTGGAGGAGAGAGGGGTGACCACCTCATGACAGACCACGGACCCGGGGCGCCCCTGGACCCGCACCTGGACGTCGGCGCCTACGTCATCGGCGCGCTGGAACCGGACGACATGTCACGCTTCGAACTGCACCTCGCCGGCTGCGAGGAGTGCGGGCGCCAGCTCGATGAGCTGAGCGGACTCGTACCCCTCCTCGACGAACTGCGGCAGAGCGGCGGCGTGGCGGAGCCTCCGCGGGAATGGGCAGCGGCGCCCGCCCGGACGGCGGGAGGGCCGTTCGCTCAGCCGTCCGTCCTGCCGAGCGTTCCGCCGCCCGCGCAACCGCTCGCACGGCCGCTCGCACAGCCGGCGACCCACCGCACGGCGCGGCGGCCCGGCCGGCCCCGCCGGCTGCTGCTCGCCCTGGCGGCCTGCGGAGTGCTGGCCCTCGGCGGCTCGGCCGTCGCGGTCCTCGTCACCCAGCCCGACGCGGCCCCGCCGCCCGTCGCCGGCGCGCAGTTCTCGGCGAACGACCGGTCCACCGGCGCCAGCGCCACCGTCGGCGTCACCGGCAAGGGGTGGGGCACCCAGGTCGACCTGAAGCTCTCCGGTGTCAACGGCCCTCTGACCTGCAGCCTCGTCGCCATAGGCCGGGACGGCAGCCGGCAGACCGTCGCCACCTGGTCGGTTCCCGCGGCCGGCTACGGCACCGCCGCGCAACCCGCCCCGCTCAGCGTCCAGGGCGCGGCCGGCCTCTCCCCGTCCGACATCAGCGGCTTCGACGTCGTCACCTCCACCGGGAAGCACCTGCTCGCCATCCCCGCCGTGTAACCGCGTACCCGCCCTGTAGGCGCTGTGTCGGTGCCGTGTCGGTCGGCTGTCAGTGGGTGCCGCCACTCTTGGTGCATGACGACGCGACTGACTGACACAAGCGGCTCCGCCGTCGAGGTACGGGGGCTGGTCAAGCACTATGGCGAGACGAAGGCCCTGGACGGTGTGGACCTCGATGTACGACAGGGCACCGTGCTCGGTGTGCTGGGACCGAACGGTGCGGGCAAGACCACGCTGGTGCGGGTGCTGTCCACTTTGATCAAGCCGGACGCGGGCAGTGCCCGCGTCGCGGGATACGACGTACTCAAGCAGCCCCGGCAGCTGCGCCGGGTGATCGGGCTGACGGGGCAGTACGCCTCGGTGGACGAGAAGCTCTCCGGCCGGGAGAACCTGTACATGATCGGGCGGCTGCTCGATCTGTCCCGCAAGGACGCCCGGTCCCGCGCGGACGGGCTGCTGGAGCGGTTCTCGCTCACCGAGGCCGCCAAGCGGCCCGCGAGCGGCTACTCCGGCGGAATGCGGCGGCGGCTGGACCTGGCGGCCTCCATGATCGGCAATCCTGCCGTGCTCTATCTGGACGAGCCGACGACGGGCCTGGACCCGCGCACCCGCAACGAGGTGTGGGCCGAGGTCAAGCGCATGGTCGCCGACGGCGCGACGGTGCTGCTGACCACGCAGTACATGGAGGAGGCCGAGCAGCTCGCCGACGAGCTGACGGTCATCGACCGCGGCCGGGTGATCGCCAACGGCCGGGTCGACGAACTGAAGGCCAAGGTCGGCGGGCGGACCCTGCAGATCCGGCCGACCGACCCGGTGACGCTGCCCGCGATGTCGGCCGCGCTGTCGGACGCCGGGCTCGACGGGGTGGCCGGATCCACGATCGACCATGAGGACGGCGTACTGAATGTGCCGATCCTCAGCGACGAGCAACTGACCGCCGTGGTCGGCCTGCTGGGCACGCGCGGGTTCGCGATCGCCGGGATAGGCACACATCTCCCCAGCCTGGACGAGGTGTTCCTCTCCATCACCGGCCAGAAGCCGGACCAGGCCGGGCAGTCCACGCGGAGCGGCACCTCAGAGCAGTCCACGCAGTCGGCGCAGTCCGAGCAGACCGAGCAGTCCGATGCAGAAGAGGGGGTAGCGGCATGAGCGCCGCAGTCATCACCACCACCGCGCCCGCCAAGGCGCAGGCCCAGGAAGGCCGGATAGGCGTTCGGGCCAATCTGCGGCACATCGGCGCGCTCGCGCGCCGCAACATGCTGCAGATCAAGGAGGACCCGGAGTCGATGTTCGACGCGGTCCTCATGCCGATCGTCTTCACGCTGCTGTTCGTGTTCGTCTTCGGCGGCGCGATCTCCGGCAAGGGCAATCAGCAGGACTACGTGAACTACGTGATCCCCGGGCTGATGGCGATGATGGGCATGAACATCGCGATGGCCGTCGGCACCGGCGTCAATCAGGACTTCAGCACCGGCGTGATGGACCGCTTCCGCACCATGCCGATCGCGCGGTCCTCGGTACTGATCGCCAAGATCATCGTGGAGATCGGCCGGATGCTGATCGCCACCACGATCCTGCTGATCATGGGATTCATCCTGGGCCTGACGATCTCGACGTCCGTGTTCCACCTGCTCGCCGCGGTGGCGCTCTCGATGGTCTTCGGCGCCTCACTCATGTGGATCTTCATCCTGCTCGGTCTGACCATGAAGACCGCGCAGGCCGTACAGGGGGTGGCCATGCTCGTCCTGATGCCGCTGCAGTTCGGCTCCTCGATCTTCGCGCCGCCCACCACGATGCCCGGCTGGCTGCAGAGCTTCACCGAGGTCAACCCGCTGTCGAACCTGGCGGACGCCGCCCGGAACCTGATGAACGGCGGGCCCGTCGCCCACTCCGTGCTGGTCACCCTGGCCTGGACGGTCGGCATCACCCTGGTGACGGCGCCGCTGGCGGTCGCGAAGTTCCGCAACAAGACCTGACCGGAACCGACCGGCCCGGTCAGGTCTCCGGGTCAGTCCTCCTCGCGCATCAGGGCGATGGTCTCCATGGCGGAGAGGCCGTCGCCCGCGGCGTACGCGGTGTCGAACGCCGCGTCGCCGAGCAGCTCGCGCAGATCCCGCTGGGCCTCCGCCAGTTCCAGCCGCTCCAGCGGGGAGCTGGCCGTGGGCCGCATCCGGTCGTGCGCACCGAGCATGGTGGCGGCCCGGCCCGCCTCGGACAGTGCGGTCCCCGGGATGCGGCCGTCGGAGGACGCCCGGGCGACCAGGATCGTCACCGCGACAGGCACCAGCAGCATGCCGATCCGCGGCGCGATGACCTCGGTGAGCACACTGCCGGTCAGGTCGTCGAGTCCCTGCCGCAGGAGCAGCATGCCCCCTTCCGGGTCGCCGCCCCGGGCCGTGAGCCAGCCCTTGATCCCGCGCAGCATCCCGTGGACGAACTGCGGTACCCCCTTCAGCGGGGACGCCAGCATCTCGTCCACCAGGGCGTGGCCCTCTTCGAGGTCTCCCCGGCGGCCGAGCATCGCGCACAGCAGGACCCGCCCGTAGAAGGCGGCGCCGCCCGCGACGGGGCCGAACCCGTCGGCGTCCTCGGTGGCCGCCCGGAGCATCCGCTCGCCCTCTTCGAGGTCGCCGCCGTTGATGATCATTTCGGCGAGCCGCACGCTGAGGATCGGTACCTGCTGATGGGAGCCGAGTTCCCTGGCCAGGGCGATCGCCGCACGGCAGCAGTCGGCCGAACGCAGCCACTGGCCGCCGTTCGCCGCCGCCTCGGCCTCGGCGGACAGCGCCTCGGTCATCCCCCAGCGGTCGCCGACCTGCCGGAAGAGCTCCCGGCTCTCCCGGACGTCGTCCATCGACTGGTCCAGCTTCTCCATCACGTCGTTGATCATCTTGGCCCGGATCTGCAGCGCGAACGCCAGCTCCCACGGTCCGCCGAACTCCCGGCAGCTCTGCACCAGGTTGTCCACCAGCCCGGGGAGCAGTTCGAACTCCCCGCAGAGAAAGGCCGCGAAGGGACTCATCAGGCCGGGGCGGCGGGCGGTCTGCGGCAGATGCGGCGGATAGGCCGCCAGGATCGCCCGGCCGGCCCTGGCGACATCCGGCTCACCCCAGCGGTGCTCCACATCCCCGGCGTTGGTGACGAGTTGCATCATCCGCACCCAGCGCCGCGCCTCGTCCAGCTGCTCGCCGGCCATCGGCGGCGGCGCGTCCAGCGGGCCGTGCTCCACCGGTTCCAGCGTGGGCGGATCGGTGAACGGGTCGGGCCCCATGGCCGACACGACGCCCGGCCAGGTCAGCTGCTCCGTGTGGTAGTTGCGCATCTCCCAGAACCAGCCGCAGGCCAGCACCAGTTGCAGCGCCTCCTGCTCGTCGCCGAGGTCCACCGCTCGGCGCAGCGCGGCCCGCAGGTTCTCGTGCTCGCGCTCCAGCCGTCCCAGCCACAGCAGTTGATCGGTGCCGCGCAGCTCGGGGTCGGCGGTGCGGATGTACTCACGGAAG
Source organism: Streptomyces sp. PH10-H1 (assembly GCF_030063355.1). Taxonomy (GTDB): domain Bacteria; phylum Actinomycetota; class Actinomycetes; order Streptomycetales; family Streptomycetaceae; genus Actinacidiphila. The sequence continues at coordinate 14,001 of NZ_JASISZ010000083.1, forward strand.
TGGGTGAGGTGACGGCGCTCGACCGCCGCCCGCTCGCCCGATTCATCGAGCCGTTCGGCGGCGTACTCACCGATCGTCTCCAGCATCCGGTAGCGGGCGCCGTCGTCCGTCAGGTCGGCGAGGACCAGCGATTTGTCGACGAGCGAGCCGAGCAGGACGGCGGTGTCCACGGCGTCGATCCCGTCGCCCGAGCACACCTCCTCGACCGCTTCAAGGGTCCAGCCGCCCGCGAAGACCGCCAGCCGGCGCAGCAGTCGGCGCTCCGTGGGATCGAGCAGGTCCCAGCTCCAGTCGACGACCGCGCGCAGCGTCTGCTGGCGGGGCAGTACGGTTCTGCTGCCGCCGGTGAGCAGCCGGAACCGGTCGTCGAGCCGGTTCGCGAGCTGGCGCGGGGTGAGGCTGCGCAGCCGGGCCGCGGCCAGTTCGATGGCGAGCGGCAGTCCGTCGAGGCGGCGGCAGAGCTCGACGCACGCCACCGGGTCGTCGTCCACCGTGACGCCG
>NZ_JASISZ010000083.1:14511-31896 GCF_030063355.1 Streptomyces sp. PH10-H1
TCCATCGACTGGTCCAGCTTCTCCATCACGTCGTTGATCCTCTTGGCCCGGATCTGCAGGGCGAACGGATCCGGCAGCGGGTCGAGCGGCCGGACCCGTTCCCCGGGGACGCCCAGGGGTTCGCGGCTGGTGGCAAGGACGGTGATGCCGGGGCAGTGCGCGAGGAGCTGTTCCGCGAGGGCGGCCGCCGCGTCGATGACGTGCTCGCAGTTGTCGAGTACGAGCAGCAGGCTGCGGCCCGCGCAGTACTCCGCGAGCAGCCGGACCGGGTCCTTGGTCTTGGTCTCCGCGGTCAGCGCCTGCTCGGCGACGGTGCCGGGGTGCAGCAGCGTCTCGCGCAGGCCGAGCGAGGTGAGCACCGCCTCGGGGACGGTACGGGGGTCGCTGACCGGCGCGAGTTCCGCGTACCAGACGCCGTCGGGCCAGCGGTCGCCGAGCAGGTCGCCCGTCTCCTGCGACAGCCGGGTCTTGCCGGTTCCGCCGGGTCCGGTGAGCGTGACCAGCCGGGCCGTGGCCAGGTCCTCGCGGATCGCGGCGAGGTCGCCCTCCCGGCCGACGAAGCTGGTGAGCCGGGCGCGGGAGTTGCCGGACCGGCGTGCGAGGGGCGGCGCCGGATCCGGCTCGGGCCAGGTGCCGGGCCGCTGTCCGGCCACGGGACCGTCCGCCGGATTCAGCAACTCCGAATGCAGCGCGCGCAGTTCGGTGCTCGGGTCGGTGCCGAGCCGGTCGGCCAGGTCGCGGCGTACGTCCTCGTAGGCGGCGAGCGCGTCCGCGGTGCGGCCCGCGTCGCGCAGGGCCCTGATGTGGAGGGCGCGCAGCGACTCGTTGAGGGGGTGGGCGGCGGCGAGCCCGGCGAGTTCGGGCAGCTGCTGCGCCGCGCGGCCGAGCGCGAGCCCTGCGGTGAGCCGCAGCCGTACGGCCTCCAGCCGCAGCTCCTCGCAGCGCACCGCGGCCGTGCCCCGGTCGGGCAGGTCGGCGAACGCCGGTCCCCGCCACAGGGCGAGGGCGTCCTCGAGCAGATCGGACGCCTTCACCGGGTCGCCGTCGGCGAGTGCCCGGCCGCCCTCGTCGACCAGCCGTTCAAAGCGGTGCACGTCCACCGCCCCGGGAACGGCGCACAGCCGGTACCCGCCGTCGGCAGAACCGATGGCGTCATGGCCGATGGCCCGGCGCAACCGCGCGACCAGCGCCTGGAGCGCGCCGGACGCGTTCGCCGGTGGATCGTCCTCCCACAGCTCGTCGATCAGTGACTCGGCGGATATCAGCCGCCCGGGGCGAAGGGCCAGCGCCGTCAGCAGCGCGCGCAGGCGCAGGCCCGCGAGCGCGACGGGGGAACCGTCGTCGCGGAATGCCTGAGTGGTGCCGAGGATCGCGTAACGCACGCCCCCATCTTGCCCTCAATCTCCGGACAGGCTTGTAAATTACGGCCGCCCGGCGACATGATCCCCGTATGAGCAGCACAGATACTCGCCGTGACCACCGGATCAGCCCGATCTTCCTGGGGATCGCGGCGGTCATGGCCGTATCCGGCTGGGCGGTGTGGTCCGGCTTCTCATCGAGCCCCGGCTTCGCCGTCTTCCTCTTCGTGGTGTCCGGATGGGTCGTCTCGCTGTGTCTGCACGAGTACGCCCACGCCCGCACCGCGCTGCACAGCGGGGACATCTCGATAGGCGCCAAGGGCTATCTGACGCTCAACCCGCTCAAGTACACCCACGCGCTGCTCAGCATCGTGCTGCCCGTCCTCTTCGTGATCATGGGCGGCATCGGGCTGCCCGGCGGCGCGGTCTTCATCGAGCGGGGCCGGATCCAGGGGCGCTGGAAGCACAGCGTGATCTCGGCGGCCGGACCGCTGACGAACATCCTCTTCGCAATCGTCCTGATGCTGCCGTTCGCGCTGGGCGCGGTGGGCTCCTGGCCGGACAACTTTCTGGTGGCGTTCGCGTTCCTGGCGATGCTGCAGGTCACGGCGGCGATCCTGAACCTGCTGCCGGTGCCGGGCCTGGACGGCTACGGAATCATCGAGCCGTGGCTGTCGTACGACGTCCGCCGGCAGGTGGAGCCGTTCGCGCAGTTCGGTCTGCTGGCAGTCTTCGGGTGCCTGTGGATCCCCGAGGTGAACCGGGTCTTCTTCGACTTCGTTTACACCGTCATGGGCTGGTTCGACGTGCCGGAGGGCGCCATCAGTTACGGCTACACGCTCTTCAGGTTCTGGTCGGGCTCGGGCGCCTGAGCCCGGTCCGTCCGAGCTCGGGCGTCGGCCTTCGCCTTGCGCAGGTAGTACCAGCACATGTTGCTGGACAGGCCCGCCATCAGGACCCAGAGGATGCCGAGCCAGCTGCCGTTCGCGAAGGAGATGACGGCCGCGGCGACCGTGAGCACGCACACGGTGAGGGCGTAGACAGCAAGGCGGGGCATGGGGAGGAGCTCCTGTCGGGAAACCGGTGACATACGGTCCCGACAAGTGTCCCCCACGCCCCGCGGTGCCTCACTACACGGGCTGCGGCTATCGCTATGACTACACGTCGGTGACGCGCAGGCCCGCGTGGGCCTTGTAGCGGCGGTTCACCGAGATCAGGTTGGCGACCAGCGACTCGACCTGGTGGGCGTTGCGCAACCGGCCCGCGAAGACGCCGCGCATACCGGGGATGCGTCCGGCCAGCGCCTGCACGAGGTCGGTGTCCGCGCGGACCTCGCCCAGCACCATCACATCGGTGTCGATCTCGTCGATCTCCGGGTCCGACAGCAGCACCGCCGACAGGTGGTGGAAGGCCGCGGTCACCCGCGACTCCGGGAGCAGCGCGGCCGCCTGCTGGGCGGCACTGCCCTCCTCCGGCTTCAGCGCGTAGGCGCCCTGCTTGTCGAAACCCAGCGGGTTGACGCAATCGACGACGAGCTTGCCCGCCAGGTCGTCGCGGAGCGACTCCAGGGTCTTGGCGTGCCCGTCCCACGGCACCGCCACGATCACGATGTCGCTGCGCCGCGCGCACTCCGCGTTGTCCGCGCCCTCCACGCCCAGACCGATCTCGGCGGCGGCGCCCTGGGCGCGTTCCGCGTTGCGCGATCCGATGATCACCTTCTGCCCGGCCTTCGCCAGCCGGTATGCGAGCCCGCGGCCCTGGTCGCCGGTGCCACCGAGCACGCCGACCACCAGGCCGGACACATCCGGAAGGTCCCAGGGGTCCTTGGCAGGAGCCTTCGCAGGGGCATTCGCGGGGGCATTCGCGGGGGCCTTCGCGGGGGCCTTCGCGGGGGCCTTCGCGGGGGCCTTCGCGGGGGCCTTGTTCACATCGTCAGGGGAAGTCATGACGGCGATCCTGTCACGCCGTACCGGCTCCCAGCAGCCCGGTTGCCCACGGTCCGCCGGGCCCGGAAACCACCGCGGGCCACCCGTTCCGGGGGAAGTGGGGCGAGCGGCCACTCCTGGGGCCGCCCGTCCGGCAGGATGCCCGGCATGGACGCGGTACGGGTGGCGTTGTTGCGGGACGTGCTGGCGGGGACCGAGTGGATCCTGGCCACGCGGTCCTTCGCGGGCTCGCTGCGGGCCTCGGTGCGCCAGGGGCCGGGCGGGCTGCTGCTGGTGGGGACCCGGGAGTACGAGCCGTGGCATCTGGCGGCGCACCTGGACGACGAGGCCACGTGGAGCGGACTGCCGGAGCTGTCGCCGACCCTGATGCGGTTCCGGGTCCCGGCGGGGGCGCCGGCGCATCTGGGCGTGGGGCTGCGGCGGCTGGAGGTGGCGCGACGCGGGGAGACGGTGTTCGTGGTGACGCCGGACCGGCCCGGGGCGGCGCTGCTGGAGCGGGTGGCGGACGCCCGGCGGGCCGGCGCGACCGTGCTGGCGATGGACGGCGGCGATCCCGCGCTGCGGGAGCTGGCGCACGACGCGCTGACCGTACCGGCGGAACCGGATCCGGAGACGGACCCGGTCCCCGTACAAGACCCGGAACCGGACCCGACGGCCGGCGCGGCCGTCCAGGCGCGGATGGGGATGGATCTGCTGCAGCATCTGGTCGCCGCCGCGGCCGGCGAGAACAGCCTGACGGCCGCCCGGCGCCGCGGCCCGTTCCGGGACCGGCTGTCCCGGCTGGCGGAACAGCTGACATCACCCCCGCCGGCCCGGTGGTAGCACCACACACGCCGCACCCGCCGTACGGCAAAACCATTTGCCCCCGGCGGCCCGGTGGCGGAGCATGCGAACCCGTGAACGACAGCCCGCCCGACCCCGACCGGCCCCTGTCCCGGCTGAGAGCCCTGCTCCCCGACCTGGCACCGTGGCGCTCCTCGCGCGATTTCCGCCTCATGTGGATGGCGGGGGTCGTGACGGTCTTCGGCAGCTTCCTGACCTTCGTCGCGCTGCCGGTGCAGATCAAGGAACTGACCGGGTCCGCGGTCGCCGTCGGCGCGATCGGCGCCGTCGAGCTGGTGCCGCTGATCGTGTTCGGGCTGTACGGGGGCGCGCTCGCCGACGCCATGGACCGCCGGAAGCTGATCCTCTACAGCGAGGCCGCGCTCGGCCTGCTGTCGGCGGTGCTGCTGGCCAACACCCTGCTGCCGCATCCCATGGTGTGGCCGCTGTATGTGGTGGCGGCGCTGTCGAGCGCCCTGACCGGACTGCAGCGTCCGGCGCTGGACGCGATCGTGCCGCGCATCGTCGCGCACGACCAGCTCTCGGCCGCGGCGTCCTTGAACGCGCTGCGCTGGCAGGTCGGCGCCATCGCCGGTCCTTCGCTGGCAGGCGTGCTCATCGCCTTCGCGGGACTGTCGTGGGCCTACGCGATCGACATCGGCACCTTCGTGATCTCGGTCGCCCTGGCGATGGGCCTGCGTCCGTCGCCCGCCGCGCACGACGCGGACAAGCCGTCGCTGCGCGGCATAGCGGAGGGCGCGCGCTACGCGTGGAGCCGCAAGGAGCTGCTCGGCACCTACACGATCGACATGGCGGCGATGTTCTTCGCCTTCCCCACGGCGATCTTTCCCTTCCTCGCCGACGACCTCCACGCGCCCTGGGCGCTGGGCCTGATGTACGCGGCCGGGTCGGTCGGTTCGCTGGCGGTGAGCATGACCAGCGGCTGGACGTCACGCATCCACCGGCACGGCCGGATGGTGGTGGTCTCGGCGGTCGGCTGGGGGCTGGCGATGGCGGCAGCGGGCTGGATGGGCGAGATCTGGCTGGTGCTCCTGTTCCTGGCGGTCGCGGGCGGCTGCGACATGATCAGCGGCATCGGCCGGAGCACGATGTGGAACCAGACGATCCCGGACGAGCTGCGGGGACGGCTGGCAGGGATCGAGCTGCTGTCGTACTCGGTCGGGCCGCAGCTCGGCCAGGTACGGGCCGGCGGCGTGGCCGCGCTCACCAGCGCCCGTACGTCGGTGTGGAGCGGCGGCGTGGCGTGCGTGGCAGCGGTCGGTCTGCTGGCGCTGGCCCTCCCCAAACTGATGTCGTACGACGCCCGCACCAATGTGCACGCCGTGCGCAGGAGAAAAATGGTGCCAGCCACCGCCGAGCAGGGCTGAAGGCCCGCCCTCAAGCGCCGGGCGGGCCGATTTCAGCCCGCCTTCGTCCGCGCGTCGGGGTCGACCTTCATCGTCGTCCGGACATCGGTTGCTGCGCCGGGGTGAGGTGGTCGGTGAACCAGTCCCGGGCAAGTTCGGCCGCGGCCTCCAGCGTGCCCGGCTCCTCGAACAAGTGGGTCGCGCCGGGCACGACTTCGAGGCGGCTCTCGCAGCGCAGCTCGGCCTGGGCCTGTCGGTTGAGGTCGAGCACCAGATCGTCGTGGCCGCCGACGATGAGCAGGGTCGGGGCTGCCACGTCAGGTAGCCGGCGCCCCGCGAGATCGGGCCTGCCGCCCCGGGAAACCACGGCGGCGATCTCCGTGCCGGGTTCGGCCGCCGCCCACAGCGCCGCGGCGGCGCCGGTGCTGGCACCGAAGTAGCCGACCGCGAGCCCTCGCGCGCCGGGCTCGGCGCGCACCCAGCGGGTGGCGCCGAGCAGGCGGCGGGCCAGCATCTCGGTGTCGAACACGTTGGTCCTGTCGCGTTCCTCCTCGGCGGTCAGCAGGTCGAACAGCAGGGTGCCGAGCCCGGCGCGGCCCAGTACCTCCGCGACGAAACGGTTACGGGGGCTGTGCCGGCTGCTGCCGCTGCCGTGGGAGAAGAGGACGACGCCCGCCGCTGCCTCGGGGAGGGCGAGGTGTCCGGCGAGCCGGACGGGTCCCGCGTGCACCACGACCTCGTCGTCCCGGGTCATGGGATGGGCCGCGGCGCGTGCGAGGCAGGCCATGACCTCGTCGTCGGTGGTCTGGGTGAAGTCGGCGTACCACTCCCCGATGGCCATGAAGAGCCTCGGCGTCTCGACTGCCACCAGCTCATCGGCGTCCTGTCCGAGCCTGTCGGTCCAGTCGTGCGGGGCCACGGGCACCGCGAGCACCACCCGCGCCGCTCCGTTCGCGCGGGCGATCTGGCACGCGGCCCGCGCGGTCGACCCGGTGGCGACGCCGTCGTCGACCACGATCGCCGTGCGCCCTTGGATCCTGGCGCATGGACGGCCGCCCCGGAAGCGCTGGGCCCGCCGTTCCAGCTCGACGCGCTCGCGGCCCTCGACCGCGGCCAGCTCGTCGTCCGAGATATGGCCCCTGCGCATCACCTCACGGTTGATGACGCGCACCCCGCCCTCGCCGATCGCGCCCATCCCCAGTTCGGTCTGGTACGGGACGCCCAGCTTGCGGACCACGATCACATCCAGTGGCGCATCGAGCGCCTCGGCGACTTCAACCGCGACGGGCACACCTCCCCGGGGAAGGCCGAGTACGACGCTGTCCTGGCCCCGCAGATGCCGCAATCTGCCGGCCAGGAGCCGACCCGCTTCAGTCCGGTTGGCGAAGGGCACTGGGCTCACCTCCCTGCCCCGAACCGAAAATCCTCCTTATATCATCTTATGACCTTATTAAGACCTGATTCAGCCCTGCCTCGGACCGGAATCAGTCCTCTTCTGCGCGTGGCTGGTCGCGGTCGTGCCAGCGCGGGTCCGTCTCCCATTCGAGGTTGCGGTCGGCCGCTGTCTGCATGGCGTGTTCGGCCTCTTCACGGGTGGCATAGGGACCGAAGCGGTCCTTGGCCGGGCAGTCGGGTCCCTCCTCGACCTTCTTGTGCTGCAGGCAGTAGAACCACTCGCCCGGCTTGCCGGCCGGCTTCTTCGCCCTGAACAGCGCCATGACTGCCTCCTGGTTGTACGAGTACCTGCGGCCAGCCTGCCCGATCGCCCGCCGATACACTCGTCGGCATGTCTGGTCAGTCGCTCCTCGTTCCCGGCAAGCTCTCTCCCCCGCGGCCGGTGCCCCCCTCGATCCCGCGGCCCGAGTACGTGGGCAAGCCCGCGCCCACTCCGTACACCGGGCCGGAGGTGCAGGACGCCGAAACCGTGGCGAAGATGCGGATCGCGTCGCAGATCGCCGCACGGGCGATGGAGGAGGCGGCCAAGCACATCGCTCCGGGGGTGACGACGGACGAGCTGGACCGCGTCGCGCACGAGTACATGTGCGACCACCGCGCCTACCCCTCGGACCTCGGCTACCGGGGCTTCCCCAAGTCGCTGTGCGCGTCGATCAACGAGGTCATCTGCCACGGCATCCCGGACTCGACCGAGCTGCGCGACGGCGACATCGTGAACCTGGACGTGACGGCGTTCATCCACGGGGTGCACGGCGACACGAACGCAACGTACCTGTGCGGTGCCGTCGACGAGGAGTCCCGGCTGCTGGTCGAGCGGACCGAGGAGTCGCTGAACCGGGCGATCAAGGCGGTCAGGCCCGGCCGGGCGATCAATGTGATCGGGCGGGTCATCGAGTCGTACGCCAAGCGCTTCGGCTACGGGGTGGTGCGGGACTTCACCGGGCACGGGATCAACACGTCGTTCCACTCCGGGCTGATCGTGCCGCACTACGACGCCCCGCACGCCACCACCGTGATCAAGCCGGGCATGACGTTCACCATCGAGCCGATGCTGACGCTGGGCACCCATGACTACGACATCTGGGACGACGGCTGGACGGTGGTCACCAAGGACCGCAAGCGCACCGCGCAGTTCGAGCACACTCTGGTCGTCACCGAAACGGGCGCAGAGGTGCTCACGCTGCCATGACGGGACGGGGGCGCGCGCCGACGCGCCCCCGCGTGCGACCGGTGAGACGGGAATCACTGGACATCGCAGGACCCCGCGAGTACTACAAAGGCAAGGCTCAGATAAGTTAGGCAAGCCTCACCCGGCCGAATCGTGTCCTGAGCGTCTTTGAGCACCCTGGAGCCCCCGCATGTCCGCAGCCCGTCTCTCCGTCGTCACCGCTGTCGCGGTGGCCGCCGCGCTCACCGCTCTCAGCGGCTGCGCGGAGAAGAAGACGGACGCCAAGGCGTCCGACGCGGTCCAGGTCACGGCCACCGACGAGGAGTGCAAGGTCTCGAAGACCAGCTTCCCCGCCGGGCATGTGTCCTTCGCGTTCGAGAACAAGGGCTCCAAAGCCAACGAGCTCTACGTGTACGCGCCGGGCGACAAGATCATGACCGAGCGGGAGAACATCGGCCCCGGCACCAAGGCCGATATCTCCACCGAGCTCAAGGCCGGCGAGTACGAGGTCACCTGCAAGCCCGGCATGAAGGGCGCGGGCCTGCGCACGAAGATCACCGTCACCGGCGCGAACGCGCCGAAGAAGACCGACCCGCGCCTGGCCACCGCCGTCGCCGAGTACCGCCAGTACGCGCAGAGCGAGGCCGACGCGACGCTGCCGAAGGTCAAGGTCTTCGCCGAGGCCGTCAAGCGCGGTGACCTGGAGGCCGCCAAGGCCGCCTACGCCCCCTCCCGCGTCGGCTGGGAGACCACCGAGCCGATCGCCGAGGCCTTCGGTGACATCGACCCGAAGACCGACGTCCGCCAGGACAGCGTGCAGGCCGGCCAGAAGTGGACCGGCTGGCACCGGCTCGAGAAGTCGCTGTGGCAGGACAAGAAGATCGGCGCCGAGGAGAAGACCCTCGCCGACCAGCTCGTCACCGACCTCACCGACTGGCAGACACGGATCGGCAAGGCCGACATCACGCCCACCGGCATGGCGAACGGCGCCAAGTCCCTGATGGACGAGGTCGCCAACAACAAGATCACCGGTGAGGAAGAGCGCTACAGCCACACCGACCTGGTCGACTTCAAGGGCAACCTCGACGGCGCCCAGAAGTCCTACGTGCTGCTGAAGCCGGTCGTCGCGCAGAACGACGCCGCGCTCGCCAAGGAGCTCGACAAGCAGTTCGCCGCGCTGACCACCCTGCTCGGCAAATACCGCACCGGCGACACGTACGTCTCGTACGACACCGTGAACGCGGCCCAGCGCAAGGAGCTCTCGGACGGCGTCAACGCGCTCGCCGAGCCGCTCTCCAAGCTCGCCGCGACCGTCGCGAAGTAACCGGAGTTCCTTCATGGCTGACGAGACCACCACAGAGGCAACGGCCGCAACGGCCGCCGACGCCACCGCGGACCGGGCCAGGGGCCCCGTGTCCCGGCGGGCCGTCATCGGCTGGACCGGCGCCGGCATCGCGCTCGGCGCGGCCGCCGCGAGTGGCGCCGCCGCCGCGGTGCGCACCGGTGACGACGTCCAGCCCGCGGCCTCCGCGGCCGGCGCCATCGCGTTCCACGGTCCGAACCAGGCCGGGATCACCACCCCGGTCCAGGACCGGCTGCACTTCGCGTCGTTCGACGTCAAGACCGAGGACCGCGCCGAACTCATCGCGCTCCTCAAGGAGTGGACGGCGGCCGCCGCCGCGATGACGGCCGGCAAGCCGGTCGGCGCCGGCGCCGTCGGCGGCCTGCCCGAGGCCCCGCCGGACGACACCGGCGAGGCGCTGGGCCTGCCCTCGTCCCGGCTGACGATCACCGTGGGCTTCGGCGCGACACTGTTCGAGAAGGACGGCAAGGACCGGTTCGGCCTCAAGTCCCAGCGCCCCGCCGCTCTCGTCGACCTGCCGGCCTTCCGTCATGACAACCTCGACGCGACCCGCAGCGGCGGCGACCTCTGCGTGCAGGCGTGCGCCGACGACCCGCAGGTGGCCGTGCACGCGATCCGCAACCTGGCGCGGATCGGCTTCGGCAAGGTCGCCGTCCGCTGGTCGCAGCTCGGCTTCGGCAAGACCTCCTCGACAACGCCGGACGAGCAGACCCCGCGCAACCTGATGGGGTTCAAGGACGGCACGCACAATGTCGCGGGCAGCGACAAGGCCACCCAGGACGAGCACGTCTGGGCGTCCGCCAAGGACGGGGCCGCCTGGATGACCGGCGGCTCGTACCTCGTCGCCCGGCGCATCCGGATGCGCATCGAGCCGTGGGACCGCACTCCGCTCAAGGAGCAGGAGGACATCTTCGGCCGGAACAAGGGCGAGGGCGCCCCGGCCGGCAAGCAGCGCGAGCACGACACCCCGAACCTCAAGGCGATGCTGCCGACCGCGCATGTCCGCCTGGCGCACCCGGACAGCAACGCCGGGGCGACGATCCTGCGCCGCGGCTACTCCTTCACCGACGGCACGGACGGCCTGGGCCGGCTCGACGCCGGGCTGTTCTTCCTCGCCTACCAGCGCGATGTGCGCTCGGGCTTCATCCCGGTGCAGAACCGGCTGGCGAAGACCGACGCGCTCAACGAGTACATCCAGCACGTCGGTTCGGCGCACTTCGCCTGTCCTCCCGGCATCCGCGACAGCGGCGACTGGTGGGGCCGCGGGCTCCTCGAAGGGAAGTGACCAGCGATGATCGGTAACTATCTGATCGGCCTGCGCGAGGGGCTCGAGGCCAGCCTGGTCGTCTGCATCCTCGTCGCGTATCTGGTGAAGTCCGGGCGCAGGGAGAAGCTGCCGCCGGTCTGGGCGGGCGTGGGTCTCGCCGTGGTGATCAGCCTGGCCTTCGGCGCGCTGCTGCAGTTCGGTTCGTCCGAGCTGACGTTCACGGCGCAGGAGGCGCTCGGCGGCTCGCTGTCGATCATCGCCGTCGGCTTTGTGACCTGGATGGTCTTCTGGATGCGGCGCACCGCGCGGCATCTGAAGAAGGAGCTGCACGGCAAGCTGGACGCCGCGCTGGCGCTGGGCACCGGCGCGCTGGTCGCGACCGCGTTCCTGGCGGTCGGCCGCGAGGGCCTGGAGACCGCGCTGTTCGTGTGGACGGCGGTGAAGGCGGCAGGCTCCGACGGCGGTTCGACCCAGCCGCTGCTCGGCACCGCGCTCGGCCTGGGCACCGCGGTGGTGCTCGGCTGGCTCTTCTACCGGGGCGCGCTGAAGATCAACCTGTCGAAGTTCTTCACCTGGACCGGCGCCATGCTGGTGGTCGTCGCGGCGGGCGTGCTCGCGTACGGCGTCCACGATCTCCAGGAGGCCGGCTGGCTGCCGGGCATGCAGAGCCTGGCCTTCGACATCAGCACCACGATCCCGCCGGACAGCTGGTACGGCACCGTCCTCAAGGGCATCCTCAATTTCCAGCCCGACCCGACTGTCCTGCAGGTCACGGTGTGGTCGCTGTATCTCGTACCGACCATGGCCTTCTTCCTCGCCCCCGGTAGGGTTGCGCCGACCGCAGCAGCCCCGAAGGAGCCAACGCCCAATGACCCGCCGCAGGTTGTCCCTGACAGCCGCAGTTCTGCTGCTCGTGCTGACGCCGGTGACGGGGTGCGTGACCGTGCACGGGGAGCAGGCGCTCGTTCCGGCGGTGAAGAAGGCTGAGGCCGCCAAGGCCCTCGACCGATTCACCCGGCTCAACAACGAGGCGAAGCGGACCTACGACCCCGCGACGCTCGCGAAGGCCGAGACCGGCGCGCTCGGCGCCATGGACACCGCGGGCCTGACGGCACGGCACGCCAACCACCCGGAGGGCAACCCCGGTTATGTGCCGCTCAAGTTCACCGACGCCCGCTTCCTGATACCGAAGCAGCGCGGCTGGCCCAAGTGGTTCGCCGCCGACGCCGTCAGCAGCACCGGTGGCGGCGCCCACTGGCTGCTGTTCTTCCAGCGGTCCGCCGCGAGCGACCCGTGGAAGGCCTCGTACCTGGCAGTGATCCAGCCCGACCGGATGCCGCAGTTCGTCCTGGACAAGGACGGCTACGCCCAGCCGGTGCCGCTGAACGACTCCGCGCTGCTGGTCGAGCCCGGCCGGCTGAGCAGCGCGTACACCTCGTATCTGCAGACGGGCGACGCGGCGACGCTCGCCTTCGCCGACGGTGCCCAGACCTCGCAGGTGCGCCAGCAGCGCCGCAAGGGGGCCACCTCCTCGGCCGTCACCGCGTACGCCGACCAGCCCGTCGACGCGGGCGAGTTCCCCCCGGTGGGCCTGCGGACCAAGGACGGCGGGGCGCTGGTGTTCTTCGCCTCCCGCCACCAGTCACGGCTGACCACTCCGGGCAAACCGCTGAAGGTCGACGACCCGGACACCAAGGCCCTGATGACCGGGACCCCGAAGACCTCGGTCACCTTGGTCCGGGTATCGGAGCAGGCGGTCATGGTCCCGCCGGCGGACGACGCCACGGGGAAGGTCGCCTTCCTGAGCCGTCTGCTGGGTCTGGTCACCGCAAAGGGCGAGTGAGGCGGGTCCGGGCCGCGAGTGGGGCGGGCCGGGCACGAGTGGGACCGGGTCGGGCGGAGGACGGCGCGCGTCCCGGCCGGCCGGCGCGCCGTACGGGCCGGCTCGCGCCGCCCGGGGCGGTCAGAGCCGCCAGCCCACCGTCTCGGGTACGTACTCCACCTGGGCGCAGGAGTCCATGAGGATCTCCAGGAGCGGCAGCGGGTCGGGGAGCGGGCGGTCCGGGCCGCGGCCGGGGAGCCAGCTCACCGAGCCGCCGGTGGGCAGCTTGGCGGGCGGCAGCAGGACATAGCTGCCGCGGCAGTGCCAGCGCAGGCCGGGGTGTTCGTCGACGGTCTCGGGATGGCAGTCCAGCTCGCAGGGCCACCACTCGTCCTCGTCCACGGGGGTACCGCGGGTGGCGGTGAAGAAGAGCAGCCGGTCGTCCCCGTACGCGGCGACCGGGCCGGCGTCCCCGCCCTCGGCCGCGAGCCGGTCCAGAGCGATGGTGCCGGCGTCGGCCGGCACATCGAGGACGTCATGGCTGGCGCCGGTGGCCGAGATGAAGTTCGCGAGCGGCTGGGTACGCAGCCAGTGGTCGATCTTCTGCAGATCGGTGGTGGCCTGGGTGTGCCAGGCGAAGGAGACCGGGTGCATGCCGGGCGTGGGACAGCCGACGCGGTCACAGGAACAGCCGTAGCCGGACGGGTGCGCCGCCGGTGCGACGGGGAAGGTGGCGGCGGCCGCGGAACGGATCAGATCCTCGCGGCGCAGGGCGGGAGCAGAACCGGGACCGGTGTCCGTGCCTGCCGATCGGCGGCGCAGCCACTCGGACAACCTGCTCTTGCCTGCCATCGGGCTCCTTCCCTCGCCCCCGCGTCCATGGTCCACGGTACGCGGGTGGTGGGGCTCATCCTGCCTCTTGTCCGGAATGAACGCACAGCCGGGGTGGAAGGACAGGAGTAGCGTAGTTCCCGACAGCCTGTCGGCATCTTCTTGACTTAGGTATACCTAAGTTGTAAGGATCGGCACAGGCCCGACGCAGGAGGTTCACTTGACGCCGTCCCCGTTCTCCACCGTGATCCGTACCGCCAGCCACGATCAGCACATCGAGGCCGAGAACTCGACCTTCATGAGCGATCTGCTCGGCGGACGGCTCGGCGTGGACGCCTACGCCCGCTACACCGAGCAGTTGTGGTTCGTCTACCGGGCGCTGGAGGACGCGGCACCGTCACTGACCACCGACCCGGTCGCCGGTCCCTTCGTACGGCCCGAACTGCTGCGGGTCGCGCAGCTGGAACGCGACCTGGACCACCTGCTCGGCGCGGACTGGCGGCAGCGGTCGGACCCGCTGCCCGCCACGGCGGCGTACGCGGAGCGGGTCGCCGAGGTCGCCGGGACCTGGCCCGCGGGCTATGTCGCCCACCACTACACCCGCTATCTGGGGGACCTCTCCGGCGGTCAGGTGATCCGTGGCATCGCGGAGAAGACCTGGGGATTCGAACGCAAGGGTGACGGCGTCCGGTTCTACGTCTTCGAGGGGATCGGGAACCCGGCCGCCTTCAAGCGCGAGTACCGCGAGCTGCTGGACGGGCTGGCGGTCGACGACTTGGAGAAGCAGCGGGTGGTCGACGAGTGCCGGAACGCTTTCGCTCTGAACAGCGCGGTCTTCGCCGACCTCGGCGACCGCTACCCACTGAGCGCGTAGCCGCCCTTGCCCTCAAGCGCCGGGCAGGTTCTCCAGGACGGCCTCAAACGCCGGCCGGGTTGGGGTGGTTGCTGGTGGTCGGTGCGCCGGCCGGCCGTTCCCCGCGCCGTCCGTCGGCGAGCGGGGCCCGTGTCGTGCTCGCCCGCGTCCCCGTGCACCCCAGGGCCGGCGGGCCGCTCGTCATTCCCGGGCGATAGGCCACCGTGTACGAAAACGATCGCTTGAACCACCCAAATGGTTCGATGCGTTTCGGCCGCCGAGGGTGGACGATTTGTGCGCGTGCGTAACCCCACCGGCAGTGACCCCACCGGCAATAACTCCCGCCCGCGTCCCACCGGAGCCTCAAACGACGAGGAGCCCTCATTGCGCACAGTCCGCACCGCCACACCCCGGCGGTACCTGATGTGCCCGCCCGAGCACTACCGGGTGACCTACTCCATCAACCCGTGGATGGACCCGACCAAACCGGTCGACCCCATACTCGCGCTCTTCCAGTGGGAGGAGCTGCGCGACCGCTACCGCTCGCTCGGCCACACCGTCGAGATCCTCGACGCGGTCCCCGGCCTGCCCGACATGGTCTTCGCCGCCAACGGCGCGACCGTCGTGGACGGCCGGGTGCTCGGCGCCAGATTCCTCAACGCGGAGCGGACCGCCGAGGCACCGGAGCATCTGGCGTGGTTCCGCCGCAACGGATTCACCGAGGTGCACGAGCCGCTGCACATCAATGAGGCCGAGGGAGACTTCGCCGTCACCTCGTCCTGGATCCTGGCCGGCCAGGGCTTCCGCAGCAGCACCCTCTCGCACTCCGAGGCGCAGGAGTTCTTCGGCCGCCCCGTCATCGGCCTGGAACTGACGGACCCGCGCTACTACCACCTCGACACGGCGCTCGCCGTCCTCGACGACGCGGCCGACGAGGTCATGTACTTCCCCGGCGCGTTCTCGCCCGGCAGCCGCCGGGTGCTGGCCCGGCTCTTCCCCGACGCCCTGCTCACGACCGCGGCCGACGCCGCCGCGCTCGGGCTGAACGCCGTCAGCGACGGCCGTCATGTACTCCTCCCGAGCGGCGCCACCGGCTTGTTCGCACCGCTGCGCGAGCGCGGTTTCGAACCGGTGGGGCTCGACCTGTCGGAACTCCACAAGGCGGGCGGCAGCGTCAAGTGCTGCACCCAGGAGCTGCGCCCGGCTTCCCCGTAGAGATCTCCCGCAGAGATCCGCGAGGTCGTATCGTCGGACCATGCCGGAGCGCACTTCGTACGACGCAGTGATCGTCGGTGGCGGCCACAACGGTCTGGTGGCCGCCGCCTATCTGGCCCGCGCCGGCCGCAGCGTACTGCTGCTGGAGCGGCTGCCGGCCACCGGCGGGGCGGCCGTGTCGACCCAGGCGTTCGCCGGGGTCGACGCACGGCTGTCGCGCTACTCGTACCTGGTCAGTCTGCTGCCGAGGAAGATCACCGAGGAGCTGGGGCTGCGCTTCGCGGTACGGCGGCGGCGCATCTCCTCGTACACCCCGTACGGCGCGAGCGAAGCGAGAAGCGGGTCCCCCCGGCCGAAGGCTGGCGGAGGGCTGCTGGTCGACTCGGAGGATCCGTCCCGCACCCGGGACGCCTTCGTGCGGCGCACCGGCTCGGAGCGGGACTTCGAGGCGTGGCAGCGCTTCTACGCGATGACCCGGCGGGTCGCGGAACGGGTCTTCCCGACGCTGACCGGGCCGCTGCCGTCCCGGGCGCAGCTGGAGCGGACCGTGGACGATCCGGCCGCCTGGGAGGCGCTGTTCGAACGTCCGCTGGGCGAGACCGTCGAGGCGGTGTTCGAGGACGACCTGGTGCGGGGCATCGTGCTCACGGACGCGCTGATCGGCACGTTCACCCACGCCCACGACGCCTCTCTGCGCCAGAACCGCTGCTTCCTCTATCACGTCATCGGCGGCGGGACCGGCGACTGGGACGTGCCGGTGGGCGGCATGGGCGCGCTGACCGACGCGCTGGCCGGGGCCGCCCGCGCGGCGGGGGCGGAGATCGTCACCGGATGCGAGGTGACGGGGATCGAGACGGACGGGGCGTACGCCGAGGTCGTCTTCGAGGGCGGCCGGGTGGGCGCCCGGCATGTGCTGGTGAACGCCTCCCCGCACACCCTCGCCGGGCTCCTCGGCGAACCCCTGCCACCCCGGCCCGAGGGCGCCCAGCTCAAGGTCAACATGCTGCTGAGCCGGCTGCCGAGGCTGCGGGACACTTCCGTCGACCCGCGCGAGGCGTTCGCCGGGACCTTCCATATCGCCGAGTCGTACGGCCAGTTGGCGACCGCGTACGAGGAGGCCGACGCCGGCCGGATCCCGTCCGCCCCGCCGTCCGAGATCTACTGCCACTCCCTCACCGACCCCTCGATCCTCTCCCCCGAGCTGGCCGGCCGGGGCGCCCACACCCTCACCCTCTTCGGCCTCCACGCCCCCGCCCGGCTGTTCGCCGCCGACCCGTCCGGCACCAAGGACGCCCTGCTGAAGGCCACGCTCGCCCAGCTCGACGACGTACTGGCCGAGCCCCTCGCCGACTGCCTCGCGCTGGACGCCGACGGCCGCCCCTGCATCGAGGCGAAGTCCCCGCCCGACCTGGAGCGCGAGGTCGGGCTGCCCGGCGGCCATATCTTCCACCGGGATCTGAGCTGGCCGTACGCCTCCCCCGGCACCGGACGCTGGGGAGTGGAGACCGCGCACCCCACCGTGCTGCTGTGCGGCGCGGGCGCGGTGCGCGGCGGCGGGGTCAGCGGGATCCCCGGGCACAACGCGGCGATGGCGGTCCTGCTCGGGAATCAGGAGTGACCTGGGCCACGCCGCGGGGCTGAGGGACGTCGCACCGGCCCGATCGGCGATACTCGTCGGCAGCCGGGGGTACGTACCGAGGAGGGCACGATGACAGGTCGGCAGTGGCGCCGAGGCGGGACCGGGGGCAGGTGGCACACCCTCGAGGAGGGTGGCGCGCTTCCCGCGCCGCGCAAGTGCACCGCGGACGTGATCGTCGACTGCGCGGTGTCCGAGGACGGCTAGGGGTTCGCGAGCCTCCCGCGGCGGGAGGCGCTGGCGGCGGCCTGGGAGCGGGCGGGCGGTTTCGCCTGGAGCGGG
>NZ_JASISZ010000084.1 GCF_030063355.1 Streptomyces sp. PH10-H1
GGTCACGAACGTGCGCCCGCCCTGGGACGGGTACTCCCAGGCCCGGTCGCCGGCGGCCGGGGCGGGGAGGATCCCGACGTGCTCCCAGCCGTCCGGGACCGTCACCCGCACCTGCCAGTGCGACGGCGCGTACAACGCGTTGACCTTCTCCTTCTCCGACATCGCCGCGAACGCCTGCGGCGTGATGCGGCGCGGGGCGCCCACTCCGCTGGCCCAGGTGTGCTTGGCGTACGCGAAGGTGCGGTCGAGCTCGACCAGGCGCGGCAGCTGCTCGGGGACGTTCGGGGGCAGGATGAGTTCGGTGCGGCCCTGGCCGGCGGTGGCGTGCAGCAGGCCGCGGATCTCCTCGGACATCACCGGGTAGCCGTCGGCCCACTTCGCGCCGGTCTTGGCGGGGATGGTGCGGGTCCACAGGTCGCGGCCGGTCTGCGACGGGGAGCCCATCAGCGTCACGTCCGGCCAGTGGATTTTCAGGGCCTTCCACAGCTCCACGAACGCGTCGCGGACGGTGGCCGGGTCGGCGTCGCCGACCTCGAACCACTCCCCCACGGAGCGGATCTCGGTGTGCTGGTCGCCGCGCTGCCACCGGCCGACGGGGTTGCGCGGGTGGACCAGGTGGCCGGCCATCCGGTCCTTGCCCCGGGAGGCTTCCACCGTCCAGGCGTCCCCGGGCTGGGCGTTCAGCCAGGCGGCGACCGCGTCACGCAGGAACGGGTGCCGGGCGGCGTCGGCGTGCCACGGGTCGCCGGCGGTGATGTAGATCCGCTCCACCGACGCGGGCAGCACCGCGTACACGGCGGCCAGGATCTCCGCGACGGACGCCGCACCCAGCTGCACGCGCACCGTCGTCTCGCGGTGGACCAGGACGCCCGTGCGGGTGTCCAGGAACGCCATCGCCCGCGCCTGCTGGGTGAAGTTCGGGCGGGTCGAGGCCAGGTTCGGCGTCACCGCGCACCACCGGTCACCCTCGGGACCGGCCGGGATCGAGGGGAGCTCCCGCTCGACCTCCGCTTCCAGCACGGCGACCTGCGCGGGCGGCACGGTGGTGGCGGCCGCCGCGGCCGGGACGTCGGCGTGCTCCTGGTCGTCGACGGCGGTCTCGGTGACGTCCTGCTCCGGAGGCGCCGGGGTGTCGACAATGTCGGTGACTTCGGGCGCCACTTCGGCGGCCGGAGCGGGGGTTTCGGGGCGGCGCAGGTCCGGAACGACCGCACCCGTGGCGGTGATCGTCTGTGCAGGCGCCTGCGGCGCCGTGTGATCATCGGGGTGTGCGGGGGCCGGTGCGGGTGTGTCAGGTCCGGAGGCGGGCGCCGGGGGGCCCAGGGCGGGCACCAGGGCGACCACGTCGATCACCGCCAGGCCGGCGGCCGGGGCGATCCGGTCGGCCTTCGCCTTGTCGTACCCCGCCAGCAGCACGATCCGCCGGCCGCGTTCCGCCTCGAGCTTCGCTAGGGCGACCTGCGCCTTCTTGATGTCGTCGCGCAGCGTGCGCAGTTCGGCAAGGGCGGTGGTGTAGGTCTTGGCGTCCATCACGATCCCTGATGCGGTGCGGATGAGGCGGCATGGCCGCTGGTGGGGCGGGTCGTGACGTAGGCGATGGCCCCGCCCGAGTTCGATTCCAGACGGGTTCCCAGCAGCAGGCCCGCGACGGCCCGATCGGCGGCATCCGGGGCGGTTAGGTGGGTGACCGGGCGAACCAGGTCGGTGAGGTGACCGGCCAGGACAGCGTCGGGGAAGGCGTGACGGCCTGGCGCGCTCTTCTCCCAGTGCTGGAGGCCGGTCAGGACAGCCACGACGTAGCCCGACAGCGTGATCGGCAGTACTCCCCCGGCCGCGACGGCCGCCGCGTCGCAGCGCCAGTGTCCGCGCAGCGCGGCGAGCAGGTCGGCGGGCGGCAGCTCGGCCGCGAAACCGATCCACCGCCGGTTGCCCTCGGGGGCAGGGCGAGCCGTATCCACCCGCAGCACGGCAAGTTCGGGTGCCGCCAGCTGGTCCAGCGGAGCCAGCGCCCGGTCCCGCAGCGCCTGGACCACCGGCAGGGGCACCATCACCCGGTTGCCCCGGCGCGACAGGCCCGGCAGGACCCCGGCGTGCACGAGACGGCGGAACGTCGTGACAGCACAGCCGAGTTCCTCAGCTGCCTGCCCCGTCGTCAATAGCACCACGCCTCCTTGCATACAAACTCTGATATCTGATCAGGTATCTACGGTAGTGGGTGGGTGGCTGCCCGTCAACGAACAACACCCCCGCCACGTCGGTGACACCGACCGTTAGGGCAAGGATCCCGTTGTGCCGTGCGGCTGTTCGCCGGTGCGGCCCGGGCGCGTGTGAGCGGGGTGGGGCAGTGCGGTGCGCCGGAGGCCGGTTCACCGGGCGGACGGCGATCGGGCGCTGGCTCCGGCGCGCCGCCGGGTGTTCGGGGCCGGTCTCCGGGTGAGGGTGGGTGCGTCACCCGGTTCGTACCGTGGCGGCAATTCCCGGTACCGTGCAGCGGCTCCACCCGCCGAGCCGCGTCCTGCCCCCCGGGGAACACCCACCCCACCACCCCCCGCACGACACGCTCGGTCTCGGGTCAACCGTTGCGTGGGATGCCTTGGGCGATGCTGATGCCAGGACCTCTCAGATGCCGGTGCCGGCTGCCCGGGTGATTGAACGGGCAACCTGCTGCGCAAGGGTCGCCGGCGACAGGTGGCGCTCCGCCCGCAGCAGGAAACCCACCGGGGAGTCCTTGATCTGGGCGTCACGTGCCTGCGCTGTGGCCTGGCGCAGCATGAACGTGGCCAGCGAAGCGCCGGCGACCGTGACGGGAACCTGACCTGCGAAGTGCCCCAGGCCCAGGGCGGCGAGGCCGCCTACTTCGAACTTCATGTTGAGCGAGCTGGTCACTGCCTTGATGTTCAGGCCCCTCATCGCTTTCCGCAGGTTCTTCAGGGGCTCCTCGAAGTCGGTCTCCCAGGCCAGGCGCAGGTAGTGCTCGAACGCGTCGCGGTCCTCGATCCCCGCGACGCCCTGCTGAAGCGTGGCCGCGGTCGCGGCCACGGCCTGGGTGAAGGCGTCGAACTCGTCGCGGTAGCGCGTGCGCAGCTCGATGATCTTGTCGGCGGAGACGGTTTCCAGGTTCGCGGGAAGGACACATCGCACGGCCATGATGGCCAGCCGGTGCTCCGCGTCAGTGTCGACGGCGGGCCTCCTGCAGGCCGGGGATACCGGGGTCCGGTGTGGCGGGGCATAGGGAGTGGTGGTGTACCCGGCACCAGGGCGAACCGTCCTGGGTCGGTCGGGCCACCCCGGACAGGACGTGCCAGCGCTGGTTGTCCGGGATCAGGTGGGTGGGTAGTTCGCCGGGGTGCAGGGGGACGGCGCCGTTGTTGTCGCGGTAGTACCACTCGACGCGGTTGCCGCAGGCGGTGCAGCGACCCGGCTGGCTGGAGCGCAGAAGTTTGGTGGGGCTGTCGGGGCTGACACGCAGCGTTCGTGGAGGGCGGCGGTTCTTGGGGGTGCCGTCCCAGGCGAAGCCGTCAGCGGCGGGGTTGTTGGTGGTGCGCATGCGGTGAACGTCGCAGACGACACGCCGTCACCGGGTTGCCGGAGCCGTGTCTGTCCCCCAGGAGGCGGCAATTCCCGCGCATGCGTTCGCTTACTAGCCCATACGTTCGCTGGCCGTACCAGTTCGGGTGGCGGCGGCCAGCCTCGCTCGGTGCTGCGAGCCTCGCCGACCGGAGGTCAGGTAGCAAGTGGGACCGGCGGTTCGTGGCCCGCGCACAGGGTTCCTAGGAGTTCGTCGAGGGGGGCGCCCAGGGCGTGGGCAAGGGCGTGCCAGGTGGTGAGGGTGCCGATGGCGCGGCCCTGCTCAAGCTCGATCAGCGTGCGGCGGCCCAGGCCACTGCGGTCGGCGAGCTCGTCGTAGGTCCATCTGCGCGCGGCCCGCAGCCGGGACAACTCCAGTCGGAGCGCGGCAAGGTCGGGGTCGGGCGGAAAGATCGTCACTCGCCCATCGCACGGTGCTACCCCCTGCGTTGTCAGTGCAGACCTCTGCCCTATTTTCCCTCGTCAGCGGCTATGAGTGAGGGCAGGAACCTGCACTACCGTGCCCGGCTACCGGGCTGCTTCCGTCATGGCAGCAGCCCGGCCCCGCGAACGCATAGCACGGAGGACGGCGACCGATGGGGCCCGGAACAATCCCGCACGTGGTGCGGGGTACCTGGACGATGGAGGTTCGACCACACCCAGATGGGGCGATTCTGGTCTGCCCGTGGTGTGGCCGGATGAACCGTTCCGGGTTTGACCGAGGCTCGATCTCTTGGGAGGATCGGGATCGTTATGTCGAAGCCATATCCGAAGGAAGTCCGTGAGCGGGCAGTGCGCCTGGTTTTCGAGACCCGTAATGAGTACAAGACCGAGTACCAGGCTCTGCGTGCGATCGGTGCCAAGCTC
The DNA here is from genome assembly GCF_030063355.1 of Streptomyces sp. PH10-H1. Classification (GTDB taxonomy): domain Bacteria; phylum Actinomycetota; class Actinomycetes; order Streptomycetales; family Streptomycetaceae; genus Actinacidiphila. The sequence continues at coordinate 4,435 of NZ_JASISZ010000084.1, forward strand.
GACATCGGCGTCGAGAGCCTGCGGAACTGGGTGCGTCAGGCGGAGGTCGACGCGGGCGCCAAGCCCGGCGTCACAACCGAGGAATCGGCCCAACTCAAGGCGCTGAAGCGGGAGAACGCCGAACTCAAGCGTGCGAACGACATCCTGAAAGCCGCGGCGTCTTTCTTCGCGGCCGAGCTCGACCGGCCACACACACGCTCGTAGCGTTCATCGACGAGCACCGGGACCGCTTCGGCGGAGTCGAGCCGATCTGCAGGACGCTCACCGAGCACGACTGCAGCATCCACCCCTCCACCTACTACGCCCACAAGAAGAACGTCCGCTCCGCCCGTGCGGTACGGGACGCCGAGCTGATCGCGCTCATCAAGACCGTCCACGCCGAGAACTACAGCGTCTACGGCGCCCGCAAGGTCTGGCGTGAGCTCCTGCGTCAGGGCCACCAGGTCGCCCGCTGCACCGTCGAACGTCTGATGAAGGCCGAGGGCCTGTCGGGAGCGGTACGTGGGAAGAAGGTCGTCACCACGGTCTCCGACAAGAACGTGGAGCGAGCGCCTGACCTGCTGAAGCGCGAGTTCGTCGCCACCGCACCGAACCGGATCTGGGTCGCGGACTTCACCTATGTCCACACCTTCTCCGGCACGGTCTACGTCGCTTTCGTCGTGGACACCTTCTCCCGCCGGATCATCGGCTGGTCGGCCGCGACCAACAAACGCACCGGTCTGATCATGGACGCCCTGGAGATGGGCCTGTGGCAGCGCGACCGCGCCGGCGTCCCCATCAAGCGCGGCGAGCTGATTCATCACTCGGACGCGGGCTCGCAGTACACCAGCTTCCGCCTGTCCGCCCACCTCGCCTCCGAGGACATCGCGGCAAGCATCGGCACCGTCGCCGACGCCCTGGACAACACCCTGATGGAGTCCACGATCGGGCTGTACAAAACGGAGTTGATCAAACGTCAGAAACCCTGGCGCAGCCTCACCGCCGTCGAGATCACCACCGCCGAATGGGTCGACTGGTACAACCAGGCCCGACTCCACGGCGAGCTCCATCACGTACCACCCGCCGAATACGAAGCCGCCTACTACCACCAGAACCAGCAAAAACCGCTGGTCACAGCCACAACCTAGAGTCTCTACCGAACCCGGAACGATTCAGTGCGGGTTGGCCGCATATGGAGCAGGCGCCGGTCCAGATGGCGAGGAGGGCCTGGAGTTCGCGGAGGACGGCGTAGAGGGTCAGGCCGGCGCAGGGGCTTTTGGGTCGAGTCGCAGGAGGGTGCAGAAGGCTTGGGCGAGGTTCGCCGGTGGCCCCACCTTGCGTTTTCCCGGGCCAGTTGCAGGATCAGCTTCTTGAGTGCCGCCCTGGTCGGCGGTCGCCCGGTACGAGCACGCCGGCTGTAGTCCCACTTCGCGGCGATGAACCGGCGGTGCCAGCCAGAACCGGTCCTCCGGCTCGTAGCGGACCGGGCCGGCGAGCTGGCGGCGCAGGACCGCGTTCTCGTGCCGCAGCACGACCAGCTCGGCGTCCTTCGCGGTGTCGCGGCGCAGCAGCACCCCGGGGACGGACAGCAGCTTGCGGGCCACCTTGTACAGCAGCGAAATGATCACGTCGGCATGGTGTCAGCCGAGCTTCCCCCACCGCTGCCAGCTGCAGCGATGACTTTCCGAGCCCGACAGGGTCAATTTCAGGCAACTTCCCCAGGGCCCCGCTCGCCCGACAACCGTCACTCAGCGTGGATGATCCACGGAAAGTGAGCCAGAACCTGACTTTTCGGACAGCAGGGCGTGGTCAGGCGATTCGAACAATGCGGTCCCGTGGGGCCGCTTGGCCATCAGCCGCATGAGGCCGGTCAACCCGACGGAATATCCGGGCTGACCGGCTTCATGGTTGTCAGCGAGCAGTCATGCCTCTTTCATCGCCTCGCCGGCTGGATTTGACGTGACCATTGCAGGTCGCCCTGGTGTGAGCCGGCTGAAATGCCTCCTCACCCAGGGCCGCCCCATGACAGCCGAGCAGGCGGTGCCCTCAGAAAACTCCCCAGGGGTCGGGGTGCGGAGCGAGGGCGGGGTCTTCGGACCAGATCAGCCGGGCTTCGAGGTCGTCACCGAGGAGTTCCTTCAGGCGGTCCACCGCCCAGCCGTTCCAGTAGACAGCGGTCGGGAATTCGGGCAACCGCCACGCCGGCAGGTCGGCGGGAAATGCTTCCGGCCGGAAGACCGCCTTCTTGACCTCACCTCCCGAGCGCTTCGGCTTGGAGGAGCGCCGGGTGTCCAGGCAGTCGACGACGCTCTGCACGAGGTAGAGGACGTACTCCCCGGCGTCCAAGATGCTGTCCGGGCCGTCGGCGATGTCCAGAGGCTCGAAGCTCCCGGCGCGGCACAGCTCATCGCGCAGCAGGTCGGCGACCCGCCGGCTCAGCACCGGGGCACCCGGGTACCCGGAGGGGAACTCGGCCGGGCGCACGCGCGGATCGCCGTCGTCCGTTGCGGCCCATTCGGCGCTGAAGCCGGTGGGCCGGCCGCCTTCGGGAGAACCGCCGGTCTGCCAGCGCATGAGTTTGAGGAGATTGTTGATGTGCAGCGTCCGGAAGTCGCCCAGGCCGGGCAGGAGCCGGTACGCCCGCAGCGGCGCCTGGGTCGCGTCAGACATCACGGCCCCGTCCACACGGCGCCGGTGCCCGGAACGCCGGTCGCGAGTTCACTCTCGACCGCGCTGCCGATGTTGCGCAGTTCCTGTCGGATCTCGGCACGGATGGCGCGTGCGCCGACACCTTGGGCTGTCCTGGCCGCGACGAGGCTTTCCAGGTGCACGGTGACGCGGTCCAGGAACGGTCCGCGGTGGGTGAAGTTGTGGGGTCGGGGGTGTCCCAGCGGAATGCCGTTAGCGGCGTCATTGATGTTTACTCCGTACCTCTGCAGCAGGGCGCGCGCTCGGGCGCTGCCCGCGCGGTTCAGACTGGAGGGTATGAGATGGGCCGCCGCCTGGCCAGGACCGACCACCCGTCCCTCGCGGCCCATGTTCTTCCGCAGCAGAGCGGCGTTCTGCGCACAGGTCAGCAGGCCGAGATAGTCCACCCACGCCAGCGGATTGGGTACGTAGGCGCGCTCGTTCGGGCCGGCTTCCTGTCCCAGCGGGTCGGGGCTGACGTAGGCGGCGGTGACCGGGTCGTAGTGGCGGAAGTAGTTGTAGTGGAGCTGGGATTCGGGGTCGAAGTACTGGCCGGGAAAGCGCAGGGGTGTGGAGGCGGTGGAGTCGCCGTCATCGGCGGGCATGCCCCACAGGGTGGTGCGGGAGCGCCAGGCGATGTCGCCGGTTTCGGTGACGAGTTCGGTCGGGGTGCCGACCAGGTCGGTCACGATGGCGAAGAAGCGCTGGTCGATGACGTCCTGAGGGGCGTCGGCCAGGGTGGTGCGTTCCGTCTGGGTGAGGACGCGCATCTCGTCGCGCTCCCACGTGAGGGTCACCACTTCGGAGTTGCCCGAGACGCGGGTGGTCTGTTCCACGAGGTGGGTGCCGTCCCAGGTGAAGCGGGTCTCTTCCTGGACGGTCTCCCCGTCGGGTGCGAGGCGCTGCTTGGCTATGCGGCGGCCCAGGGGGTCGTAGAGGTAGCGCCAGAGCCGGCCGTCCGGGGTGGTGACGGTCGTCAGACGGTCGTCGGAGTCCCAGGTGTAGCGCCAGTTGTCCGGTTTGCGCGACAGCCGGGTCTTCTGGCGTAGCACCACGCGGCCCAGGGCGTCGTGTTCGTAGCGGATCTGCCCGGCACTCTGGACGAGGCCGCCGCTGACGGTGCGGGGGCCGTTGGCGTCCGCTTCGGCCGGGGTCGTGGCGTGGGTGAGATTGCCCGCCGGATCGTAGGCGTAGGTCTCGGTCCAGTCGGCGCCGGTCACGCCCGTCACGCGCCCCACCCGGTCGAGGGCGAAGGAGCGGGTGCCGGTCGCCCGGTCCTGGATCGAGGTGAGGTGGCCGTCCCTGCGGTAGGTGTAGTCACGGTGCAGCAGCACGTGGCTGTCGGGGCCTGCGGCGAAGCTGTCCGACGGCGCGGAAGCGGCTTCCGGGGCTGGGCCCGTGAGGGTAAGGGCCGCGACGAGGTCGGACTCGTTCCACTTCTGGGTGAGGCGGACCGTGGCACCGAGGACGCGTTCGATCTCACGGCCCGCGATGTCGTGCGTGAAGCTGAGGGTACGGCCGGCCGAGTGGATGGATTCGAGCCGGCTGTTGGCGTCCCAGGACCAGGTGCTGACCGACCCGCCGGGTGTGCGGCGTCCCGTGCGGCGGCCGAGCAGGTCGTACGTGTGCGTGAGGGCGTGGCCGTCGCAGGCCTCGGTGAGGACGCGGCCCAAGGGGTCGCGGACGTACGTCAGTTCGGCGTCGTTGTTCGTCGCCCGGGTCAGCTGTCCGGAGTCGTCGTAGGTGAGCGAGGTGATGCCGTCGGGGGAGCGCTGCTCGGTGATGCTTCCCAGCAGGTCGCGGGTGTAACTGATCGTCTGGCCCAGTCCGTTGGTGCGGGTGGTGAGCTGTCCGGCGGCGTCGTGGGTGTAGCTGAGCGCGCCGCCGTGGAAATCCAGCTCGCGGATCATTCGCCCGGCCGCGTCGTAGTCGTAGGTCCAGGTGAGGCCCTGGGCGTTGGTGACGGCGGTCAGCCGCAGTTCGGTGTCGTAGGCGAACTCGACCCGCGCCCCGTCGGGGGTGGTGCGGGCCGAGGTCAGGTCGAAGTGCGTGCTCTCGAACGAGGTGACGCCGCCAATGGGGTCGGTGTGGGAGACCATGTTCCCTTCCCCGTCCCATACCCACGTCTCGGAGGAGCCGTCGGGGAGGGTCCGGGTCAACGGCTTGCCTTCGAGGGTCCAGGTGTGGAAGGTGGCGGCGCCGAGCGGGTCCACGACGGTGTCCACCCGGCCGAAGGAGTCACGGGTGCAGCGGGTGGTGGTGCCCAGCGGATCGGTGACCGCGAGCGGCAGACCGGCCGGGTCGTTCGTCAGCCGGTGCTGTCCGCCGAGCGCGTCGGTCACCGAAGTCAGGCCGCCTGCCGCGTCGTACGTGTACTCGGTGCGCGCGCCCACGGGATCGGTCGACGCGAGGCGGTTGCCCCGGCCGTCGTATTCATGCAGCCAGACGTGGCCGCCTTCGTCGACGATCCGAACCGGCAGATTCAGCTCGTTGTGGGTGAAGCCGACGATCGTGCCGTTCGGGTACACGACGGCGGTGAGGTTGTCGGCATCGTCGTAGCCGAGACGCGTGGTGCGGCCGAGCGGATCGGTGACGGCGGTCAGCAGCCGGTTCCGCTGGTCCCACTCCTGCACGGTGATGTTGCCGAGCGGGTCTGTGGTGCTGATGGTCCGGTAGGCGTCGTTGTGCGCATGCGTCGTCGTATGGCCGAGCGAGTTGGTGAATCTGGTGGTCCTGGTCTCGTCGTCGTAGGCGAACGTGCTGGACATGTAGCCGTCCGTCCCGGTGGTGCGGACCACTCGCCCCGCCGGGTCGTAGACGTAGCCGTACTCGGTGCCGTTGCGATCGGACCAACTGGTGAGACGGTGCTGGTCGTCGTAGCCGAAGCGCAGCGGCAGCCCGGAGGAGTTGTAGACCTCGGCGAGGTTGCCGGCCTGGTCGTAGGCGAACCGGACGAGGGTCGGGGTGTCGGGGTCGGACAGCAGCCTGAAGGAGGTGATCCGGTGTTCGTGGGATTCCACGCCTATGTGGTAGCCGCCGTGATGCCGTACCGCCGAGGGGCTGCCGGCCGGATCGTACTCGATGTCGAAGCGGTTGCCCTCGCGGTCGACGACAGCGGTCAGCGGCAACCGGACGGACCCCGAGGAGGGGGCCGGAAGGTCCAGAGGCCGGAATTCGAGCTTGCTCGCGTCACCGGGCACGGTGACGGTCATGACGCCGCCCGGCGTTCCGTCCCAGTGCAACGGCCAACGGGGTCCTACCACCGGCGTGATCTGCCGGCCGGGCACCGGGACCGGATAGTGCAGCAGCATGCCGTCGGCCGCGGCGAGGCGTACTCCTTGACCGTCGATCTCCAGATGCTGGTCGAGAGTGGAGGCCCACGACGGACCGAACCAGGTGCCGGCCCGGTACGAGGACACGTGCGAGCGCTGGAGGAGCAGGGGGAGCACCCCGGGCAGCTCCACATCGGTCTGCTCCAGAACCATCTCGCCCGTGGAGACATCGACCGGGTCCGTCTCGCAGACCCGCTCGCCCATGGTCTTTCCGCCCCGCCGGAGCGAGCCGAGGCCTTTGCGGAGCGCGTTGCCCAGGCCACCGAGATGGCCGCCCATGCCTTTCATGAGCTTGGGCAGGTTCTTGGCCATCTTCAGCAGGCCGCCGGCGGTGGTCAGGCCCTTGAAGCCGGGGATGCAGTCCATCGCGGCGAACAGCACGTCCCAGAGGCTGGCTTTGCCCTGGGCGTATTTGATGAGGGTGTCGGCGAGGACGACGAGGGCGGCGGCCAGCACGATCCAGGCCAGCGGGCCACCGATGATCATCACGACGATGCCCAGCACCGCCACGATGACCTTGCAGACGGCGACGATGTCGTCCCAGTGGTCGGCGACCCAGTCGACCGCCTTCTCCCACCAGTGCTTGTTCTTGATCCCGGCGTCGGACGCCTCGTGCAGCGCGTGTTCCGCAGTCGACGCGGCGGCGTCCCGCAGGTGGGCGGCCTGCGCCGCCAGCTCCTTGGCCGCGTCCAACCGCTGCTGCGCGTCATGGACGGCGCTGTTGGCGGACTTCTGCGCGTTGGAGGCGTCCAGCGCGTTGCGCGTCGCGGTGCGGACCTCGTCCGCCGACGGCGGCTCCACGCCCGGCTTCGGGTCGGCCTGGTACTCCTTGGACTTGTCGCCCGCCCGCTTCACCCAGTCGTCGGCGGTGCCCTGCGTGGTCTTGGCCGCGTCCAGATCCTGCCGGGCGGTACGCCCCTGCGCCAACGCCCGGTCCGCGTCGGCCTGCGCGGTCTCCAGCTTCGGCCAGTACGTCTCCAGGGCGCCCGACGCGAGCCGGTAGGACTTCTCCAACTTGCTCAGTTCATTGGGCAGATCACCGAACTGCTCCCGGTACGCGTCTCCCGCCAGACCCGCCCAGTCCTGAACGGCGTTGTCCCCGCTCAGCCCCCGGACCGACCGCAGCGCCGACGAGACGTCGTCGGCGAAGTCGCCCAGCTTGCGGGCGAGTTCCTTCACCTCGAACGGATCACCCGGCACCGGATCCCGGTCCAGGTCGAGCACATGCCAGTCCGTCGGACGGTTCGTCACCGTGCACCCCCGTGCCTCGCCCCATGCCCTACACGCGTGATCCTACCGACATGCATTCGCTATTGGGGCAGGTGCACATCAGTCGGTCCTACGTTGTTGATGGGTCGGATGGGCCAGTCGTAAGGTCCGGAGATCCAGAGACACCGGGTATGGCTTTCAGTCGGTTGCCCTCGATGGTTCCCGCCACCTGGCCGCCCGACACCCCCGACGACTCGACCGCTGATGAGGAGTTGCGGGCCCCCTGCGGGTGCATCGCTGAGTAGGACCACGCTGGCGAGGTCGTCCGGACGAACAGCATGCATCGAGCGACCGGAGGAACAGGTGGCACATATCTGGGCGGGTACGGACATCGGCAAGACCCATCACCACTGCGTGGTCCTGGACGCCGAAGGCACGAAGCGGCTCTCGCGCCGAGTGCTGAACGACGAGCCGGACCTGCTGGCGCTGCTCGCCGACGTCCTGGCGCTGGACGAGGACGTGGTCTGGGCGGTCGACGTCGCCGACGGCATGGCCGCGCTGCTGATCAACCTGCTGCTCAACCACGGCCAGCAGCTGGTCTACATACCCGGCCTGGCGGTCAACCGGGCCTCGGCCGGCTACCGGGGTATGGGCAAGACCGACGCCAAGGACGCGACCGTGATCGCCGACCAGGCCCGGATGCGGAAGGACCTGACCGTCCTGCGGCCGGACGACGAACACACCGTCGAGCTGAGGATCCTCACCAACCGCCGGGCCGACCTCAACGCCGACCGCACCCGGCGCATCAACCGCCTGCGCGGCCAACTCACCAGCATCTTCCCCGGGTTGGAACGGGTCTTGGACCTGGGCAACGTCGGCCCGCTGATCCTGCTGACCGGCTACCAAACCCCGGCCGCCCTGCGCCGCACCGGCCGCAGCCGACTGGAGACCTGTCTGCGGAACCGCAAGGTCCGCGCCGCCGAGGCCCTGGCAGAGGCGGCTCTGGAAGCGGCCGGCCGCCAGCACACGGCCGTCCCCGGGGAGAAGATCACCGCGCAGGTGATCCACACTCTGGCGAAGGAGGTGATGGGCCTCAATGAGCAGATCGCCGAGATCGACAAGCTCATCGCGGCCCGGTTTCGCGACCACGAGCTCGCCGAGGTGATCGCCAGCATGCCCGGCATCGGCCCGCTGCTGGGCGCGGAGTTCCTGGCCGCCACCGCCGGCGACATAAGCCGCTTCGGCACAGCGGACCGCCTGGCCAGCTTCGCCGGAGTCGCCCCGGTACCCCGCGACTCCGGCAACGTCAGCGGCAACCTGCACCGGCCCCGCCGCTACCACCGCGGCCTGCAACGCGTCTTCTACACCTCCGCGCTGATCAGCATCCGCAGCTGCGAAGAATCCCGCCACTTCTACGACCGCAAGCGCGCCGAAGGCAAGCGACACACCCAGGCCGTCCTGGCCCTGGCCCGCCGACGCGTCAACGTCCTGTGGGCCCTCATCCGCGACGGAAAGTGCTTCCAACGTGAAACTCCCTGTCACCGCCGTTGCTTGACAACAGCATTAGGAGGTGTCGGCGGGCTGAAGTTTCAGCGAGATCGAGTTGATGCAGTAGCGCTGGTCGGTGGGCGTGCCGTACCCCTCGCCCTCGAAGACGTGGCCGAGGTGGGAGCCGCACTTCGCACAGCGGGTCACACACGAAGTTGAACACATCGTCGAACCGGAAGCCGTGATCGGCTACCGCCCAACGGTGCAGCTTGATCTGCATCTTCCGTACCCGTAGCTCGGCGTACTCAGCCACCGGCCACGTGACTGGGGCATCCACCCCGGTGTCTTCGGACATTGCAGTACCTTGTACCGCTCGAAAAGTCATCGCTGCAGCTCAAGCGGCATAGCGGTACTCGTTGATGGCTCCGCCGAGGACCCGGGTACGGAGGAGTCTGCGACTGTCGGGGTCGTTTGCTCGAGTGGGCTCCCTTACGGCGCCGGGTGGCTGTTGGTTCCGGGACTGCTGGGGGCGGTGCGCGTTGTAGTGGTCTTGATATTCGGCCAGAACGCGTTGAGCATGGGCCTCGTTCATGATCAGGACGTGATCGAGGGCTTCGCGGCGGACGGTGCCGATCACGCGTTCGCAGTGTGCGTTCATCCGCGGTACCCGGGGTGCGCTGAGGAGGACGTCCACGTCTTCGGATCGGAAGACGGCGTCGAAGGAGGCGTCGTACTTGGCGTCCCGGTCGCGTAGCACGAAGCGCAGGGTTTCCATCCGAGTGCCGAGTTCGCCAGCGACATTGCGGGCCTGCTGCACGGTCCAGGCACGGGTCGGGCGGGAGGTGACACCGGTGATGCGGAGTTTGCGGGTGCCGTGCTCCAGGAATGCCATCGCGTACAGGCGCTTTCCGAGCACGGTGTCGAGGTGGAAGAAGTCTGCGGCGATGATTCCCTCGGCCTGGGCGGTCAAGAACTCGCGCCAGCTGGGGCCGGAGCGGCGTGGGGTGGGGTCGATGCCGGCGGCGTGGAGGATCTCCCAGACCGTGGACGGTGCGATGCGATGACCCAGTTGGGCCAGTCCGCCCTGGATGCGTCGATGGCCCCAACGGGGATTCTCCTTGGCCAGGCGCAGCACAAGTCTCTTGACAGCCGACGCGGTTGGTGGGCGTCCGGTGCTGCTGCGGCGGTCGGAGTAGGCCCACTTCTTGGCGATCAGCCGGCGGTGCCAGGCGAGCAGTGTTCCCGGAGTGATCGGGAACGTCGAGGACCAGCGGTGACGGGGTACCAGTGAGGACAGGGCCGCCAGCCAGAACCGGTCCGCGGGTCCGTAGCGCACCGGGCCTGCGAGTTGTCGGCGCAGGACCGCGTTCTCGTGCCGCAGCACAAGCAGTTCCGCATCCTTCGCGGTGTCCCGCTGGAGCAGCACCGCTGGTGCGGACAGCAGCTTCCGGGTCACCCGGTACAGCAGGGAGATGAGCATCCGGTCATCGTGCCACCACGAGCCGCGGGGACATCACCCCACCTGCAGCGATGGCTTTTCGAGCGGCACAGGACGCGGTCCGATTACGAGTCAAGGACAAGCGCGTCCTGACGCTGGTAAAGGCGTTCCTCAAGGCGGGCATCCTCACCGAGGGCGGCCAGCACAGGGACACTCACACCGGCACCCCGCAGGGCGGCATCCTCTCCCCGTTGATCTTCAACATCGCGCTGTCGGCGCTCGACGAGCACCTGCATCGCGACTGGAAGCCCGGCGGGCGGATGGATGCCCAGTATCCGCGCAGGAAACGTCGTCGGCACGGCCTGCCCAACTGGCGAATCGTCCGTTACGCGGACGATTTCGCGATCTTGGTGCACGGCTCCGCCGACGATGCCCTCGCCCTCCAGGACGAAGTGGCCTCCGTGCTCGAACCGTTGGGGTTGAGGCTGTCACCGGCCAAGACCCGGATCGTGCACATGGAGGACGGGTTCGACTTCCTCGACTTCCGCATCCAGTGGAAACGCAAGCGGGGAGCCGACAAGTGGTACGTCTACTTCTTCATCGCCGACCGGCCCGTCCGCTCGGTGAAGGACAAGATCCGTGCCCTGACCCGCAGGACGTCACAGGCTAATCCCGCAGACGTGCTGATCCGGCTCAACCAGATCGTGCACGGCTGGACCAACTACTTCCGGCATGCCGTCGCGAAGCACACGTTCCGCACGCTGGGGATCTTCCTCTGGCGTCGAGTGATCATGTGGCTGAAGACGCTGCACCGCTGGTCGTGGAAGAACGTCCGCAAGTGGCTGCTGGGCCCTCACGGGGTCTGGCTGCCGATCACCGTGGACGGAGTGGAACTGACAACCCGGCGCGAACACCGGCAATCACGCGGTATCGCTACCGGGGCGACACCATCCCCACTCCATGGGCGAGCGCCTGACGAACAACCCACGGCAACAACTGTGGAGAGCCCGGTACTCGGTAACGGGTACGCCGGGTTCGGCGAGCGGCCTGGAGAAACGGGCCGGTGGCAACACCGGTACCGCGCTCCAGGCCGACTCAACCGGGGAGAGAACTTCAGCCTGGCCGTAGGCCAGTCCATTAGCGCCCGAACAGATATTCCCCTTTGGTCCCGGTGGCCAACTTCCCTGACCACCGGGACCTCAGCCCCCGAACGCCCAGTTCCTCACCCATGTCAGCAACAGCCCCACCAGCGGCGCCGCTGCCAGTGCCAGCAGAATCGCCCCAACGTTCATGATCTTTTTCATAACTGGCCCAACGAGCAAAGCCATCCGTAACTGCCCTAGCGGGCGAACTGGGGCCTGAAGTATGTAAGTCGGATCGGACGGGGCCCAACCACAGGCGCCCGATCCAGCAGCCGCGCCCGGAACAGCCCGCGAGCGCGGCTTTGTGAGGGCCCCGGGCCGCCGGGGGACGCGTCACGGGATCAGGGGCGTTTGCCCCTGTTTCCGTGCGGGCTGGCGTCCGGGTTCCGGCGGCCCGGGTGATGGTGGTAGGGCGGTGGTCAGCGGTTGTAGCTGTCGTGACCGGCCCAGTCGCCCTTGTTGTCGCCCTTGTTGTCGCTGTGGTCGCCCTTGTTGTCGCTGTGGTCGTCGTCGTCGCTGCTGATGTTCTGGCAGACGTTGCCGAACGCCGGGTTCAGGACGCCGGGGGCGTTAACGGTGTTGCCGCATACGTTGATCGGCACGTGGATGGGAACCTGGATGAGGTTGCCGGACAGGACGCCGGGGGAGCCGATGGCTGCGCCCTGGGCGTCAGCGTCGGCGGCGGCGATGCCGGCGCCGGTGGCCAGGATGGCGCCGGCGGCGGCGGTGATGGCGGCTGCCTTGGCAATACGGGACATCGAAAGTCTCCTTGGGAGGGTTGAGTCCGCCGCAGGGTCACGGCGTCGACTTCACCAACGGGCCCACTCGGCCGCAGGTCACGGGCGTTACGCCGAACGAGCGCCCGCATCACGCGCCGTACTCCCGGGACGCCGGCAGGGGCCGTCCGGGTGAATGCGGGTTGCCGGTGGTGGCGCCGCCCGTGTCGTGAACCGTGAGTGGCTCGTTCATGGGGTGCGACATCGAGATCCGGTCGGGCCTGGAGGTTTCGCCCTTTCCTGCCAGACCCGACCGCATCATCCGTAGCCCTACGGGCGGCGACCCCTGCGCCAGCTCGCATCCCACCAGCGGCCAACTTCCGGGCGTGGTCAGGGCTCGACCCCGAACCTTGGACACGGCTTATCCGGGCGCCGGCCGCGTGGGTCGCAGGTCCTCGCGAAGACGGCGCCGCAGGAGCAGCATCGCGGTGACATCGGCACCGTCCGCGAACTGCTCGATCAGGGTGTTCAGTGAACCGGCGATCACGATCGACGGTCGCCAACAGTGCAGCTTGGTCTGCATCTCCAGTACCCGGCGCTCTGCCTTGAGCAGCGCGAACTCCAGCGCGTCGGTATTCACCAGCGGCCTCCCGGCATTGCAGCTTCCTCCCTGCCGACTTGCTGGCCCCCTTCGCCATGCACGAAGCTTTCCTCCGCTCGGACTACTACGGGGCCTCCGCCCCGCCTGCGGCCTTCAGCCGGCAACGGGCCTGCCCTCTGTTTCCAGGCTGGCTGCCCAGATTCGAGGGCGACCGCAGGCGGTTCCCACGTTCACCATGTGCCGATCGGCCAGGTCGGCGTCCCGCTACTCCCCCGGCAGCTTCACCGCGTCTACGCCGCAAACCTTCAACGTGGCCTCCCCACCGGCAGTTGGAGACCGGCTTCGGAGTTGACCGCCCCTACTGAAACGAGCGGTCACACACTGCACCCCGGGCCCATATCCGCCAGATTTGAGCCCGGTGACAAGACTTACGGGGCTTTACACGGATTCCTCTTCGTACGCCTTCTGGCCTTGCTTGCCGAACCCGACGCGTCTGGCAGTGCCACACCGTCCCGGCGTTGTCAGGGCTGCTTTCCGTCCTCCCCCTGGTCAGAGAACTCCTCAGCCCGCTCCAGATCCGTGACTGGCAGCGGTACGTCCATCAACTGATCCTGCATACCCGCCAGTTACCCTCAGCTGCTGATCGACGAACTACGGCAAACTCGATGATCTACAACTGAAGGGTTAACCGGCGCTGGGGGAAGGCCCGGCAGTGGCCATGAATGATTCATCCTATAAATAATCCATTCGGCCCATACTCCACGGATGGATGATGCTAATAATCGTGGAGCTGAATGAGTGAATGCAACTACCGCATTGGTTTCAGGGCTGGACGGCTGGTACAACTGGAAATGACCAAGCGGGCCAGTCAGCCTGCAGTGCACGATGAAAGGAAACCGAATGTCTGCCGTTAACTTTGAGGAGCTCAACAACCTCGCCGGCGAGCTCCTGCCCGAGCGGGCCGTGCTCTCCGCCTTCGGCGGAGGTTTCGACGGCGGCCACGACGACGACGGCGGCGCCACTGTCGTGTCGACCTGCACGACCCAGAGCACCTCTCCGGCGCTCGTCCTGGGCCTGCCCGTCGGCACGCAGCAGATCACCCAGATCTGCACCCCGTCGACGGTGACCCACTGAGGTAACACCCTGGTGGCAGACGTTCACCATCGGTCGGGGAAGGGCTGACGATCTCGTCGGCGCTTCCCCGGCTTTCGTATGGAGCCCAGTGAGTGTGCTTCTGCCGAGCCTTGCACATCGTTCCGTGGGCGCGACCACTGCTGTTGTTACGGGTCTTCGTCATGGAACAACAGGAGCCAGTCACGTCTTGCGAGCGCGGCTGAAACTCCGGAAGTCCGAAGGAGTGTGACCATGTGAGCCTGCCACGTTGCCCGTTCGGCGGGAAGGTACCGTTCCCAAGCGAGGATGAGGCTCGCAAATGGCTGGCGAAACAGCCCTTACTCGAAAATATGACCCCAGCTGATCGCATCTACCGATGCCCCCACTGCCGATACTGGCACATCACGGGATCGCACCGTTGGACGAGTCGGGCCATTCTGGAGCGACGCAATTATGGAAGGCGAGCGGTCACTCCCAAGAGAAGGCAACAACGGTCCGGCTGAGCATGCGACAGCCGTTTCCCACTCGCCCGGGCCCTTCTGGGAGACGACCCTGAGGCTGGGCATCGCCAGAAGAGTTTCGCCGGACAACGGCCACCGGCCCCTTCACTCACGGGCCATCGTCTCCCACAAGACCATGCTCCCGACAACGGTGGGGCGCGCCGGAGGCGGTAGATCAACCGTGACTGCTCAGGTCCTTGTGTAACCTGCGCTTGATCATCTCGTTGGTCTGTTCATGGGTCTGACCAAGCGCCAGGTGTCGTACGACGACCTCGCGCGTGTGGTTGCCCAGCAAGCTGCGGCGATTGAGCGGCTCGAAGCACGTGTTGATGAACTTGAGGCGGAGAACGCCAAGTTGCGGCGCCGTCTGGCTCAGGACTCCTCGAACTCCTCGAAGCCCGCCGTCTTCGGATTCGCCGTTCCGTAAGCCCCCGCCGCGCTCACAGCGCCGGTCTTCGGGCCGTAGGCCCGGAGCCCAGAGCGGGCACGAGGGCACGAACCTGGAGCGGGTCGCCGACCCCGATGCCGTCGTCGAACATCGTCCTGTCGTCTGCGGCGGATGCCACGACGCGCTGGTCATGGATGCCGAGGCGGTCGGGTTCTCGAGGTCGCAGGTCTTCGATCTGCCCGATCCGCGTCTGATCGTCACCGAGCACCGGATGCTGAAGGTCTGCTGCCACTGCGGGCATCTCACGCGCGCCGCGGATCCACCCGGTATGACGGCGCCGACCCAGTACGGGCCCGGCGTGCACGCGCTGGCCGTCTATCAACTCGTCCACCAGCACGTTCCCTCTCTGCGGACCGCGACCGGCGCGGCCGACCTGCACGGCGCGCACCTGTCCGAGGGCTTCGTGCACGCCGCCCTGCTGAGGGCCGCCGCCGCACTGCTCCCCTTCAGCGAACGCGTCGTGGCGCTGCTGCAACTGGCGGATGTGGCGCACTTCGACGAGTCCGGCATTCGCGTCAGCTCCTCGCTGCACTGGGTACACGTCGCCTGCACCACCCGTCTAACCTGAGAGTGCGGTACGCGATCTTATGCCCGTCTTGTCATCGCTCGATGGGGTGGCTTTGGGGCATCGTTGCCGGTCAAGCGTTCGTGATTCGCTTGGGTGGCGGGATGAGTGATCGCAAGCCGTACTCGAGTGACGTCTCCGACGAGCAGTGGACCGTGGTCGAGCCCGTGATCACGGCATGGAAGGCCGGACACCCCTCGGTCAGCGGCCATCAGGGCAGATACGCAATGCGAGAGATCGTGAACGCGATCCTGTACCAGAACCGCAGCGGCTGCCAGTGGGACCTGCTCCCTCATGACCTGCCGCCCGCCGGCGCGGTGAAGTACTACTTCTACACGTGGCGTGACGACGGCACCGACCAGACCATCCAAGATCTGTTGCGGTGGCAACTGCGGGAGAAGAGACGGCGATTAGCCGACCCGAGCCTGGTCATCCTGGACACCCAGAGTATTCATGCCGCCGTCGGCGTTCCGGCCACCACGACGGGCAAGGATGCGGCGAAGAGGGTGCCGGGCAGGAAGAGATGCCTGGCCGTGGACGTGTTGGGCCTGGTCGTCGCGGTCGCCGTCCTGCCGGCCAGCGCGCACGACAACGCCGCCGGTATCGCGCTGCTGGACGACGTGGCCGCTCAGAGCGACACGGTGCGTAAGGCCCTGGTCGACCAGGGATTCAAGAAGAGCGTCGTCGAGCACGGCAAGCGGTACGGCATCGATGTCGAGATCGTCGAACGCAACCCGGCCGACAAGAGCTTTGTCCCGCAGGTCAAGCGGTGGGTCGTGGAGCAGACGAACGGGATCTTGATGTTCTACCGGCGTCTGGTCCGCGACTACGAGCACAGGCCCCGCCACCTCCCGCTCGCGCGTCTTTTGGGCGATGACCTCCGTCATGGCCCGCCGGCTCACCGACGCTACCATCCCTGCCTGGAGGACGCCGTGAGCGACAACCCGCAGATCAGCGCCGTCCTGGCCTACGTCGAGGCCCGCGAGCGCGAACTGGGCGAACAGGCCGGACAGCTCCGCTCCCGCATCGAGGAACTCACCGCCCACCTCGGCGAACTCGACGCGGAGAGCGAGAACCTGCGCATCACCCGCAAGACCCTCCTTGCCATCCCCCGACCCGATCCCGTCGAGGAGATACCCCGCCCCGACGTGCCGGACCACCCGGCCTACCAGCAGATCCTCACCGCCCTCGCCGACGCCGGCCGTCCGATGCGGGCCCGCGACCTGTGCGAGGCACTCGACCTGCCGATCTTCCCGAAGAACACCGAAGGCATCCGGTCCAAGCTGAAACGCCTGGTCACACGAGGCATCCTCGCCGAACCCGAACCCGGCCTGTTCGCTCAGCCCCGCACCTGACCGCCGTCCCACCCCACCGACCAGGGACCCTCACCCAACTCCAAGCCCGAAACGGGCATTACCTCACGTACCGCACTTTGATACAAGGCCCATGCCAAACGCGGCAAGGCCGGTATGGCCGATGCCGGAGTGCTGGCGCACTTCACCGGCACCACCGTCACCGACGCCTGGTCCTCCTCCCTTGGCTACGGCCGCGCCAGCGCGTTGTGCAACGCGCACATCCTGCGCGACCTGGACGGCGTCCACCACGCCGACCCCACAACCCAGCAGTGGGCGAAGCCGCCATCGACGCCCTCACCGCCGGCAATGACGCCGCGCATTCGGCCCGCGAGGCCGGGCGAGACGCGCTGACCGCGACGAAATCGGCGCTCTGGAAGCACAGTTCGACCGAGCCGCCCGGGCCGGACGCTCCGCCAACCCCGACCCGCCACCGACAGCGAAGAAGACCTTCGCCCGGCAACTCGTCGACCGCCTGGTTCGCCGTCGCGAGGACATCCTGCGCTTCCTGCACGACCTGACTGTGCCCTTCACCAACAACCAGGCCGAGCAGGACATCCGCATGGCGAAGGTCCAGATGAAGGTCTCCGGTGGCTGGCGCACCCTCGAAGGCGCCAACCGCTGGCTGCTGGTGCGTTCCTACCTCTCCACCGCCCGCAAGCGCGGCCTCAACCCCCCTTCCGTCCTCCACGATCTCTTCGCCGGAAAAGTCTGGCTGCCACCCGCGGCTCACGCGTAATCAAGCACCTGAGTAGTCACGATCAACCCCTGGACCCGGAGACCTCAGTTGGCTTCGACAATAGCCAATAATAATTCATCCGATAAATAGTCCATTCGGCCCATACTTCACGGATGGATGATGCAATAATCGCGGAGCTGAATGAGTGAATTTAACTGCCGCATTGGTTTCAGGGCTGCACGGCTGGTACAACTAGAAATGACCAAGCGGGGCAGTCGGCCTGCAGTGCACGATGAAAGGAAACCGAATGTCTGCCGTTAACTTTGAGGAGCTCAACAAGCTCGTCGGCGAGCTCCTGCCCGAGCGGGCCGTGCTCTCCGCCTTCGGCGGAGGTTACGACGGCGGCAACGGCGGAGGTTACGACGGCGGCCACGACGGCGGCCACGACGGCGGCGCCACTGTCGTGTCGACCTGTGCGACCCAGAGCACCTCTCCGGCGCTCGTCCTGGGCCTGCCGCTCGGCACGCAGCAGATCACCCAGATCTGCACCCCGTCGACGGTGACCCACTGAGGTAACACCCCGGTGACAGACGTTCACCATCGGTCGGGGAAGGGCTGACGATCTCGTCGGCGCTTCCCCGACTTTCGTGGAGGGGCTTGGTGAGGTGCGTTTCCGATATGCCGTGAACGGGCTTTGCAGCCCGGCCCGCTCAGAGCCTGTCGGGTGGCTGATCATGCGTGAAGCGTGACGGCCGTGATCTGCCCTCCGGGCATGGTGACGGCCCCGGAATGATCACGTGGTGTGTGCCAGTGCGACAACTCCGAGGCCGTCAGCGGCCCATGCTATCCATCCAGCCTGACCGATGAGATGTGGGAGATCATCCAGCCGCTCCTTCCCGTACGTGACCTGCGAAAAGGCGGCGGGATGCGCAAGTACGGAGACCGGTTGGTGCTCGACTCGGTCTTCTACGTGCTGCGCTCGGGCTGCCAGTGGCGGATGCTCCCGCGCGACCTGATGCCCTGGGACGCGGCCCACCGCTGGTTCACCAAGTGGCGCCGGGACGGCACCTGGGTCGGCTGGACCTTGTGTGTAACCAGGAGAGCCCACACTCGTTCGTCCGAATGAAGGCTCTGTGCCCTCGCACCGGCCGCATCACTCCCCTCACCTCCTGGAGAGCGCCATCAGCCCGCGAGTGTTGTCACTTGGGACAGAAGATCCCCCTCCACCCGCCCTGGCGGTCCCCACTGTGACCGAAGGGACGGAGCTGGTCGGCGAGTTCGAAGGCTCCGGGTACCGCGTGCAGCCCCATCTGGTGCGCCGCTTCGACGGGCAGGTAGTGCGCCTGCCCGAATTGCTGTACCTGCTGGCTAAGCTCGTCCACATCCAGCAGCAGTCGGCTTCGGGTCCGCGGAATGCCCAGCAGTACCTCTCCCGCCTGTCGGAAGCGTTGAGCCACGAAACCGGCCGCGAATTCGGGCCGGACCATGTTGTCTTCCTCATCGACAACAAACTGGCGCCGTTGGGAGTCACCACCTACAGCGACGGCTCACCCCCGGAAATCCCGAAGGCCAACCCCTTTCTGTCGCTGCGGTTCCGGGCAGCCGTTTTCTCTGAGGCATCCTCCTGGAGCATCAGCGGCTTCTTCATGTGGCTGTACCGGCCCTTCGTGATGCTCCTGGCCGTCAGCGTTTTCGTATTCTGCGAGGTCCTGCTGTTCACCGGCAGTCGCATGGCCGGCGCCGTGCAACAGGCTCTGGTCACCCCCACCAGTATCCCGCTGGTCTTCCTTCTGGCCCTGGTCTCCGCGGCCTTTCACGAGATCGGTCACGCCTCGGCGTGCCGCTACAGCGGGGCGCGTCCCGGTGTCATGGGGTGCGGCATCTACTTGGTGTGGCCCGCTTTCTACACCGACGTCACCGACTCGTACCGGCTGGGGCGCACAGGCCGTCTGCGGGTCGACCTCGGAGGCGTCTACTTCAATACGTTGTTCGTCAGCGGTCTCGCCCTGACGTATCTCGCGACCGGATGGCAAGTCCTGCCGGTGGCGATTTTGGCCATCAACCTAGAAATCGTGCAGCAGCTCATCCCGTCACTCCGGTTCGACGGGTACTACATCATTTCCGACCTGGTCGGCATCCCCGACCTGTTCAAGTACATCGGGCCGATCCTGAAACGGGCTCTCCTGCGGCAGCCGGCCGACGAACTGCTTCAGGCTCTCAAGCGCTGGCCCCAAATCGTCGTCACCGCCTGGGTGCTGGTGGTCATCCCCGCCCTGGCAGTCCAACTGGGCATCCTGGTCGTCCGGCTCCCCGAACTCATCGAGACGGGATCGAGCACGGCCGAGACGCTGGTCGAGAGCGCCACCGCATCTGGCAATCCAGTGGTGGGAGTCCTTTCCGCCGCCGTCCAGATCCTGTTGCTGCTTCTCCCGTTGGCCGGAGCGATCCTTGTCCTGGTACAACTGGCTCGGGCGTTGATCCGCTTCCTCCACCGGCGTCTGGTCGCCGTCGGCGACCACAAGCAGGGCCGCCGCACGCCCTACCGCAGGTGGGGCGGCTCAGCGCTGCTCATTTTCTCGCTCGCCGGTCTGGGAACCGACTCCAGCACACCGGCGGGCGCATGCCGCAAGTGCGCCGCCGCCTCGCGCCACAGCCGGATCCGGTTCGCCGTCTGCGACCCGCTCTGTCCCGCCGCCGGTGTCAGGCCGGCCTTCCACCGGCGCACCTGCTTCCCAGCCTACGACGATGCCCCGGCTCTCCTGGGCACCCTGTCTCACTACGGAACAGGTGTCGTTTCGGCCCGGGGTGTTGGGCGACGCTGAAAATGCCGACGGAGCGGGCGCTCACGGTGCCGACGAGAAACGGAACATACCGGGCAGGTTCGTCGGCGAGCTGTCGCACCGGTCGGCGAGGTGTCGCACAGCTGTGTAGGAGAGTCCCCGTCGGGTCGTTGGAAGCGCTGTTCAACCGGGCAACGCCCGTCTGTGGGCATGCAGGGGCAGGGAACGGCCCCTGCGGATCATCCGGCTGGAACGGATACCAGCAGGCGACCGCGCGACAACACGGCAATCTGGGACCACAGTTCGGGGCCAGGACCGCCGAGGTGGTTCCTGATGGCCACGGCCGCGGCGATCAGAGCCTCAACCGCATAGGCCAGCGCATCCGGTCGATCCCGGGTGGGCAGCGCGTCGCGGTCGAGTGCCACGACGGCCTGGACGCCGATGGTCCACAGCAGGTGTGCGGACTGGCGGGCACGGCGCAGCCAGGAGCGCACGGTGGCGGCCGGCACGGCGAGTTCGGCGGCGACCGGCCGGTGGCCCTGGCCGCGTGCTGCGCCCAGGAGCGCGTGGCCGATGACGCGGCCGGTGTAGGCGCGGCGCGGCAGCAGAGCGGCGTCGAGCAGTACGTGGGTGGACTCGCAGCCGGTGCACCGTGCCCGGTCCGGCCGGACGGCCAGCGTGGCGCCGTCGGCGTCGCGGACGGACCGCGGCCTGCCCCTGCCCCACGGCCGCAGCGGGCCGCCGCATCCCGAGCACGGGAGGAGCCGGGTGCCGCCCCAAAAGAACGGATGAACCGCCCGCGAGCATCGGCACTCTCAACGCCGGTTTCTGCCCGCGATATCGGCATCCTCAAAAACGCCCAACACCCGGGGTGACGCCCGGACTCCGGAGAAGTAGACACTTCCGGGCATGTCCGCGGACCTGAGCGGACATGCCCGGAAGTGCCATGCGTGGGCGGGACGCCCGGTCAGCCGACCGGGACCGCCGTCGCCTCCAGGTCCTTCTGAGCCTGTCCGGTGCCGACTTCCGCCGGTTCGTGCTCGTCACGGCGCCGCTTCGCTTTGGATGAGGGATTCGTGATCTTGCTGGCCGCGCCCCTGCCCGCCCGGCGCCCCTCACGCCTCAAGGCCCGCACCCGCAAGAACCCCACCACGGTCGTCTTCATCGACGCCGTGCACGTGAAGGTGAGGGGACGGGAATGTCGCCCACCGGCCGATCTACGTGGCCATCGCGGTGACCGTCGACGGCTACCGGGAGATCCTCGGGCTGTGGGCCGGGGACGGAGGTGAGGGCGCCAAGTACTGGCAGACCGTCTTGACCGAGATCAAGAACAGAGGCGTCCGTGACGTGCTGATGCTGGTCTGCGACGGGCTGAGCGCCCTGCCCGACGCGGTGAACGCCGTCTGGCCGGCCACCGTGGTGCAGACCTGTGTGGTCCATACGCGCCTGTCACCGTTCGGCCTCGAACAGCGTCCCGTACTGTGCCGCTCACCTGGGTGTTCTCAAGAGGTGGGGGCGGTCTTCGTGGGGATGCCAGCTGACGCACGGGCGCCGCCCGTAGGGCTGCGGATGATGCGGTCGGACCTGGCAGGAAAGCAAAACCGCCAGGCCCGACCGGACCTCGATGTCGCACCCCATGAACGAGCCACTCACGGTCCACGACACGGGCGGCACCACCACCGACACCCGCATTCACCCGGACGGCCCAGCCCCTCCCCCGCCAGCGCCCCCGGACTGCGGCGCGCGATGCGGGCACTCGCGGGTGTGCAGGCTCATCCAGCTACCGCCGGCCATCGCCCACACCCTGCACTGGCCCGACGAGATGAAGTCCCCCGCCGAAGCCGCGCCGACCGGCAAGGTGGAGCTCACCGACAACGAGATCGAGGCCGCCATCGCACTGATCGAGGCTCTCGGCGAGGCGAACCTGGACGCGTACGAGGACCAGTACACCGCCGCGGTGGCCGACCTGGTGCACGCCAAGACCGAAGGCGCCGCACCCGCCAAGACCACCGTCCCGGCGCCGACCGGGAAGGTCGTCGACCTCATGGAGGCGCTGCAGACCAGCCTCGCCGAGGCCAAGAAAAACCGCGGCCAGGACGCCACCGTGCACGACATCACCCCGCCGAAGAAGACCGCCAAGAAGGCCACCGCGAAGAAGGCGTCGGCGAAGAAGGCGTCGGCGAAGAAGACGGCTGCCAGCCACGCGTCCACGTCGGCCAGCCACACCCGTGCACGCAGCACGCCCAAAGCCGGCGAGGGAAAGAAGTCGACGTCGGCCGCGACGGCCAAGAAGACCCCGGCGAAGAAGACCACCGCCCACAAACGCAGCGCCTGACCCCCAGCCCCGGTCAGGCGCGCGGTCCGTCTCCCAGCAAGCGCCGCGCTGACGTCGGCTCCCCCGGATCGTTCCCGCTGCCCGGCTGGTAGTGGGCGGCGGCCGCCGCACGTTCCGCAGGCGTCATCGCGCGTTGCGCCCGCCCCCCATCGGGTTCGGAGTCGGGATGCGGTCCGGTGCCCAACGGGCGGCGGTGAACGGTCACCCGCGCAGTCTCCCCCACCCGCATTGCGCAGTGCGCAGTGACTGCGCAGCCCGATTGCGCATCCGCAGCGAGACTGCGCATCCGTCGCCGAGCGTTACCGCCCATCGCCGACGGCGACGACCGTGCATTGCGCAACCGTGGTCAGTTGGAATGCGCAGCCATGGTGAGTTCGGACGCTTCACCTGGGCAGCGCCTATGCGCAGACGTACTGCGCATCGCCGGGTGTATGCGCAGCGGTGAGTGGCAGGCGTCTACCGGCGGATTTCGGAGGCGAGCCGGTGCATGAGTGAGGCGGCCATGCCGGTCAACGCGACGGCATCGGCCCGGACCCAGGTGGCGCTGGCAATCGCCCCGTCGTTGTGCTGGATTCCACTGGCTTGGTTGAACGTGGTGGTCAGCAGCGTGGTGTATCCCTCCGCCATCGCGTCCAGGCTGTCGAGGATCCGGCCGTACCGGTCGGCCTGGTCCTGGTCGTCGCGCTTGTTCGTGCTGTCCCTCGGCCAGATCTTCATCTCGCGCATAGTGCTGATCGCCAGCCGGGCTTCGCGGATCGCGTCTGGGTACTCCCCGGCGGTGATCTGCTGATCGGCCCGCCGCAGGTGCTGGCCCGCTTCGGCCAGCTTCCCGCCGACCAACGGAAGCGGAACCGCCACGGTGAAGAAGATCCCGCTGCTGACGGTCTCGACCTGCCGCTCCCATTCGCTGACGGCCATACGGATGCTGTCCTGGACATCAGCGAACGGATACCCCGTGCTCTGCGGGAGCGACCCGGAAAAGTCGATGCACAGCTGGAGATCTTCACCGTTGCGCCGCTCTTCCAGCGCGAGGACCTGGGCGCTGGTCAAGGGCATGGACAGGTTCGCTGTCCGCGATATGCCCGGCGTGAGGGGAATCGCGGTCGGGGTGAAGGAGCCCAACCAGACTCTCCCCGAGCTGTGCTCGGTGTGGACCTCGCCACCCAGCTGCAGTTGATTGCAGCCCTCAGTCACAGCAGTGGCGCTGACCTCTACACGGACGGCGAAGCGGTGGGCACCTACACCGGGCATGAGCGTGGCGACAGCCTGACCATCCGCCTCCGCCAGCCTCAGCAGGGTGCCGTTCTCGAACTTCATGTCCGACTTCATCAGAACCTCCTGTTAGAAGGCCGATTGTGGTCTCTTCGATCGCCTACGGCACTGGAATTCCTGGGGTACGCCTCCGGTCGTTGGTCAACGACGTGTACGCCGTGGGGCAACGTCGCAGGTTGGAGGAATGAGAAGCGCGCCAATCGTCGTGCACCGGTTATCTGCGGCGGGCGGCCGCGGCGTGGTGGTCATGTCCGTTCAAGGAGCACCGCTCGGGTGCGCCATACGGCCGAACGAGGGAACCGCAGGGAATCGCCTTGGTGGCTGCGCCGCGCACCCGGGGTCCGTGGTCGCGCCCGGGTGCGCGGCAGTTCAGACGGCCTGGGTGGCGGGCGCGGCCTCCAGACGGTCCAGGCGTTCGTAGAGGGCGCGGACGAGGCGGGCGCGGTTTTGGACGCAGCGCACGGTGCCCTCCAGCGTCGCGGACAGCCGCCGTTCCGCCTCGCGCAGGACGACGTCGGCGAGCGCCTTGGGCCCGCTGTCCTTCGGCAGCTGGCCGACGCGGCGGCGGACGTCGGCGGCAATGGCACGGGCGTGGCCGCTCAGCTGGAGGGCGATCTGCTCGTAGTCGCGTTCCTGCAGCGGGTCCGGGCCGGTCCACGCCAGGACGGCCTCGACGAGGCACTCGTACGGTTCGCGGTCGAGCGGGAGCTCCGCTTCGATCAGTCCGTCGGGGTCGTACAGGACCGTGTGCGTGCTGGTGTGCATGGCGGGCCTTGCTGTTGGGGCGTCGTCGCTTGGGTGGCCGGCGGTCACTGCGGGGTGTCCTGGCCGTCGCCGTTCCTGTCGTCCTGGTCCTCGGTCCGCTGGGCAAGGAACCGGGCGAGGCCCCGGTCCGCGCGGGCCAGTAGGGCCGGGGAGGGAACGCCGTAGGCGGGCGGCTGGAGGCTGCGGCCCTCCGGGGCCAGGGCGGTGCTGGCCGCGTGTGCGCGCATAATGGCCCGCCTCTCCGGCTGGTGGTCCGTCGGTGACTTCGACGCTACGCAGCGTTGGGTCCCGCCCTCAACGAAGTTGCGGGAAATTGCGGAGGTTCACTCCAGGGCGTCGATCGCGGCCCGGATGAGCGTGCGGGCCGCGTCCCCGTACACGGCCATCTCGGACAGACCGCTGAATGCCTTCGCGTAGTCGGCCAGTTCGCGCGGCTGCGTCACGTTGATCTCTGCGGTCAGCGTCTCCACCACGGCCTGGACGTCGTCGTGGAGGTAGAACGCCTCCAGCGGCCACACGGTGCGCTGCGCGGCGAACGGAATGATGCCTAGCGAGACGGACGCGAGCGGCATCACGGCCAGGAGGTGGCGCAGCTGGCCCTTCATGGCATCGGGGTCGGCGGTGCGGAAGCGCAGGACGGACTCCTCCATGAGGACGACGAAGCGGTGTCCGCCCTCGTAGAGGAACCGGGAGCGGGCGACACGGGCGGCGACGGCTTCGGACACGTCGTTCGGAGTGCCCTGGAAGGCGGTGATCTGCTCCATGAGGGCCGTCGCGAAGCCGGGGGTCTGGAAGAACCCGGGCGGCACATTGGAGACGTACGCCCGGCAGATGCGGGTGCGCTCGTACAGCGCGTAGAAGTCTTCCTGAACCTTGCGCATGCCGTTGCGGTGCAGGCGGCGCCACTCCAGGTACATCGAGTCGACCGCGCGGGCGGTGGCGATCAGGTCGTCCGCCTGGTCGTCGGCGCCGCACGCGGCGCACCAGGTGCGGATGTCCGTGTCGGAAGGCGGCGCCTCGCCCTTCTGGATACGGGTCGTCTTCGCGGGATGCCAGCCGCACCGGACGGAGAGCTCACGCCCGGTCAGGCCGGCGTCCTTGCGCAGGTGCTGCAACCGCACGGCGAGCGCTTCGCGGGCACCTTGGGCGCTGGATGAGGGGGAGGCGGTCATGTTCGCGGGCGGCCCGGGGGATCAGACGGTGAACTTCTCGTGGGGAACACCGCGCTCCCAGACGGTCTCGAAGGCCGTCGCGCACAGGTTCACCGCGGCGGGGTCCTCGGTGATCTCGAACCCCGGGTCTGCCCAGTCGCCGTCGCCGGTGAAGAAGTGGAACATCGCCAGGCGGCCGTCGATCAGCCAGAAGTCGTTGCCCGGCAGGGCGATGTCCGAGGCGTTGCGGCGGGACAGCCAGCGGACCTGCTCGCCGGCGTCCAGGTTCAGCGGGGTGGAGGCGTGCTCCCAGCGGATGTAGTCGGTGACCGGCTCGGAGACGATCCGGGCGCGGCGCATGACCACACCCCGCGCCAGGGTCGCCTTGACGATGCCGAGCCACTGCGGCCAGAACGACGCCGTGGGATCCAACGTGATCTCGCCGGTGCGGGCGAACCGCTCGATCAGGTCGACCTCGTCGCCGACGCCGTACAGATCGCGCATCTCCAGATGCACCGCGCTGCGCTGAGCGCCCCTCAGCAGTTCAACGAAGTCCGGCACGCTCTGCGACATCACACGCCTCCCTCAAAATCGGCACCATCCGGGCCGGGATACGGATCACCCTCTCGTGCGCCGGGATCCCCACCGCATGACCGACCACCCACTCGGTTCCACCCACCTGCGCCTTCAACAGCTCTTCCGCTTCCTCGCCTTGAAGGACGAGGTCAGCACTCTCGTCCTCCACCCACACCGTCGGCGATCCACCGCCTCCCGTGTTCGGGTCGATCCCGACGAACCGTAACGTCATCGCGTGCTCCCGTGTCGAGTCGGTTGCGCTTAGTTGCGCAACGACCGTCCCGCGCAGCGGCACCGGCGGTCAAGAGCGCTCGCTGTCTCGACTCAGGACCGGTGCGGGCCAGGCCGGGTTCCAGCGCCAGGACGCCCACTGGTCGGCGTCCGCGAACGGCCCGGCCCGCTCGTCAAGCAGGGCGAGGACCTGGGCGCGGGCGACCTCCACCGCCTGGTGCTCGGTGTCGGTGACGATGCCCAGGCGCCGGACGTGGGCGTACTCGTCTTCGTCCTTCCACGTAAGGGTGCTCAGGTCGGGGTCGATGACGAGGTCGACGGTCAGGTCGAAGGTGTCGAACCCGTCATCGGTGCGGCGGGTTGAGGTTCCCCCGTTGCTCGGGAGGTGCTGATCAGCTGGTCAGGGAGGGTTGACGGGGTTTCAGGTTCGCTCGTTCGGTCGTTGCCTGTTCGGCGTAGTGCTTCTCCTCGAACTCGACCGGGCTGAG
>NZ_JASISZ010000085.1 GCF_030063355.1 Streptomyces sp. PH10-H1
GGCCGGGGCCCGCGGCTCCGGCCCGGCGACCTGCTCGAAGGGTGGCGGTACATCCTGACCCACCAGACTCTGCGCCCCCTGTTCTTCAACACGGTTCTGGTCAACGGCCTGATCCTGGCAACCTCGCCGCTGCTCGCCGTCCTCATGCTCGGAGACCTCGGGTTCGCCCCCTGGCAGTACGGCCTCGCGTTCGGCCTGCCCTGCGTCGGCGGCATCATCGGCTCACGGCTGGCCCGCCGACTCGTGTCACGGTTCGGACGGCACAAGGTCATGCTCACCGCCGGGGCACTGCGCGCGTGCTGGTCGCTCGGGCTGGCCTTCATCCGCCCTGGCGTGGCCGGGCTGGCGCTCGTCATCGCCGTCGAGTTCGGGCTGATCAGCTGCATGGGCGTGTTCAACCCGGTGTTCGCCACCTACCGGCTCGACCAGACGGAGACGGACCGGATCGCCCGCACCCTGTCAGCGTGGTCGGTCACCAGCAAGACGACTGTCGCGGCCATGACCGGGCTGTGGGGCCTGCTGGCCGGCATCACCGGCCCCCGCACCGCGATTGCCATCGCCGGTCTTCTCATCCTGATCACCCCCTTCCTGCTTCCCCGGCACGACCACACGCCGCACCACGAGCGAGATCTGGCCCGGAGCCAAACGTGACACACCGCAACTCGCCACCCGCCCGACGGCAGGCTGCGGCTGGTCCGCCGATGCGCGTCCCGTCCAATCACTGGCTGCCCACGAGCAACTCGGTGGCGCGCTGGCTGCGCTGCCGGACGTTCTGATCGCAGCCGCAGCCGCAGCCGCAGCCGCAGCCGCAGCCGCAGCCGCCGTGCTGGCAATGACCCTGCTTGACCTCCGTCTGAAGCCCTTGACCGGGATGAGCGCCGACCAGCACCCCTAGCAAGGAGAACACTCGCGTGAGCACTGCCCCCGCGCTCGACCCCGCGCACACCGCCCTGCTCGTCATGGACTACCAGCCCGCGGCCCTGGCCTTTCTGCCCGAAGGCGGGGATCGCGAAGCCCTGCTGGCCCGCGTGGAGGGGGCCATCGCCTACGTCCGCGCCAACGGCGGCACCATCGCCTACGTCCGCGTCGGCTTCACCGAGGCCGACTGGTACGCAATCCCGGCCACCAACAAGTCCAAGGTGGACAGCAGGGCCAGCCTGGCCGGCGGGCCCTCGGTCTCGGCGAGCGCGATCGCCCGGTTGAGGGTGACCATCGGGTTGGGCGCGATCCGTTCCAGGATCAGGTAAAGGGCGTGCACCTGCGCCCAGTTGGTCTCCTCGCGGTGGCCGCGTCGGCGTGCGTGGCGGCGATGGCGGCCTGTAGCTGGTAAGGCCCCAGCACCGGGCCGGCGAGCGATGCCTTGACCAGCTCGGTGCCCTCGTCGATCAGCCCGCGGTCCCACGTCGTACGGTCCTGCTCGTCCAGCGGCACCAGGTCGCCGGCCGCCGTCGTACGTGCCTCCCGGCGGGCGTGGGTCAGCAGCATCAGCGCGAGCAGCCCGGTCACCTCGCCGTCCTCGGGCAGCTGCGCGTGCACCATCCTGGCCAGCCGGATCGCCTCGTGCGCGAGGTCGGCGCGGTGCAGCTCGCTGCCCGAGGAGGCGGTGTAGCCCTCGTTGAAGATCAGGTAGAGCACGTGCAGGACGACCCGTAGCCGCTCCTCGCGCTCCGCGCCGTCCGGCAGGCTGAACGAGCTGCCGGCGGCCTTGATGCGCTGCTTGGCCCGGCTGATCCTGGCCGCCATCGTGGCCTCCGGCACCAGGAATGCGCGGGCGATCTCGGCGGTGGTCAGGCCGCCGACCGCCCGCAGCGTCAGGGCGGTCTGGGAGGCCGCGGTCAGCGTCGGATGGCAGCACAGGAACAGCAGGACGAGCGTGTCGTCGGTGTCCGGTACGTCCTCGGGCACCACCTCGGTGGCCATCGCCGACTCCCGCTCGCGGCGCGCGTGGTCACTGCGCATCCGGTCGATCAGCCGCCGGGACGCGACCGTCACCAGCCAGCCGCGCGGGTTGTTCGGCACTCCCTCGGCCGGCCACTGCACGGTGGCGGCGAGGACGGCCTCCTGCACGGCGTCCTCACACCCCTCGAACTGGCCGTGCCGGCGTACCAAGGTGCCGAGGACCTGCGGCCCCTTGCCTTGATCACCAACATGTTCCGCGACGAACGGCAGCGCGGGCAGGCCATCGCGCTCTGGGCGACCTGCCAGTTCGCCGGCGGCGCGCTCGGACCCGTACTCGGCGGATTCCTGCTCCAGTACTTCTGGTGGGGATCGGTGTTCCTGGTCGCCGTGCCGGCGATGGTGTTGCTGCTGCTCGCCAGGCCTTTCCTGCTGCCGGAGTTCCGCAGCGACCAGGCCAGGCGGCTGGACCCGGCCAGTGTGGGGCTGTCGCTCGTGGCGGTGCTGCTGATGGTCTACGGCATCAAGCAACTGACCGTCGAGAGCATGCCGGTCGTGCCGGCGCTGGCCCTTGTCGTCGGCGCGGCCATCGGCTTCCTGTTCGTACGGCGGCAACTGCGGCTGGAGACGCCGCTGCTGGACCTGCGACTGCTCCGCAACCGCCCGTTCACGGCCGTACTCGTCGCGCTGGCCTTCGCCGGCATCGCCATGGCCGGTACGGGCCTGCTGGTGACCCAGTACCTGCAGAGCGTGCTGGGCTACTCGCCGTTCGCATCGGCTCTGCTGTTCGCACCCATGGGCCTGGGCGTGGCGGTCGGCACCATGACCGCACCGGTACTGGCCCGGCGGATGAAGCAGACGACCGCGATCGGCGGCGGGCTCGTGGTGTCGGCGCTGGGCAGCCTGCTGCTGGTCGGCGTCGGGGTCGGCGGTGCGGGCGCCCTGGCGACGGTGATGATCGGCATCGCCGTACTGGCGCTGGGCACCGGCCCGCTGTTCGCGCTGGGCACCGGGCTGGTGGCCGGGTCCGTACCGCCGGAGCGGGCCGGCTCGGCGGCGTCGATGTCGGAGACCGGCAACTACTTCGGCGGTTCGCTCGGCTTCGCGCTGCTCGGTGCGGTGGCCGCGGTGGTCTACCGCAGCCGGATGGACGGCAGGTCCGACTCGCTGGCCGGCGCGGTCGCCGCCAGTCGGCACCTTCCGGCCGACCAGGGCGCGGAACTGCTGCACACCGCGCGGGCGGAAGCGGTCGCAGCCACTCCTGGGGCGAGGTGGCCGCGAAGTTGAACCGGTAGCGGCCAAGGAAGTTGATATGACGATTCTTCAGCAGAGAGAGCCGGGCCACGTGCTCGTCCTTGACCTCGATGTCTCCGGCCTCGCGCAGCGTGGTCACCGCGGCGTCCAGGTAGCGGGTGTTCCAGAGCGTATCCGGGGCAAACGGGTGAGCGGCTGGTGTTCGTGCAGGTCGAACGTTTGCGGTCGCGTCCGGAAGAGATCGGTGTCCGGGGTCTCGTGGCGGGCGGTGTGCCAAGGGTCGGAGGCGGCGTTGGAGGTTCTCTCTTCCGGCGGCTTCGAGGACCCGCTGGGAGGGCCTCGGCGGATAGGGTCGATCATGTTCGCGAGATCACCGACGCCCTGGTTCGGGGTACTGAGGAGCCGTCGATGGACCGCCCAGACCTGCGGTATGCCGCGCGCCTCGCCACTTATGGGCCCGTAGCGACACGCCTGTCCCTGCTGAGCGACCACCGGCTCGGCGAAGTCGTGGCCGCCGCTGCCCCGCTGGGGTCCGGCATCGGCGGCAGGTCGGCGGAGCTGGACATCGACGGGACGCGGGTCTTCGTCAAACGGGTCCCCCTGACAGACATCGAGCTGCGTCCGGAGAACGCACGGTCGACGGCGAACCTGTTCGGGCTGCCGATGTTCTACCAGTACGGGGTGGGCTCAGCCGGCTTCGGGGCCTGGCGCGAGTTGGCTGTGCACACCATGACCACCCATTGGGTCCTCGGGAACGAGTACGAGGGCTTTCCGCTGATGTACCACTGGCGGGTCCTGCCCGACTCCCCTCCCGAGGGGTTCGCCGACTTCCTCGGGGGTGTAGACCAGGCGGTCACGCACTGGGAAGGCTCGTCGACCGTGCGCGAGCGGCTGGAAGCCATCGGCCGGGCGTCATCCAGCCTGGTGCTCTTCCTGGAACACGTGCCGCAGACGCTCGCCGCGTGGCTGAACGACCGCCGGGATGCCACGCCGGAGGGTGGGGACGGTTCGCCCTACCCGTGGGTGGAGGAGGCCCTGGCGCGCGGCGCTGCCTTCATGAGCTCCCGTGGGCTCGTCCACTTCGACGCCCATTTCCTCAATGTCTTGACCGACGGACAAGTGCTCTACTTCGCGGACTTCGGACTGGCCCTGAGTTCCGGCTTCGAACTATCAGCGGCTGAGGCCGAGTTCCTCTCGAACCACCTCGCCTACGATCACCACTACGCCGCGAGTCATCTGCTCCGCTACCACCTGCTCGACGCCATGCGTGGCGATACGGGGCACGAGGCGTTCCTGGGTGAGTGGGTCAGGGGCCGGCAGCCCGATGGCGTGCGGCCCGAGATCGCCGCGATCATCAGCCGGCACGCTCGGACTGCCATCGTCCTGGACGAGTTCCACCGCCGCCTGCTCACAGAGAGCAAGCGAACGCCATTTCCGGTATCCGAGATCGAGCGAGCCCGGGTCGCTGAGGTCGGACCTTCGTAAGAGATCGACGTCAGGGCTCTGACTGGGTGGTGTGCCGGGGTCCGAGGCGTCGTCGCAGTTCGAGGTTCTCGCTCTGGGCGGCCTCCAGGGCCTGCCGCAGGGTCCGGACTTCATCGCGGTGCCGCTGCTTGAGCTCGGTGAGCTGGGTGGTGAGGGTGCGTACGACGCTGCTGGGCGAGTCATCGGGCGGTTCCACGGCCGGGCGGGGCGGGTTGTTCTGCTGCTGGGCGCGGAGCTGTTCGACGCGCTGGCGGATCTCGGTGCACCGGTAGAGGAAGTCCAGCGAGACGTCCGCGGTCTGGGCGAGACCGCGGAAGGTGATGGGCTGACGACGTCGGCGGATCATGTCGCGCAGGCCTTGCTCGGCCCTGGCCTTTGCGGCGGCGCTCTTGCGGGCGGCGGCCTGGCGCAGGTTGTCGGGATTGCCGCGCATAGGGGTCAGCTCCGTTCCTGGCCGCGGGTGATCGCATCGGTGCGGGCACTGACGCCGGCCCCGCGGACGGCCTGGGGTTCCTCGGAGAGCCGGGTGGCTTCGAGCTTGAGGATGATGCGGCCCAGGGCGTCCTGCTCCTGGCGGCGTCCGGCGAGCCAGACGTTGTCCTCGCTCATCGGCTGGCCGGTGCGGGCGGTAAAGGCCCGCTGCCGTTCCTCGATGAGCTGGCCGGTGCGGTCCCTCTGGATAGTGAGCTCGGGCAGGAAGGTGACGTCGGTGGCGAACTTGTCGCAGGTCAGGCAGGCGTTGCCCTTCGCGCAGAGCCAGCTCGACTGTCCGGAAGCGCTGCGGCACCGCGCCCCACATGGTCGTGAGCACCTCTGCTTGGAAGCAGCCGGAGACGTCGCGCATGTCCTCCAGCAGCGGATCGGCGCTCATCGGCACGGTCCGGTCAGTGAGGTGTGCGTCGCCGCTCGCCAGCCGGCGGTGAGCTTGGTCCAGTCGGCCACGGCTCGCAGCTCGGCGTCATCCGTGACGTGGGCGTACGTGTTCATCGTGGTCTGCACGTCCGCGTGCCCGAGCCTGCGGCTGACCACATGCATCGGCACGCCTGACAGCAAAAGTGCTGTGGCGTGGCTGTGCCGGAACCAGTGGGGCGTCCACCCCTCCGGGACCTGTCCGGCAAGCTGCCGGTGTAGCCGATCGACCAGGTCGTAGACGCTGTCGGGCTTCCACGGGGCGAACCGCGGTTCGCGTTCGAGGTTGACGAAGACGTACGAGTCGTCGAGGTCGGCAACCGCCAAGTCGGCACCCGCATCGCACAGCTGCCACAGGTACTCTCCGTAGAACCGGTCCAGCTCATCGGAGATGTAGAGCTTGCGGTAGCCGCCCTTCGCGCGCACTCCGTGCGGATTCTCCCTCGGGACGACTTCCACGAACGGGGTTTCGCCGCAGTCGGTGTGCCAGTCGCGGTGCCGCAGTCCGAGCGCCCCGCCGAGCCTCAGCCCGGTCCCGGCCAGCAGGTCCCACAGGAGCCGGTCTCGCAGGGATCCCCGCCAGTCGCCCGACCCCGGATCCCAGAGCGCGCAGGTGTCGCAGATCCGGTCGATCTGCCGGGGCGTCAGCACCGGCGGCGCGGCCGGGCGGCTCTGTCGCACCCGGATGACGGACTGACGGCGCCCCTTGCGGCGCGCGATGTGCTCCAGCATCGGCTTGTAGCGGCCACCACCCCCGTGCACCAGGCGGTGCAGGTCCCGGCCGACGTCGACGCCGTTGAGCCGGTGGAACTCGTAGCAGGACAGCGCCGCACGCAGCCGCACCGAGACAGTCGACTCCGCGAACCGGGCCTTCCCCGGGATCAGCGCCGCGACCTGCGGGTCCTCGCCGGTCCGCAGCCAGGTCAAGAACGACCCGAAGTCCTCCAGCGTCACCGCGTCCCAGACCAGGGCGAAGGCGTCCAGGTACTGCCACCACAGCGCCAGTGCGCGGGCATAGGACTTCACTGTGTTCGGTGACGCCTTCTGCACCCGCAGGTACTCCAGGTACTCCTCCGCCGGCCCCACCACCTGGTGGTCACAGCCCAGCACAGTCCACGTCTGCTCGCCGCCGCCGAGCGTGAGGCGCTGCGTACGGAACCCCGAGAGATCAACTACGGTCGTCACATCCCGTAACGTACGCACCCCGGATACACCGTCCGCGACAGCGGCAAGACACGCTCTGAAGATCACTCATGCTGCGTAGAGGACGGCCTCCGGCCGCCCCAGATAACACAGCACCACGGCGTTCAGAACCAGGCCGAGGGCTGCGAGTTGGTCTTCCTGGCCCTCGCGGTACGCCTGCCGGATCTGGCCGCGTCCGCCGTGGCAGATCGCGCGGCCCAGCCGTGCAGGGAGTGACTACGGCATGACGCAGTAGGCCATGCGTGGCCGGGGGGCAGCTGCGGGGAACCGTCCGACGGACTGGCACATACTCGACCTGGATCGGCCCTCCGGGCTTGCCCGAGCCGGACGCGCTGAAAGGTGCGTGTCCGGCTCGGGACTCCGGGTTGGGGAGCTCGTGTGCTCCATCGAGTGACAAAGGCCTATGCCGCTTGTCAGTTCATGGCGGTGCCAAGGATCATGGCAATGCTTAACAAAGAGTTCTATCTGCCCTGAATCTGGAGGAATTCCATGAAACTGCGCTCTTGGTCGTGTGCCGCTGTTCTCTCCCTGACCGCGCTTCTCCTGCCCACCTCAAACGCCGTAGCTGCCTCGGCCGCCCCGCCGTTCTGCCCCGTCGGATCGATCTGCTTCTACAGCGGGACGGACTTCAGCGGCCAGTCCTGGGAGTGGGCCAGCAACAGCGGCTACCGCGACATGCCGCCAGGACTCCACGACAACGTGAGCTCGTTCGTCGCGAGCACCGACGCCTGTTTCATCAACTGGGACCCCAAGGAGACGCGCCAGGTCCGCAGCGGCGACTGGCGAAGGGACTACGGCGGGGACTTCGGGGGCCGCATCGACGGCGTCAACGGCGGCAACTGCTGAGTCCCGCGGGGAACCGGGGGCCGGGCCGGTCCCACGGCCGGTGGGACGAGCGGATCGAGGAGGTTCAGGCGCTTTCGGCGGCGAATGCGCCGTCGGAGCCATAGGCCAGATCGGCGAAGCGTTCGCCGATGCGGCGGTGCGCGGCGGTGTCCGGGTGGAGTTGGTCGGGCAGCGGTAGCTCGGCGAAGTCCGCCTCGCCATAGAGGGCGCGGCCGTCGAGGTAGTGCAGGTTGGGGTCGTCTGCCGACCGCTGCTTCACGATGCGGGAGAGCTCCTCGCGGATGACGTTGAGCGTCAGCTTCCCGGCGGCGCGCTCCGCAGGATCGCCTGCGGCCCGGAACTGCAGCTTCCCATTGCTGAAGTCCGGGGCGCAGGGGCCAGGGGTGTCCTCGTGGATGGGGCAGAGGATGGGGGAGACGACCAGCAGCGGTGTGGTGGGGTGCCGTACGCCGCCACCGCGGCGTGGCGGGGCAGTGAGTCGTTCAGCGCCGCGAGCGCCGCCAGGCCGGCGCGCGGTCCGTCGGCCTCGCCGACGGCCACCGCGCGGTTGAGCCGGACGACCGGGCAGTCGGTCAGGCGCGCGAGCTCGTCGTACCACTCGACGATCTGCACCCAGTCAGTCTCCTCGGCGGTGGGCGCGTCAGCGTGGAGTGCCGCGATGGCGGCCTGGGCCTGGAACTCACCCAGCCGGTCGCGGGCGAGGGCTGCCTGCAGGATCTCGACGCCCTCGGCGATCGACTCATCGACGTCGCCGGAGTAGCCCTCGTTGAAGACCAAGTAGAGGACGCGCAGCACGGTGGCGACGTCGCCGGGCTGGTCGAACCGCACGCCGGAGACGGTGTGCTTGGCCCGGCTGATGCGCTGCGCCATGGTCGCCTCGGGCACCAGGTAGGCCTGGACGATCTGGCGGGTGGTCAGCCCGCCGACGGCGCGCAGCGTGAGCGCGACCGCGGACGACGGCGTCAGCGACGGGTGGGCGCACAGGAAGTAGAGCTGGAGGGTGTCGTCCACCGCGGGCGCGGGCTCCTCGTCGACGAGGTCCTCACGTCGGCGGCGGGCGGCGTTCGCCTGGGCCGCGTCGAGGAATCGGCGCCAGGCCACGGTGATCAACCAGCCCTTCGGGTCTCGCGGTGGATTGGCCGGCCAGACTCGGACCGCCTCGACCAGCGCGTCCTGCACGGCGTCCTCGGCCGCCGCGAAGTCGGCTAGCGATGCGTGTATCTCCTGGTTGGCCCCAACTTGGGGCCTCGTAGGAAGTGTGAGACAGATTCCGGGGGGCTTTGTCGGCGACGACAACCCACTCCAACGGTGTGCCTGTTTTGACGCCACGTGGGATCCCGTTGGCTAATTCCGTCGGGTGCAGATACGTAGCAGGGATCTGCTGAACAGGAGCTTTAATGGGCGGGCGCGCCGACCGGCGATATTCCCGAGCCATCGAGGTGAGGCGAGCGCAAGTAGCGGACGTGGACTTCACACGGCGGTGCGATGATGGATGAACCTCAAGATCTTCGAACGTTGAAGGTCGTCGACCGGAGCACGGGGGCGCGATGATCACCAGACGACGACTGATACGGGGTTTGGGGACGCTCGTGGTTGCCGGAGGGCTGGTTCCCGCCGCGGCTGCTTGCGGTCGCTCCGGCACCGGCGATGCCGACGGCCGGGAAAGCTCGGCAGGAAGCGGCAGCGGGCCCACCAGCCTTGGCCAGGGCCCGGGAACCGGCCGGGCCATCCGGGTCGTGGTGTTCCGCGGCAGCGACCAGCAGGCCGTGGACTGCGCCGACGCGACGGCCAGGCTGCTCATCGGGGATCCGGCGCGCACGTTCGTCGTCACTTGGGTCGGCCCGGCCGAGAGCGTCAAGCACATCGACGCCGCCGCTCTGGCCGGAGCGGACCTCTACGTTCAGCCCGGCGGCGGTGACGACACCGTGGCCGCCGCGGCCGAACTCGGCCCGGAAGCCCCGGCGGCGCTCGGGAAGTTCGTGCGGGCCGGTGGGCGGTACCTCGGCATCTGCCTCGGCGCCTACCTGGCTGCGGCCAAGCTGGAGCGTTCCGGCAACGGCGCCACCGTCGGCGGCGGGCTCGGTCTGCTGGCCGGCGACGAACCGTTGCAGCGGCAGGGCGACGACGACAACGCACACATCTTCGATTACACCTGGCTGGGGGTGAAGCAGGCCCTGTACTACCAGTCCGGCCCGTCGATCCCGGTGCCGGCGGGAGCCGAGGTCCTGGCCACCGCGCGGAACGAGGACGGCTCAGCCGGACCGACCGTGGCGCTCGCCACTCGACTGGGGGCTGGGCTGGTGTGCGTGGTCGGTCCTCACCCGGAGGCCGATGCGAGCTGGTACGACGACGCGCACCTCACGATGCCGGTCAACGCCTACCCGGGACCCGGCCGACAGCTGATCGCGAAGATCTTCGAGCTCGCACCGGTGGCGCGTTCCCGTTGACGCCGTCCCTGCAGGACTGCGCAAGGCCCAACCGGCACCGCCAACGCCCACCGACGGGACCCCGACGTCGCGACAGCAGCAGCGGTCTGCGCCGATGGCATGATCACGAACTCGTCGAGCGTCATGTCGTCGTCGGCAAGCAGCTGCAGAAATATCTCCCGCGCGACCCGCAGCCGGTCCAGTTCCTCCTCGGCCGCACTCAACTGTGCGGTCAGCGCCGCGATGTCGATGCGCAGCGTTTCCGCCCGCGTCCCGACCTCGGCCTCGCGCGCCTGAAGCTGTCCAACAGCGAACTCATCACCGACCTCCACCCGCCCGACCGAGGTTAGAGGACAAACCACTGCCCACACGGGCAAATCGTCAAGTCAGCAGCTCAACAGGTCCCTGCGAAGTATCTGCACCCAATTCCGTCAGGTGGTGAGGGCGAGGCTGAGGCGGGTGAGGTGGTTGGTGCGTCCTCGGTCCAGGGGGTGTTCGGTGAAGTAGGCGTCCAGGCGCAGCAGGTTGATTGCGGTGGCGCCGACGGCGTGTTCGAGGTGGACTTTCCCCAGGCCGCGGTAGCGGGCCTGGCGCAGGCCGGTGGTGGTGTGAACCGCCCCGGCGCGAATGGAGACTCGATTTCATGAAGGGATCGGGTCATGGCACGACCTTCCCGTTACCCCCTTGAGCTCCGCCGTCGTGCGGTGCGCATGGTCGCCGAGGTGCGCGACGACTACCCGAACGGGACGGCCGCTTTGCAGGCGGTGACCGAGAAGCTCGGCATCGGGTCCCGCGAGACGCTGCGGAACTGGTTGAAGCAGCACGAGATCGAAGCGGGGACGCGTCCGGGGACGACGACGGAGGAGTCCGCTCAGCTCAAAGCGTTGAAGAAGGAGAACGCTGAGCTCAAGCGGGCCAACGAGATCCTGAAGGCCGCGGCGAGTCTCTTCGCGGCCGAGCTCGACCGGCCACACACACGCTCGTAGCGTTCATCGACGAGCACCGGGACCGCTTCGGCGCCGTCGAGCCGATCTGCAGGACGCTCACCGAGCATGACTGCAAGATCGCCCCTTCCACGTATTACGCCCACAAGAATCGCCTCGGGACTCCTTCCGCCCGTTCCCTGCACCATGAGGAACTCAAGGAGCGGGTCCAGAGGTCTACACGTCCAACTACCACGTCTACGGGGCCCGGAAGATCTGGCGCTAGCTGAACCGGCAGGGCCACACCGTGGCGCGCTGCACCGTCGAGCGCCTGATGCGTGAACTCGGCATCACCGGCGCCGTCCGCGGCAGAAAGGTGATCACGACGATCGCCGACCCGGCCGCTGCGCGGACCCCGGACCTTCTCGACCGCGACTTCGTCAACCCCCCAGTGCCCCCAACCGCTGCTGGGTCGCCGACTTCACGCACGTCGCCACTTGGTCCGGGGTCGTCCACGTCGCCTTCGTCGTGGACACCTTTCCCGCCGGATCGTCGGCTGGTCCGCCGCCACCACCAAGGAGACCAGGCTCGTCCTGGACGCCCTGGAAATGGCGCTGTGGCACCGAGACCGGGGCGGGTCCCTTACACCCAGGGCGAGTTGATACATCACGCGGACGCGGGGTCGCAGTACACATCGTTCGCGCTGGCCGAGCATCTGGGCCGGGCGGGGATCGCGGCATCGATCGGCTCGGTCGGCGACGCCTACGACTGTCAGTCTCTTCGTACCGGATCCCGCAAGGATCGGGTAGTCCCGGCCGAGACGGTCTGACCCTTGCTTATGACTGACCCTACGGGTGTCCTGGCGTTGATCTGTCGACCGTCCGGCCGGGCACGCAGCAAGCGCTGCCGCCGGACGGACGTGACCTGATAGGAGCCTGGAGCCAACTCGTCAAAGCGTCCCCGTGACAGTCCTGTCCGTCCGGCCGGCGACAGCGTGAACCCCACGCTAGCGGCCGGGAGGACCATGATGAACACCAACGAGCAGTCCAGGTCTGGGCATGTCGTGATCGGTGTTGACACACACAAACACGTGCACGTCGCGGCAGCGATGGACACCATCGGCGGGACCCTGGCGACCTTGACGATTCCCACGGACACCGGAGGGTTCCAGCAACTGCTGGACTGGGCAACCTCGTTCGGCAGGGTCCTGGCGTTCGGGATCGAGGGCACCGGCTCCTACGGCGCCACACTGGCCTCGTTTCTGCGCCGGGCTGGGCACAAGGTGATCGAGGCCGGCCGCCCGGACCGACGGCTGCGTCGGATGAACGGAAAGTCCGACACCCTGGACGCCGAGAACGCCGCCCGCGCCGTCCTGGCCGGGTTCGCGACCGCCACGCCCAAGAGCGCCGACGGCGAGGCCGAGATGATCCGTCAGCTCAAGATTGCTCATGACCAGGCCGTCGGACAGCGCTCGGCGGCGATGGTCACGATCAAAGCGATGCTCGTCCACGCCCCCGATGCTCTGCGCCATGAGACCTCCAACCATCGAGTACGAGGGCAACCACTACATGGAATCCACGAACCCCCAGGTCAAAACCACAATCTGAGATCTCTACCGAACCCGGGGCGGTTCACCCACAAGCCCGACCGGCGCCCATACTGACCGGCCTTGAGTTCCTGGGGGAAATATGGAGAGGTCCCGACCGATCTCCGCTCACTGCTCCGTGTGCGTCTGATCCGATCAAAACATGGCCCCTTACGTGTGGGGGGCGCTCACCCGATCAGGTAGCGAGGGAGAGCGTGGGCGTACCACCGGCGCGCGAAACGTCGTTGCGGTAGGACATGAACAGCACATTCACGACGACCGGGTGGCTCCTGGGCCGCGTAGAGCCCGTTGGCGCAGGGCCGGTTGGTGTAGGGCCCGTCGGTCATACGGGTCGCCATCGGGCACGGGCCGAACCCAAAGGGGCGTACTGCATGGACCCTCCGATCTATTCCGGGCTCGTCGCCGAATGGCAGGCCCACGGGCGGATGGTGCCCGGGCGGCCCGAGGCGCAGGCCCAGGGCCGGGCGGGAGTACTCACGGACCTGGCCCGATCAGCGCCGTTCGCCCCTGGGGGTGGCGCCGCGAGCGGCGTGCCCGGTACTCGCCGGGCCGTCCCAGGGATGGGGCCGCCGGGGACGGACTACGGTGGTGAGCAGGCCGACCGCCTGACGGAGCGCGAGCTCCACCGCGGCGGGGCTGTACAGGGTGCCGGTGCCGTCGGGTGGGACGAGCCATCGGAGGCGACCCGCAGCCCGGTGCGGGGCTGGCACGGCGATCCACGTCCCCTTCCCGGCATAGCGAGTGCCGGAGCCCACCCAGTGGGTCGTGGGATCGGGTGGGAGGAAGAACCCCACTCGGTGGGCGCCGAAGTCCGCCAGCGTCGGACCGGGCTCCTGCCGAGAGACGCGCAACAGGGCGTCGACGGCGAGCAGGCCCAGCTCTTCCGGGACGCTGAGCACGTCCCAGAACCGTCCGGCGGGCAGTAGCACGGTCCCGCTCTCACCATGTTCCCACTCCCGCTTGCACGCCCGGGGATCCGTCGCGGCAGCGGCGAGCCATTCCAATGCCTGCCTCGGGACCGTACTTCTCATGTCCACTCCTCCGTAACTCCCGTGCCCGCCACCGAACGCGACGCCCTCGGGGCGCGCAAAACCTGTTCGAATTTCCGGATAATTGCCGGGTTGAGTCGCCCATGCTGGTGGATATTTCGACCTGGCGGAAGAGGTGGCGCGGTGTGGCGTTTCCTCCGGCGCGCCCTTTCCTCCGGCGCCCTTGACGACGATCGAGAACAGGACATGCCCAACGCCACAACAGCGGCATTCATGCGCGTCTGGAGACCCCCACTCCTTTCGCTGCTCTCCCTCAGACGCCGCCTGAGCAGGGATCCCTTGGCCCAACTCGTGGAGACGGCCAACCGCCTCCAATACGGCGCCGGTTGGGATAACCCGGTGGATGACGACGACCCGAGACGGTGAGCGGCGGCCCGGGGTACACGGTCAAAGTGCCGGTCCATAGCGGACGTTGTGGGTCCAGATCCGCTCCAGCCGCACCCGCGGTCATCCGGCACCAGCCGCTCAACCATCCCCACGGCCGACAGCCTATCCAGCCATGCAAATGAGATGACTTCTTATCCCACTCGATTCGGTTTTGACAACTCCCTTTGCATCCAAGCTGGTTGACCTCCCCGCCTGGCGGCTCGTCACCCGCTTGCTGGGATCCTTGCGGCGTCCGGATGGGCTGCGGGTCTGGCCGACTCAAGGGAAGTCTGAATGGACCGCAAGCAACTCATGATCATCGCTACGACGGTGTTCGCGTGGAGCGTGGTGATGGCCGCGCTGGGCCGCGCCCCCGGGTCACCGCGTCGCACCGGTTCCGGACGAGGAGGGCGGCGCTGCGTGACGATACCGGCCGTACCCCCTGCCAGACCTGTACCGGTGCGGCCCGGCCGCAAGCTCGGCCCGATCGCGGACAGCGTCGGCAGCGCCCACCGCGCATTGGTTCAGCTCAGTCTTCAAGATCGGGCGGGTGCAGCTGTACGGCGATCCGGTCACGCAGACCGAGGTCGCCTACGGACCCGACAAGGGACTGTGCCTGGGTATGTAGACCACGAGGTGCGCGGGATGAGCTGGAATCCGTCGGGCAACACGGACTCGACGTGGTGGAAGGTCGATGTCCGAAGGAGATCGGTACGCGGGTCCGCAACTACGAGTACTACGAGGCGCTCGCTCGGAGGTAGTACATGTATGTCAGGGGCAAGATGGGATTCGCCACTACGAACGTGTCGACGGCTACGCGGCTACGCCGACGTGGAGAGCTCGAACCACGCGCACCAGGAAAATTCAGGGCCTCCAGCAACCTCTGGTCGGACGTCGGCGGCCACGGCCCCGGACGGTACGGACGGCGGCGGTGGACTGGTATGACCTCCTGCGACGCCCCGGTCCAGGGCCCCCGCGGCGGGCTGGTCTACACCCTGCTGTCACCCCATCACCCGCAGGGAATCATCAGCGCCGGGTCGGCTGACGGCCTGACGTTGGACTTCTCCGATATCGGAGCGGCGGACATCAGCCTCGGCGGCTACCCCGAACCCACCACCTCCTAATGCTGTTGTCAAGC
The DNA here is from genome assembly GCF_030063355.1 of Streptomyces sp. PH10-H1. GTDB lineage: Bacteria > Actinomycetota > Actinomycetes > Streptomycetales > Streptomycetaceae > Actinacidiphila. Next base: position 15,102 of record NZ_JASISZ010000085.1, read on the forward strand.
AACGGCGGTGACAGGGAGTTCACGTTGGAAGCACTTTCCGTCGCGGATGAGGGCCCACAGGACGTTGACGCGTCGGCGGGCCAGGGCCAGGACGGCCCGGGTGTGTCGCTTGCCTTCGGCGCTGATCACCCCGACGAGCAACGCCGGGTGCCCCTCAGCTACTTCACCCACAGGACCATGCAGCGTTTGATGACATCGCGCTCCATCGCCAGCTCCTTGTTGTCCTTCTTCAGCAACGAGTCCTCCCGCCGCAGCCAGGCCAGTTCCTCGCGCTCGGGCACGCTCAGCGTCCCGTCCCCGCTGGCCCTCTTCGCCCGCGACACCCAGCTCGCCAGCGTCGTGTCGTTGATCCCCAGCTCCTTCGCGACCACCGCGATCGGCCGCCCGGTCTCCGCCACGATCCGCACAGCCCCCTCGCGGAACTCGGCGTCGAACTTCCGCCTCTTGTCTGCCATGACCCCAACTTCCCCTGCAGTCACGGTCCTCACGCTATCGGGGGAATGTCAGACCGGCGGTGAGGTCCTTTCACCCTCACTCGATTTCATAGCGCCTCGTGGCGCACCACGGGATGTCGCACACTCGGCGAAGGCCGCGCCCAGCGGCGTCGGGTGGCCCTCGCGGCCGAACATCCGCAGCAGGTCGCGCCTGTACCTCGTCCGTCGTGGACGCCTGGAAGGCCAAGTTGCCGGGCCGGGAACAGTTGGCCGGGCTGGCACGGTTGCATCGACCGAGGGGATCGGTGCCGCACGGTACGCCCGCCGCCCACTTGGACCACGACGTAATTCTGCAGGAGGACTGTCGCATGACTGATCGGCCGTTGACGCTCATGGCAGTACACGCCCACCCCGACGACGAGGCCACCGGAACGGGAGGGGTCCTTGCGCAGTACGCGGCGGAAGGCATCCGCACGGTTCTCGTGACGTGTACCGACGGTGGTTGCGGTGACGGACCGGGGGGCGTCAAGCCGGGCGATCCCGGACACGATCCGGCGGCGGTCGCTTTGATGCGCCGTCAAGAACTTGAGGCGAGCTGTGATGTCCTGAAGGTCAGCGATTTGGAGATGCTGGACTATGCCGACTCCGGGATGATGGGCTGGCCCAGCAACGACGCCCCCAAATCCTTTTGGCGAACCCCCGTAGAGGAAGGCGCGGGCCGACTCGCGGAACTCATGCGGCACTACCGACCTGATGTGGTCGTCACCTATGACGAGAACGGCTTCTACGGTCACCCCGACCACATCCAGGCCCACCGCATCACGATGGCGGCGCTTCAGATGACCGCGCTGGCACCGAAGGTGTACTGGACCACGATGCCCCGCTCGATGATGCAGCGGTTCGGTGAGCTCGTGCGCGAGTTTCATGAGGACATGCCGGAGCCGGATCCTGCCGAGGCTGCCGCGATGGCCGAGATCGGCCTTCCCGACGATGAGATCACCACGTGGGTGGACACAACCGCGTTCAGCGGTCAGAAGTTCGACGCGCTGGCCGCGCACGCCAGTCAGGGCGAGAACATCTTCTTCCTCAAGATGGGCCAGGAGAGATTCGGCGAGTTGATGGGCATGGAGACCTTCGTACGGGTCCAAGACGCCACCGGCGCGGCCATACCCGAGAACGATCTCTTCGCTGGACTGCGCTGATCCACCCGGCCGGGAAAGCGTACCGACCGCACGTGCGAACCGCGGTGGACGAAGTGCGCTGCACGGCTTGCTCGAGCAGGTCACACACCCGGTGGCAGCCCGCGTCCCAAGCGTTAGAGCGGGGGCGATTCGCCGAGCGGGTGCACCACCACGTTCTACTGCTCCCCGCTCGCGCGGGAAGAACTCGTCGCCGTCGTTCAGCCAATCCAGCATCGGCGGACCACCCCGGCCCGCGCGGGAAGAACGGGCTTTCTGCTGGGATCGAACGCGTGCACTGCGGTCCACCCCCGTTCGCGCCGGAAGAACATGGGAAGCACCCTCGGTGTGTCCGTTGCCGACTTCGTTCGGGAGTGATGGGTTGACGGCGTCGCGGGGGTGGCCGTCGGCGGCCCGGTCTCACACGGGCCAGGGTTCGGCCGGGTCATCGAGCCAGGCCCGCTGTCCCTGAGCGGTGACGGTCAGCCCGAATCGGTCGTGAGCGGGCTCGCCGCTCCGTGTCCACCACGTGACCGCGGTTTCGATCTCATCCCACAAGCGACGTTCGCCGCCCTGCCAGACGTGGTGGACGATGTGTCTCCGCTGTCGACTCCTCCGGAGACGTGCTGCGCGAAGTCCCTCGCCGGCGGGCGCTGTGCCCGCAGCTTCATGAACTCGACCGGCCCCGTGACGTGGCCGCTCGCCCCGGTCCCGTCGTCGGAGACGACGAGCTGGGCACTGCGTCCGCGGCGCTGTAGTGCGTCCCCCACGGGGCCACGATGATGGCGCCCGGCCGGGCCTGTTCCACCCATGCCGAGGGGATGGTGCGTATCCCTACCGTGGCGATGACCCGGTCGAACGGCGCCCCGTCCGGGTGGCCGTGCACGCCGTCCCCGGTGAGGACCGTCGGCGCGGCGTGGAACCGGGCGACGGACTTCCTCGCCTCGTCGGCGACACCGGGGTCTACCTCGATCGTGGTCACGTTCGCGTCGCCGAGACGGTAGGCCAGCAGGGCCGCGCTCCAGCCGGTGCCGGTGCCAATTTCGAGCACCCGGTTCCCAGGCAGCACCTTCAGATCCCGGAGCATGGAGAACACCACGGACGGCATGCTCGCGGAGGACGTGCCCACCGTGCCCGGCGCGCGTTCCTCGTGCCGTCCCACTGGGTGACGATCGGCACGTTCGCGTCCGCGTACCCCCGCCAGATGTCCGGCTCCTCGGCGCGGTCCACGGCCACGCTGGTGCCTACCCTCATGTCGAACGGCCACATGAGGGTAGGCAGGAACTCAGCGCGGGGCACCGCGCTGAAGGCGGAGTCCCAGTCGCGGGGTTAGGACGCCCGACGCTGCCAGAGAACGGCCTAACGCCGTGCGGCCACCGTGAGCTGTCATCGTGGGCCGCCGTCCGGGCTCGGCGGGCTGGGGTCCGGGTGCGGCGGAGGCTGCAGCCAGCGGCTGACCGTGGAGGCGGAGATGTCGTTGCCGCCCGCCATGTCGGAAAGCCGCTGGTCATGGCGCAGGACCGCGAGGACGATCAGGGCGATCTTCCCGGGCGGCAGCTTGGGCCAGCGCGAGCCGATCTTCTTCAGATGGCCGCGGATCAGGTCGCAGACCAGATCCAAGGTGCCTCGAGGACAGATCGCCTACCTGCTTGCCGATCCGGCTTCGGCGAGTGTCGCGTTGAGCATCGCTTGAGCCGACCAGCGCATGGTCTCGGCGGCCTGGTCGCGGGGGAGGCCGGCGATGTCGGTCAACCAGATCAGTGCCTCGATGCCGGTCGCGGAGCGGATGGCCACGGCCAGCCGATGCACGTCCAGTCCGGGGTGGATTTCGCGGAGCGGGCTCAAGGCGTCTTCGATCCAGCCGATGGCCCGTCCGTGGCGCAGCATCGGCTGGTCGGCGCCCGGTTCCAGCGACAGTCGCAGCGAGGCGCGCAGTTGTGGCTCCCACTCGACGGTGAGCCGGGTGAAGGCCTGCATGACCAGGTCGAGTCTGGCCTGCGGGTCGGTGGGCGGGTTCTCGGGGAGGAGGGACTGCTGCCGGATCTCGGGGTGGGCGGCGGTGAGCAGGGTTCGCTGGTTGGGGAAGTAGCGGTAGGCGGTCGTGCGGGAGATTCCGGCGGCGGCGGCCGCCTCTTCGACGGTCGGGGTCGACCCTTCTGCCAGCAGCGCGCGGGTGGCCGCGACCAGCGCCTGCCGGGTGCGCGTCTTCTGCTCGCGGCGGCCGGTCAGTTCATATGGTACGGACATGCCCATCATGGTACCTTGGTCCCATGGGACTGGAGTCCCATGAAGCGGCGGTGCAACCCCTGCGAGGCGGCCATGAGCCACGATCCAGCAGTCACGAACCCCGATCTGTACAAGGTGGTCTTCGAGAACGAGCGCGTCCGGATCCTGGAGTACCGCGACCGGCCGGGCGACAAGACCGAGCCCCACGACCACCCCGACAGCATCATGTACACCCTGACCTCCTTCACCCGGCGGCTGACCTCCGGTGACCAGCAGCGCGAGCTTGAGCTCGAGGCCGGACAGGTGCGATGGGTCGGCGCACAGGAGCACACCGGCGAGAACATCGGTCACACCGACTCGCACGCGATCTTCGTCGAGCTCAAGGAGCCCGCACCGGCGGGCTCACCCACCCCGGACAGCCCCCTCGGCCCGAGCCCGGCGACCGGCGAAAGCTGAACCCTCCGGTCATCCCACGAACCCCACGGAAACAGGCGAAGCCCTGACCCGCATCGCCCCGGTATCACGGCGTCGGTGACCGGGGAGACCTACACGCCGCGCTCGGTGACCACGCGGCATCGAACGCCGCTAACCTCGCGGGCGAGCACGTAGGTGATGCGGCCGCGCCAGGGCCTGCCGTGGACCTGGCCAATGATCGGGACGTCGAGGTAGACGTCGCCGTCCAGAGGGATGCCGGAGTCCGTCACCATCGTGCGGAAGCGCTGCCCGCGCTGGCCCGACTCGCGAAAAGCGGATTCCGTCGTATCAAGGATCCGCACCAGATGGGGCCGATGCGGCTCCAGCCGAGCGTCGGCCCGGGGCCGGCCTGGGAGTCTTCCTCCGGTACTGCGGAGACCGTCGAGGTAGGCGGTCAGAAGCGGGGCCAGCTGGTGCTGCCGGTGGGGCGCCCTGGCCGCGGTGCTGCCGTGACGCGCGCGTCGTGCCCGGTCGGGTCTGCCCTGGTGGGAGAGCACGAGGTAGGCGCGGTGGGCCGCGATGATGTCCTCGGCGAAGTCGCTGATGAATCGCAGAGCCCAGAGCAACAGCGGCTCCATGGTGTCGGGGTGGATCCGCCGGATCTTGTTCTCGCCGCGCTCCCGGGAGGCACCGAGCAGGCCGGCGGGGTAGTCGCCGTTCCAGGGCGCGTCCTCGGGCAGGCGGGCGTCCTCGGGGACGAGCTCCTGGTAGGTCCAGAGCCGGCGGACCTACCAGGAGCAGGTCCCCCTTGGAGGCGACCGACGTCTCCGTGTCGTCCACGTCGTCGAGATAGGCCTCAAGATCGTCGTGGGTCACCTGGTCGAGCGAGGTCAAGCCGCGCGCCTCCAGCCACAGGATGAACGCGTTCAGCTTGGTGAACACCACGGCGATGGTCCGCAGAGCCGGCCGGTCGCCGGGCGAGGTTGTCCGCCGGGCTCTGGTCCGGCAGCCCGGCCCGGTGGGCCGGGTCCGGCAGCGGTTCCCCGGCGGCCGGCACCGCGGATGGGACCTCCGGTGGGGTCTGGTCGAGCGGGTGAGTGCCGGGGTTGTGCAGTAGGCGCTGGGTGGTCTCGGCGGGCGCTCTCGCTCTGCGCGCCGCGTATTCGGGTCATCTGCTGCTATATGTCACCGATCGGGCTGGTGGTCAGCGCGCGCCGCTCGGGGGGAACTGTCGGGCACCATCGTGTGCTGGTGCTTGGGTTGACGAGGTGGATCTTCCTCACGGGGGTGATGAGGTGGATCTTTCTCAGTCGTTGGGTAGCCGCCGTGCGGTGAGGGCGAGTCTGGCCTGTGTCAGTGCGGTGGGTTCGGTGAGTTCGATGCTCAGGGTCTTTCTGATCTGTTCGGGCCGGCGGGCGATGCTGCTGTGGTGCAGGTGGAGAAGGACAGCGGCCCGACTGCTCGGCATGCGTCCATGCCCGCCCGTGCAGGAATCGTTGACGGTTCTTTGCGCAGTGTGCCGCTGCTGGGCAGGGGCGTCCAGGTCGGCCCGGAGCATCCCGTCGATCAACGGGTTGTGGGGGATCGAGCCTGGACTCCTTGCGCCGCTGTGTCGTGCGTGGCTCCGGCCGCTGCCTGTCCAGGGCCCGCCGCACTGTTCGTGTTCACGTCGGGTAGGGGCCGGTTCGATCACCTGCGCCTGCTCGGCCGCGTGATGCGCGTCCAGGCCGACGCGTAGGAGACTTCCCAATGACGTTGTCAAGCCGACGCCGTGACCGGTGGTGCGGTTCGACAACCGCTGCGCCGGCGGCCCTGCCTGGTGTGCCGCCCTGGAGGCGTCGGCGTCATCGACTCCACCGCCGCTGTCCGGGTGGGCCGGTCCTCGCGGGACCTCGGCGCCGCTGAACGCTTCTGCGTGGATGGTCCCGGCCCTGGACCTGGTGTGGCGCACCCCCGAACGTGTGTGCCTCATGAGCGCTGTCCACCGTGAGGTAGCAGGTCACGGCGCCGGCAGGGGCGGGGCGGGGATGGGGTGTTCGTGCCGGTCGGGGGGTGATTGTTAGCGGGTGGTCGTCCGTCCGGTGGCCGGTTCGCCTCCATCGCGGCGCCGGTGCCGGCGGCCCGGCCGGAGGGCACCACTGCAGATCGTGGCAGGGCACCGTGCGGGCGGTGCGGCTGCACTGCCCGATCCGGCCGCGTGGTGTGACGTTGCCCCCGGGCCCTTTAGTTCACTGCCTTCTTCACGAGCGCGCCGATCCGTGCCTGGTCGGCGGCGGTCAGCTCCTGCAGGGCGTAGGAGGTCGGCCACATGGCGCCTTCGTCGAGGTTCGCCCTGTCACTGAACCCGAACGTCGCGTACCTCGCGTTGAACTTCTGCGCGCTTTGGAAGAAGCAGAGAACCTTGCCGTCCTTGGCGTACGCGGGCATCCCGTACCAGAGCTTCGGCGCAAGGTCCGGCGCGCTTGCCGTGATGACGGCGTGGAGCCGTTCGGCCATGACCCGGTCCGATTCCTGCATCTGCGCGATTTTCGCGAGCACGGCGGCTTCGTCGTCTGCCGTGCTGGCGCGTGATCCGCGGCGCGCGGACGCCTTCAGCTCCTGGGCGCGCTGTTTCATCGCGCCTCGCTCCTCGTCCGTGAATCCCTCGAACGTCGTGGCGGTCGCGGTGGTGCTCGTGGCGCGCTTGTGCGTGTCCTTCATTGCGGGTTTCCTCCCGGGTAGGTGGGTGGGATGGGTGGCGTCGTCATGCCAGGGAGCCGCCGCGGCGGCTCGCCGAACCTGACATTCACGGGGTGTTTCACTCAGGAAAGCTCTGCTGATCAATGTTTCTCGGGTCGTACGGCGACTGGTCTGTGCAGGCTGCGCTGGCAGGAGTGCTGGCTGCGCCCCGGCTCCGTCCCGCCGGGTGAGTACGAACGCGACGACCGGCGAAGCCAGGGGACGAAGCCCCCTGGCCGTGTCGGCACGCTCCAGGCGGGCAGTAGGGCTGGCGGCAGACTGATCCTGCGCCTGCGCCCTGCGCCGGTTGTGCGGCAGCGCGTCGCGGGACGAGCTGTTCGCCGCAGGGGGCCGGGTGTCGGCGGTGGTGGACACCCGGCTCCTTCGATGCCTGTCGGGGTGCCGGGGTGGACGGGTGACAGGGCGGCGATGAAGCCGAGGGTCGGCCCCGGCCCGCCGGCCGTGCCCGCCGGCCGGGGCGGGAGGGCCCGTCATCCCCACGCGCCGGCGATCTGTCGGGTCGTGGCGTTGAGCCGGTTGAACAGGTTGGTGACGCCGATCATCAGGACGATCGCGGCCAGCTCCTTCTCGTCGAAGTAGGTGGCGGCCGTGTCCCAGACCTCGTCGCTGACCGGGTCGGGACGGTCGGCCAGCCGCGTCGCGGCCTCGGCCAGCGCGAGGGCCGCCCGCTCCTGTTCGGTGAAGTACGGGGCCTCCCGCCAGGCGGCGACCGTAGCCAGCCGCTCGTCGCTCACTCCGGCCTGACGGGCGGTCTTGGCGCCGCCGTCGACACAGGCGCTGCACCCGTTGATCTGGCTGACCCGCAGATGCACCAGCTCCAGCGTCTGCCCGTCCACCCCACCGGAGTGCACGGCCTTGAAGATCTCCTGAATGGGCTGCATCGCGTCGGACAGCACTACGGCGGGGTTCTGCATACGAGACTGCATATCGGTCTGCTCCTCTTCCACGTCGGCGCCCCGTTCCCCCGGGGCGTGACTCCATCACAGCCGAACCGGCGTGCCGCGGCGAGGCCGGTGGGACACCGTGGGACAGCTGCAACAGCCTTGACCAGCCGCGACGTTGCCGGGGATACTTCCGCCGGAGCGGGACGGGGAAGCGGGGGAACGGGTGGATGCACAACAGCGGACGGCAAAGGCCGACCCACAGGACGAACTGGCCGCCCGGCTGCGGCTGCTCCAGGAACTGTCCGGGCTCGGCGTACGGGCCCTGGCGCGGGACACCGGCCTCAGCTCCTCGTCGCTGTCGCGCTACCTCAACGGCCAGACCGTGCCGCCCTGGCCCGCGGTGATCGCCCTGTGCCGCCTCGTCCAGCGCGACCCCCGCCCCCTGCGCCCGGTGTGGGAACGGTCCTCCAACCCCCTGCCGGCGCCCCCGAAGACCAGCCGCCAGGGCCGGCCGCGGCCCCGCAACGATCTGCCGCGCGACGTTCCCGACTTCACCGGACGCGCAGCCCAGCTCGCCGCCGTGCTCGCCGCCGTGGACAGCCAACGGGTGGTCGCCGTCGACGGCATGGCAGGCGTCGGCAAGACCTGCCTGGCGGTGCACGCCGCGCACCGGCTGGCCGCCCATTACCCGGACGCCCAGCTCTATGTGGACCTGCACGGGTTCACCGAGGGCCGGCAACCGCTCGATCCCGACTCCGCGCTGCGGATGCTGCTCGCCGCGCTCGACGTCCCGTCCGAGAAGGTCCCGCAGGAGGGCGTCGAACGGCTGGCCGCCTGCTGGCGGGCGGAACTGGCCCGCCGACGGGCCGTCGTGGTCCTGGACAACGCTGCCGACGCCGACCAGGTCCGCCCGCTGCTGCCCGGCGCCGGCCCCTCCGTCGCCCTGATCACGAGCCGCAACCGGCTGCTGGGCCTGGACGAGGTGCCCCCGGTGTCGCTGGACGTGCTGAGCGAGCACGAGAGCGCGCAGCTGCTGGCCCGTGCCAGCGGCGAGCTCAGCGGCCCCGACAGCCGGCTGGCCCGCGAACCGCAGTCCACCGCCGAGGTACTGCGGCTGTGCGGCCATCTGCCGCTGGCCCTGCGGCTGGCCGCGGCCCGGCTGCGGCACCGGCCGGGCTGGACCATGGGCATCCTCGTCGAGCGGATGGCTCAGGGCCGAAGCGAGTTCGACACCGCGTTCGCCATGTCCGTGCGGCAGTTGAACCGGGCCCAGGCCCGCCTGTTCAGGATGCTGGGCCTGCTGCCCGGGGCCACCTTCGACGAGTACGCGGCGGCGGCCCTGGCGGACGTGCCGCTGCGCGCTGCCGGGGAGATGCTGGAGGACCTGCTCGACGCGCACCTCGTCCAGCAGCCGACGGCCGGCCGCTACCGGCTGCACGACCTGGTGCACAGCCACGCGCGCCGGGCCGGAGCACAGCAGGACGCACCGGCCGAGCGGGAACGGGCACTGGGCCGGATGCTCGACTACTACGTCCACGCGGCGGCCGCCGCGGATGCCGCGATGCCGTTCCTGTCGCCCGGCCGGCCGGCCTCCGCAGGCCGGCCCCCGGCCGCACTGCCGCAGTTCACGGACAAGAACACGGCCTTTGCCTGGCTCGTCACCGAGTACGCAAACCTGCTGGGAGCCTTCGAGACGGCGGCCGCGACCGGGGCCGATGTGCATGTGTGCGAGCTGCCGCGTTTCCTGCGGGCGTACTTCGCGCGGCGCTGCGGCACGACGCATCTCAACGCCCTCTTCGAACGCTCCCTGGCCGCCGCGCAACGCCTGGGCGATCCGCTGCACCTCGCCGAGGCGCACAGCGACCTGGGCTTCGCACGCTACAACGCGGGCCGGATGGCGGAGGCCGCCGCCGCGTACGAGGCGGCAGGGCCGCTGTTGTCCCAGGCGGGGGATCTGCGGGCGGAAGCCGAACTGGCCCTGCGCCGCGGCTATCTGCGATGGGACGCGGGGGGTGTCGAGGAGCCGCTCGAACTCTTCCAACTGGCAGGGACGTTGTACGAACAAGCCGGCTGCCCCACGGGCGCGGCCCACGCGGCCGCGTCGCAGGCCTGGGCGATGCTGCAGCTGGGACACCGTCAGGAGGCGGCGCAGCTCGCCCGGCAGGTGCTGGCCATCCCCCATGCCGACCCCGCATGGCCGCCCACGCTGACGGCCCGGATCACCCTGGGCGTGGCCATCGCCCACGAGGAACCCGAGGCGGCGGCGGAGCACCTGCATCAGGCGCTGGCGCTGGCCCGCGAGGACGGGCACCTGCACAACGAGGCGTGGTGCCTGAACTGCCTGGGCGTCGCGCTGCGGCAGATGGGCCGATACCAGGAGGCGCTGGCCAGTCACCGAAAAGCGTTCGCGCTGCTGGACGAGCTGTTCGAGGAACACTGGAAGATCCATTTCCTCAACGGCTACGGCGAGACCTGCCGGCTCGCGGGCCTGCCCGAACAGGCCTTGCAACTGCACCGGCAGGCGCTGGAGCTGGCCCCGGCACTGGGATACCGGCACGAGGAGGCACTGGCCCACGAGGGCATCGCGATCGTGCTCGACCAGACGGATCCGACCGCAGCCGCCGAGCACCGCGCAGCGGGGCAGGCCGTCCTGCAGGAGCCCAACCCCGGGGCTTACTGATCGTTCCACAACGAGATGGGCGTAGGGCATGACGCCACTCATGGTCACAGAGGCGGTCGAGGACTTCGTGCCCTCCATGGCCGCCCTCGTGCGGGTCTTCGCCGCACGTGGGCTCCCGACCGTCAGCGCCATAGAGCAGCACCGGGTTGTCGACCGCGGGTCATGAGGCATGCCACTCCATCGTGGCTCCGCCGAAGTGGCTTCGTATGTGACAACTGACTCCAGTTGTAGGTCTGTTCTGACTCCACTTGAGGGGTCCAGGGGCCGGTTCTGTTGGTGAGATTTGACTCCACCTGCGCGGGTTGATTGGCTCGGTCATCAGCATGCCGGGATGTTCTGCATCCGTTCCGCGCGTGCCGTCCGCGTTTCCAGGCTCTTTGCGTGGGCGAATGGCAGCGGTGGGGACGAGCAGGCGTTGGGCGACACGGACGCCCGCGGACGCACTCCGGAATGGCCGTGCTCTACTGGCACCCCCCTACCGTCAACGGAGGTCACCCGTGGCCCGGCTCCACATCCGCCCCGGCGTCAAACCCGATGAGCCGGAGGTGCCCGTTGTGGTGCTCATCGTCGACCCCGACGGCCTACCCGGCGAGCGCGCGGTCTATGAGCTTTTCAGCTACTGCTATGAGGGCGACGGCGTGTTCTACCTGGTGGGGACCGACGGCTGGGCCGAGCACACCCTCGACGGTGACCGCCTGGTGGTCGACATCGCCGTGTACCCGGGCGCGCTGGGGCAGGTCGGTGTGGACGCCGGGGCGTTCCCCGACCACTCGGCGCTCGACCCGGACGCGGCGCTGGTGCTGCACGTGGAGGGCGTGGTGGACCCGGAGCTGTATGCGCGGGCGGCACCCGCGACCGCCGTGTTCGCCGCGGGCCCGGACCGCTTGCTCGACGACGTGCTCGCCTCGGACCACGACTGGCCGATGGTGCTGGCGCTCGGGCCGTCGCCGGCAGACTGGACCGATGAATAGTCAGAACCTGCGGATGGGCGTCCTGAGGGCCGCCACCTTCGCCATCCGGCGGCCGCAGCAGCCGCCTGCTGTTCGGCGCGGGCGCGGGTGGCTGCCAGCCGGTGGGAGTCGGTGCCGATGATGTTGCCGCCGAACGCCAAACGGTCCATGGCGGATCGCCGCGAACAACTCGACCGTCGAAAAAGGCACTTGGGCCACCCAGGGCTACCTGATGCACTCCGCATCCTCCCACCGCACGGCCCCCAGTGGAGTCAAATCTCACCGACATTAAATCCCGCCCCGCACCGCTGGAGTCAGAACTCGCCTACAGCTGGAGTCAGAACCCACCTACAAAGCCAGCCGAAGCCCAGCAGCGCCCACGGCCAGCCCTGGACGATGGTGGCCTGCACGATCGCCCGGCCAGGCAGCGGCTCCCATGAGAAGATGCGCCACACCCTCGGCCGCACCGGTCCATACGAACGCTTCGTAGGCCGCGTTTACAGCGCCACCGACGTTTCCCGCGGCAAGCCGGCCCCGGACCTGTTCCTGCACGCTGCACCGCAGATGGGCGTCGCCCCTATAGCTGTGTGGTCATCGAGGACGGGTGTAGCTCTCGCTGGGGGATGGTCGCTGATCAGGCTGTGAGGCGGTGGTCGTGTCGGTCGGGGGTGGGGTAGAGGCGTTCATGCTCGTGGGCGAGGTGGTGTCGCCAGTACTCCTCGAAGTCGCCGTTGTCCTTCAGTGCGCGGAGTTTGAGGATGGCTTCGGAGCCGTTGAGGCCCCAGCGTGACCCGGTGATGGCGAGCCTGTCGGCGATGATGTGGCGGCAGGCGCCCTCGATCGGGTCGGTGGCGATCGGCCAGCCGGAGGCTAGTGCGGTGTGGTAGTGCAGGCGGTCCGTGTGGCCGGTGAGGTAGCGGATGCAGGCGTCGGCGCCCTCGCGGCTGGTCCCGCGCAGTGCGCCCTGGTCTGTCTGCGCGGTGATCTCGGCAACGGCCCGGGTGGCCTGACCCGTGCAGGATGGTCGTCAGGTGGCCGGCGACCCAGGCTTCGCACCCGGGGGTGCCGGGCTGGTGGAAGCAGTGGGCCGCACCCCAGACGTATTCGCTCACATGCACGATGTCGATCAGGATGTGCACCCCGATGCCGCGCCGATCGGCCTCGGCCTGGACCAGATCGATCTGGTGGTGGGCACCGTCGACGAGGACGAGCCAGTCCCGCACGTGATCCCGGTCGCGGGCCTCGGCCTGGTCGAAGGCGGCGGCGACGGTGTGCCCGGCAGGGTGGATCACCGAGCCGCACAGCCACTTCGCGGCCGCCTTCGGACCCGGCCGGGGCGGTCGGTCCCCGCCGCGTCCCTCGGGCGGAGCGATGATGTCGTGTAGACGACGCACCGCGGGATCGACATCGAACACGCAGGCCAGCGTGGCCATACGCTTCCGGTTCGGTTTCTCGCCCGGCGCCAGCCTCGTGCGCATCGCCTGCTTCTTGTCCCGGTGCGCCTTCAAGGTCGCCGGCCGCAGGGCTTCGGGCCGCATGACGATGCCCTTGCCGTCCACCTGCAGGACCAACGCGGTGGACGCGGTCGCCGGTATGGGCACCCTGGCGAGGTAGAAGCCGTCGATGTCCCGGGCCGCCCCGACGACCAGACGCTCCGCGTGCCGCTTGCCCAGCACCTTCCCGCACCGCCGGTCGATCGCCTCCTTGGCCTGGTCATGGGACCCCCGGACGGCCTCGGTGACCGCCAGGCGGCGCAGGCCGTGCGAGTGCAGCCCGGCGGGCAGCCAGAGGTCCGCGTCGAGCGGGCAGATGTTGCTCATCGACCTGCCCCGCCACGCGGTCCGCGTCACGGTGACCGTGCCGAACACGCAGGCCAGACGCCGGCAATGCCCTGGCTCACGATGCGGGCGGACCTTTCCGTCCGCGCCCCGGACTACCTCCCGGTCACCTTGCCGGGCCTGGTCCCGCTCACGTCGCTCCCGCAGATCGAGATGGGCCTGGAACAGCAGCCGCAGCAGCTCACGGCCCCGCGCCTCGATGAGGTCTTCCAGATCGTGGTGGGGCAGCGCGGCCGACTCCGGGGCGGCCAGCACCCCTGTCAAGCGGTCGAAGGCCCTTGCCGCGGCGGCGAACGGATCGATGGCGTCGAAGGCGTCGTACGGTTCCACAACGGCTCTTCTTTCTTCCGCGCTTCGGTCTGGCTGGTTACCTCCGAAGTTAGAGAGAAGAGCCTTTATCGTTCCGCGAGTTCACCGATCCGCCGCGGCCCGGCCCGGGTGGGCCGCCGTGAACTGCCCTGGCGCGTCCTCCACCAGCCAGCCCCGGTCCACCAGACGCTTCAGCTTCCCCCGGGTCCCCTCGATCTTCGCGGTCACCGCCGGCAGGCCGATCCTCGGCACGATCTGTTTCGCCTGCAACGGCTTCGCGGCGTCCATGACGACCTCGACGATGTCCCGGTAACATCCGGCAGCACGTGCGCCGAGAGTCCCTCCCGCCAGTGCGGCACCATGACCGCCCCCACCACCCGCACCGCGGGCTCCACCACACCCTCCGGCTCCGGGCCCACGGCCACCGGCGCAATCGTCCCGGGTCCACCCAGATCCGCGATCACCTCGGCCACCGTCTCCCGGGTGATCCGCAACCGCGACCACGCCTCCCGCTCACCCTCAAGACGCGCGGTCAACTCCACGATCTCGGCCTCCAGGGCCTCCACCCGGGCACGGGCCGCGGTCTCCCGCGCCTCCAACTCCTCGATCAACGACCCCATCAGCGTCGCCTCCTCCACCCAACACGGTAGAGACCCGACCATGCCACCATCACCCGCAAGAACGTTCTCCCAGCTCAACCCGTCCCCCGAGCGGAGCTACACCCATCGAGGACAGCCAGCCCGGCGTCCCAGGCGGCGGCCCGCGCCGCCGGGATGCGTGCCTTCCGCTATGCCGGCGGACTCACCCCCGCTGAGCGGCTCGAAGGCCCCGGTACCATCGTCTTCCACGACATGCGCAAACTGCCCAGTCTCATCGCCGAGCAGTATCGCTGCTTGTCCGCCATGGCCGCACCATCCACAGGAATTGACAATTCCTCGCCGCTGGGACGGGCGCCTCGGAGCTGGTGATCTTGATCGTGGGGTCCGGGACAAGCGCGGGGATAGGGTGCCGCGTTGTGAACAGACGCATAGACCTGGTCGAACCAGCTCACCAGTCTCGGCTTGCCTTCCGGCGCGCGGACGAGTTCGACTTGTCCGAACTGGTGCGGGTCCGCGACAGCGCAGCACGCTGGCAGATCGCCCGTGGGATCGGCCAATGGAAGCCAGGAGAGCTAGTGTCCCGGTCGACAGGTCCTCGCGCAGTCATGTGGTTGCGTTAGAGCGGGACGATGAGTCCTTCGTCAGCAGCGATGACTTCGCCGGCGAAGGTGCTTTGGGCCTCGGTCACCGAGCGCGCGCGGTCACTGTCGGGCCAGAAGTGGGTGAGTAGCAGGCGCTGAGCCCCTGCGCGGGTTGCCCACGTCCCGGCTTCGGTAGCGCTCATCAGGTGCCGTGGATCCTCGTCGGGCGGCGGCCCCTGCAGAGTGGCGCCGATGACGAACAGACTGGCGCATGCCCCCAGCGGGGCGAGCGCGGCGTCCGGGCCGGCGTCGCCGCTGTAGGCGACGGTCAGGCCCGGCGCGGTCACTCGGACGCCGGCGTGGGGGACGTGGTGCGGCAGCAGAACGGCATCGAGCTGGAATGGGCCGACCTGATGGGTGCCCGGGAGTCGATAGACACTGAAGACATCGAGCAGGTCCTCGGATGGTTCCATCGCTTGAACACGCCCGATCACCCCAGGTGTGCAATAGAGCGGCACACGAGCTCGTCGGTCATCGGAGAAATAGCGTTCGCGGCCCAGGGCGCTGAGATCGGCGCAGTGATCAGGGTGCTCATGAGTGATGACCACGGCGTCGATGTCGCCGCCCTCGCAGTACGTGAGCAACCGGGGCAAGGTCGCGTAGCCCAGGTCCAGTACGAGCCGGAACCAGTCGTACTCCAGGAGGAAGCCGCTGGCGGCCCGGCCGGCTTGCGGCCAGGCCCCGCACGTTCCCAGAACCGTGAGGCGACGCATCCGCCGATGATCTCACGGACGGGCAACCATCCCGCCTTGATGGTGTGGCTCGCCGAGCCTGGCGCAGTAGCGTCCGATGGCGTCGATGATCTGGTCGGCGGTCCGAGTCCATTTGAACGGCTTGGCGTTCGCGTTCCAGAACGTGATCCACTGATCGAGTGCACAGGTCAGCTCATCGAGGGAGCGGAAGCTGCCCCGGGCGAGACAGCGGCGCTGGAGTTCGGCGAACCACCGCTCGACCTGGTTGGCCCACGACGAGTGGGTCTGGCGGGCGGTTGTGGAGGGGGTTGGGGGTGGGTTCTGGTGGAGGTGGCGTGGGTCCGGTACGCGACCCGGGCCCGCCCCCGGCGTGGGGGGTCTGCCCTTGTGGGTTTTGTTGACCCGTTCTGCTGTGAACGTCGCGCTCACGGGGAGTGGCTCGGGACGTGTGTGTGGCCCGCCGGGGATCCCGGCGGGCCACACATATCTGGGGGTGTCCTG
>NZ_JASISZ010000086.1 GCF_030063355.1 Streptomyces sp. PH10-H1
CCAGCCCGAACACGCCTACGAACCCTCGAAGACCTCCACAGCTACACCGACCGAAAAGGCGTCACCCGCCACACCGAGATCAAACCAGCGTGTTGATTACCAGCAGGCCCTAACTACCCGGCCTTGGCATGTCGCCACCTGGTCAAAGACCGCCTCGACATCACCGGGGCCCGCTGGGGTGTCGACGGCGCCGAAGCCGTCCTCAAACTCCGCGCCCTGCGCACCAACGGCGACTTCGACGCCTACTGGACCTGGCACGAACAGCAGGAACACGCCCGAAACCACCAGGCCCGCTACCGAGCAGGACTCATGCTCGCAGTCTGATCGGAGGCACCCTCACCGGATATGCACCCAGCCGAGATGACCGACCGTTTCACCACCTGGAGGCAGGCCACCACCGGCGCCAGCCTGCCCGCGGCAGCCTGACCGGCGACCCCGCCGCGGCCAGACGTCCCGATCCGGATCACGCCATCACGGGCTCCAGCAAGTTGACAACGCCGAAATGAGGAGTGGTTGGCCCTCCGCAGGGCGCTTGCGTTCCAGGGAGCACCATTACGGGGGCCACGAAGAAGATAATGGGGGGAACTGGTGCCAGAGTGCGCCTGACGGAAAACCGCACCGGCCAATTAATTCTTCGGCGCGGTTCAACTGTGGTTCGGCCACACCGATGGTGTTCTGGGGCGGGCCGGGCCCCGCTGTGCCCGGCCCTCCCCAGAGGGCTGGGCACAGCGGGGCAAGGGTCAGACGCAGACGCTGCCGGCGCAGACGCCAACGTTGACCGGCAGCACAGTGATGCCGTAGCCGGCCAGGGTGTTGATCGTGCTGGTCTCCAGCGCGGAGAGCTGGACCGTGACGGGAAGGTTGACGTTGTTGTCCGAGACGTTGGCCAGCGCGGTCTGCAGGCCGCTGATCTGGGTACCGTTGAGGGCGCTGATACCGCCCACGTTCACCGTCGTGCCGTTGAGGGTGTCGTTGACGGTGATCAGGCCGGAACAGTTCACCCCGACGCTCTGGTTGGAGCAGCTGTACGGGTGGGACGAGGTCGCGGACGCGGACGGGGCGAAGATCCCGCCGATCAGCGCGACGGCTCCAACGGCGGTGGCCACACAAGCAAACTTCGACACAGTCGTACTCCCTTCGTCTTTGCCGGTCCCGCCGGCAAAGGACACCAGTGGACACGGGCGCCAGCCGCAACAACGGCCGGGCCCGGGGACAATCCTCCCAGCACACTGCCCCAATTCCCTTCTCATCACTTCATCTCCTCATGCGGAATGCAGATTGTTGGGCGAGTGGCAAATGATTCGAACTGGATTCTCCCCCAAGGGGAATTCACGAACGTACGTACGTGAATTCCGGTCTGGGATTCCCTGAGGGGCTCGGAAAGTCATCGCCGCACATGAACTCTCCTCACCGGCAAAGTTGCTACCATCTGGGATGCTGTCGCGGTGATCCTCTCGCTGCTGTACCGCGCCACCCGCTCGCTGCTGTCCATGCCCGCGATCCTGCTGCGCCGGGACACGGCCAAGGACGCCGAACTACTGGTACTGCGGCACGAGAACACCGTCCTGCGCCGCCAACTCGCAGGCCCGATCCGGTACGAGCCAGCCGACAGGTTCTGGCTCTCCGCACTGTCTTCGCTGATACCGCGCCGACGCTGGGCCTCCGTTTTCCGGCTCCTCTGTCGCTTCCGTGGGTCGCTGACCTCGGCTGATATGCAGAACACGCCGTACCCGGGCTACGTTTCGACTTGCGAAGGTACGAAACGAAAGAACCTGGATACGGCGTGCAAGCTGCAAGGTTATGGACCCGGCTGCTCGGTGTCGAAAAGACCGTGATCGAGCGGGTCGAGGCCGAGGAGAGCGGCTCGGACGAGGGCGGCCCGCAGGACGTGCTGATCGTGGTGCACGCCCGGCCGGCCCGGGGCCGACGGCTGCGGTGCGGGGTCTGCGACCGGCGGTGCGCCAAGTACGACAACGGCGAGGGCCGGTGGCGCTGGCGGGCGCTTGACCTGGGAACGATACGGGCGGTGATCGAGGCCGACTCGCCCCGCATCTCGTGTCCCGAGCACGGGGTGACCGTGGCGGCGGGTGCCCTGGGCGCGGCACGGCGCCGGACACACCCTGCCGTTCGACGACACGGTGGCGTGGCTGGCGACCTGTTGCTCGAAGACCACCGTCACGCAGCTGATGCGGATCGGCTGGCGCACGGTGGGCAACATCTGCACCCGGGTGTGGGACGACGTGAACGGGCGGGTGGACCTGCTGGCCGGGTTGCGCCGGATCGGCATCGACGAGATCAGCTACAAGAAGCACCACAAATACCTCACCATCGTGGTCGACCACGACTCCGGCCGCCTGGTCTGGGCCGAAGCCGGGCGCGACAAGGCCACCCTGCGCACGTTCTTCGACCTGCTCGGCGAGGAGCGCTCGGCGCAGATCACGCACGTCACAGCGGACGCCGCCGAGTGGATTTCTGGGGTGGTCGCCGAGCGCTGCCCGGGTGCGGTGCGGGTGATGGACCCTTTCCACGTCGTGCAGTGGGCGACCGAGGCCCTGGACCAGGTCCGCCGCGAGGTCTGGAACACCGAGCGCGGCGGCAAGGGCCGTACACCGCGGGCTCCAAGTCCCTCAAGAGGTCCCGCTGGGCACTGTGGAAGAACCCCGAAGACCTCACCGAAGGCCAGCAGGCCCAGCTCGCCTTCATCGCCAAGGCCCATCCCGTCCTGCACCGCGCCTACCTGCTCAAGGAGGGCCTGCGGATGGCACTCAAGCAAGGCGCGGACACTCAACAGGCCATGTGGGACTGGGTACTGTGGGCCCGCCGCTCCCGCCTGGCCCCGTTCGTCGCGCTGCAACGCTCCATCGTCCGACACCGGGACGCCATCGTCGCAGCCTCCGAGCACCACCTGAGCAACGGACTCGTCGAGAGCATGAACACCAAGATCCGCCTGATCACCCGGATCGCCTTCGGCTTCAAACACGCCGACGCCCTCATCGCCCTCGCCATGCTGAACCTCGGCGGCCACCGACCCCACCTACCAGGCCGTCAAGCCGCATGAACCCACCCACGGAAGCGACCGAAGAGCCCCATTTTGTGTTGTGGACGCCGGGGCTGGCCGGGACGATGATCCCGGCGGGGTACCCGTGGTCGGGGGACAGGTCGGCGCCGTTGACGCGCAGGGCGAGCAGTGATTGCGGGTCTTGGACCTGGTTGGCGCGCAGGACGGTGGAGCTGAAAGAGCCGCCGCGCTCGGCGGATTCGACGAACACGTGCGGCAGGTTCTCGTGCAGTCCGACCAGGGCGGCCAGGTCCCGCAGGCGAACGCCGCTCCACCGCTGATCTGTGGTGGACCACCCTTCCACGCAGGCGATAGGCAGTGCCGCTGGGGTCTGGGGCAGCTGTAGGACCTGCGCGGGTCAAGGTGACCTCGTGGCCGGGGCCGCGGACCACGAGTCGCAGTGGGGGCCGATGTCGGCGGCGCGGATGCCCAGGGCTGCCGCGGTCTTGTTGATCTGGAATCCGTTGGGGCCCTGGTCCGGGTCTTGGCCGTGCGGGGCCAGCAGGGCGGTGCGGCGCAGTGGGCCGCCGATGCTCTGACCGGCCGTCACCGCGGACAGGACCAGCGATCCCACGGGGAAACCCCCGACCTTCCTCACCCTCGGCTGCGCGATCATCTGCTGGAGACGTTTGAAAACCCCATTCCATGAGAGTCCCTATGCCTCGAACTGCTCCGCCACCCAGTCGTACCAGTGGTTCACCCCCTCGCCCGTGGTCGCGGACACGGTCAGCACCCGAACGTTGGGGTTGACCGAGCGCGCGTACTTCTCACAGCGGTCGGCCTCGAAGTCGACGTAGGGCAACAGGTCGATCTTATTGATGATGACCAGGTCAGCGGCGGCGAACATGTACGGGTACTTCAGCGGTTTGTCGGTGCCCTCGGTGACGGAGATGATCACGACTTTGCTGCGTTCACCCAAGTCGAACAGAGCGGGGCACACCAGGTTGCCCACGTTCTCGACGAGGATCAGCGACCCGGCTTCCGGAGAAAGGGCCGCGAGCGCGCCGTGCATCATCTGGGCGTCGAGATGACAACCCGCCCCCGTGTTGACCTGAACCACCGCGCACCCGGCCCGCTTGATTCGATCGGCGTCGAGCATCGTTTCCTGGTCCCCTTCGATGACCGCAACCGGGCGACGCCCCGCGAAGTCCCTGATGGTGCGTTCGAGGAGGGTGGTCTTGCCGGCCCCCGGCGAGCTCATCAGGTTCACGGCCACGATTCCCTGGTCGGCCAGCCAGACTCGGTTGCGTTCGGCGACCACCTCGTTCTTGGCCAGCACCTTCTGCTCAAGCGTGATCGTGTCGCCAGTTGCCTCCCGCTGAACACCCTCCGGGTGGGTGTGACTGTCCGTATGCGTATGGCCGTTCAAGAGAGGCATATCGCCTTGCACGTGACCACGGGTCGGCACGTCATGGTCATGCGGCACGGAGATCCTGGTTCCGCCGCCCATTCCGCCGCCGCCCTCGTCGTCACAACCGCAGGTACCGCACATGGATCAGCCCACCTTCATCTTCATCGAAATGATCTGTAGCTCGCGTCCGGATGTGACCTCCACATCGGCGCTGCCGCACGGACACAGCAGAACAAGATCGGTCAGCGCGAATTCGGCGTCGCACGAGCGGCAGTGCGCAGCCCCTGGCGGCTGTTCGATTTCCAGCCGCGCACCCTCGGCCACAGTCCCCTCGGTGATCAGGTCGAAGCAGAACTGCATCGAGTCGGCCACTACGGCGGTAAGCAGGCCGACCCGCACCCTGACCGTATGCACCGGCCGGCCGGCAGCGCGTTTGCAGACCGCGTCAACAACGCTCTGCGTGATCGACAGTTCGTGCATCACTTGCCTCGTTCCGCGTCAGTAGCCGACCGTAGGACCTGGGGTCGGTCCGTACAACACGCGGAGCGGGCAGTTGTCCCAGCCGGGAGGTCCATATCACCCGTCCGGACGCAATGCGCATGCGGGAGAGCCGACCAATACGCAAGCACGAGCCTGCATGGAACATCCGTACGTTCACTGCCCGAGCTCTCGGGAACATGTCGAATCTTTCGGCGTCTCCCGAGTTGACATGGCTCTCCCGAGAGACCTAGATGGAAGTAATGTGAGGCACACCACACGCGTGAGCCAAGGATCGATTCCAGCGACGCAATGGATTCGGTCGTCGGCCCCGAAAGGCGGCAGCGCTATGCCGACAGAGGAATCACTCAAAGCGGAAGACACTCTGATCCATGTGCTGTGGATCAATGCCGGTCTCAGCTGCGACGGCGATTCGGTGGCCCTGACCGCCGCCACCCAGCCCAGCATCGAGGAGATCGCGCTCGGTGCATTGCCGGGTCTTCCAAAGATCGCCGTGCACTGGCCGCTCATCGATTTCGAGTGCGGTCCCAACGGCGGAGCCGACGACTTCCTTGAGTGGTTCTTCAAGGCGGACAGAGGCGAGCTGGAGCCGTTCGTCCTGGTCGTCGAGGGGTCGATCCCCAACGAGCAGCTTCACGACGAGGGCTACTGGTGCGGCTTCGGGAACGATCCGGCCACCGGTCAGCCGATGACCACCAGCGAGTGGCTGGACCGGCTGGCGCCGAAGGCCACCGCCATCGTCGCGGTCGGCACCTGCGCGACCTACGGCGGCATCCACGCCATGGCGGGCAACCCGACCGGAGCCATGGGAGTCCCTGACTATCTCGGCTGGGACTGGAAGTCCAAGGCCGGCATCCCGATCGTGTGCGTCCCCGGCTGCCCCATCCAGCCGGACAACCTTTCGGAAACGCTCACCTATCTCCTGTACATGGCCACCGGCCAGGCTCCCATGATTCCGCTCGACGACGCGCTGCGCCCGACCTGGCTGTTCGGCCAGACCGTGCACGAGGGCTGTGACCGGGCCGGCTACTACGAGCAGGGCGACTTCGCGACCGAATACGGCTCCCCGAAATGCATCGTCAAGCTCGGCTGCTGGGGTCCCACCGTCAAATGCAACGTGCCGAAGCGCGGCTGGATGAACGGCATCGGCGGCTGCCCCAACGTCGGTGGCATCTGCATCGGCTGCACCATGCCGGGATTCCCGGACAAGTTCATGCCCTTCATGGACGAGCCCCCCGGCGGGAAGCTCTCCACGAACGCCGTCGGGCTCTACGGATCGACCATGCGGCGCCTGCGCCACATCACCACGCACACCCTGGACCAGGAGCCGAAATGGCGTAAGCCCGGAAAGAAGCTCATGACCGGCGCCACTCGTACCTGGTAACTCACCGCAACGGACAGCAGAAAGATGAGGCGGCGGCGATGACGGCGACGCAGCGCAAGGGTGCCGGCCCGATGCCGGGCAGGGATGATCTGGTGGAGATGGCCTGGGACCCCATCACCCGTATCGTCGGGAGCCTGGGCATCTACACGAAGATCGACTTCAAGCAGAAGACGGTCGTGGAGTGCCACAGTACGAGTTCCATCTTCCGCGGCTACTCGGTCTTCATGAAGGGAAAGGACCCGCGCGACGCCCATTTCATCACCAGCCGGATCTGCGGGATCTGCGGTGACAACCACGCCACGTGTTCCTGCTACGCGCAGAACATGGCCTACGGGGTGAAGCCGCCGCACCTGGGGGAATGGATCGTCAACCTCGGCGAGGCCGCAGAGTACATGTTCGACCACAACATCTTCCAGGAGAACCTGGTGGGGGTCGACTACTGCGAAAAGATGGTCGCCGAGACCAACCCCGGCGTGCTCGAGCAGGCCAACCGGACCGAATCACCGCACGCGGCCGCCCACGGCTACAAGACCATCGGCGACATCATGCGCTCGCTGAATCCCTTCACCGGTGAGTTCTACCGCGAGGCACTCCAGGTGAGCCGCTCCACCCGGGAGATGTTCTGCCTGATGGAGGGCCGGCACGTGCACCCCTCCACGCTGTACCCGGGCGGGGTGGGCACGGTGGCGACCATCCAGTTGATGACCGACTACATCACCCGCCTCCAGCGGTACGTCGAGTTCATGAAGAAGGTTGTGCCGATGCACGACGATCTCTTCGACTTCTTCTACGAGGCGCTGCCCGGCTACGAGCAGGTGGGGAACCGGCGCATCCTGCTGGGCTGTTGGGGCTCCTTCCAGGACCCTGAGCACTGCAACTTCGAGTACAAGGACATGACCAACTGGGGTCGGAAGATGTACGTGACCCCCGGCGTGGTCATCGACGGGAAACTCGTCACCACCGACCTGGTGAAGATCAACCTTGGCATCCGCATCCTGCTCGGTTCGTCGTACTACGACGACTGGGAGGAGCAGGAGATGTTCGTGACGCACGATCCGCTCGGCAATCCGGTGGACCGGCGGCATCCGTGGAACCAGCACACCAACCCGCAGCCGCAGAAGCGGAACCTGGACGACAAGTACAGCTGGGTCATGTCGCCGCGATGGTTCGACGGCAAGGACTATCTCGCCCTCGATACCGGCGGCGGGCCGCTGGCCCGGCTGTGGACCACCGCGCTGGCCGGACTGGTCGACATCGGCTACGTCCAGGCCACCGGCAGCAGCGTGAAGATCAACCTCCCCAAGACCGCGCTCAAGGGTCCGGTGGAGCTGGAATGGCGCATCCCGCAGTGGAGCAACACCATTGAGCGCAACCGTGCGCGCACCTATTTCCAGGCCTACGCGGCAGCGTGCGCGCTGCACTTCGCCGAGAAGGCGCTCGTGGAGATCCGGGCCGGTCGGACGAAGACCTGGGAGAAGTTCGAGGTCCCGGAGGAGGGCATCGGCTGCGGTTTCACCGAGGCCGTACGCGGCGTCCTCTCGCATCACCTGGTGATCCGGGACGGCAAGATCGCCAACTACCACCCCTACCCGCCGACCCCGTGGAACGCGAGCCCGCGCGATAGCTACGGCACGCCGGGACCCTACGAGGACGCGGTGCAGGGCCAGCCGATCTTCGAGGAGAACGACCGCGAGCACTTCAAGGGCATCGACATCATGCGTACGGTGCGCAGCTTTGACCCCTGCCTGCCCTGCGGGGTGCACATGTACCTCGGTGAGGGCAAGAAGCTGGAACTGCTGCACTCCCCCACCCAGTCCGCGGGTAGTGAGTGACGTGGTGGATCAGGACGTGTCCGAGGCCGGATTGGAGCCTTCCGAAGCCACGCCGTCCGACTGGCGGTCGACCGGTGAGCGCATCGACACCCTGATCGCCGCGAGTGCGTCGGGTGGGGCCATCGCTCGCGAACGGAGCGAGGAACTGGTCCGGTTGGTCACCGACTTCTACGGCGCCGGGCTTGAACGGCTGCTCGACCTCCTGTTCGAGCAGTGCCATCTGGGCGACGAGGTGCTGGCCGCCATCGCTGCGGACGAGCTGGTGGCCAGCCTGCTGCTGGTGCACGGGCTGCATCCCTACAGTGTGGAGACCCGGGTCGAGCAGGCGCTGGAGAGCGTCCGGCCGTATCTGGGCTCGCACGGCGGCGATGTGGAACTGCTCGGCGTCAGCGCGGACGGTGTCGTCGGGTTGCGGCTACTGGGGAGCTGCGACGGCTGCCCGTCCTCCTCAGCCACGCTCAGCCTCGCGGTGCGGGGCGCGGTCGAGGCGGCGGCACCGGAGATCACCTCGATCGAGGTCGAGACCGCCGCCGAGGAGGCGACCGGGCCGCTGGTCCCGGTGGAATCGCTGTTCTCCAGGCTTCGCGAGTCGGTCGTCCCTCCAGACCAGGGCGGTGCGTCGTGGGAGCCCGTCCCCGCGCTGACCGGACTGGAGTCCGGTGGCGTCACCCGGTTCGTCGTGGGTGACGTGCCAGTGCTCGCCTGCCGCATCGGATCCGACCTGTTCGCGTTCCGGGACCGCTGTGCCCGCTGCGACCGCCCGATGGAGGGGGCCGTGCTGGCCCGGCGGATGGGCGGCGCCTCCGGGGAGGCGGTGCTGCGGTGCCCCGCCTGCCATGCGCACTACGACGTACGGCGGGCCGGTGCCTGCCTCGACGCGGACGGCCTGCACCTGGACCCGTTGCCGCTGCTCGCGGACGGAGGGACCGTGATGGTCGCCGTGCCCACTCCGGTGGCGACATGATCGCCGGCGGCCGTGCTGCATCCCCCGTGGCCTCGCTGCTGCGGGTCACCCGCAACCGCCCCAAGCCGGTCGCCGGGGAACGCTGCGAGATGTGCGCGGAGCCGATCGGGGAGAGCCACGCGCATGTGGTGAACCTGGACAGCCGCGCACTGATGTGCAGCTGTCGGGCCTGCTATCTGCTGTTCACCGACCAGGGGGCGAACCTGCACTACCGTGCGGTCCCCGAGCGGTACCTCCACTTCGCCGGCCTCACCCTGGACGATCGAACATGGGACGAGCTGCAGATCCCCGTCGGTCTGGCGTTCCTGTTCCGCAACTCCGTGCAGGGCCGCACCATCGCGTTCTATCCCGGGCCGGCCGGCGCCACCGAGTCCGAGCTCCCGTTAGACGCCTGGGACACCATCGTCAGCGCCAACCCCGAGCTGGGCGTGCTGCGGGCCGATGTCGAGGCCCTGCTGGTGCGCCGCTCGGACGGCGCAGGCGGATCGTGCCACCTGGTGCCCATCGACGCGTGCTACGAGTTGGTTGGCCGGCTGCGGACGCTGTGGCGCGGCTTCGACGGCGGCCGCGAGGCCCACGACGCGATGGACGCCTTCTTCGGGCAGGTGGCGGACCGCAGTCGGCCCGCCACCCGGGACGAGGCAATGTGAGCGCCGGACTGGAGTTCTCCGTGCTCGACGTGTTCGCCGAGCCGTACGCAGCCATACCCCAGCTGACCGCACGGTTGCGGATCGACGAGACCACCGGCGGACGGATCCACGCGATCGCCCTGCGCTGCCAGGTCCGTATCGAGCCACAGCGCCGGCACTACGACGGCGCCGAGCGGGACGGGCTGCGCGGCCTGTTCGGGGAGCGGGACCGCTGGACCGACACTCTGAAGCCATTCCTGTGGATGCAGTGCAACGCGACGGTGCAGGGCTTCACCGGCAGCACCGAGGTCGATCTCGCCCTGCCGTGCACCTATGACTTCGACGTGATCGGCTCCCGGTACCTACATGCCCTCGGCGAGGGCGCGGTGCCGCTCAACCTGCTCTTCTCGGGCACCGTGTTCACCAGGGGCACGATTGGCTTCGGCGTCCAACAGGTGCCCTGGGACTGCGAGGCCCGACACCGGATGCCGGTGGCGGTGTGGCGGCAGATGATCACTTCCCACTTCCCGAACTCCGGCTGGATCAGGCTGGACCACGATGTCCTCGCACGACTCGCCGACTTCCGTTCCTTGCGCGGGCTGATCAGCTGGGACGAGACGGTGCAGACGCTGCTGGCGGAAATCGGCGAGGTGGTGGTCCCATGAGTCTCGACCAGCTCCGTACGATCGCTGACGCGGTGCTCTACGAGGGGTACCTGCTCTACCCGTACCGTGCGAGTTCGCACAAGAACCAGTCGCGCTGGCAGTTCGGCGTCCTCGGGCCTCCGCACGCGGTCGCGGCGAGCTTCGCCGAGGAGCCGGGCATGGAGATGCAGTGCCTGCTGGCCCCGGTCGAGTCGCCCGGTTCGGTCGAGATCCGGCTCCGCTTTCTCCAGCTGCAAGTCCGCGAGGTGCAGCTGCGGACCAAGGACGGTCAGCACGAACGGGTCGAGAAGCTCATCGTGGACGGCGCAGCGGTGCTGAGCTGGGACGAGGCCGTCGAACGGGAGGTCGTGCTGCCCGCACAGGCTTTGACCGGGGCCGCCGAAGCGGTACACCGGGTGGCCGGCGGTGCGGAGGTCGAGCCGCTGACCGATGCCCGCGGCCTTTCGCTGGGCCGCATCGTGCGGCGCCGCGAGCCACTGGTGTTCCGGATCGGCACCCGCACCACCGCCGACAACGGCTACCTCCGGCTTTCGGTGTCCGTTCAGAACGAGCACGAGGAGAGGGCCGACGACAAGGACGCCGCGATCCGTGCCTCGCTGATCGGCGCGCACCTGCTGATCCAAGCCCAGGGCGCTCGGTTCGTCTCCCTGCTCGAACCCCCCGAGGAGGCGACCGACGCGGCCCGTCGATGCCGGCAGCGACGCTGCTGGCCGGTGCTGGCCGGCCCGAAGGGGTCGACCGACACCCTGCTCGGCGCGCCGATCATCCTGTACGACTACCCGGAGGTGGCCGAGCAGAGCCCCGGCGCCCTGTTCGACTCCACCGAGATCGACGAGATCCTGACCCTGCGGGTCATGACGATGACCGAGGAGGAGAAGGCGGAGGCGCGGGCGACCGACCCGCGGGCGCGGGAGATCATCGACCGCTGCGACGCCATGACCGCCGCGGACCTGCAGCAACTGCACGGCCTGCTGCGCGAGCCGCACGCGCAGGCACCGCTCGGCGGCGGCGACGTGCGGGCCGACCTCCGTGACGCCGATCCGGTCGGCTTCGACACCGGCGACGTGCCCTGGTGGGACCCGGCAGCCGACGCCTCGGTGAGCCCCGGCACGGACCACGTGGTGATCGACGGTGTCAGCGTGGCCAAGGGCAGCCTGGTGCGCGTGCACCCGTCCCGCCGGGCCGACGCGCAGGACCTGTTCTTCGCCGACCAGGTGGCCCGGGTGACCGCAGTGCTCTCCGATGTCGACGGCGGAGTGCACGTCGCCCTGGTCCTCGTCGACGATCCGGCGGCGGACCTGCACGACTGGTACGGCCGCTACTTCTACTTCGCACCCGACGAGCTGGAACCGCTACCCGCCGGAATGACCCCGAACAACCGAGAGGAGAGCCGATCGTGAAGGCTCTGGGCATGATCACCACAGCTGTGGCCGCCGCAGCGACGCTGTTCGCCGTCGCTGTCGGAGTGCGGTCGATCCCGGACATCCGCCGGTACCTGAAGATGCGCTCGATGTGACCGTTCTCGTGGCGGGTATCGGCAACCTCTTCCTCGGCGACGACGGTTTCGGTCCGGAGGTGGTGCGGCGGCTGGTTGAGGCCGGCGGGCTGCCGCCACAGGCCCGAGTGGTCGACTACGGCATCCGCGGTATGCACCTCGCCTATGACCTGCTCGACGGGTACGACGCGCTGGTGCTGGTCGACGCCTGCCCCGGCGATGGCCCGCCCGGTGCGGTGACCGTGCTCGAAGTCGGCGCGGAGGACCTGGGAAGCGGCGAGTTCGACGCGCACGGGATGAACCCGGTGGCAGTGCTGGCCAGTCTCGGCAGCATGGGCGGAACGCTTCCCGCCACCTATGTCGTGGGCTGTGTCCCGGCCGGGGTCGAGGAGGGCATCGGCCTCAGCGAGGCGGTCTCCGCTGCTGTTCCTGAGGCGATCGGCGCGGTGCGCGCCCTGCTCCGACAGCTGGTGGCGGTCGAGCCCGCCCGGACCAGGAGGTCCTGATCATGTGCCTCGGCATTCCTGGTCGCGTCGTGGAGATCGTGGAGGGGTACGCAGGTCAGCTCGCACTTGTCGATGTGGAGGGGGCGCAGCGCCTCGTGAACATCGGCATGCTCGACGATCCCCCCAGTGGCGGTGACTGGGTGCTCCTGCACATGGGTTTCGCGGTAGAGGTCATCGACGAGGCCAAGGCACGGGAGGCGCTCGCGGGACTGGAGCTGATGGGTCGTGGTCGCGCGCGCACCCTCCGAAGACGCTTCGAGGTGCACGGTGTCGTGCAGGGGGTGGGGTTCCGGCCCTTCGTCTATGTCACCGCCTCCGAACTCGCCCTCACCGGCTCGGTGGCGAACACCAGCGCGGGCGTGGTCGTCAACGTCGAGGGCGACGCCGAGGCGGTGGAGGAGTTCGGCCGCCGACTGCGCGCGGACGCGCCCCCGCTCGCGGTCGTGGAGGACGTGCACGAGTCCGATCAACCCACGTGCGGCGGAACCGGGTTCACCATCGAGGACTCCAGCGAGGGGGGTCGGGCCCGCACCCTGGTCTCGCCCGACGTCGCCGTCTGCCAGGACTGCCTGGCAGAGCTGCACGACCCGGCGAACCGGCGGTACCGCCACCCCTTCATCACCTGTACCAACTGCGGCCCCCGGTTCACGATCGTCACCGGCACGCCCTACGACCGGGCCGCCACCACGATGGCCGGGTTCGCCATGTGCGACGCCTGCCGGACGGAGTACGAGGACCCACGCGACCGCCGCTTCCACGCCCAGCCGATCGCCTGCCACGCGTGCGGACCGCAGCTCGAACTGATCCGCAAGGACGGCCAGGCTCCGCTGAGCGGCGAGGACGCCTTGCGGGCAGCACGCGCGCTGCTCGCCGAGGGCCGGATCGTCGCGGTCAAGGGACTCGGTGGCTACCACCTGGCGTGCGACGCCCGCAACGAGGAAGCCGTGGCCGAGCTGCGCCGCCGCAAGCAGCGGGGCAACAAGCCGTTCGCGGTGATGGCCGCCGACCTCGACGCCGCCGGCGCGCTGGTACGGGTGACCGGCGACGAGGAGGAGCTGCTCACCGGCAGCAGGAAGCCGATCGTGCTGCTCCCCCGCCGCGCGGCGCGGCCGGGCTCCGTCGCCGGGGTAGCCGCCACGGTGGCTGACGCGGTGGCCCCGGGAAATCCGGATCTCGGGGTGATGCTTCCCTACACACCGCTGCACGTCCTGCTCCTGGGCGTCGCGGGCGGCGACGAACGGCCGGGACCTGACGTACTGGTGATGACCTCGGGCAATCTGTCCGGTGAGCCGATCGTCACCGACGACGAGCAGGCCCTGATCGAACTGGCCCCCCTGGTCGATGCCTGGCTGCGGCACGACCGGACCATCCAGGTGCCGTGCGACGACTCGGTCAGCCGGTTCGTCGCAGGTGCGGAGCTTCCGATCCGCCGGTCCAGGGGCTATGCGCCGCTGCCCCTGGCGCTGCCGTTCGACGTACCGCCGATGCTCGCGGTCGGCGCGGACCTGAAGAACACCTGCGCGCTGGCGGAAGGCCGGTACGCCTGGATCAGCCAGCACATCGGTGACATGGACGACCTGTCCACGGTGGAGGCGCTGACCCGGACCGAGGGCCATCTTGAGGTGTTGACCGGGGTCACCCCCGGACAGCTGGTGGCCGATCGGCATCCGGGCTATCGGTCCGGCGACTGGGCGCGCGATCACGCGAACGGCCGGGCCGTGCGGGCCGTGCAGCACCACCACGCCCACATCGCGTCGGTGATGGGAGAACACGGCCTCGGAATCGGCGAGAACGTGATCGGAGTCGCGTTCGACGGCACCGGATGCGGGACCGACGGGGCGGCGTGGGGCGGCGAGGTCCTGATCGCCGACTACAAGTCCTTTCGCCGAGCCGCGCAGCTGGCGTACGTGCCGCTGGCAGGTGGCGACGCCAGTGTGCTGCGGCCGTACCGGATGGCGCTCGCGCACCTGCACGCGGCCGGAGTCCCCTGGGACGACGACCTGCCGCCGGTCCGTGCCTGCCCGCCCAGGGAACGAGATGTCCTGCTCCATCAGTTCGACACCGGTTTCGGCTGTGTGCCCACGTCGAGCATGGGCCGGCTCTTCGACGCGGTCGCGTCGCTGGCCGGTGTCCGGCACGAGGTGGACTACGAGGCCGAAGCAGCCATCGAGCTGGAAGGCCTGGCACGGACGGCCGGAGCGGGCACCGACGATCCGGACGATCCGGGGGAACGCTATGCGTTCGCCCTCATGCCCGCGTCGACCGGAGACCCTGTCATCGCCGATCCCGGACCGGTGATCCGCGCGGCGGTCGCCGATGCCCGGGCGGGCGTCTCCCGCGAGCGGATCGCCGCACGCTTCCACGCGTCCGTCGCCGCCCTGATCGCCGACCTCGCGGTGATATGCCGGGAGCAGACCGGGCTCGACCTGGTGGCGCTCGGCGGTGGGGTGTTCCAGAACGCCCTGCTGCTCGAGGCAGCACAGCGCACGCTCACCGAACGGGGCTTCACCGTTCTGCGCCCACGACTGCTTCCGCCCAACGACGGCGGCCTCGCCCTCGGTCAACTCCTCATCGCCGCCTCGGGCTGACCTGGGGCGGCGGAGACAGGGAGCAGCGAGCCCCAACGACGCGACGGGCTCAGGAGAACGTCAGAGAAACTCACGAAAGAATCCCACGGAAGAAAGGTCGGGACCATGTGTCTGGCAGTGCCAGGGCGTGTCCTCAGTACCGCGGAAGTAGACGGCACGTTGATGGCCGAAGTCGACTTCGGCGGCGTACGCAAGGAGGTGTGCCTCCAGTACATCCCTGACGTCGGGATCGGTGAATACGTCGTCGTACACGTCGGGTTCGCCATCCAGCGCCTCGATGAACGGTCGGCCCAGGAGACGCTGGCCAATTTCGCGAAGCTCGGCATCCTTGAGCAGGAGTTCGGTGATGGGTTCGCACTCGCCGCCAACCAGCGGGAGTCCCACGAAGGGGTGTCGGAATGAAGTACCTTGACGAGTTCAGCGACCCTGATCTGGCGAAGAAGCTGATCGACCAGATCCATGCCGCCACCACCCAGCCGTGGGCCATGATGGAGGTCTGCGGCGGCCAGACCCATTCGATCATCCGGCACGGCATCGACCAACTGCTGCCCGACTGCGTCGAGATGATTCACGGCCCCGGTTGTCCCGTCTGTGTCACGCCGCTGGAGATCATCGACCGGGCGCTCGCGATCGCCGCCCGCCCCGAGGTCATCTTCTGCTCCTTCGGTGACATGCTGCGGGTGCCCGGGAGCAGCCAGGACCTGTTCTCCGTCAAGAGCGCCGGGGGTGACGTCCGGGTGGTGTACTCACCGCTGGACGCACTGAAGTTGGCACGGCAGAACCCGGACCGGGAGGTCGTCTTCTTCGGGATCGGGTTCGAGACCACAGCCCCGGCCAACGCGATGACCGTCTTCCAGGCCAGGCGCCTCGGCGTGCGGAACTTCTCCATGCTGGTGTCCCATGTCCTGGTGCCGCCGGCGATGGCCGCCATCATGGAGTCCTCCACCTGCCGGGTACAGGCGTTCCTGGCGGCGGGGCATGTGTGCAGTGTGATGGGCACCGTGGAGTACCCGCCGCTGGCGGAGAAGTACCAAGTTCCCATCGTGGTCACCGGTTTCGAGCCGCTGGACATCCTCGAAGGCATCCGACGTACGGTCCTTCAGCTGGAAGCGGGCCGCCACGAACTGGAGAACGCCTACCCCCGCGCGGTACGGGCCGAGGGCAACGTCCCCGCGATGGAGATGCTCCAGGAAGTCTTCGAAGTGACCGACCGCACCTGGCGCGGTATCGGGATGATCCCGGACAGTGGCTGGCAACTGTCGCAAAAGTACCGGGCGTTCGACGCCGAACAGCGGTTCGACGTGGCGGGCATCCGCACCGCCGAGTCCTCGCTGTGTAGGTCGGGCGAGGTGCTTCAAGGCCTGATCAAGCCGCATGAGTGCTCGGCGTTCGGCAAAGAGTGCACCCCCCGCAAGCCGCTGGGCGCGACGATGGTGTCGTCCGAAGGCGCGTGCGCCGCCTACTACACCTACCGCCGACTGGAACTGGTCGATGCAAAGTGACTGACGCGATGCAACACGTTGGCGATCTCGATTTCGAGAGCTGGGTCTGCCCCGCGCCCTTGCGGGAGACCCCGTCCGTCGTGATGGGCCACGGGGGCGGCGGGGCGATGTCGGCTGAGCTGATCGAGCATCTGTTCCTGCCCTCGTTCGGCGCGGCGGCCGGGTCCGACCTGGGCGACTCCGCCGTCCTCCAGGTCGGCGCGGGCATCCGGCTGGCCTTCTCGACCGACTCGTTCGTGGTAAAGCCCATGTTCTTCCCCGGTGGGTCGATCGGCGACCTGGCCGTGAACGGGACGGTCAACGATCTGGCGATGTCCGGTGCCCAGCCGATGTTCCTGTCGACCGCCTTCATCCTTCAGGAGGGCACCGAACTGAGCGAACTCGGCCGCATCGCCAAGGCCATGGGCGTGGCCGCGCAAGCCGCAGGCGTGCGGCTGGTCACTGGGGACACCAAGGTCGTCGACAACGCCAGCGGTGACGGCGTCTACATCAACACCTCCGGGATCGGTGTGATCGCAGACGGCGTCGACATCCACCCGCGTCGCGCGCGACCCGGCGACGCCGTTCTCATCAGCGGTGACATCGGAGTGCACGGCGTGGCGGTGATGAGCTGCCGCGAGGGCCTGGAGTTCGGCACCACGGTCGAGAGCGACACCGCCGCCCTGCACGGTCTCGTCGCCGACATGATCGCCACCGGCGCGGACCTGCACGTGCTTCGCGATCCGACCCGCGGTGGCGTCGCGGCGTCGCTCAACGAGATCGCCCGTGCGTCGAAGGTCGGAATCGACTTGGTGGAACGGGAGTTGCCGATCCCGCAGTCGGTGCGGGACGCATGCAGTCTGCTCGGGCTCGATCCGCTCCAGGTGGCCAACGAGGGCAAGCTGCTGGCGTTCGTGCCTGCCGAGTCCGCGGATCAGGTGCTGATGGCCCTGCGGGCCCACCCGCTCGGGCGGTCGGCGCGCAGGATCGGCGCCTGCGTGGTGGATCACCCAGGGATGGTGGTCGCCAGGACCGCTCTGGGCGGCGCCCGAGTGGTCAGCCTGCCGATCGGCGAACAACTGCCGAGGATCTGCTGAATGAGCGCACAGGGCGCACTTCTCTTCGCGCGATATGCCTACCCGCCCAACGAACTCGGCTACTGCGGTCCCGATGACGCGTCCGCCCTGCTCGATACCGGCGCGACCGCCGATATCGAGCGGCGGGCACGGCAGTTCGACGGTGCCTGGTGCTACCTCGAGTTCATCGCGGCGGCGAGCGGAATCGCGGACCCGCTCGACGCGCGGGTGGTCGAGGCATACTGGATCGGCAACGACCTGCTGGATCACGTCGACCCCACGGCGCTGGTGGACCATATGCTGCAGCGGTTCCGGGGGCAGCCCGGCGGTACCTGGCGCCAGGCGTCCGACCGTGCTGTCGCCCACCACAGCTTCCAGGTGTTCGACGTCTATCCGTGGGCGCAGATACTGCGCACCAGCGGCAACCCCACCGCCCTCACCGTGCTCGACCAGTGCCGTATCCGCATCGGCCGGGTCCTCCAGGTCGACGGTGAATCGGCGACCGTGGCATCCAGGCCGCTGCGGTGGGACGGGAACGCGATGGTGAGCGGGCCTGAGCAGCAGGACGCGGTGCGCTGGTCGGTCGACGGTATGACCTTGATCGAGGGCCTGTCCCCCGGCGATCGAGTGGCGCTGCACTGGGACTGGGTCTGCGACGTGCTCACCGAGGAGCAGTGCGCACGCATCGAGTCGCTGGAAGCCCGACAACGGAACGGGCGCAATGGCGCAGCCCAGTGACGGCGGTCCCACCAGCTGTCGACGGAAGTCGGCGACATCATCGCCCGTCGGCAGCGTATTGTCGGCGCCCGTGGACACCATGTTCGCTTCTGAGCGGGTCCGCGAGTTCGGCCGACGCCGAGCGGGGGCGAATGCGGGTCGCGCTTATCGGGTTGATGATGAGAGGGACAGCGAGGCGGCCCGGAGTCTGGAGGCTGGGACATGGCCGGTTGGAGTGTGCGGGACTTCGCACCGGACGATCTCGAGGCGATGGTCCGGCTCGAGGTCGAGAGCGACACCGGCGGGCATCGCCCTGCGTTCAGCCTCGCGGATGTCGTTGCGGCCCTGCAAGCGCACCACCCGGCGGTCGTCGCTGTCGCGGACGGCCATCTCGTCGGCGCGGCGGTGAGCCGGGTCGACGGCGACCGGGCCTGGGTACTGCGCGTGAGCCTGCACTCCGCCTGGCGAAACCTGGGCCTGGGGTCTGCACTGGTTTCTGCTCTGGAACACAGGCTCGGGAGCAGCGGGACCAGGACGCTGGCGGCCATCCTGCCGGACGAGGGAACCGGTGCCACCGCCCTGCGCAATTCGGGCTTCCGGCCCTGGGAGGGGATGACGTACTTCGAGAAGGCACGCGCGGTCACGGCCCAGGACGTGGTCCTGCTGTCCGGGCTCGGGGCGGTGGTGCCGGAAGCGGGGCTGTGGCGGCAACTGGCAGGGATGGCGGCGGAAAAGAGGCTGATCGAGCGGCGGTTGGTCCTGCCTCTGGCGCACCCGGAGCTCGCCACCCAGCACGGAGTCGAGCCGCCGCAGGCGGTGGTGCTGTTCGGCCCACCGGGCACCGGGAAGAGCACTTTCGCCAAGGCCGTCGCCGGGCGGCTGGGGTGGCCATTCGTGGAGCTCTTCCCGTCCCGGCTCGCGCTGGAGGGAGGGCTGGCGACCGGGCTGAGCGACCGCTTCGCCGAGATCGGGCAACTCGATCATGTGCTGGTGTTCATCGACGAGGTCGAGGAGGTCGCCGCGCTGCGCAGCGACGCGGACCCGGTCTCGGTGGGCGTGGTCAATGAGCTGCTCAAGCTGATCGTGCGGTTCCGGGACCGGGACAGCAGACTGCTCGTCTGTGCGACCAACAATGTCGCCGCTCTTGACCCGGCGTTCCTGCGGCACGGTCGCTTCGACCATGTCCTGCCGATCGGGCCCCCCGACCCGGAGGCCCGGCGCGGTCTGTGGTCCAGCTATCTGGCCCGGGCCGATGCCGAAGCCGATGCCGCGGCCCTCGCCGATGCCAGCGACGGCTTCACTCCGGCCGATATCGCGCACGTCGCCCGCACGGTCGCCCAGGACGTCTTCGAGCGCACCCTCGACACTGGGGTCCGGGCCCATCCCAGTACCGAGGACTACCTGGACGCCATCAGCCGCACCCGCCCTACCGTCACCGACGAGATGGCGCGCGAGTTCGCCGCTCACACCGACCGCTACGCCCGTACGTGATCCGGTGGTGGCGGGCGGTGCCGGCGAAGTGCGCGTCGGCTCCCGGAGATGCCCGCAGGGAGGAGAAGGCCCACAGGAACCCGGCGGCCATCAGGCGGTTGTTCTTGACGAAGCGGCATCCGACGAACTGTTTCTTGCCCGAGGCCCAGGTGATCGGGGCGGAGCCCTGTACGTGCCGATAACCTCATCCAAGCAGGTCAAGCTGTTCTGCGACTCTCACGGTGAGCCGTCGCCGGCCCCTCCGGACTCAAGACCGCAGCCCCCGATTGAAGATCGATGGGAACGGACGGCAGGATGATCCGCATGCTTCTGCGCCTGCCCTACCTCGCCCTGTCGAGCATGTTCACCCTGATACGGCTGCTGCCCATGAGCGACCGTGACAGGAACGTGGAAATCCTTGCCCTACGCCACCAGCTCACCGTGCTGCAACGCCAACTCGGAGCGGACCGCCGCGGTCACACCCGCCGACCGGGCCTTCCTCGCCGCCCTGCTCCATCCCCTGCCCCGCGACGTACTGCGCCGGCTACGGCTACTCGTCCGCCCGGACACGATCCTTCGCTGGCACCGCGATCTGCTCCGCCGCCACCACGCCAAGGTCTCCCGTCCCCAGCGACCGGCCGGCCCCGGACCGTACGCTCCATCCGCACCCTTGTCCTGCGCCTGGTCCGGGAAAACCCCAGCTGGGGCTACCGCAGAGTGCACGGCGAACTCGCCGCCCTCGGCATCACCATCGCCGCCTCCACCATCTGGGAAATCCTCAAGGAGGAGGGCATCAACCCCGCACCCGACCAGGCCAGCCAGAGCCAGACCTGGGCAACCTTCCTGCACAGCCAGGCCGACGCAATCCTCGCCTGTGAATTCTTCGAAACCCGCACCCTGACCGGCACACACCTCTACGTCTTCGCCGTCATCGAACACGCCACCCGGCGCATCCGCATCCTCGGCGTCACCACGCATCCCCCAGCGCAGTGGACCGTGCAGCAGGCCCGAACCCTTCTCATGGACCTCCACGACACCAGCCACGATCAAGTACCTGATCCGCGACCGGGACAGCAAATACACCCCGGCCTTCGATGCCGTCCTCACCGCCGAGAACATCCAGACAATACAAGAGCGCCATCCGGGCACCCGCATGAACACGATCATGGAACGCTGGGTTCGATCATGCCGAGCCGAACTGCTGGACCGGACCTCGATCTGGAACCAGGCCCACCTCCTCCACGCCCCCCGCGAGTACGAAACCTTCTACAACGAGCACCGGCCCCACCGCACCCTCCAAGCAACCGCACCCCTACGCCAGCTCCCCCAACCAATCACCGAACCAACCCAGTTGGACCACCTAAACATCCAACGACACGACCGACTCGGCGGCATCCTCCACCGATACCAACATGCCGCATGACCTGCATGGATGAGGTTGTCGGCACCTACAAGGTCCCAGGTGTCGACGGTGACCATGACGGCGTCGAAGCCCTCGTCCGGGACGACATCGGGCGGCAGGTGTTCGGCGTCCGCGGTGACCACGTGGACGCGGTCGTGTCCGGTCCCGGTCAGGCAGCGGCGGGGTCGATGTCGAGGGTGGTGACGCTGCCTGCCGGGCCGACGAGTTCGGCGATGAAGGCGGCGTTGTAGCCGCCGCAGCCGAGAAACCGACGGTTCGCAGAATCTCGAAGGGGAAGCTACGGGAACCCGAGGGGCATCTCGCCAATTATTGCTTCCGACGCGTGGGTTCACTGCTAATTCCGGCGCTGGCAGCGGAAAGGGACCCCGGCCCGGATCGCCGGGTCCACCAGCACGCCGCTGGGGCGGTGAAGAGGGGGACCTCCAATCAATGGCTCCCCAGCCCGTGTGAGGGCGGGCTGCGCCCGCCCTCACACGGGCTTCGAAAGATCGCTAGCCCGAGTTTCCTAGATAAGTTGATCTTTGGGCGCGTCGTTGCAGGTCAGCGTGGCTTGGGGGGCCGCAACTGTATGACCTAAGTGCGCGGCGCGGAGGGGTCCAGGTCGAAGATGCCGACGAGACGGGCCTGGACCGTGGTGAGGTCGGTGAGCATCCGGCGTGTTTTGGGGCGGCCGCCGGTGGAGGGGTAGATCAGGACGGTTTCCTGGATGCCGGCGAGGTGGCCGAGGAGTTCGCGCACCGACATGGGCTCGTCCGCGCGGGCTTGCCTGTCGTCGCATCAAGTGGGCAACGGTCAGGGCGAGTACGCAGGTGAAGACGTGGATGCGGATGTTGTGGTCGGTCCAGTGGTCCATAGGCCCGAAGGAAACGACGTGGGGGTCCTTGAGCTGCCGGAAGGAGAACTCCGCGTCCGATTGGAGCGGTAGCCGGCCACGATGTCGGCGATCGTCCAGTGGTTGTGGTCGGTGACCAGCACGCGCTTGCCGAAGATCTCGTTCTCCAGGGCCCGGCGGGCCTTGGCGTCGATGTTCCAGGTCAGACGGAGGTCCTGGGGAGTGTCGCCAGTCAGCTCGGTGGTGGTGACGCGGGCGACCCAGGAGTCCTTGGTGATCGCCGAGATCTCCGCCTGGACCTTCTCCGGGGCCCGCCGGGTCTTGCCGCGGGCCAGGGCAGCGGCGAGGTCGCCGAGACGGGCGCCCGCCTTGGCGAGGGTCTGGTCGAAGCCGCGGCTCTGGGCGGTGTGCAGGGTCGGCGAGTGGGTGAGCACGACACGGCGGTCCCGGCCGTAGACGGTGCGCCGGGTCTGCAGCGCGGTCAGGCCCCCGAAGCGCGGCTCATCCACCAGGGTGCGGGCGCGGGCGGGCCGCTTGAGCAGGTCGGCGCAGTGCGAGGGCGGGATCGAGCCGACGAAATGCAGCCCGGACCGGTCGAGGTGGGTGAAGTTGGCGACGGAGTTCTGCCCCGCGTCGAACACCACGGTGATCTCGCCCGGTGTCGCGTCGCCGGAGGCCAACGCCGCATGACGGACGCACAGTTCGTCGATCATCGTGGTGAACTGGGTGACGTCGGGCCGGTTTCCGGGGTAAGGGTGGGAGAGCAGGGGAACGCCGCCGTCGCGGGTGACGACCAGGCCAAGGCCGACCAATCGCAGGTCGGTGCGCTTCTGCTTGGCCTTGCCGCGCTGGGCGATAGGGGGCCTTGTCGTTCGCCGTGTCGATGTAGGTGGCGAAGTTGGTCATGTCCAGCGCGAGCGCCGACACGTCCAGGCTGAACCCCTCGATCATGCGCAAGGTGATCCGTCGCTCGATCTCGGCCAGCGCCGACAGCGGCACGTTCCGCATCGCGTCCCAGAACCGGCGATGGTCCAGCGCGGCGGCGGGGACCCGCGTGATCCGGTCAGCCGCGGTAGTCGCCCACCAGTCAGCGAACGCGGCCTTCGAGCAAGGGGCCACCACCCGGTTCAGCGCGGCCAGCGCAAGATAGGTTCCCGTGCTCGCCGCGGCGTCCGAACGACGAGCACCGACCACGGTGTCCACGGTGTCCACTACACCCAGCCGTTCCAGGACTCCCCACGCCGCGGCCACATCCCCGAACGCGAGATGGCGGCTGCGCTGCGGCATCGACGCCGCATCCTTGGCCGCCATCGCCGCCGCGATCTCCTCGGCCGTACCCAGGTACCGTTCCGACACGCGCTTGGGCTTGCCGTCCACACGCGCCATCTCACGAGGTAGTAGTACGTCCCTCCGTTGACCTTCTTCGCGTACAGGCTCGCCACAGCTTTAGGTCATACACCTTTCAAGGCGTCAGATACCACTCGATGTACCCCGTTCGTGCAGGTCAACACCCATTCGCAGTGTTCCGACCCACCTTCATGATCAACTTATCTAGGAAACTCGGGCTAGACGAGAGGGGTGAAGAAGAAGGTGTCCCGGCCCGCGAAGGTGAGTTCCGGCGTCAGGGTGAAGAAGTCGGCGAACCGCAGACCGACCCGCTGACCCGAGTGCAGCACTCCATGGAACTCGCCGTGCACCGCCGCCTGTGCGCCGGAGACCACCACCTCGGTCAGCGTGTGCGCGCCCTCGGCGATCACCCGCTCGTCCCGGTAGAACCGCAGGAGATCGGTGTGCCCCACGAGCGGCTCGTATCCGGGCCGGTGGTAGCGGGCGTCCGGCGCGAAGAGCGCGAACAGCCCTGACACATCGCCCGCGTCGACCAATGAGTAGTACTGGGGGACCCGGGCCACGGCCGCGTCCTCGGCGGGGGCGGCGCTCCCGCTCGGCGTGAGCGGGCGGCGACCGCTGCGGGCGGCCGCACGGTTCGGGGCGGGGCGTTGTGTCTGCGTCTGCGTCTGCGTCTGCACGGCGAGGCCTCCCGGAGGACTGGATCTTGGGTCTGGGTGCTCACCGGCTTCCGGGAATGGCTGATCGTCCGCCTCAACCACGGCAACAACCTCGTCTGGACGGCTCTCATCCGGCATCTCGCTCCCGGCGGCTTAGTGCATCCCCTGACGCCAGAAGCCGACGCTCCCGCCGTCGCCACACTCTTTCAACTGATTGACGAGTTCCTGGAAGTACGCGAAGGGCACGACGGCCCTCTCAAGATCTACGGCGCCTACCAGGCGTGGCTGAACACAAAGTTGGTATCACCCAGACCCGTCTCCGCCGGACCAGAACGACTGAGACGACAACCAGCATTCATGCCTACGGGACCAGATCAACTGAGAAAACCGCCATCCTGGCGTCTCAACTCATCTGGTCGCCGCAGGTCAGTGCCATGGCCACGAACCAGATCATGTGCGACGGGACAGCGGCGCCAGGGAGCTACGGAGGAACGCTGAACACGGGGCATATTGCTCATCCCAGTTGGCCGCAGTGGCCAGATCGGCCACTCAGCCACACCGCCCACCCGGTAGCTGACCGCCCCTCCCGGCGGGAGCACACGGGGAGGGGCGCGGTTGGTCCGGGTCAGTCCTTGCGTCGGTCAGGTCGAGCTGGATGACGCTGTCGATCTCGTTGACCCAGTCCGCCGTAAGGCTGCCTTCCTTGGCCACCGCGCTCCCGTCCGCCTTCAGCACGCCGATCCGGTCACCGGCGACCACGACCTGGACGACAGCAGGTTCACGACCTTCTCCGGCGAGGACAGGGCTTGCCGCCGCTCGCCTTGAACCCTGCGATGACCCCCGGCTGTTCCCTGTCGCCGTCGTTCACGCCGACGAAGCCCAGGTCGGCGACCGCTCCCATCTCGAACTCGCGCAGCCAGGCGCACAGCCTCTCGCCGCGGACTGCTGTGATCTCGCTACAGGCGCCGCGGCCGCCCGAGACGACCCGCAGCAGCTGCCCCTTCGCATCGGTCAGGGCGAGGAAGAGCAGGCCGTGCGTCTTTTTGGTCCGCCGTCGGGTGCGGATCAGCGTGCCGTCCAGCAGCACCACGCACTCGATGTCCTTGGCCACCTTCGCCAAGCCGCGGTCCAGGCGCGGGGCACGCGTGGCCAGCAGCTGGATCCCTTCCGGCACCCGGCGGCGCACTGTGGACGCGGAGACGTCGTTGCCTCCCGCCAGAGGCGGGCCGACTCCCTTGGAGTGCCGGCCGCGAGGGGGTCAGTGTCCGGCAGGAGCAAGGTCTTCGAGCGGGTCGCTCGCGGGGGCGGTGGTCGCCGCGGTGGTGGCGGCGGGTGGAGCGGTGGTGCGGCGGCTGATGATCCAGCGGATCAGCGCAGGGGCGGCCAGGACCATCAGGAACAGACGCAGGGCCTGGACGGCGAAGACGAGGGTGACGTCGGCGTTGGAGGCGCTGGCGGTGGCCAGGACGGCGTTGATGCCGCCGGGGGTGGTGGCCAGGTAGGCGTTGAGCAGGGTGACGTGGCTGACGGTGGTGACGGCCCAGGCGAGCAGGCCGCACACGGCGGTGGTCACCGCGGAGTAGAGCAGGACCTTGGGCAGCAGTCGTCCCAGGGTGCGCAGGGTCTCGCGGGTGAAGCGCAGGCCGACCTCCAGCCCGATCACGGTGAAGGCGAGCTCGCGGGCCAACTCGGGGGGCTGGCTGCCGTATCCGGCCGCCGTCACGGCGGCGGCCAGGAGTACCGGGCCGAGCAGGGCGCCGGCCGGAAGCCGCAGCCGCACGCCCAGGAAGCCGCCAGCCACCGCGATCAGGGCCAGGAAGGCGTAGCCGGACACCGAGCCGTCGACCTCGATCTCGGGGGCGCCGAGTACGCCGAAGCCGGTGGCGTGGGGGGCGAGCAGGAAGCGGACCAGGAGCGGGGTGCTCAGGACGACCAGGGTCAGGCGGACGTACTGCATGAATGCCACCACCCGGGCGTCGGCGCCCAGGTCCTTGGCCGTGGCCACGATCGCGGCCGAGCCGCCGGCGACCATGCCCAGTGCGGCCGTCGTCGCGTCGACCTGGCCGCGGCGGGCGAACCAGAACCCGGCGGCCAGGCTGAACGCCAGGGTGGCGAGGGTGACCGCGAGCAGCGGCAGCACGGCCCCGCCGCTGCGTTGCAGGGAGTGCACGTCGAAGTAAGTTCCGATCACCACGCCGACCATCGCCTGTGCGGCCAGGTGCACGCGCGGCGGCATGCCGGTGCCGACCACCCCGGACAGCGCTGCCGCCACGCCCCACAGGACGGCGGACAGCAGGTGCGGGGCGGGCAGGCCGATCTCCTCGGCGGCCTTGCCGGTGAACCAAACCAGTGCCGCCAGCACCGCCCACAGGGCGGCGCGTTGGGCGCGTGAGCGCAGCGAGGAGGAGCCCGGCGGCGCCGTGGAAGCGTCGGCGAGGGCACGCAAGGAGGACGGGAGTGGCACGGTGGCTCCAGAGCGGGAGTCGAGGGTGCAGACCAGGGGGATCGCCGACCAGGGCGTGGCACACCGCCCACCCACGGGCGAGAGCACGGTGGGGCGGCGCGTACGTGGGCAGCGCAGAAACTCCTACACGCTGTAGGAGCTTGGGCTGACTCTAGATGATCGGAGGAGATCACCGCAAAGGCCGTGGCAGTCGCCGCACGCTCGCGCGCCGCCTCAGCCGACCCGCCTGCTGCGACCGCACGATTGCGGGGGTGTGCTCGCCCCGGGTCAGCTCCCCGGCGTCGGCCCGTCGGACTCCTCGGCCGTGTCGGCCCCTTGGGCATCGGCGGGCGGGGAGTCTGCGCGGCGACGTCGGCGCAGGTGCCAGACGATCAGGGCGATGATCACGACGGCGGCCAGGGCGATGGCGACGTAGCGGCCGACCTT
The DNA here is from genome assembly GCF_030063355.1 of Streptomyces sp. PH10-H1. Classification (GTDB taxonomy): domain Bacteria; phylum Actinomycetota; class Actinomycetes; order Streptomycetales; family Streptomycetaceae; genus Actinacidiphila. The sequence goes on from NZ_JASISZ010000086.1 coordinate 26,866, forward strand.
GGCCTCGATGGTCGCGTACGCGCTTCCGGCGAAGTAGCCGAGCAGGGTGAAGCCGATGCCCCAGGCCAGGCCGCCGAGCGCGTTGAAGGGCAGGAACCGGCGGTAGGGCATGTGGGAGGTGCCGGCCAGGGCGGGCATCATCGCGCGGAAGAAGGCGATGAAGCGGCCCAGGAACACCGCCGCCGGGCCGCGGCGCCGGATCAGGCCCTGGGCGCTGGCGATGTGCGCCTGGTGCTTGCGCAGTGGACGGGTCGTCAGGATCCGCGGGCCGAAGCGGTGTCCCACCTCGTAGCCGACGCTGTCCCCGGCGATGGCGGCCAGTACGACCACCACGGCCAGCCATCACACCGAGACCTTGCCCTGGCTGGCCAGCACCCCGCCGAGCACCACCGCGGTCTCCCCGGGCACCACGAAGCCGACGAACAGCGCGTCCTCGGCGAAGACCAGGGCGAACACCACCGCGTAGACCACAGGACCGGACAGTCCGCCCAACCAGTCGGTGATCGAGCCCATTTCTCGTCCTCGCCTGTCGCCTCGGACCCCCGTGGAGAACCACGCACGAATCTACAGCGTGTAGTACTTTATGCCGGGCGGTCACCGCTGCTTCATCTGGAAGTCATATGTGCGCCACCTTTCCCCCGGGGTGCGCGCGCGGGCACCGGGGTCGCACGGTGACCGCCCCGTACTTGCAGGTGCCGGCTCCCGCCGTTGGAAGGACTCCCCGCATGCCGTATCGGCTACGGCCGCAGGTCCGGCGCAGCGCTGTTGCGCCGGTGCAGGGCCAGCGGGACGGCTGCGATGACCAGGGCCAGTGCCCCGAAGCCGACGGTGAGCGTGGTGACCGCCGCGATTCCCGCGACCAGCAGTGGGCCGCCCGCGTCGCCCAGTTCACGGCCCAGTTCGGCCGCGCCCATGGTCTGCCCCAGGCGCTCGGGATCGGCGGCGTCGGCCAGGGCTGTGAAGGCGAGCGGGGTGATCAGCCCGGTCCCGGCGCCGATCAGGACCGCCGCCAACAGCATCCAGATCGCCACCGCGCCCGCCAGGGCGGCCGTCACCGTGAACAGCAGCGTCAGACCGCCCGCCCACACCAGCACACCGCCCAGCAGGGGTCCGGCGGTGTAGCCCAGGCTCTTGTAGAAGCCGTAGGAGCCGAACGCCCGCCCGCGCCTGGCCTGCGGATTCAGCCGCGCCACCAGCACCGAGGCGGCCGGGGAGAACGCGGACGCGGCAGCGCCCTGCCCGAGCCGGGCCACCCACAGCAGCCCGGTGTCCCTCGCCAGGGCGAACGCGACCAGTCCGCCCAGCAGCACCGGTCGCGCACCCACCCGGTCCGCCAGCGCCCCGAAGACGGGCTTGAGCAGGACCTCGGCCCCGTCGTAGAGCGCCAGCAGCCCACCCAGGACCAGGAGCGACTGGTGGTGGCCGGAGGTGAAGGACCCGAGGTTCGCGGCGATGCCGTGGGCGCCGAACGCGGTGCTGAACCCGGCCGCGTACAGCGGCCACATCCGCCACCGCGCGGCAGCCTGGGCAGGGAAGGTAGTGGTCAACATGGGTACGAGTGGTCCTCCGGGGCCTCACCAAGCCGCCCAAGCGGTGGTGTACAGCGGGTCAGGTGCTGGCGGTGTAGGCGTGCTGGGCGCCCTCGAACATCAGCTCCGTCTCGTGGGCGGCTTCCGCCAGCCCCCCGCAGCACACGGCGAGCAGCAGCGCGAAGACCAGGAGTGGGGCGGTGCGCGGTACCGGGGCCGGTGCGAGCAGGGCGCGCACGCGGCGCGGTACCGGTCCGCCGGTGGCGGCCAGCGCCCCGGCGCGCGGGCGCGAGCCCTTCTTGGCCAGGGCGGCGCGGGCCAGGGCGCGGGCGACCACCGCCCGGTCCCCGACCGCCCGGGCGGCGTCCTCGTCGGCCCAGCGCTCGATGGTGAACGCGCCCTCGGTGGCCAGCGGGCGCAGCAGCGGGCACGCGGCGGCGGCGAGTTGTAGGACCAGGAGGAAGAAGTGGTGGTGGCCGCGTAGGTGGGCGCGTTCGTGTGCCATCAGGGCCTCGCGTTCGGCGCCTTCCAGGGTGCGGAGCATGCCGGTGGAGACCACCACCCGGCCCGGCATCCCGGGTAGTCCCGGCAGTGCGAACGCCTCCAGGCGGGTGTCGTCGATCACCGCGAGTTCGCCGTCGCCGGGCAGGCGGTGGCATTCCTGGAAGGCTGCCACCAGGACCCGCCCGCGTCGCCAGGAGGCGACGCCGAGCCCGATCGTCGCGACCACAAGGACTATGGCGCAGATCGCCGCGACGGTGCGCGTCACCGGGTCCTGGGCCGCAAGGACGCGGGTGGACCAGGATCCGAGGAACGCGACCAGCGGGATCTGGCCGAAGCCGCTGAACGCCAGGAGCGCGAGCGCCCCCAGCCAGCTCATCGAGGCCACCAGTGCGGATCCGGTCAGCGCCACGGTCCCTGCACGCGGCGTCAGCCGCCGGGCGAGAGCGGGCGCGAGGACCGCGAGCATCGCGGCGACCGCGAAGGGAAGGTAGACCCCGATTCGCACCCGCCTACCGTCCCTGCTCGCCGCGCAGCAGCTCCTGCATCAACGCCTCGTTCTGGTCGCTCAGCTCCGCCACGAACCGCGCCAGCACCGCCTGGCGGTCCGTACCGCGCTCCAGCAGAGTGACCATGCGCCCCGCTGTGTCCGCCGCCTCGTCACGCACCGGAACGTACGCGTATCCGCGACCCATCCGTTTGCGGGTCAGCCTCCCCTTGTCGAAGAGCCGCGACAGGATCGTCAGCACCGTGGTGTAAGCCAGCTCACCGGGAAACCGGTCACTCACCTGCGCTGCCGTCAACGCACCGTCGGCCGCCCAGAGAATCGCCATCACCCCGGACTCCAACTCACCCGCCGCCCGGCGCCCGGCACCGCCCGCACCCTCGCCCGTCACGCCGTCCTCCTCAGACCCCAGCAACACACGACACAGCCCCTTCGCTGCCCCCAGTGTGCCCCGTCCGGATCACGGCCGGCCGCACCGGACCGCTCACCCGGCCGCCCTACGCCTGACCCCACCGAGTGGAGGCGGAATGAACTGTTCCGGGTTTGACCGAGACTCGTTTCCTTCGAAGGATCGAGTCCGTTATGGCGAAGCAATATCCGAAGGAGCTCAAGGAGCGGGCCGTGCGCCGGGTCCTTGAGACACGCGATCAGTACAAGACCGAGTCCGCGGCGATCCGCTCGATCGGTGCCAAGCTCGA
>NZ_JASISZ010000087.1 GCF_030063355.1 Streptomyces sp. PH10-H1
CCGTCAGCCGCCCTCCACCGCCCCGAACAGACAGCAGCAGACTGCCGACCAACCGCCCTCAGCACATCAAGAACTGAGCACGTTCATCCGTACGGGACTGAGCACGTTCACGTGTACGCCGACACCCCGCGACGAAAGGCGGGCCCGCAACCGCTGAACGGTTGCGGGCCCGCCTTCGGCGTCGCTGCCCCAGGGTGCCAGCCGAGGGGCCGGCGGTCAGGCGGGCGCGAGGAGGTGGGTGCGCAGGTGGGCCAGGGTGCGGTTCAGAAGCCGGGAGACGTGCATCTGGCTGGAGCCGAGTTCCCTACCGATCTCGGTCTGGGTCATCTCCTGGCCGAAGCGCATCTGCAGGATCCGCCGGTCGCGTTCGCTGAGCTGCGCGATCAGGGGCTTGAGTGCCAGGAGGTTCTCCACGCCCTCCATGGCAGGGTCGACGTCGCCGAGGCGGTCGGCCAGTACCGTGTCGTTGTCGACTTCCTCACCGCCGGAACCAGGCGGCAGGTCCAAAGTGCCGGCGGTGTATCCGTTGGAGGCGAGAAGGCCCTCGGTGACCTCCTGCTCGGTGACCTCCAGGAACTCGGCGAGTTCCGTAGTGGTGGGCCGGCGATCCAGTCGGCCCTCCAGGGTCTCGGTGGCCTTGGCGAGCTCCAGGCGCAGTTCCTGGAGCCGGCGCGGCACGTGGACGGCCCAGCTGGTGTCGCGGAAGAACCGCTTGATCTCCCCCGAGGTATAGGAAACGGCGCTTCTCGATGGCCTTCCACCCACGGCTGCGCCAGTTCGTCCGTTCCCTCCCGAAGGGGGAACGACGCAGGGCGTTTGTGTTCACCACCAGCGGGTTCCGTCCCTTCACCCGCCCCCTTGTGCGGCTTCTCGAGCAGAAGGGCTTCGAAGTGGTCGACACCTTCTCGTGTCGGGCGTTCGACACCTGGCTTCCCTTCAAGCTCGTCGGCGGTATCAACAAGGGACGACCCAATGCCACCGATCTGGAAGCGGCGCGCACGTTTGCCGAAGGGCTGCGCACTCGGAGCGGTGCCACGTCCTGACCGGTGCACCGCCGGGGGGAGCTGGGCGACGACACGCGAGGGCGGTGGGCGGGCGCCTTTCGGGGGAGGGCGCCCATGGGGTGCCGCCTGGCCGCCGCCCGCCTGCCTCGCGGTTTCCCGGGCGCGTTGACCGACGCCCGCGATCACTCCGTGACGGTCGTCGCCGGGTGCTCGATCGAGCGAACTGCCGGATCGGTCGGCGCGTCAGGGTGTTCTGCCCCAACTGCCGATCGAAACCCTTCGTTCATGGCACTGCAGCAGGAGTACCGCGAGCGGCCGTTCGTCCCCGAGGAGCTGTGGGCCGGTCACCGCACAGCAGTTCCCGTTCCAGCCCGGTGCAGCACAGACTCCCAACTCCCCCCGCCCGCGCACAAGGCTCGCGCTGGAGGACACCTCGATTCCCGGACCAGAGCCATCACGCCAGCAAGGCGAGCGCCAGCGTGCGGGGTCACTCACCCGCACGGCCTATCGGCCGATTCCGCAGCCCGACCAGGTCGTTGGACGAGCGTGGAGACGACAGTGACGGACTGGGGTCGGGCAGTGATGGCGGTGGTCCGGAGCCCTTACTGGCAGGCACTCGGCCAAGTCGGGACGCCCGTGCAGCAGGTTACGATGCGGCGGCATCGCGGAATGGGATGGCCCGCGTGGCGCCAGCCGGCCACAAGAGGGTCGGGGCCGCAGCTGCTGAGGTCACATGAGGTGAGGTGTGGCCGGTCAGCTGTAAGCGGGTGTGCCCAGCATCGCTACCGCAGCCTGGAGTGGGCTGAGAACAGCGGTGGCGGTCACCGCAGCGGCCTCGGGTGCGGGACGGCAGGTGAAGCCGAGTCGGGTCATGGCCCGGGTGATCTGCTCGGCCGTGAAGTCACGCCGGTCCTGGCGGGTGAGGATCTGGCCGACCTGTTTCACGGGGTAGGTGCGGCGGCTGATGATCACGGATTCCCCGATGACCGCTTCGGGCTTGATGCCCCGCATCCTGTCCTGCACTTCGCTCTTGACCAGATCGAAGGAACAGCCGGCGATGACGCAACGCATAGGACCTCAGCAGAGAGAGGGGACGGTCGGATACCTCAGAGTCCCACACCCGCACCACCGGCGGGAAGATCAACCCGCCGGTGGGAAATCCAGCACGAGGGCCGGTGTTCGTGCTACCTTGTTGCCAGTTGCAGTTGTGGTACCCATGAACTTGTGTGCACTCGACGGGCGTGACCCGCGGGTGCATTTTTTGTTTTGCCGGTCATCTCCGGATGGGCTCATTGCGGCGACGCGGATTCCGCACAGTGCGGTTTTCGGTTCTGCCCCTGTCTTAAGGAGACACACATGGCTACTGGCATCGTGAAGTGGTTCAACGCGGAAAAGGGCTTCGGCTTCATCGAGCAGGACGGTGGCGGCGCTGACGTCTTCGCCCACTACTCGAACATCGCCGCTCAGGGCTTCCGTGAGCTGCAGGAGGGCCAGAAGGTTTCCTTCGACGTCACGCAGGGCCAGAAGGGCCCGCAGGCGGAGAACATCGTTCCCGCCTGAGCACTGATGCGCACCACCGGGTAGGGCCCGCACCGCAAGGTCGCGGGCCCTACCCGTCGCCCGCACTGGCTGCGCCCCGTTCCGGGCTGGCGACCGCGGGTCATAGCGCATTCCCTGCAGGGCAGGCGGCAGCGCTGAGGCTGCGCACCGCTTTCTGCCCCCGGACCTGACCGGTCCGGCGTGTCGACCACCCAGTCGGTGGTGCGATCTTTCGAAGTGTGTTGGTGCGGTTGATCCGTCCCGCTTCGATTCTGCTCATTCTTTCGGTTCGTCTCTGTGACGCCTTCGCGCGGCGTGTTCGCTGCTGGGGCTTCCTGGATGCGTGCCGTATCCAGGAAGGTTCTTTGTGAACCCTGTTCGTTCCAACCGCTCGTATTCCAGCTCCAGTAGTCGCAGCAGTGCTCCGAGCACCGGCAGCTACAGCCGCTCCGCTCCGAGTCGCTCCGGTGGCTATGCCGGTTCCAGCCGCTCCGGTGGTTACGGCCGCTCGGGTGCTTCGAGCCGTCGTCCTTCGGTTCAGGGCGAGTTCGCCCTGCCGGTGACCCTCACCCCGGCGCTGCCCGCGGTGGAGACCTTCGCCGCCCTGGACATGCCCGCCGCCCTGCTGACCACGCTGGCCCACGAAGGCATGGCGGTGCCGTTCCCCATCCAGGCCGCGACGCTGCCCAACGCCCTGGCCGGACGCAACGTCCTGGGCCGCGGCCGAACCGGCTCCGGCAAGACCCTCGCCTTCGGCCTGGCGCTGCTTGCCAGGACCGCCGGTCAGCGCGCCGAGCCGTTCCAGCCGCTTGCCCTGGTCCTGGTCCCGACCCGTGAGCTCGCCCAGCAGGTCACCGACGCCCTGACCCCGTACGCGCGCTCGCTGCGTCTGCGGATGGCCACGGTGGTCGGCGGCATGTCCATCGGACGGCAGATCCACCTCCTGCGCGGGGGCGCCGAAGTCGTCGTCGCCACGCCGGGCCGGTTGAAGGACCTCATCGACCGGGGTTCCTGCCGTCTGGACCAGGTCGGCATCACGGTCCTCGACGAGGCCGACCAGATGGCCGACATGGGTTTCATGCCGCAGGTCACCGCCCTGCTGGACCAGGTGCGCCCGGACGGCCAGCGCATGCTGTTCTCCGCCACCCTCGACCGCAACGTCGACCTTCTCGTGCGCCGCTACCTCCACGACCCGGTCGTCCACTCCGTCGACCCGTCGGCCGGCGCGGTCACCACGATGGAGCACCACGTGCTGCACGTTCACGGCGCGGACAAGAACGCCGTGACGACCCAGATCGCCGCCCGTGACGGCAGGGTCATCATGTTCCTCGACACCAAGCACGCCGTGGACAACCTCACCGACCACCTGCTGAACAGCGGGGTGCGGGCCGCGGCCCTGCACGGCGGCAAGTCCCAGCCGCAGCGGACCCGCACCCTGGAGCAGTTCAAGACCGGGCACGTCACCGTGCTGGTCGCCACGAACGTCGCCGCTCGCGGCATCCACGTCGACAACCTCGACCTCGTCGTCAACATCGACCCGCCGAGCGACCACAAGGACTACCTGCACCGCGGCGGCCGCACCGCGCGCGCCGGCGAGTCCGGCAGCGTCGTCACCCTGGTCCTGCCCAACCAGCGCCGCGACATGATCCGCCTGATGCGGGACGCCGGCATCACCCCGCAGACCGCACAGATCCGCCCCGACGAGGCCGAACTGACCCGCATCACCGGCGCCCAGTCCCCCAGCGGCATCCCCTGTGTCATCGCCGCCCCGGTCGTGGAACGCCCCAAGCGAAGCGCCTCCGCCACCCGCGGCCGGCGCAGCCGCTTCGCCCAGGCCCGCCGCTCCGCCCCGGGCGAGCGCCCCGCGCCCCGCACGACCACGACCGCCACCGCGTAGCACCACAGCCGACGCTCCTGAAGAGCCGTCCCACCTCCGATGTCCGGGGTGGGACGGCTCTCGGCGTTCACTCGATTTCTGTGGCGCCCACTCGATCCGGAGGGATTCAGGGGGGTGACGGAAAGTATGCAGGGCACACGAACAGTCACTGACATGATGCGGGGAAGGTAGAGCGATGATGACTGATTCCGGTCTTGCGACGCTGGTGGAAGAGTTGCGCGAGCGGGCGGGCGCGTTCGTGAACACTCACGTCGACCTGTGGGTCGGCGCGGAGGACGACGGGACGCTGACCCTGGCCGGCCAGGACCCCGCGGCGCTGTTCCAAGCAGCTGCGGACTGGCTGGTGGATGGGCCCGCCTGCACCGTCGTCGATACCCGCTGGAACCGTAGGACGGCCGAGCCCGCCCACACCCTGCGCCTGTATTTGCGCCCGCCCGGCGCGGAACTGCCGCCGCAGCGGACGGCCGAAGGGGTCTAGGGCCTCTCCCGCTCCCAGCGAAAACCGGCACGAGACAGCGGCGGCGCGGACTCCCGCGCCGCCGCCCGGTTGCCCGGTGTGACACTCATACGTCACTCCCTGTGAGAGATGGCGAGGACGGTGGCCGGGCAACCATGCCGAAGACCAACGGGGCGGTGCCGGTCCCTGCTGTTGTCTGGTCACACGCGAACGGGCTGTGCGAATCCTGCCCGCCTGGGCGGGGCGTCTTCAGCGTGGTGCGGTGCGCTGGTAGGTCGTGGGGGAGATGTCGGCCTCGGTGTTGGTGCTGGGGGAGGCTTCGGTGACGTCGGCGCCGTGGTCGGCGTGGCGTCGGGTGTCGTGGGTGCCGTACCAGTCCAGGCACATCACGGTGGCGTCGTCCTGTAGTTGCCCGTCGTGGGCTTGGACAACGTGCTCGATCAGGACGCGGGCGGCCTCGCGCGGGTGCAGGTCCTGGGTGCTTTCGATGAGCGCAGGCAGGTCGAGGTTCGCGGCCCTGCGTTCCAGCATCCCGTCGGTGAGCATGACGAGCCGGTCCCCGGCCCGCAGGTCCAGGTGCTGGACGGTGTAGGTGTGGGGAGCTATGAAGCCGAAGGGCATATCGATGTCCGGCACGAGCTGCTCGACCTTCCCCCCGCGCAGGCGCAGGGGCCACGGGTGGCCGGCGTTGATGAACTCGGTTCGACCATCGTGCAGGCCGATGCGCAGGAGTTGGCCGGTGACGTAGCGGCCGCCGCTGTGCTCGGCCAGGGCCTGGTCGGCCTGCCGGGCTTGTTCGGCGAGGTCGGCGCCTTGCCTTCGGGCGCGGCGCAGGGCGCCGACCAGGAGGGTGGCCAGCAGGGCGGCGTCCACGTCGTGGCCCATGGCATCAGTGACGGACAGCTGGACATGGTCGCGGTCTATGACGTAGTCGAACGTGTCGCCGCCCACGAACTCGGCCGGCTCCAGGGCGCCGGCAACCGCAAACTGGGCGGCTTCGCAAGCCAGGGACGCAGGCAGCAGCCGGTGCTGAATCTCGGCGGCCAAACCCAGCGGCGCGGTACGGCGACCCCACTGGTAGAGATCGGTAAAGGGCCGATTCGCGATGACGATGTACGCCAAAGCGTGGGCGCTACGGCTGATCTTTCGCAAGGTGTTGGGGCCGGGGTGATGGGGCAGGTAGAGCTCCAGCAGCCCGATGGCATCCCCGCGGTTGGTCACCGGCGCGATGACCTGCGTCCAAGCACCGTCCCCGATCCGCTCCACATGCGGTTGCTGGGTGCGGATCACCTGCTCGTACACGGTGCCGGGCACGGCGATCGGGTCAGCGGGATGGTCCAGGTCGATATCGTCAGCGACGCCCAGGCGCACGACGGAGGTACCGGTGAAGTCGGTGATCAGGAACGACACCGACCGGGCCTCGAACTGTCGCCGCATCGCCGCGGCGATGACATCGACGGACTCTACCGGCGGCGCGGCCTCCGCCGCGGCCAGCGCCTCACCCAGTCCGTCGGTTCCACTGTCCCGCATGGGAGACCTCTTCCCGCTGTCGTGCCCGCCCCATTACATACCCGGTTGTGCGAAATTCCGGGCAGGCACGAAGAGGCAAACTATCCCACTGCAGGAGTGGGTTCCCACCCGGTCGAGCGATACCGCCGCGCCCGGTCTATGGATAGGTGTGGGTATGCACTCTGACCCGAACCCCTCACCACCATCCGCTGGTGCCTGCGAGCTCGTCGAGGGCATCGTGAACGCTGTCCGCGCCGCGGACAGCCCCCGCCTGCGGGACCTGCTGGACGACCTCGCGCAAGTCGCCGACCCGGCCGCACTGCTCCTGCTGCGCAGCCGCCTCCACGACGGCCACGGCCGCCAAGCGATGGAACCTGGGCGGGCAGCCCGTGAAAGACGCTTGCCTCCGCAGAGCGAGATTGGGCCCCTCGTGGTCCGCCGACCCGGGTGCCGCTCCCCGGGCAGAGCACACCGGGGCGGGGCACGGCGGTGCCCCAAGTGCGGGCGGGCTCCCTGCGGTTGACCGGCGCTGCACGCGATGCCGCCCAAGCGCAGTTCAAGGCGATGTACGACGCCGGCGCATCGATCCGCGAGATCGCCGAGCGAACCCACCGCTCCTACGGCGGAGTGCATCACGCGCTGGTCAAGGCCGGCGTCGACTTCAGGAACCGCGGCGGTAGACGACGGCGAAAAGCAGCGGAATAGCGAGAGCGCGATACTGGCACCCGCCGGACCATCCCGCCATAGACCCCCTTCTCGGCTTCCGGCCCCTGTGGTCACGGGCTGCGGTCATCACGGGCGTGATCGCGTTGTTCCTCGATGAGGTCGAACTGGGCCTTGAGCCCGACGATAGTCGCCGCTGAGGCCGACTCGTCCGCGAGAGCCGTGACCAAGGCATTGAAAGCAGCCCCCGCCCCCATCCGGGGAACCAGGCAATGCCACTCCCGCACAAGGCGGATCAGCTCGCTGTCATCATCCATGCTCATCCCACGCCAGGTTCATGGGGAGAGCGACCCTGGCCGGTGGGCACCACGACCACGCCTGTCCAACCGGGGCGCGATCACTGGTCGAGTACCGGCACGCCGGCAACCAGGTCGGGCCACAGCCGGTCAACGGACCCCGACAATTTCCGCCACGCACTTCCCACCACCGGTGGACGAGCGCCGCACAGAACGGCGGCTCATCTACGAGCAGAACCCTTTCGCCACTCGCTTCACCGTCTGCCTTGCGCCGACAGACGGACAAAACCACAGCCTCCTGCATCACTGTCACCTCCGACCAACGACCACACTCCCGAACCGGCAACCACCTTCCCCTCGCCATCCCCCCACCGTGGTGCCAGCAACCACAACGATGTACGGGCCCTGCTGAATGATTGGCGGGGTAGCGTCCTGGCGGCTGATCAGCACCCTGCGCACCGGTGACGTGATGCGATGCGCAGCAAGCGGCATCTTCCCGCGGGGGGTGTCAGGTTCGGGGCCTGCTGCGTGCCCGGGTTCGGGGCTCAGGCGGCGGGATTACTGGGACGCTTGCGCAGCTGTTCGTTGAGGGCCAGGGCTTCTTCGAGCTGGTCCTCCAGGGCCACGATGCGGCAGGCGGTTTCGATGGCGGTGCCCTGGTCGACGAGTTCGCGGGCGCGGGCGGCGATGCGCAGCTGGTATCGGGAGTAGCGGCGGTGGCCGCCCTCGGAGCGCAGCGGGGTGATCAGGCGGGCCTCACCGATCGCGCGCAGGAACGCGGCGTTGGTGCCGATCATCTCGGCGGCGCGGCCCATGGTGTAGGCGGGGTAGTCCTCGTCGTCGAACCGGTCCGACGGGCTCGCGGGGGGCTGGTCGGTCATTACGCCTCTTCGTATCTGATGGCCATCTGGCCTCCTGGGGAAACGCGTGGAGGGGCCCCGGAGCCGTACCTGGCTTCCGGGGCCCCATGGGGCGGATCAAACACCATCTACATCTACTACCGGCTTGTGCGTGCCGGTCCTGCCGTATCCGCAGTGCCGCGTCGGGGGAACACGGAGTGCGGGGACCTTGAATGCTTGACCGGGGACCACCTTCCAATCCGGGGCCTTGCGAGTGCCCGCACACACCTGCCGTGCGGGCGATCCTGATGGTGTCGCTCCGAACCTTTCCTGCTCGTACCTGAATGACGAAAACTACTGACCTGCTGGTACTTCAGATACTGCGGTCCTGCGATCACAACCGAACTGCACTTCACACGCTGCGACCTGCGCGGCAGCCCCTTCTGGGCCGCCCAGCCCGGCAATCAACCCCTACGGCCCTCCCGCAGAAAGCGGCCGCCGGATTCCACTGCCGTGCCGTACCTACGTGAACCACCGAACTGCTGGTGCTGCGACCTACTGGTGGCCTTCACCGCACCACCGTCCGGCAGCCAGCCCCGTCGCCCGCACTGCAACTTCTCTGGCTTAGAACCCCACTGCCGAACCTCCCGGCACGCGCGCCCGCAGCCGACGCCTTCACCGAGGTGCTGCTCACTGACTTCACTGCTGAGTACTGCGAACTGCACTTACCGGTACTGCCACTGCATTGACTGCGGTCCTGCTCACGGCGGCCCCTGATCACTGCGGGCCACTCGGTCCGGTCGTCAGTTCCGTCGCCGCCCTGCAACTGCTCTGGCTTCGGAACTCCACCACCGCACCGTCCTGCGCACTGCAACTACCTGTACTACTGCCCGGCAGTTCGTCTCTGCCAGGCCTGCTGTCTCTCTGGGCTACGAGAGAAACCATAACCACGCCAGTGCCCCAATGTCTACTCCGGTCGGCATCGATTTCCGCGTGTTCGTCGGTGAGGTAATCGGCACCGAACAGCGACGGTGGCGGCAGGGCCACGGCCGTCACTGCTGGGTTAGCGGGCTGCGGGCCGGGGAACAAGCCGCCGGTATTTGGTCTTACGATCGGCCGGGCCGTCGTGCGTGAGTTCACTCCATGGCTGCCTCTCCTATCTCCTTTTTGGACCCGAGAGGTCTTGTATGAAGTTCCGCCGCACTCTGGTGCCCATCGCCGCGACCGCCGCTATCGCACCTGCCGCACTGCTGTCCGCGACCACCGCCTTCGCCTGCACCGCACTTCCCGCCGTGTGCGCCTCCGCCACGGCGAGCCCGACCACCTCGGCCAGCCCGTAGGCCACGCCGTCAGACACCGCCCGCCCCACCGCTTCGGCCACCGTCAGCCCGAAGCCGACCGCATCCACCTCGACGTCCGCGAAGCCCGCCCCCTCGGCCACACCCACCGAGGAGCCGACGGCAGCGGATGGCACAATCTCACCCTGACCACCACAAACCAGTCCGGCAAGGACGCCTCCGCGGTCCTGTTCTACACAGGTGCCGGCCCCGCCTCCCAGGACGCCCCGGACGCCTTCTCCACCCAGCAGGTCGTCCTGCAGGCCTACGACGAGCAGTCCGGTGCCTGGCAGAACGTCAACGACAGCGCCGGCCACTCCGCCGGGCGCCGCGCTGGCGGTCACCCGGATCGCACGGCGCGGCCAGCCGCCTCGTAGGCTGCCGGCATGACATCTACTCACGTCTGTCCTGCTCAGGCTCTCGACGCGCTGCTCGCCGGGAACCAGCGCTTCGTGGCCGGGGCCCCGCAGCACCCGAATCAGGACGCCGCACGGCGGGCCGAGCTTGCCCCAGCCCAACAGCCCTTCGCGGTGTTGCTGGGATGCTCCGACTCGCGGCTGGCCGCCGAGATCATCTTCGACCAGGGGCTTGGGGACCTGTTCGTGGTCCGCACCGCCGGTCACGTCCTCGGGCCGGAGGTGTTGGGCAGCATCGAGTACGGCACGAGCGTGCTGAACTGCCGCCTCGTCGTGGTCCTCGGGCACGACTCGTGCGGCGCTGTCGCCGCGGCTCGCGCCGCCGTCGAAGACGGGCTGCCCGCCGCCGGATACGTCCGGGACATCGTGGAGCGCGTCACCCCCAGTGTGCTGGCCGCCCGTGCTGCCGGCCTGGACACGGACCGCGACCTGATCGACGCGCACATACAGCACACCGTGGACCTGCTCCTGGACCGCTCCCGCGTCCTCGCCGACCAGGTCGCCTCCGGCCACACCGGCGTCGTCGGCCTGGCCTATCAGCTCGCCGAGGGCAACGCACGGCTCGTCACCACCCGCGGCCCCACGGCAGCGTCCACCGCACACAGCGGTTGATCACTGCCCGGGTGGAGCAGGCCGAGCAGCTGTTCAGCGCAGCCCCGGGCTACCGACGCCATGGTCAGGCCGCTGCTGGCGCATACGGGTTGAACCAGGCCGGGCGTGCCATCGCAGCTGCCGCCTCTGGAGTCCCTGACCGTAACCAAGACGCGTTTGGCGTTGGCGTAGGGCTCGGTGGTCATGACCTGGGTGACCAGGGCTGTGGGCTCGGTGGTCATGACCTGAGTGACCAGGGCTGTGAAGGGTGCGATGCCGGTCTTGGGCTCGCAGCGGCCGAAGACCTTCGCGTGGTGGACGTCGTAGGCGGCGCGGTAGGCCAGGGCGCCGCCGCGGCCGTACTCGTGGTTGACGCGCATGGCGCGTGCTTGTCCGGGGGCCAGGGTCGGGTGGCAGCGGCAGCGGGCCTGGATGGAGGTCTTCTCGTCGCTGGAGATCACGTACTCGTCCTCGTCGAGAGTGGTGCCCTGCCAGGTGCCGGGATAGGGGTCCAGGACGTGGGCGGCTTTGGTGCGGAAGTCCGGGTCGCGGATGAAGATCCAGGAGCGGTGCTGCCAGGGCTTGAGTGCGTCCTGCGTCAGCCAGCGGCGCACGGTGGACGCCGACACGGACCGGGCGATGCCTCGTAGGACGGTCTCGCGTGCGAGTTCCGGGCATGACCAGCGTGATAGCGGGATACCGGTCTCTGCGGGTAACTGGCAGGCCGGCGCCTTGACTTCGGTGACCTGCGCCGGGGTGAACCGCGCTGGGCGTCCGGAGCGCTTGCGGTAAGCCGGGGCGGGTAAGCCGCCGGCGGCGAACCGGGCCCGTCAGGTCCGCACCGTGTCCACGTGCAGACGGGTATCTGTTGCTATGCGTGCGTTGGAGTGCCCCCGTGCCCCCGTGCCGCCAGTAGCACGATCGATGCCCGCTGCCGGGCCTGATATTCGGTCGTGTGGCCGTAGGCCGTCGTCGTCAACCGGCGGCGCTGGGAGGGGGTCAGGGTAAGAGATATGGCTCGGGCCAGGGGCATGGAAGGCAACCGGCCCATCTCGGGAAGATCGTTCGGGGCGGTCCAGCGCCCTGCGCCGACACGCCGCTTCGCGCTCAAGGGTGCGTGTCTGCCCACCGGGCTCGGCGCTGATATCGCCTGTGCTTCCCGGCTGGTCGATGTCGTCTGCTACCGCGTGTGAGCGGATGCGAGGTCAGGGCAGGGTGAGGATGCGGGGGCCGTCCTTGGTGATGGCGATGGTGTGTTCGATGTGGGCGGCCCGGCTGCCGTCGATCGTGCGCAGGGTCCATCCGTCGGGGTCGGTGCGGTAGTCGTTGCGTCCTCCGGCCATGAGCATGGGTTCGAGGGCGAGGGCGAGGCCGTGGCGCAGGGGGAAGCCGCGGCCGGGTCGTCCGTGGTTGGGGACGTGGGGGTCTTCGTGCATCTGGCGGCCGATGCCGTGGCCGCCGAAGTCGGCCGGCATGCCGCAACTGTTCTTGCGGGCGATCGTGCTGATGGCGTGGGAGATGTCTCCGATGCGGTGGCCGATGGTGGCCGTGGCGATGCCGTCGTCCAGGGCCTGCTGGGTGGCGGCGATGAGTTCCAGGTCGGCGGGACGGGGGGTGCCGACGGTGAAGCTGATCGCGGCGTCGCCGGTCCAGCCGTCGAGTTCGGCTCCGCAGTCGATGCTGACCAGGTCGTCGTCGTGCAGGCGGTAGTCGTCGGGGATGCCGTGCGCGACGGCGTCGTTGACGGAGGCGCAGATCACGGCGGGGTAGGGGATGGGGGCGAAGGACGGCTGGTAGCCCAGGAACGGAGAGCGTGCCCCGGCCTTGGTCAGAACGGTGCGGGCGGCTTCGTCGAGCTCGCGCAGGCGAACGCCCACGGTTGCCGCTTCGCGGGCGGCTGCGAGCGCGTGGGCCACGACGCGTCCGGCTTCACGCATCGTCTCCAGTGCCGTGTCGGTCTTGATCTCCACCATGTGTCGTGTGCTCCCCGCGATGCGACGCTGCCCAATACTTATACCGGTATTAGTATCACGGGTATGGTGAGAGTTCCTTTGACCCCCGAAGAGCGGCAACGCGGAGAGCGCTTCGGGGCCCTGCTCCGACAGGCCCGCGGTAACCGCAGCATGGTGGATGTGGCAGCAGCCGCCGGGCTGTCCGCGGAGACGCTTCGCAAGATCGAAACCGGCCGGGCCCCGACGCCCGCCTTCTTCACCGTGGCAGCCCTGGCCCGGGCGCTGGAACTGTCGCTGGACGACCTGGCCGCTGCCTGCGCCGAGGACGGGGTCCTGGTCGGCCACGTACGGGGTGCGGACCAGGGTGAAGCCGGGTCGGCCCTCGGCGACCATCGAGGCGACGCCGATGTAGGCGGCGTCCTGCAACCGGCGCGGATGCGCGTGCGGGTGCTCGGAGATGTCCGATCCCAGCTCGGCCGTGGCCGCCTCTGAGGTGCGCTGGGCGAACGAGATCGCGACCTGGCAGTTGTCGCGGATCTTGGTGGGGATCGCGTCCCCGGTCGCCTTCTGCGTGGCCAGAACGACCTGGATGCCGGCGTTGCGGCGTTCCAGGTCGTCCTTGGCGTGCAGCCAGGCACGGGCGAACAACCCGTCGTAGTCCGGGCCGCCCTTGCCGTCGATCAGCACGAACTGCACCGCTGGCGATGGCGCGAGGGCACAGAACCGGGCATTGAGCAGTGACGTCTTGCCGTACCCGGCAAGGCCGGCCACCACGACCCCCGAGACCCCGGAGGAGCGGAGCGTTACGGGCTGGCCGTCCGCGTCGATCCCGGGCGCCCACAGCAGCGGATCACCCTCTGCCGTGGCCTGTTCGGTGAAGGTAGTGGGCTGGATGAGCGGGTCACGCAGCAGGGCCCTGATCCGGACCACGCCGGGCCGGTGCCGCTCGACCCGCACCAACGGGACGCGCCAGGCGTTGGCCAGATGATCGGCGGCAGTCTGGAACTCCTCCACCCCGAGGCGACCGATGGTGTGGGCGTCGATCCGCACACCCCAGGTCTCGCGGTGCACCCGGATCGCCGGGACCAGGGTCCGCCTACCCGAACCCGGCGTTCCAATGGGGGCGTGCGGTTTGATCGGCTCGGTGTGGGCCAAGGCCCACCCGCATCGCGGTGCGCCGCCAGGTACAGCGAATACGCCACGCCGTACGGATCACCAGGCGCTGATCGGGGCCCGCGAGCAGGTAGCGCACGGCGCGGGTGGTGCTCAGCGTGACGGCCGAGCAGACGGGGACGACGGCGAGGGTCAGGGCGGCGCTGGTGAAGTCTGCTGTCGCCCCTTCACCGCCGTCAGTGCCTGGGCACGGAATATCTGCCAGGTGCGGCCGTTCTTCTCGCCCGTCAGGAACAGCAGGCCGGTCGCCTTGACCAGCGCGCCCATCGCGAGCCCGGCCGGAACACCGGGCTGCGGCAGCGAGACCCGCATCAACTGCGGAGCACCGCCCTCCATCGGGAGGGCGAGCGACACCTCCGCGAGCGGGGCGCCGGTGTCGCGGTCGGTGGCCACGACACCGTTCGCCCGGTCCTTGAACTGCGGCGCGGGCTCACCCAGCACCAGCAGCGGAGGGGCAGTGCCAATCGGAAGTACAAGCACGGTGATCTCCAGAGGGTGATCTAGGGAGTACGTTGATGACAGCCTACACGTGCAGGTTGGGGTGTCAATCATGATTGTGCTGCCCGATCCGCCTAGCTTCGCTACCCTGGACGCCATGACCTATGGAGCCGAGGAGAACCGCCCCCTGTACCAACAGGTGGTCGATGACATCCAGGAGCAGATCGCCAGCGGCCGGCTCGGCCCCGACGACAAGGTTCCCTCCGCCAAGGTCATCTCCGCGACCTACGGCATCGCCAACATGACCGCCCAGCGCGCCCTGCGCGAACTGCAGAATCTCGGCATCACCTACGGCCAGGCCGGCCGCGGCAGCTTCGTCCGCCCCGAAGCCGCCCTCCGCCTGGCCTCCAACGCCCGCACTATCACCAACGACGCCGACTACCGCGCCGTGATGGCCGAGTTCAAACAGGGCGCCGACAAGGTCAACGCCAGCCTGAACGAAGCCCTCGCCACCGGCGACGTCACTCGGATCATCGACGCCAGGACTGCCGTCGAGCACTACTGGAACACCAGCGCCCCACAAGTGCGCGAGCTCGCCCGCTACACACAGCGCGTCCAACAGGCCGGCCGCAACGTTGAAGACATCTACACCACCGACAGCTAACGAACGCACCAGTCCAGAGCGGCAGCGAGCGAAACTTTCTCTACAAGGATTCAAGGCACCGCCCTACGGGCAGCGCAGCCCGCACACCGGGTCGACGCCATCATCCTGCCTCCGGCCCGGACGGCCCCGACCCGACACCGGGAATTGCTGGAAGATCGACGCACCGCGGGGCGGGCGGTCGGCGCCTCGGACCCGCCCCCCGGCACGGCGCAGGACATAGCCGAAGGGAGCACTCGGCAACAGCGGACACCACGAACGGCGCCGGACAGGACGCGCACCGGCAGCCGGACCAGCACGACGCGGATGGGCGACACCTTCATGCCCAGGTGCAGGGCCCGACTGAGACCAGAAGTGAGACCACGGACAGCAAATCGGCGCGGTCCCGGATGCGCCGCAGCAGCCGGTGAACGAGGAAATCCCAGGTCAGCGACCCAGGGCGGCTTCGCCGCCCACCGTGGGGCGCGGCAAAACACCGGCGGATCAGGGTCACCCGGCCCGGCCCACCGAACACACCTCGAAATCCTTGTCATGAGGAGGTAAAACAAGGCCACTTGGGGCAGGCGACGCACACGACACCGATCGAGGAGGCCCACATGCCCATCACCTTCCGGAAGTCGTTCCGGATCTTCCCGGGAGTCCGCCTCAATGTGAACCGCAAGTCCCTGTCCCTGACCGTCGGTTCGAAGGGTGGCCATCGCACCTGGTCGACCACCGGCAGAAGGATCACCTCCACGGACCTTCCGGGTCCTTTCGGTTACCGCCACACCGATACCCGCGACTGAAACGATCCCCCGTGCGGGCGGGTACCGGGCCAGGCTTCCGACGCGGGGTTCCGATGCGGGTTCCGATGCCGGCCGTCCTTGCCGCCACCGTTCTCAGGTGGCCGGCACGGCTGGGCATGCCTCTGACGTCGGATGTTCGACGTCCGTGTCCCCCGCGGGCTACCAAGCGACCTGATCATGGTCGAACAGGAGCCGGACCGCCCCCTCAAGACCTGCGCGCGTGGTCGGGGTCGCCCGGCACTCGTCGGCCCAAAGCGTCCACTCGGTTACGCGCCCCCGTCGCCCGCTTTGGCGGCCTTCGCCGCCGCCTTCATTTCCTGCTTGTGTGCCCGCACCTTCGCGAGCGACTCCGGTCCGGTGATGTCGGCGGCCGACCGGTAGACCCCGGCGGGCCCGTACCGGCCCGCCGCCTCCCGCCACCCCTTCGGCCGTACGCCCAGCCGCTTGCCCAGCAGCGCCAGGAAGATCTGCGCCTTCTGCTCCCCGAAGCCGGGCAGAGCCTTCAGCCGTCCCAGCAGCTCCGCGCCCGTGCCTACGCCCGTCCACACGGACGAAGCGTCTCCGTCGTAGTGCTCGACCAGGTACGCGCACAGCTGCTGGACCCGCTTCGCCATCGATCCCGGATAGCGGTGCACAGCCGGCTTCTGCGACAGCAGCGCCGCGAAGGCATCCGGGTCGTACGCGGCAACGGCGTGCGCGTCCAGATCGTCGGCACCCAGCCGCTGGGCGATGGTGTACGGCCCCGCGAATGCCCACTCCATCGGCACCTGCTGGTCCAGCAGCATGCCGACCAGCGCCGCCAGGGGGCTGCGACCGAGCAGCTCGTCGGCCTCCGGCTGCTGGGCCAGCCGCATCGTGATGTCCATATGTCCAGCTTCGCTCCCGCCCGGGCTTTCCGCACGGTCGGCACACCGGGGGACGGTGCGGATGGCTGGTTGTGGAGGCCGAAGCCGACCGAGTTCCCGGCGCCCGGACGGAAAGTGAGCGGCGCTCCTGCGGCAGCGAGCGGACGTAGGCGCGCAACTCGCTCCTGCGGTCCGAAGGCAGGAACACGGCTTCACGGGCTCGGGCTCGGGCACCAGGCTCCCGGCTGTCGCGTCCACCGGCGCCAGATTCTCCGGCACCGCCATTCCGGCGATCGCGAAGAGGCCGTACACAGTCCAGTGGTGGGTCCTCGCGCGGTGCTGCCGCGGGCCGGGCCGGATTCTGATGGAGCATCCGCTCGGTGGCCGTGCTCGAGCCCGGCGCCACCCCGTGGACCGGGATCTTGGACGTGGTCCGGCTCGGACCCGCAGACGATGCGACCGCCGTCACCGCCGCCCAGCTGCGCGGGGTGGTCGAGCGACTCCTCGCGGCGGGCCAGTGGAAGCCCGGCGATGCGGACATCATGATCGTCGCCGATGCCGGATACGACGCCATCCGCCTGGCCTGAGTGCTGCGGGATCTGCCCGTCGAGCTGGTCGGCCGGATCCGCTCCGACCGTGTCACGCGGCTGCCGAAGCCGCCGCGAGTGGACCGCACCGGCGGCCGGCCGCCCAAGCCCGGGCCGGAGTTCCGCTTCGCGAAACCGGAGACCTGGCCGAAGCCGGACGTCGTCACCGTCACGGACACCGTGAACTACGGGAAAGCCCGGACCCAGGCGTGGCACTGGGTCCACCCGAGGCTGACCCACCGCTCAGCCCGGCTCGACCACGACGGCGAACTCCCCGTCATCGAGGGAACTTTGAT
Source organism: Streptomyces sp. PH10-H1 (assembly GCF_030063355.1). Taxonomy (GTDB): domain Bacteria; phylum Actinomycetota; class Actinomycetes; order Streptomycetales; family Streptomycetaceae; genus Actinacidiphila. The sequence continues at coordinate 17,286 of NZ_JASISZ010000087.1, forward strand.
CCGCCTGAAGGTCGAGCACCCATCGAAGGCATGAGAGGCGCCGCCGCTCTGGCTGTGGTCCTCGAAGACCGGCGCCACCGAGGCAGACGTGGACCGCTGCTGGCAGGTCTTCCTCCGCCGCTTCGACCTGGAGCACACCTTCCGTTTCGGAAAGCAGACGCTCGGCTGGACCACCCCGAAGCTCCGAACCCCCGAGGCCGCGGACCGCTGGACCTGGCCCATCATCGTCGCGCCTACCCAGCTCCGGCTCGCCCGCCCCCTTGCCCAGGACCTCCGCCGACCTTGGGAGAAGCCCGCGAAGCCGGCGCAGTGGACTACTACGACAGGATCGGAAGCTGACGGCCTGTCGGCGTAACGGGCGCGCACTGCGGGTGCCCAGAGCGCGGACCCGGAAGCGCGGGAAAACGTTCGTCACCGAGGAAGTGGTGATCAGTCACCGGCGGGTGTTGCTCACGTGTCATCTCATCATGAACGTCTCCCTTCCACTGTCCACGGTGACTTCGGTTCGGGTACTGCGGGGTTGTCGCTGTTAGGGGGATCATGGGGGCGGAGCCCTCGTACTACAGCGGCGGATCTTGCTGATGTGATCGGTTTGCTTCGCTTGGGCGGAGGTGGGCGGGGAGGGGGTCGTCTCGGCGTTGGTAGTGGCTGATGGCGGCTGCGGTCTGGTGTTCGGTTCTCCAGTGGTGCTGGCGCAGGAGTTCCGTGTCGCCGTGGTGGATGGCCAGGCCGGTGAGGGCCAGGAGGCCGGCCACGGCGGTGACGGTCAGTCGGATCATCGGAGCGACCGTGCGTGGCGGCGGTGCGCAGACCTGCCGCTGATCTGGGGGCTCGCTGTTCGCGGGTGCGGATGGGCGTTCGAGGTGGCGGGCGCGCTGCACGGTCAGGAATGCGTGGGCGAGCATCGTGCAGGTGATGGTGCGGTGCCAGGGAATCCGCTTGCGGACCTGGTGCTCGTCCAGGCCGGTGAGCTGTTTGACCTGCTCGTTGTCCTCTTCGATCTTCCAGCGGACGCCGGCCTGCTCGATCGCGGCGACGGTTGGGGTGGCGATGGGGGCGTGGACGAGGAAGTAGGCGTACTCGTAGTCGACGCGTCCGCCCACGAGTCGCTTCTTGTCTGTGGTGCGGCGGATCAGCAGTTGGCGTTCGAATCTGTCGGCCGGTTCCTGCGTGGGGAGGCGGACGGAGAACAGGGTCCAGTCGTAGTACCGCTGTCCCTTGGAGCCTGCTCCGCAGGAGCGGCGTTCCCACTGGTCACGGCGTTGCGCATAGGGGAGCAGGTGGTCGGCGCGCTTGATCGCCTTGGTGCCGGGGGCGGGCTTGCCGGGTGGGCCGGCGAGCGGCAGGTTGACCGGGACCGCGAGGACGTAGGGCAGGTGTTCGTTGTGCAGGAAGTCGCGCAGGGCGGTGTCGCGGCCGTAGCCGCAGTCGGCCACCACCCAGGCGAACAGCACCCCGTCCGCCAGGGCCTGTTCGAGCATGTGGATCGCGAGCTGGGGTTTCGTGGCGAACACGACCTCCTGGGGCACCCGGGCCTCGCGGCAGCGCGCCCGGTCGTCGGTCCACTCGGCGGGTAGGTACAGCCGCCGGTCGATGAACGTGTGCCCGCCGGGTGCGGCATAGGTCAGCATCACCATGACCTGGCAGTTTCGTACATCCCCGGTCACCCCGCAGTGCTGCGGGCTGACCCCCACCGACTTGGTCCCCTTCTTCTGCACCTGGGTGTCGTCGAGCACCAGCGAGGCGGCAGCATCGCCCAGATGTTCGGCCACGCAGGTGCGCAACTCCTCCAGCAGCGCGTCCGCCGACCAGGAGGCCGCGTTCAGGAACTTCTGGATCCGCGAGGGCGTGGCATGGCCCGCACGTGCGGCCATCGTCCACCCGTTCTTGCGGCGCAGGTCCGACAGCAGCCCCTCCATCAGGTCCGCGAACACCTCGCGCGGCTCCGGCCGCGCGAACAAATGCCCCAAGCTCGCGATCAGGACCGCTAACTCTTCAGCCCAGTCACCCAGTTGCTCTTCCGTCACATCTGCCAGCATGACCGCTCAACGACACAACCGATCAGCGGTTACATGATCTGCCGCTGCAGTACGTGTAGAGCGCAACGCCGGTGTTGCGCTCTATCGCAACACCCGGCGTGACCTGGGCCGCCGTGAGCATCACCGCCCGCCTAGGCCCTCCCGTAAGGGTCGAAACGTGCGGCGGCCGCCGGTCCTGAGGACTACTAGGCGGCTTCCTTCCGGCGCTCCGGGGAGACGGGAGAGCGGGTGCCGTCCGAGCGAAGGGACCACAGCCGGCCATCGGGATAAAGGAAGGACAGCCATATCCGTCGGCACCATTGGCCGCCGGACCTTCCAGCCCTCGCTGTACGACTCCCGCGGGTGGTCTTCGAACCACATGTTACAGGGCTGGCACGCGGCCAGGAGGTTGTGGGGCTCGTTCATCCACGGCTCTTTCGCGCCGCCCATGCCACGATTCACCCGGTGGTGGATTGTCAGGTCCTGGGCAGTTCCGCAGCGGACACAGCGGCCGGCATCCCGGCCGAATACAAGAGCGCGGACAGCGGCCGAGGGGCCGGTACGGCGTTGAGAGGCCACAGCGGGGTTCTCCGTCCTGCCCCGCCGTCGGGCCGCGGATGTGGCGGCCGCAGGTCAGCGGCGGGGCGAGGACAGGACCGTGTTGCGTCTGGCCCCCTTACGTCGCGCCGGCGCTCTCCTGGCGCTCCTCGAATGCCTGGGTCAGGGCGTCCAGGACTCCGGCTGCGTCGGGCACCTGGACGTAGGCGACGTAGAGCGCACCGGTGCCCTCCGTACCCATGACGACCTCGTACTCGGCGGAGGTCGAATCGCAGTCGTAGGAGTACGCGCCGGCGAACTCGATGGTGGAGCGTCCGTCCAGGTCGATGCACACGGTCCCGGAGCCGGAGCCGGAGCCGGGCTTGCCGAAGCCCAGACGTACATCGCAGCAACCAGTCGGTCGGGGGACGGGCGCCAGGTCGGGGAAGGCGGCGCGCATCGCTGTCGCCGCGGCCTCTTGTGTGTGGTCAAAGGCATCCTTCCATTCGCGGAGTGCCTTCACCGTGGTGGCATGCATCTGCATCAGTGTCTCCGTTCGGCCTCGGCTGGCGCCCCCGGGTTGAGGCGCCAGCCGGAATTGGGTGACTCGAACGAGGGACAGTGCCGCTGCTGACGATCTTGTGTCGCGCGAGGCCGATTGTCGGACTCGAATGCAGGCCAGCCCGGGTGTGACTGCAGTGACCACTGGAATAGTTGTGCTTGTTCGGCTGCGCCGTGGCTTGCAACGCCCGCGTAGCCATGGTGCTTTGGGGCGCCGGGACCACGCGGCACGTGGTCAGCTGTGGGTGTTGAAGAAGTGGACGTCCTTGTTGGCCCAGGCGCCGGTTGGCCAGTCGGTTGCGGAGGACCAGCTGGCGACGGAGTCGTTGAAGTGTCCGTCGTCGGCGGTGGTGCCGGTGTTTTTGGCGGTCCAGGTGAACATGCGGGAGGAGCCGGTGCCGTAGCCGTACATGACGCCGAGGTCGTCGCGTCCGTCGCCGTTGTAGTCGCCGGCGACCATTTGGGGCATGGAGTCGTACCAGTAGTTGCCGGCCGGGGTGGACCAGGCGGAGTAGGGGGCTTGGAAGGTGCCGGTGGTGGTGCCGAGGCTGATGAAGGTGTTGAGGCTGTCGCTGCCGCTGCTGTAGTCGTACCAGGCGGCGATGTCGTCCTTGCCGTCGCCGTTGAAGTCGCCGGCTTGGATGTGGGCCTGGTTCCAGTTGCCCCAGGTGGTGCTGGTCCACGACGTGCTGGTGTAGGCGAAGGCGCCGGTGGGGCTGGTGAGGAAGGTGTGCATTTTGACGGTGTTCATGTCGCCGTAGCCGTAGAAGACGGCGAGATCGTCGCGTCCGTCGCCCTTGTAGTCGCCGATGGCGAGTTTGGCCTGCTTGAGTTCCCAGTTTCCGGGCGTAGCGGTCCAGGAGGCGAAGGGTTCGTTGAAGCCGCCTTGGGGGTTGGCCGTGAAGGTGAAGAGGGTGTCGTGGCCGTCGGTGTAGTCGTACCAGACCGCGAGGTCGTCGCGTCCGTCGCCATTGAAGTCTCCGGACTGCAGGGACATTTGGCTGAACCACCAGTTGCCGGGTTCCCGGTACCAGGAGGCGACGGGCTTGTCGAAGCCGCCGCTCGCGTTGCCGAGCGCGGTGAACAGCCGCACCCCGCCGTTGTCGTAGCCGTAGAGGATGGCGACGTCGCCGCGTCCGTCGCCGTTGTAGTCGCCGGTGGCGTATTTCATGTTCGCTGCCCACCCGCTGCCGGCGGGTGCGGTGTAGCCCTTGTAGGGGGCGGGGAAGGTGCCGTCGGAGTTGGCGATGAAGTCATACAGTTCGTAGCTGCCGTCGGCGTGGCTGTACAGGGCGGCCATGTCGCTGCGGCCGTCGCCGTTGTAGTCGTGGCGGACGTGGGTGCCGCTGGACCACAGGGACTGGCCCTTGACGTTGTAGACGATGAGGTTGCCGCGGTCCTGCAGTAGGGCGTAGCCGCCGGGGGCTGAGGTTTTCGATTCCCAGGCTTTGGTGCTGCCGTCGGCCTTGTAGACCACCAGGTTGCCGTCGGCTTGCATGACGGCCTTGGCGCCGGTGTTGCCGGCGGTGCCGGTGGACCAGATGAAGGCGTTGGGCAGGGAGGAGGCGTTGGTGATGACGAGGTTGCCGTCGGACTTCATGGTGAGCTTGGCCGAGCGGGAGGTGAACGTCTGGCCGGAGGTGAGGGTGGTGCCCGAGGGGATGCGCGATCCGCCGGTGATGCCGTCGATGGCGAAGACGGTGCCGAAACCGGTGAAGTCCGTGCCGGTCTTCACTCCGGGCCAGCCGGTCATGGTGTTGTCGGTCTTGCGGGCCCACAGATCGGGGATGCCGTCGCCGGTGACGTCGCCGGACGAGCCGATGACGGGAAAGGCCGCGGCGGTTACGTTGGAGCCGACGTCTACCCGTCCTGCGGTGTCACCCCAGGTGGTGGGGTTCACGGTGCCCTTGTTCTCGCCCTGCTTGCCGTAGGTGCGGAAGATGTGGCCGGTGGCGTTGTTGCGCAGCCACAGGTCGGCCAGGCCGTCGCCGTTGAGGTCGCCGGGGGCTACGACGGTGAAGGTGTCCCAGTCGTTGCCGCCCACCAGGACCGGGGTGCCGTGTAGGTCGAGGCGCTTGGTGGCGCGGTCACCGTAGTAGGCCCACAGGAACTTCCCTTCTTTGACCAGGACGTCAGGCTCGCCGTCGCCGTTGAGGTCACCGGGGGTGAGGATCTGGTCGGCGTCACGCCAATGGTCGTCGCCGGTGGCGCAGCCGTCGTAGTTGTCGTCGCTAGGGGGTGCTACGACAGGGCAAGCGACGGTGAATTGCTTCTGGCCGCCGTCGACACCGTTGGTGGTAGCGGTGCCGGATCCGTTGTTGGGGTAGACCCACAACTGCTTGACCTTCGCGGTGGTGTCGTACTGGAGCGCGATCAGGTCGTTGTAGCCGTCCTGGCCCCAGTCGCCACGGGAGGCGACCTGAGCGCCATCCAAGGCCTGGCCGCCGTTGGTGGCGGCGGAGAACTGGCTGTTGCCCTGGCCGGCGTAGGTGAGCAGGGTGCCGTTGGAATCGACGTTCCAAATGTCGTTGTTGCCGTCGCCGTTGAGGTCCCCGGGGATGTCGCGACTGGTGGAGCGGCCGGCGTAGTAGGTGTAGATGGCGGTGTCGGAGCGGTTGCCGGCCCTGTCGATGCTGAAGGCGTAGGCGAAGTGGGGCCCGTAGCCGGGCGGGGTGATCTTGACGGTCGCGCTCGCGCCGGCGGTGACGTTGGTGTAGTTCACCTGCGGGTTGTAGTCGGTGTACCAGCCGTACTGCACGGCGTCGGTGACGCCGTTGGCGGCGAGGGTGAAGTCAGCCTGGGTGCGCGCCTTGCCGGTGGTGGTGGGCCAGCCGTTGTCACCGTTGGGGAAAACGGGGGAGTTGATAACGGGAGGTCGAGCCGGCCGCGTGCGGTCGAGGGAGAACTTGCAGGTGGTGGACCAGCCGGAGTATTCGCCCTGGTTGTCCTTGGCACGGACCATCCAGGTGTAGTCGCCGGTGGGGGTGCTCGCCTCGGGCAGCGCCAGAGTGGCGACGCGGCCCTTGAGGGCCGGGATGGACTGGTCCACGACGGCGGCCGCGGTGCCGGTTCTATACAACAGGAACTGGGCGCTGAGGTTGCCGGCGTCCGGGTCATCGATGGTGGCATGCAAGCTGACCCGGGTGTTGCCAATCAGGCCGCCGGTGGCGCAGTCGGTCTTGGGGTTGGTGCCCAGGCTGTAGGGGGTCTTGGGCGGATGGTTGTACTTCGTCTCCAGGACCGCGGTCTTCGGGTCGAACCTCTTCCAGCCGTAGGTGTCGGACTCGTCGAAGGCATACATGCCCAAGGTCAGGCTCGGCCAGTTCTTGGACGCGGCCTCCTTGACCTTAGCCGTGGCGTCGAACTCCAGGTTCCCGGCCGGGCAGCTGCTGTCGCTGCCACTGCGGTCCCGCCACCCCTTGGAGTCATTGACGGTGTACAGCTTGGTGATCTTGGCAGGCTGGTTGTTCCAGGTGGTCTTCTTCGAGATGGGGCCGGTCTGCCACAGCTCAACGGGCCGGGCCTGGCAGGACCAGGACCACTTGTTCTTGATCCGGAACGTCGAGGAGATGACGCCAGCACCCTTGATGTTGGAGATGTCCATCTGGAAGAAGGACCGCGACAGGCCGTTGGTGTCACTCTCGTGGCCGACCCGGGCATCCTCGTTGGCGTTCCAGAACGCGGCGTCGGGGTAACTGCGGTACGCGCGCAACCAGTTCTGCCGGTTGCCCCACGCCCACGACGGGTCGATGAACACCGGATACTGCGTGGTGGTCCCGGTCAGCAGGGCCTGGTCCGGGGTGATGGACAGCGTGTCGCCGCTGACGGAAGCTGGCATCTGGGCGTCCTTCGCCCCGGCCGCGGGCTCGAACACGTCACTCGGTGCGGCCGTGGTCGCTGCCGTGGTCGTCGCAGTGCGCGTGCCCATCGCGGCCGCGGGGGCGCTGCCGGTGCTGGTGGAGTCCCACATCAGCGGGGCCGAGCTGGTGAAGATGCTCTGCCCGGCGGGGTTGACGGCGGAGATGGTGCCGGTGCCGGAGTCGGTGGTGACGGTGAGGCCGGCGGTCGCCATCTTGTAGTTCAGGGTGGCCAGTTGGGGGTTGCTGGCGGCTACGGCGGTCTTGATGACCAGCAACTGGGAGAAACCCTCGACCTCGGCCTTCAACTGCATGTCAACGCCCGGCAGAACCTCTGCATAGGTGGCGATATTGCCGGCCAGTGCCGGCTTGGGCAGCGCGGTCGGCCACGACAGGGTCAGCGTGCGCCCGTCCTTGACCCCGGACAGCAGCGGACCGGTGCCGCCTCCGGAGAACGTGACGGCCACAGTGGCGGCGGTGGGCACCACACTGCCGTCTGCCGCGAAGACCAGGGTGGGGTCGGTCTTCACCCATGTGCCATCGCGGAACAGTCGGACGGGGGAGCCGTAGCGCTTGACGGAGAACGTCCCGTCCACATTCGCCCACTCGTCCGACAACTCCGTCCGCACCGAGAGGACTTCGGCGGGTTGTCCGGTGGACTGCGCCAACGCCAGCGCCTGGTCCTCCTCGGAGACCGAACCATCATCGGCCACAGTCGTGACGGCCGCCTTAGCGGCGGCGGGCCGTGCGGCGGCGGAAGCGGTCACCGGCACCAGGAAACCGGTCACCGCGACACTTCCCGCCGCTGTCACGGCTATCGCCCGCGTCAATCTATGTCTCGGCGGACCACTGCGCATCTTCGCAGACATCATGCTTCCTTCGTTTGCAGAAATTACTGACGAGACTCTATAGGCATCAAGTTTGGAATATATGACTCCGGTTTCTTGGGACTGACAGCGTCCATCGTGACTGGTGCTCAAGCGGATGGAACCACGAAACGAAACGGGCTATCTAGGTGAGTGTGTGTAGGTTTAAACTACGCGCTTGCTACTGCCGTAGCCTGCGTAAACGCGCAGGTTAAGAATGATTGACGGAATGGTTTGCCGTGTTGTATGGCGGTCGTAAAGGTGACCCAACCTGGACATTAGTGCTTTCGTTGTGCATGGTGAATTTAATGCTGTGCGCGTTGTACTGCGCCCTGTTACTGTTCCCCAGCTATTTGTGAATTGGGTGAGGGGTGGGGCGTGAATAGGTTCGGTGTGCGCGTTTTGGCGGCGTCTTTGACGGTCGCTGTGGTGATGGGGGCGCTGCCGGCTGCGGCGGTGGCCGCCGCGCCGAAGGGGCCGGGTCTGCCGGAGCTGAAGCAGCCGAAGGCGGTGCCGGTGACCCCGGTGGCCGCGGGGGGTGCCAAGCGCAAGGACGCTGCGGCCGCGCACGCCTGGAAGGGTGCCCCGAAGGCGGTCTGGCCCGCAGCGGGCTCCGCCGAGGTGGACCTCACCGCCCCCGCCGCACGGGGCGCCGGTAGGGGCAGTGCGTTGTTGGCGACCCGTTCGCCGCAGCGCGCCGGTTCGCTGCCGGTGGTGATCATTCCCGCTCCCGCCGGCACACGCACTACTGCCGGGGATCCGTCAAAGTTCCAGGTGACGGTTGCCGGTCACGCGCAGGCGGACAAGGCCGGAGTGGATGGTCTTCTGTTATCGGTCGGCCGGACCGGCGGCGCTTCCGCGCCCGGTGCGGTGCGGATGCAGGTGGACTACTCATCGTTCCGTGGTGCTTACGGCGGCGACTGGGCCTCGCGCCTGCATCTGGTCCAGTTGCCCGCCTGCGCGTTGACCACCCCGGACAAGGCCGAGTGCCGGATCGCCCGTCCGCTGGCCACGACCAACAACACCAAGTCCGGCACGCTGACCGCGCAGGTCACGGCCACCCCGACCCAGACCGCGGCCCCGGCCGCGGTGCGTTCGAATGCGGCGTCGTCGGGGGCCACCGTGCTGGCCGCGACCGCCAGTGCCTCGGGTGCTTCGGGTGACTACAAGGCCACGTCTCTGCAGCCGTCGGGATCATGGACGGGGGGCAGCTCGTCGGGGGCGTTCACCTGGTCGTATCCGTTGGCGGTTCCTGCGGTGCCGGGTGGGCTGCAGCCGTCGGTCTCGCTGGGCTACAACTCGCAGAGCGTGGATGGCAAGACCGCCGCGTCCAATAACCAGCCCGGTTGGCTGGGCGATGGCTGGTCGTATGAGCCGGGCTTCATCGAGCGCCGTTACAAGGCTTGCAACGACGACAAGATCGGTGGCACGAACACGACCAAGGTCGGCGACCAGTGCTGGTACAACGACAACGCCACCCTCTCGCTGGGCGGCAAGAGCACCGAGCTGGTGCATGACGCGGTCACCGGCTGGCATGCGGCCGATGACTCGGGCGAGAAGGTCGAGAAGCTCACCGGCGCCGTCAACGGGGACAATGACGGCGAGCACTGGAAGGTCACCACGACCGACGGTACCCAGTACTTCTTCGGCCTCAACCACCTGCCCGGCTGGAAGGACGCCACCACCCCGGTGACGAACTCCACTTGGACGGTACCGGTGTTCGGCAATCAGTCTGGTGAGCCGTGCTACAACGCCTCCTTCGCCTCCGCCTGGTGCCAGCAGGCGTGGCGCTGGCAGCTGGACTACGTCGTGGACCCGCACGCCGACGCCATGGCGTACTACTGGACGACCGAGTCCAACAACTACGCCCGCAACTTCTCGGAGACCACCGGCAAGGGCACCGCGACCCCCTTTACCCGCGGCGGCTACCTCGACCACATCGACTACGGCCTGCGCACCACCAGCGTCTATTCGGCCAAGTCCATGGGTCAAGTCGCCTTCGGCGTGGACGAACGCTGCCTCAGCATCTGCGGAACCTTCGACGCAACCAATGCCAAGAACTGGCCCGACACGCCCTTCGACCAGTACTGCAAGGACGGAACGGAATGCACGGGCCAGTCCTCGCCCACCTTCTGGTCCCGTAAGCGCCTTACCACCATCACCACGAGGATCCTGACCGGCGGGGCCTCCAAGGACGTGGACGCCTGGACCCTCGCGCAGGACTTCCCCGCCTCCGGCGACGGCATATCCACCCCACTGTGGCTCAAATCCATCACCCGCACTGGCAAGGACGGCGGGTCGGTCAGCCTCCCGCCGGTGACGTTCGCCGGCGAACAGCTGGCGAATCGGGTTGACAAGCTCGGCGACGGGCTCGCGCCGTTCATCCGGCTGCGCGTGTACCAGATCACCACGGAAACTGGAGCCACGGTCGGGGTCACCTACTCCGACCCCGGCTGCACCGCCACCACCCTCCCAGCCGCGGATGCGTCGAACACCACCAGCTGCTACCCGGTGAAGTGGGCGTTCGAGGGGACCACCGCGACGCAGGACTGGTTCAACTCCTACACCGCCACCCAGGTAATCGAAGGCGACAACCTCGCCTCCACTCCCGACAAAGTGACAAGCTACGCCTATCCCGGTGGCACCGCGTGGGCGAAGTCCACTGACGAGTTCACCAAGGACACCGACCGCACCTACTCCGTGTCGCGTGGTTACGGCCTGGTCCAGACCCGCACGGGTGCCCCCACCGACCCCCGCACCCTGTCCGAGACGCGATACTTCCGCGGTAACGACGGCGCAGCAGTCAAGGACTTCGCCGGAGTTGCGGTCACCGACCGTGAACAGTTCGCCGGCCGGGTCCGCGAGACCGCCAACTACAACGGCGACGACACCAGCAAATTGGTCTCCGCAACATCGTCCACCCCCTGGCGATCAGCCGCGACCGCGACCCGCATCCGTACCGGACTCCCCGACCTGGTCGCCCACCAGACGCGCACCTCCGACGAGCAGACCCGCACCACCGTCACCGGCGGCACCCGAACCACCTCCCTACACCGGGAGTTCGACGCCTACGGCATGACCATCAGCCTGTCGGAGACCGGCGACACCGCCAAGACCGGCGACGAGAAATGCACCACCACCAGCTACGTCCGCAACACCGGGATATGGCTGGTGAACAAGACCTCCCGTACCGAGACCGTCGCGGTGCCCTGCGGCACCACCCCGTCCAGGCCCCAAGACGTCATCACCGACATCCGTACCTATTTCGACAATGGTGCCTTCGGCGCGGCGCCGACCAAGGGTGATGTCACGCGGACCGAGAAGATCAACGGCAAAGGCGACGGTTACGAAACCGTGAACCGTTCCGGGTTTGATCGAGGCTCGATCTTTTGGAAGGATCGAGTCCGTTATGGCGAAGCAATATCCGAAGGAGCTCAAGGAGCGGGCCGTGCGTCTGGTCCTGGAGACTCGTGATCAGTACA